>CALQTN020000084.1 GCA_943333505.2 Asaia bogorensis | reverse complement strand
GGCGTGGCCCCGGAAGACCTCCATCTGCTTCATGAACGCGTTGAAGCTGGCTTCCTGACTCTTCTGGGTGCGGGTGCTGCTCATCGTCCGGTCTCCGATCTGGCGGGGCGTGTTCGCCTGCGCGTGATGGACCATTCGCGCTGTGCCGCGGCAGAGCCAAGCTCGATTACCGCGTTGATTGTTATTAATTTCAGCCTGTTTGGATCATCATCATGGCCATGGGCCGCAAGCCGAAGCCGACCCATCTGAAGCTGGTAACCGGCAATCCCGGCCGGCGCCCGCTGCCCGCCGTCGAGGCGCAGGCGGTGCCGGCCCTGCCATCCCCGCCGCCGCATCTGAGCGATGACGCCAAGGTCGAATGGGGTCGCGTCTCCGAGGAACTCTACAAGATCGGCCTGCTGTCCGGGATCGATCGCGCCAGTCTCGCCGCCTACTGCCAGGCCTATGGCCGCTGGGCCATCGCCGAGCGGGCAATTGCCGAAATGGGCAAGCGCGACCTGCTGACCGGCGGGCTGATGATCAAGACCAGCAACGGTAACGCCATCCAGAACCCGCTGGTAGGCACCGCCAACAAGGCGATGAGCGACCTAGTGCGCTACGCCGCAGAATTTGGGATGACGCCCAGTGCCCGCAGTCGGATCATCGCCGCGCCGCCGGGCTCGGAAAGCCAAGACCCCGTCGCCGCCTATCTCGCCTGATGATCCCGTCACCGCCTGGGCGCACGACGTCATTGCGGGGCGCGTCGTCGCCGGGCCGCATGTTAGGAACACCTGTCGGCGCCACCTCGACGACCTGGCGTATGGTTCGAAGCGCGGCCTGACCTGGGATTTGGTCGCAGCGATGCGAGCGATCACCTTCTTCCCGGTGGTGCTGCGCCTGAACGGCGGCCAGTTCGAGGGACGGAAGTTCGACCTGCATCCCTCGCAGGCCTTTCGCATCGGCTCGCTGTTCGGCTGGAAGCAGGCGGATGGGACGCGCCGGTTTCGCCGTTTCTACGATGAAGAGGGCAAGGGCAACGGCAAGTCGCCGCTGCTGGCGGGGATCGGGCTCTATTGCCTGCTGGCCGATGGCGATCCGCCCGCTCAGCGCCTTCCCCAACCAAGTCATCCCACGCCTCTCGCCGGAACGTCAGCACGCGCGAACAGAACCATCAGGCGGGTGGCGCACGGGCGAAATGTTACAACTGTGGGCGGGGTGAATAGTCCGTGTTAATAAATTGCGTACACATCTCGGGGACTCGGTGATGCGCTTTGGAATGAGCGGCTGCTTCCTGCCTGGTGACATGAACGCGTTCACCCCGGCGATGTGCCGACGGGTGCGGCGCGCGGGGTTCAGCGGGGTATTCACCCGCTTCGCGGCCAACGATCCGAATCTGACCACGCGGGCCGAGGCGCAGCGGTTGCGCGCTAAGCTGGCCGATGAAGGGGTGCGACTATTCCAGGCCACCGGGTATTGGCAGAACATGATTACATCCGACGAGGCGGCGCGGCGGCGTTCGGTGCGGGTGATCCAGCACGCGCTTCGGTTGGCCGGATGGATGGGGGCGCGCGGGATTGATACCGGCCCGGGATCGATGAACCCGGCGGGGCCATGGTATCCGCACCCCGCCAACTTCACCGCATCGGCAAAGGACCAGCTGATCAAGACTCTGCGTGAATGCGCCACGGCGGCGGCGGATGCCGGGGTTTTCCTGAGCGTGGAGAGCCATCAGCTTGTCACGCTGCGCACGCCGCACATTGCCCGCGAGGTGTTGGACGCGGTCGGCTCGCCGTGGGTGCGTTGCGACTACGATTCAGCCAACTGGATTGATCTGTCGACGCTCTATCATACCGGGGCCGCGATCTCGGCGCATTTCGATCTGTTGGGAAGTCACATCGTCAGCTGCCACGCCAAGGATATCTGGGCAGAGAATAAGCTGACATTACATCTTCAGGATGGTTGCCCTGGCAAAGGCGAGATGGATTTTTCGACGCTGTTCCAACGCATGGAGGCGCTGTCACCCGACTACCCGGTGATCGCCGAAGGCAATTCCACCCGCGAGCTGCCGGCTGTGGGTCGCTTGTTCCACAGCATCGCGCGCGCGCTCGGAATTCAAGTGCTCGACACAGATGAAACCGCATAGGATCAAGTGATGAAACTGCTACTGGTCGGGGGGGCTGGGCAGGTCGGCACGATGATCGCGCCCTATCTTTCGGCGCATCACACGTTGCGCGTGCTCGACGTTGCGGTTCCGCGTCACGGCGCGATTGCGTTCGTGCAGGGTTCGGTGGCCGATCCGGGCGCGGTGCGCGAAGCGCTGGCTGGGGTTGATGGGTTCATTTGGCTGGCGATGCGCGACGGCCAGGGCGGGATGCGGCGCGATCAAGATGTCGCCGCCATCCTCAATAATTACGAGTTGAACACCAAGGCCCTCCATCTGTTCCTGTTCCTGGCCCAGGAAGCCGGGGTGAAGCGCGGGGTTTATTCCAGTTCGATGAGTGTGCATTTCCGGGGCCGTGACTGGTATCCGGCCGAGGAGCAGGTGCCACTCGATACGCCGTCGGTCTATGGCCTGACCAAGGGGTTGGGCGAGCACATCTGCCAGTATTTCGCGCGCTGGTTCGACATGAACCTGATCGGGTTGCGGATTACCGGGCCACGGGCGCGGGCGGACTACCTCGCTGAGCGGCGCAATCCACGTCCGTTGCAAGACGGCAGCTTCGTGCATGTGACCGACGAGGCTGATCTGGCGCGGGCCTATCTTGCCGCCATCGAGGCCACCGCAATCGGGCATGGCCGGTTCGATAGCGTGTTCATCGCCGGCGACGAGGCCGGACGCGAGCACAATCTGTCGAAAGCTGAACGGCTGCTTGGCTGGACGCCGCAATCGCATCGCCTGCTGAACTAGGTCTAGCAATGTCAAAGCCGATCCTGCTCGATTGCGACCCTGGGCACGACGATGCCATCGCGATGATCTATGCCGCCCGGCACCTCGATCTGCGCGCCATCACCACGGTCTATGGCAACCAGACGCTGGAGCTGACCACGCGCAACGCGTTGAGCCTGTGCCGGCTGATTGAGCTCGACATTCCGGTCGCCGCCGGGGCGGCGGTGCCGATGGTGGCGCCGCCGATCCATGGCAGGGTGATCCATGGCAAAAGCGGCATTGATGGCGCCGAACTGCCAGAGCCCGACCGGGCGGCCGAGGACATGCATGCCGTCGAGTTGATCCTGCGCACCGCGCGGGCGCATCGCGGGTCACTGGTGGTGGTGGCAACCGGGGCGCTGACCAATCTCGGACTGGCGCTCTCGATGGAACCGAAGCTGCGCAAGTGGCTGGCTGGCATCAGCATCATGGGCGGCACCACCGGGATCGGCAACGTCACCGAGGTGGCGGAGTTCAATATCTTCTGCGACCCCGAGGCTGCCGACATCGTCTTGCGCAGCGGCGTGCCGATCTGGATGGTAGGGCTTGATGTGACGCGACGGGTGGGGGCAACGTCGGCCGACATCGAAGGGCTGCGCGAGGGTGGACGGGTGGCGCGGATTATCGCCGATCTGCTGGATTTCTTCCTGGCGTCGCTAAGCCGGGTGCATGGCTTGGACAGTGCCTCGCTGCACGATCCCTGTGCCCTGGTGCCGTTCGTTGCGCCGGAGTTGATCACCTATCGCCACACTGCGGTGCAGGTCGAACTGGGCAACGGGCTGACAAGCGGGATGACGGTTGCCGATCTGCGCCGGCTGGGTAACGCGCGACTTGGCCGCATTCGTCCCTCTGCCCCGACCAATGTGCAACTGGCGCGCGAGCCGGCGCCAGGGTTGGTGGCGCATATTCTCGGCGCCGTGCGCGACCTTGATGCGCGGCTGGCGGGCCGGGGCTGAGACGAAACGGCAGGCTTGTGGGTGCCGGCAATACCCCGTATAGTGGCAGAAGCGAGGTCGCATGCGGTATTCTGGATTTCGGCTACTTGCTGAGGCGCTGACCGGCAATCGAGGGTGGAAACCCGCGTGGCGCGACGCATCGCCCAAACCTGAATACGATGTCATCATCATCGGTGGCGGCGGTCACGGGCTGGCCACGGCGTATTACCTGGCCTCGGTGCACGGCATCACCAACGTCGCGGTTTTGGAAAAAGGGCCGATCGGCCTCGGCAATACCGGGCGCAACACCACCATCGTCCGTTCGAATTACCTCCTGCCACAGAACCATAACTTCTTCGAATGGTCATTGAAGCTGTGGGAGGGTCTGGAGCAGGAGATCAACTTCAACGCGATGGTCAGCCAGCGCGGCGTGTTGAACCTGTTCCACACTGACGGCGCGCGCAACGTTTCGGCCCGGCGTGGCAATGCCATGCGGCTGGACGGCATTGACGCCGAGCTGCTCGATCGCGAGCAGGTGCGCGCGATGTGCCCGCTGATCGATATCGACAACGGTCGGTTCCCGGTACTGGGCGGGCTGTTACAGCGGCGCGGCGGCACCGCGCGACACGATGCGGTGGCGTGGGGTTTCGCCCGGGCGGCCGATGCCCGCGGCGTCGACATCATCCAGCATTGTGAAGTGACCGGCATCGATGTGGTCGATGGTCGGGTTCGGGGCGTGCAGACCACGCGCGGGCCAATCCGGGCGAAGAAAATCGGGCTGGCGGTGGCAGGAAATACCTCGCGCCTGGCGCAGATGGCCGGGATCGATGTCCCGATCGAGAGCCACGTTCTACAGGCCTTTGTGTCCGAGGCAGTCAAGCCGTTGGTTGACCAGGTCATCACATTCGGCGCCGGACATTTCTACGTCAGCCAGTCCGACAAAGGCGGCTTGGTGTTTGGCGGCGGGCTGGACGGGTGGAACACGTATGCCCAGCGCGGCAACCTGCCGGTGGTGGATCATGTCTGGGCAGCCGGGATCGCGTTGATGCCGGCACTGTCGCGCCTGCGCGGGTTGCGACAATGGGGCGGGGTGGTGGATATGAGTTTCGATGGCTCGCCGATCATCTCCACCACGCCGGTTGGCGGGTTATATATGACCGCGGGCTGGTGCTATGGCGGGTTCAAGGCGACGCCGGGTTCCGGCTGGTGCCATGCCTGGACCATCGCCAACGATGCCCCGCACCAGTTGAACGCGGCCCATAGGCTGGACCGGTTCCGCACCGGGCATCTGCTGGACGAGCGTGGCAACGGCCCCTATCCGTGGATGCAGTGACGTGATCCGGATCGATTGCCCCTATTGCGGCGTGCGCGACGAGGCCGAATTCACCTATCGCGGCGATGCCTCGGTGACCCGTCCGACACTGGATGCACCCGGCGAGGCATTCCATGACTTCGTCTATCGGCGCACCAATCCGCGCGGCTGGCATCTGGAATGGTGGCACCATTCCGCCGGCTGTCGCCAGTTTCTCAAGGTGATGCGCCATACCATGACCCATGAGATCGACGCCGTCGGCACGGCCGCCGAAACCCTTGTGGCGCCGCCCGAATGACCCAGCCCTTTCGCAGCGCAGCCGGAGGGCGGATCGACCGGACGCGGCGCTTGGCGTTCACGTTCGATGGACGCTCCTATTCCGGCCATCCCGGCGATACTCTGGCATCCGCCCTGTTGGCAAATGGCGTGCGCCTGGTCGGCCGCAGCTTCAAGTTGCATCGGCCACGCGGGATATTCAGCGCCGGCGCGGAGGAGCCTAATGCGCTCGCCGAGTTGCGCACCGGTGCAAGGCGCGAACCGAACACACGGATGACCACGGCTGAGCTCTACGATGGGATGGTGGCGGCGAGCCAGAACCGCTGGCCCTCGTTGCGGTTTGACCTGTTGTCGCTGAACGGGCTGATCGCGCCGCTGCTTTCGGCGGGGTTCTACTACAAGACATTCATGTGGCCGGCCTCGTTCTGGGAGAAGGTCTACGAGCCACTGATCCGGCGCAGCGCCGGGCTGGGGCGGGCTGCGCGGGAGCCTGATCCGGACAGCTATGACGCGGTGCACACCCATTGCGATGTGCTGGTGGTGGGATCTGGCGCGGCAGGGCTGGCGGCGGCACAAGTAGCAGGAGCGGCAGGTAAGCGGGTCATGCTGTGCGAGCAGGATTTCGAGCTCGGCGGCGGATTGCTGACGGCACCGCAGCACGAGGCATGGCGCGCCAGTGCACTGGCCGCGCTCGCCGCAATGCCGGAGGTCACGCTGCTGCCGCGCACCACGGTTTTTGGCTATTACGACCACAATGTAGTCGGCGCGGTTGAACGGGTGGCGGATCATCTGGCAATTCCGCCGCCGCACACGCCGCGCCAGCGTTATTGGACGATCCGGGCCGAAACGATCGTGCTGGCGACCGGCGCGCAGGAGCGGCTGATCGCCTTCCCGGACAATGACCGGCCAGGCATCATGCTGGCCGGCGCGGCGGAGACCTATGCCAATCGCTTCGGTGTGCGCCCCGGCAGCCGGGCATTGCTGTTTGCCAACAATGATGCGGCCTATGCGAGTTTATTTGCACTCCAGGATGCCGGCATGGCGATTGCCGGGATCGTAGACCCGCGCGCGGCCTCGGCCGGCGCGGAATTGGCCCGTGCCCGCAACATCACCGTTTGGGCCGACAGCCAGGTGATCGGAACCTCGGGAGCCACGGCATTGATCGGTGCGTGCGTTGTCCGGCGCGGCGGGACCGGTACGGACACGCTGGTCGCGGCCGACCTGCTCTGCGTCTCGGGCGGGCACAACCCCGTCGTGCAACTGGCCAGCCAGGGACGGACGCCGCTGGAATGGCATGACGGGCTGGCCGCTTTCGTGCCGGGTCCGCCGACCCTGGCCCAACACTCGGTTGGGGCTGCCAACGGCGTGTTCGGGATTGCGGCAGCTGCGGCCGATGGTCGCGCCTGGATCGGCGTTGGGGTCGATGACATCTCGCTTCCCGCAGATGACTGGGCGCCAGGCGGGATTGCACCGTTCTGGGAGGTCGATGTCCCCGGCAGCGCCTTTGTTGACCTGCAGGACGATGTCACCAGCGACGACATCCGGTTGGCGCACCGCGAGGGCTATAGCCATATCGAACATGCCAAACGCTACACCACCCACACCATGGGCACCGACCAGGGCAAGACCGGCGGGCTGGTCGGAGCGGCGGTGCTGGCGGCGGCGCGTGGCATGCGGGTGCAGGATGTCGGGTTGCCGACCTTCCGGCCATTTGCCTCGCCGGTGACCTGGGGGGCCATTGCGGGACCGCATATCGGCAAACATTTCGCACCGACGCGGTTGACGGCGCTCTATGACTGGCATGTTTCGCGTGGCGCTGAGTTCATGGAAACCGGGCAATGGTTGCGCCCGGCGTTCTATCCCGCCCCCGTCGACGCCGATGCCTGGGAGAGCGTGCTGCGCGAGGCGCGGGCGGTGCGCAAATCCGTCGGCATTTGCGATGTGTCGACGCTTGGCAAGATCGATGTCCAGGGCCGGGATGCCGCGGTTTTCCTCGACCGACTCTACACCAACACCTTCTCCAATCTACCGGTCGGCCGCGCCCGCTACGGGTTGATGCTGCGCGAGGATGGCATCGTGTTCGATGACGGCACCACCTCGCGCCTCGCCGAGGACCATTTCTTTGTCACCACCACCAGCACCAATGCCGGCCCGGTGCTGGCGCATATGGAATTCTACCTCCAGACCTGTTGGGCGGAGCTTGACGTGCAACTCGCCTCGGTGACCGACCAATGGGCCGGCATGTCGGTCGCCGGACCACAATCGCGCGCCACCATCAGCAAGATCGTCGAAGGTCTGGACCTCAGCGACGCCGCATTTCCGTTCATGGCGGTCGGCGAGGGTCACATCAGTGGCTGCCCGGTACGGGTTTTGCGGATCAGCTTCTCGGGCGAGCAGGCCTACGAGATCATGACCCCGGCGGGCTATGCCCTGAGCGTCTGGACTGCGGTGATGGAGGCTGGCGAGGCGTTCGAAATAACACCCTATGGGCTTGAGGCTCTTGGCTTGCTGCGTATCGAGAAGGGCCACGTCACCGGCTCCGAGCTTAACGGCCAGACCACTGCGACTGATGTTGGCCTTGGCAAAATGATCAAGAAGCGCGGTGATTTCGTCGGCCGGGTGCTGTCGCAACGACCTGGCCTGACCGATCCTCACCGCCCGTGTCTGGTTGGCCTGCGACCGGTGACGCGTAACAACAAGCTGCGAGCGGGCGCGCATCTTGTAGATAGCGGCAGCAGCGAAAGCCTGGGCTGGGTGACCAGCGTGACCCGCGCAGTGGAGTTGGATGGTTGGATCGGCCTTGCCATGCTGCGCGACGGCACGGCGCGGCACGGGACCCGGATGCAGGCCGCCTTCCCATTGCTGAACGAGACGGTCGAGGTTGAGATCGTCAGCCCTCATTTCATCGATCCGGAGAACCTCCGTGTCCGTGGTTGAACCGCTTTCACCGCTTGGCGGCGTGCTGGTCGCCGATCCGCACCGCGCATCCGGCGGGGATGCTGTCGGGATCTCCGAGCGCCACTACGATTTGGTCCAGATCGTGGCGCGGGCGGGGCGGTCGACCGACGTCGCGGCAGCGATGCAGGCGAATTTCGGCGTGACCTTGCCAGGGCCAGGACGCGAGGGTCATTCACCAACGCTCGCGGCACTCTGGGTTCAACCGAACGCCTGGATGCTGGTCGCGGCGCGTGCGGCCGAGGGCGAGCTGGCGCGTGGGGTAAAGCGCGCCTGCGGCGATGCGGCTTCAGTGGTTGACCAGACCCATGGCCGTTGCGTGATCGGTCTGTCGGGCTCGCGAGCCGCCTGGGTTCTGGGCAAGCTCTGCCGCATCGATCTGCACCGGCGCGCCTTCGGTCCGGGGCAGGTCGCGGTCACGACAGTGGCCGGCCTGTCCAGCATCGTCCGTCAACGCGACGATGCGCCAAATTACGATCTTATGGTCTTCTCGACCTTTGCGCGATCATTCGTCGCCTCGCTCCTGCATGCCGCAGAGGAGACCGGCTATCGCATCGACTGAACCTGTCGTCGCACCGCAGGCCAAGGGCACGGCGGCGCTGCGCGTGACCAATCTCAGCGTTGGATTTCGCATTCCTGCCGGGGTGATGTCGGCGGTCGACGGTGTCTCGTTCGAATTGCGCCATGGCGAGACGCTGGGGCTGGTTGGCGAAAGCGGCAGTGGCAAGACCCTGACAGCATTGGCCCTGTTGCGCCTGCTCGAGTCCCCGCCCGCCCTGGTGCATGCCGATGCCGTGATGTTCGAGGGCCGCGACCTGATGCAGCTCGATGAAAGCGCGATGGCCGACCTGCGTGGCGCCCGGCTGTCGATGGTGTTCCAGGAGCCGATGACCTCGCTCAACCCGCTGATGACGGTCGGCCGCCAGATCGACGAGCCCCTCGTGCGCCATCTCGGCCTCAGCCAGCCGGCGGCCCGGGCACGAACCGTGGAGTTGCTGGCACGCGTCGGTATTCCGCGCCCGGCCGAGGCTGCAAGCTCGTATCCGCATCAACTCTCCGGCGGTATGCGCCAACGGATCATGATTGCCATCGCGCTGGCCTGCCGCCCGGCGGTGCTGATCGCCGATGAACCCACCACGGCGCTGGACGTGACAATCCAGGCGCAGATTCTCGACTTGCTGCGCGTGCTGCAAGACGAAATGGGCACCGCCATCCTGCTGATCACCCATGACCTCGCGGTGATCGCGGAAACCGCCGATCGGGTGGCGGTGATGTATGCCGGGCGGATCATCGAGACCGCGCCGGTCGGCGACCTGTTTGCCAGGCCGCTGCATCCTTACACCGAGGGGCTGTTGCGCTCGGTACCGCGCATCGTTCGTCATCCTGAGCCGACGCTGCCCGAGATTGCCGGCGTGGTGCCCGCCCCTGGCGCGCTGCCGCCGGGATGCGCGTTTGCGCCGCGCTGCGGCTTTGCAGACGCGGCCTGTCACACCGAACGGCCGGCGCTCCAGAAACAAGGCGCCGACCGCGAGGTTGCCTGCTGGAAACCGCGCAATGGTTGAGAACCTGCTGGAAGTGCGCGGACTGCGCACGCATTTTCCGATCCTGTCGAAGATATTGCGCCGGCGCGTCGGCTCAGTGCGCGCGGTGGACGGGGTGGACCTGGACGTAAGGCCGGGCGAGGTGCTCGGCATCGTCGGCGAAAGCGGCTCGGGCAAGACCACGGCTGGAAAATCGATCCTGCGCCTGATCGAACCTACCGCGGGCAGCATCGTGTTCGAAGGGCGTGACATCACCCGCCTGCCGGCGGCTGAGATGCTGCCACTGCGCCAGCGCATGCAGATCGTGTTCCAGGACCCGATGTCGTCCCTCAATCCGCGCATGACGGTCGGGCGTATCCTGGCGGCACCGTTCGAGATCCATGGCGTGGCCAAGGGCGCCGAAGCACGCGCGCGTGTATTGGACTTGCTCCGCCTGGTCGGATTACCCGAAGAGGCCGCCGGCCGCTATCCGCATGAATTCTCCGGCGGCCAGCGCCAGCGCGTCGGCATTGCCCGGGCGCTGGCGCTGCGCCCGGCGCTGATCATCGGGGATGAGCCGGTCTCGGCGCTGGACGTGTCGATCCAAGCCCAGATCATGAACCTGCTGAAGCGCCTCCAAGGCGAACTCGGCCTCACCTATATCCTGATCTCGCATAACCTCGGCGTGGTCAGCCATATCTGCGACCGGGTGGCCGTGATGTATCTCGGCCGCATCGTCGAGAGCGGGCCGCGTGAGGCTTTATTCTTCGACCCCAAGCACCCCTATACCCAAGCGCTCCTCGCCGCTGTGCCATCACCCGACCCCGGCGCGCGCCGACGCCGTGTGCCGCTGGGCGGCGACATCCCTTCGCCGGCCAATCCGCCCAGCGGCTGTGCCTTTCATCCGCGCTGCCCAAGTGCGATGCCGCGCTGCGCTGTGGAGCAACCGTTGACCGTTGCGCTGGCGGGTGGGCATAGTGTCGCTTGCCATCTTCATCAAGCGTGAAACGGCGGACCGCCAGGAGGTGCCTATGGTGTCCTATATCGGCCGTCGATTACTGCAATCAGTGCCTTTGTTGATCGGCGTTTCGATCATTGGCTTTGCGTTGATGCACCTTGCGCCCGGTGGCCCTCTGGCCGTCTACACGCTCAATCCCACAATCACCAACCAGGATATCGAGCGCATTCGGATTGTGCTCGGCCTCGATCAGCCAGTGCACATCCAGTATTTCAAGTGGGCATCAGGGATGTTTACCGGCAACTGGGGCAATACCTTCTTTGGCGGCCGGCCGGTTCTGGATGTGATCCTTGAACGCATGCCGCCGACCTTCCTGCTGATGGGCTCGGCGCTTTCCTTGGCGATCCTGATCGGGGCGACGATCGGGGTGTTGGGCGCCATCCGGCGCTATTCGATTTTCGACATGATGGCGACATCCGGCGCGATGGTGGCGTTGTCGTTTCCGACATTCTGGTTCGGCCTCATGGCGATCTACTTCTTCGCCGTCCGCATGGGCCTACTGCCGAGCGGCGGCATGTTCGAATTGGGCGAGGACAACAACCTGCTCGACCTGCTGCGCCACCTGGTGCTGCCGGTCATTGTGCTCGCGCTTGTCATCACCGCGATCTGGAGCCGCTACACGCGATCGGCATTCCTGGAAGTCATGCACCAGGACTACATGCGCACCGCCAAGGCCAAGGGTCTGCGCCCGCGCCAGCGCCTGTTGCGCCACGCCCTGCCCAATGCGCTGAAGCCGCTTATCGCGCTGCTGGGTATCGAATTGCCGGCGCTTTTCTCGGGCGCATTGGTCACCGAAACAATCTTCGGTTGGCCGGGCATGGGTCGGCTCTTCGTCGATGCGTTAGGTATGAAGGAATACCCGATCCTGATGGGCATGATCATGTTCACTGGCCTGTTCGTCATCGTTGGTAACCTGCTCGCCGACATCGCCATCGCCCTGCTGGACCCGCGAGTACGGCTCGGATGAGCGTCACCATCGCCCCTGTTGTGGCCACCAGGGCGGGTGTGCTGCGCCGCTTCACCGGCCATCCACTGGCGCTGTTCGGCTTCATCACGGTCACTGTCCTGTGCCTGTCGGCGCTGTTCGCCACCTCCATCGCGCCGCATGACCCGCTGCTGCTCGACACCTCGCGGCGTTTCCTGGCGCCGTTCACCCGCGATGGGTTCCTGCTGGGAACCGACGAGTTGGGCCGCGACACGCTGAGCCGCCTGTTGCATGGCGGCCGTATCTCGCTGACCGTCGGCTTGGTGGCGATGAGCACCACCATCGTGACCGGCTCGCTGATCGGGCTGACCGCTGGCTATATTGGCGGCTGGATCGACACGCTGCTGATGCGCTTCGTCGATACGATGTTGTGCTTCCCCCAGGTTTTCCTGCTGCTGGTGGTGGCCGCCTTCGTGCCACCCTCGCTGATCTCGATTTCGATGATCATCGGACTGACCTCGTGGATGGAGGTGGCGCGCATCGTCCGTTCGGAGATCCTGCATCTCAAGGAACAGGACTTCGTCCAGGCCGCGCGTGCCCTCGGCGCCTCCCGCGCGCGGATCATGTTCCATGAGTTGCTGCCCAACGTCGCAGCGCCGCTGCTGGTTGCTGCAACGTTGAAGGTCGCCTCGGCAGTTCTGGTCGAGAGCTACATTTCCTATCTCGGCTACGGCGTGCAACCTCCGCTGGCGAGCTGGGGCAATATGCTCACCAATGCCCAAGGCTACTTCGATACCGTGCCATGGCTGGCCATCCTGCCCGGAGCGATGATCACCCTCACCGTGATGGGCTTCAACTTCCTCGGCGATGGCCTACGGGATGCGCTCGATCCGCGACTGCGGATGGATACATAGTCAACAAAATCCCAATTCACCCCACACAGGAGGCTTCGATGGCTTTGTCCAAGGGTTTCGGTCTTTCCCGCCGCCGCGTCATCACCGGCGCACTTGCCGCCCCTCTGATCCTGCCTGCCGGGCTGCGGACCGGCTACGCGCAGTCGATCAACCGCGACCGGGTGATCCTGGGCATGACCCAGGAGCCCGTGCAGTTCAACCCGCTCCTGTGGGTCAATGCCGGCACCGAGAATATTCCCGAAGTCTGCATGTTCGATGCGCTGTGGGGCTGTGACGAGCGCGGCAATTTCTATCCCAATCTCGCCACCAAAATGCCCACGAGGGAAAACGGCGGGATCTCCGCTGACGGACTGGTTTGGAAGATCGAGCTGCGTCCCGATGTGAAATGGACCGACGGCCAGCCCTTCACCGCCAAGGACGTCGAATTCACCTACCAAACGGTGATCAACCCAACCATCGCCATCCGCAGCCGAAGCGGCTTCGACCTGATCAAAAACTTCAAGGTGGTCGATGCGACGCATATCGAGATCGAGTTGACCAAGCCGTACATCCCCTTTGCGTGGTCGTGGCAGAACATGCACATCGTGCCGCACCACCTGCTGTCCAAGGAAGCCAACATCAACACCTCGGGTTTCAACAGCCAGCCGATCGGCACCGGCCCGTTCATACTGCGCCAGCGCGTTGCCGGCAGCCACATGATCTACGAGCGCAACCCGAACTACCATCGGGGCGCGCCAAAGTTCCGCCAGTTCATCCATAAATTCGTCCCCGACCAGCTGGTGCTATACGGACAGGCCAAGACCGGTGAGGTTGACTACATGGGCCTCGGTGGCGTGCCTGCCGATCGCTGGACCGAGGCACGCGCCTTGCCCGACCGCGACCTGCTGACGGTACCGCAGCCCTGGGTCCAGTTCATCTACTTCAACTGCGGCAAGCCTCAGTTCAAGGATGCCAAGGTTCGAAAAGCCTTGTACATGGCGTGCGAGATGCAGAAGTCGATCGACGACATCTATTTCGGCAACACCGTACGTACCCTGTCGTACCTGCAACCCACGCATTGGGCCTATAATCCAAACCTCAAGGACCCGACGCCCAATCCTGGCGAAGCAGCCAAGATGCTCGACGAAGCCGGCTGGAAAGTCGGTGCCGACGGCGTGCGCGAAAAGGACGGCGTGAAGATGAAGTTCACTATGTCCACCACCGCGGGGAACCCTGCCCGACAGAACTCCCAGGCGCTGTTCCAGCAGAACTGGAAGCGCATTGGCGTCGAAATGGAAATCAAGAACATGCCCGCCTCCGTCGTCTGGGGCGAGTACACCACCAAAAGCCAATTCGACACCTTGCTCGTGTCGTGGGAACCAACCATCGGCATGGACCCAGACTATACCGCGCGGGCGCATTCCAAGCAGATTCCGCTCAAGACCGGCGCGGGCTCAAACTACGTGCAGTACGAAAACGCCGAGGTCGACCGGTTGCTGGAACTCGGCGTCACCCAGAGCAACCCTGACGACCGCAAGGCAACCTATGCCCGCATCCAGGAGATCCTGCATGAGGAGGTACCTTTTGCGCCACAGATGGGAACGGTCCAGGGCAATTTGAAGAAACGTCAGCTCAGCGGCATCAAGGCAAGCGGCTACACCGTCAACTGCGCGTGGAACCTGCACGAGTGGCACTGGGCCTGACACACGAACCCACCGGGAGCGCCGTTACTCCCCGGTGGGTTCGCGCCTGACCACCGACCTTTCCTGCTCAAGCGGCCACCGGTGACCATGGCACCCAACCCATCGTTTCCTGCCAATCCGCTGCCAGCCCATCAAAGCGCGACAGCCGCAGCTGGCTGAGATCAGCGAAATCGCATCTGCCGTGCGTCACCAGTTGGGCCAGCGCACGGCCTGATGCCGGCGACAGTCCAAACCCAACGCTCGACATCGTCGCCAGCACGAGATTGTCTGGCGCGCTCAACCGATCCAGGATCGGCCGTCCATCGGGCGTATTCTCGATCACCCCCGCCCAACTGCGGATCACTCGGGCATGCGCCACCTTGGGAAACATCTCGAAAACCCGCTTGGCCACGCTCTGCATTACCGGCGAATTCACCGCCCGCGGCGTGCTCGCATCCGGCAGGTCGATCCATTCATGCGGCCCCCCGCCATAGGCAAGATTGCCCCGCAAAGTCTGGCGTCCATACACACCATTGCCATCCACCCCTCCAACGCGGATTAGCGGCAGCGGCTCGGTCACGATCATCTCCGCCCGCGCCGGAGCCATCGGCACAGCCACGCCCAGCATCGCTGCCAGCTGCGCGGTATGCGGGCCCGCCGCCAGAACCACCGCATCGCATCCCAGGATCCCCTGGCTGGTCCGGACCGCGCTGATCCGGCCGCCGCGCACCTCGAACCCGATCACGGTGGTGTGCTGTTGGATCATGCCGCCGAGATCCTGCAGCGCCCAGGCATAAGCCTGCATGGTGCGCTGCGGATTGGCATGCCCACCATACTCCATCAGCACGCCCCCGGCCGCGTTCTCGGCAACGAATGGAACCAGTTCGCGTAGCGCCTTGGTATCGAGCTCATGGGCAACAAAACCCTGGGCGCGCGCCACCGCCACCCCTTCCAAAATCAGATCGAGCTGGCGACGGCCCAAGCCGATGCGTAAGCGCTGGCGCTGGTATTCGGTTGGGTATCCCAACAACTCATCCATCATCGGCCATAGCCGCTGCTCCTCGGCAAACAGCGGCGAGACCGCATGGGTAGCACCGCCGCCATTTCGCCCGGACGCTTCCCAGCCGACGATGCCCTTCTCCACCACCGTGACCGCCACCCCATCACGCCGCAGCCACCAGGCGGTCGAAAGCCCAGTGGCGCCGCCGCCGATGACAACGACATGCCCGGTCATTCCTCGCCTCCTGGGATCAGCCGGCTTTCATAGCGCAAGCCTTCCGGCACCTTCTCCCAATGCGGCAACCACTGTGCGGCAATACCGAACCAGCCGGTCCAATGCGCCCGCACCTCCGGCGCCTCGTCAAACGCCGCCAGCACGCCGAGCGGCAACGGCCGCAACGGTGCGCGATAGCTTGGCATCGCAACGCTGCCGGTCGCCTGATTGCCCTGCCGCGCCAGCAGCACCTGAACCTGTTCGCGGCACCGCCTACCCTGGCACGCCCCCATGCCGGCGCGGGTCAGCCGCTTGATCTGGTCCTGGTTGACCGGACCATCCGCGGCCAGTGATCGCAGGTCGCGCGTGGCAAACTTCGCCGTGTCATAGCCAAGATATCGCGGCGGCCGGACACCGATCAGGTCGCCCAGCGACACCTCCTCGCACAGGCAGATCGGCAGCTCCGACGCGTCTGGACCAGCATGGGCCTGCAACCATTCGCGCCGCCACGCATCCCGGTCGGAGCCTGCCACAGCGGGCGCGGGCACCGCCTCGGGTGCCGCCAACCCGGCGTCGCGCGCCGCCGTATGCGCCGCCCGCCGGCCTGCCGCCTCGGCCAGCGCCGCATCGGCGATGCCATCATCCGACACCCCGCTACAGTCCCCGGCGGCATAGATCCCGGCGCGCGAACAGCGGCCCTGGTCGTCGGTCACCGGGACGAACCCGCCGGCGGCCGGCACGAAATGCGGGGTGCAGCCCAACAGGTCGAATAACTCCACATTCGGCACCGTATCGACCGCCAGCACGATGGTGTCGCACGCGATCTGCATGGCGTCGGACCCATCGGGCCGCTCGATCGCGATCCCCTCCACCTCGATCGTCCCGATCACGTCGCGCACCCGGAACCCGGCATGCAGCGGCACCCCAAGATCGCGCGACGCGCGACTGGCAACATCCACCACCGCCGCCACCGCGATCCCGGCCGACCGCGCCAGCTGTACCGTGCGCGCACCTAACGCACCGGCCCCAAGCACCACAATTCGTCGCCCGGCAAAGTTGCTGTAAAGCTCAACCACCGCCGCAAATCCCAGCGCCCCCATCACGCCTGGACGATCCCATCCCGGAAAAGCCAGCGCCAAATCACGCGCCCCGGCTGCCACGATCATCCGGTCAAACCCAACGAACCATGCACGCTCCTCATTCGCCAGCCCGAGCATCGGACCGGGCAGCGCCCGGCTGGTGGGTCCTTCAACGAAGGCGCTCCACACATAAGTGGACAAGCGAACATCCACCCCCGCATCAAACGCCGCCTGCAACCCCGGCCGTGCCGTGACGATCCGCTCCAGCATGCGTGCCTGATTTTGGGAGGCCGCGCCAAGCCGTTGCCCGAACATCCATGGCACGTCGATGCCGATCAGACTGGACGCCACCGGATGTTCGTCAACCAGCATGGTGGACAGCCCCAACCGGGCGGCGGTCACCGCAGCTTCAATCCCAGCGACCCCAGCACCGACCACAACAAGGGCCACGTGCTCGGATACAGCAAAATTTTTGTGGGCGATGGAGGTCGGGTCACTTGCGGCTGGCATGGCGATCCTCAGCGCTAATCCATACGATCAGCGTATCGGAATGACCCGATGAATGAAAGCTTGTCCTTCGACACGGCAGCGAACTGCTGACCGTCACCACGCCGAAACACCGAACGCCACGCTGATGCGATTAAAACACACAGGGGAATCGGGTGAACTTTTCATTCGGCGATCAAGCTGACGAGGAAGTCGTCGTCCCATGCTGCCAGCTTACGCCTCAGGCGCAAGGAGTCCTTGGTTGCAGCTTTTCGTAGCAGGTTATGCGCCATGTGCTTGATGGTGGTGAAGT
>CALQTN020000083.1 GCA_943333505.2 Asaia bogorensis | reverse complement strand
TGCGGCTGCGGCACGCCGGCTTCATCAATGCCGAACAACGTATCGTAAACCATCGCGCCATGGTCGGCGACCACGTTGGCGGTGGTCCAGATCGGGTCCAGTCCTGAAATCCCGGCCTGAAGCACGGCGCGGATGGTGGTCTGGGCTGTGGCAGGTGCGGCGATGCCGATTGCAGCCGCGAGAACGAGGTGGGCGAGGCGCGGTTTCATGGATGGACGCTCCCGTTTGGGTGTTGGAGGGATTGTCGGAGGTTTTGGGATGGGGTCAAGGGCTTAGGGAGCTTGCGCCATCTCGGCCGCCGGGCCAATGTTGGGTATATTCTGAGGAACTTCACCAATGGCCTTGATCCGCACTGAAATCGCCAACCACATCGCTGTCGTTACCATGGATGCCCCGCCGGTTAACGCGGTTTCCACCCAGTTCATGGAAGAAATGATCGCGACCTTCGACCGGCTGAACGACCTGCCCGACGTCCGGGTGGCGATCCTGACCGGGGCCGGCAAGTGTTTTTCGGCCGGCGCCGACATCAAGGCGCGGATGGGTGGCCATGCTGAACCCGGCGATGGCTGGGCCCACGCCCGTCGCGCACGGGAACTGAGCTGGTCGATTGTCGAAAACAAAATCCCAGTGATCGCCGCGATCAATGGCCCGGCACTCGGCGCCGGGCTGGGTATGGCCGCGTCATGCGACATTCTGATGTGCTCGGAAAACGCCTCGCTCGGCCTGCCGGAGGTCGATGTCGGCCTGATGGGCGGCGGGCGCCACACCATGCGGCTGTTCGGCCATTCGCTGACACGGCGGATGATGCTGACCGGCTTCCGTGTGCCAGGGGCGGAACTATACCGTCTCGGCATCGTCGAATGCTGCGTGCCACAGGACCAGTTGATGCCCGAGGCAATGAAGATGGCGGCCAATATCGCGGCCAAAAGCCCGCTGGCGACCCGCATGGCCAAGCATTCCGCGCAGTCGATTGAGTTTACCACGCTGCGCGACGGCTACCGGTTCGAGCAGAATCTGACCAATGAACTCGCCAAGACCGATGATTCGAAAGAAGCCATGCGCGCCTTCGTTGAAAAGCGCGCCCCGAACTTTACCGGGCGATAAGCGCCGCCCGGCGCTGATCGGGTGACAAAGCCAAGATACGGTCGATCTGGGCCAGATCGTCACGGGCGGTCAGGCCCCGGCCGGCGAGGCTGAGGGCCTGGGCTGCCTCATTGGCCCGCCCGACAGCTGCCAGCACCAGCGCCAATTCCCAGACCTTGCCCTGTGCGATCATGGCTGGTTGCCCGATGCGGGTGACTTCCTCCATGGCAGCGCGCGGCTGGTCCACCAGCAACAGCGAAAGCGCCAGGTTGGCCACAATTGTCGCATCATCGGGGCGAATGCGCCGCGCCGCCTGATAGCGCGCCTGGGCTTCGGCGTGGCGCCCGAGCGCGTCCAGGCTGGCACCGCCGGTGTTGAGTAGCAGCGCATCGGTCTTGTCGTTGGCGTCATCGACGATCACCAACGCCGCAGCCGCATCCCCAGCGGCGAGACGAATATTGGCAAGCTGGCGCGCGATATCCGGCTTGGGGTCTGCCGCCATCAGGCTGCGCAGCAAGGCCTCGGCATCGGGTTGGCGTCCGGCGAGCAGCAGCAGGCGCACTTCATCGCGGGAAATCTCCGGGTTGCCATACCCTTGCGACCGCAATCCTGCCAACACATCGGCCCCGACCGTATATTCGCCAGATTGTTCGGCCTGCTTGGCGATCCCGCGCGCCGCGGACACAATTGCCAGGCTGTCCGGTGCCGTGCCGCAACCCGCTAGTGCGATCAGGGCGCCAAACATCGCGAGGCGCCAAAATCGTGCCATTAATACCTTCCAGGGTCTTGCGCGATGCCATGCAGCACATCGAGCAGCCTAATATAGGACGGCCCGACCAGGATCAGCAATATAGCCGGCATGAACAGCAGAACCAGAACCACCACCAGATAAACCGGCAGACGTTGGGCGACGGCCTCGCCACGCCGTTCGATCTGAAGATGGAGTTCGCCGAGCAGGATTTTCAGCATCGGCCCCAACTCGGTCCCGGTGCGTTCGGTGCGGTCGAGAATGACGATAATCCCGCGCAACGCCTCGGATGGGGTCGTTTCAGCGACATGGCGGTACCCGGCGCTGCGGTCCGCCAACAGCCCGATTTCATGCCGCAACCGGCCAAGTTCCCCCGATAGTTCGGGATGCAGCGGGCGGAGATGGAGTTCCACCCGTGCCAGCATCTGGTCCACCCCAAGCCCGGACTGCGCGCACAGCAGCATCATTTCGAGCATGTCGGACAGGCCGCGTTCGATACGGCCCGCGCGCAGGGTCCACGGCAGCAGTTCAATCCACACCACAATCCGACGGGCGAAAATGAACGTCATCAGCCCGGCGAGAGCGGGCAGGGCGTTGACCCCGGATAGCAGCCGCAGGCCGAACCAGACGATACCCGGGGCCACGACCGGGGCCACGAATTCGATCATTTTGCCAAGCTGACTGCGCTGCGGCTTGGCCCCCACCAGCGTTATTAACTTGGGACCAGGGGTGGTGTTGGTCCGACCGCGCTTGCCGTCCATCGCGTAAGATGCCAGCAGAAGCAGGATACCGATCGCGGCAAGCCCGAAGGCCAGGATTTCGCCAAGTGAAAGATCGAGGTCGGTGAGGATATTTTGTATCTCAGCCATGGGTGCTCACCGCAGTGACACTCGCAGCAGACCCCAAATCGTCAACCAGCCCGCGCCCGCGAGACTCATGCTGCCTACCAGCATCTGCCGGCCGAGATCGACATTCAGCAGGAAGGCGAGATTGCGCGGTTCCAGCACCGAGGTCTGCGCGAGCAGGATGAACAGAAACACGATCAGAATATTGGCCTGCAACGTCACCTGCATGGCCGCGAGCCGGAGCTTGGACTCGAGATGCCGGCGGCGGCTGATGGTTTCGAGTTGGGCTGCCAGGCGTTCAGCCAGGCTGCCACCGGTTTCACGATGGAGCGCAACGATCGCCGCCAGCACCCCGAACTCCCGCAAGCCAAGCGCGGCGGCCTGTTCGGTCATCACGGCGGGAAGATCGCGCCCGAGGGCAGCGGCATGGCTCACCCGCCGCATGGCCCGACCCACCGGGCCGTTGGCGCCCGCCGCGACGGCATTGACCACCTGTTCCAGTGACATGCCGACCCGCAGGCTGCGTGCCATAAGGTCGAGAATATCGATCATGTCAGCCTGCCCGGCTTCGCGAAACCGATCCTGCTCAGCATCGGCGAGGGTTGCGCACAAGCCTGCGCACACCAACGCAAAGGCGATCGCAATCCAAGGCCGGATGGAAAACAGCATTTCGGTCAGAAACACCGTGGGCGCCAGGAAAAGCACCGCGAACACAATGATGCGCGCCGCACGTCTTGTCGTGGATGGGCCAAGCAGCCGCATCAAGCGCGCAGTGGGTTTCAGCCAGTACAGTAACCCGAGGCTGATCAGCAGGGCAAACAGCGCCGGGCCAATATAAGGCGTTACCGCGCTGCGGTAGTCCTCCCAGTAATCCAGAAGCTGGCTCAGTGTCACGCGCTCCGCTGGGACGAAAACGCTGCCAGCAGGTCGTCGAGGCCAAGGGTGGATGCCGCGCGCCGCAGACGATCCGACAGATCGAAGAATTCGTCCTGGTCACCAGCGCTGGAAGCCCCCGCCCGTCCGCCGCGATAGCGGTAAATCGGCCGCAGGGTCACGCCCTCGTCATCAACGGCGCCGACCTCGTCGATATCGGTGATGCGGCGCACGCCATCGGCGAAGCGGGCGACATGGACCACCAGATCGAGCGCACTGGCGAGATTGCTGCGGATCGCGCGCAGGCCAAGGCTGGGATTGGCCAGCGCGACCAGACCTTCGAGCCGAAGAATGGCGTCAACCGGCTGGTTGGCGTGCAGCGTCCCGAGCGAGCCCTGCGCGCCGGTATTCATCGCGGTCAGCATGTCCCAGGCTTCCGGGCCGCGAACTTCGCCGACAATCACCCGGTCACTGCGCATGCGCAGCGTCTGGCGCACCAGATCGCGCAAGGTGATTTCACCGGTACCTTCGAGATTGGCCGGCCGGGTTTGCAGCCGCACCACATGCCGCTGGCGCATTTGCAGTTCGGCGACGTCTTCGACGGTAACGATACGCTCGCCGGGGGCGATATAGGCCGACATCGCGTTGAGCAGGGTGGTTTTGCCCGCACCCGCGCCGCCCGTCAGCAGGATGTTCAGCCGCCCGCGGATCGCCAGGATCAGCAATGCCGCCGCCCGTTGCGGAACGCTGCCGGCGCTCACCAGTTGCGGCAAGGACAGATTATTTGTGGCATGGCGCCGCAGCGATAGCGACGGTCCGTTGACCGATAGCGGCGGCAGGATAACGTTGAGCCGGCTGCCATCGGGGAGCAAAGCGTCGGCGATCGGCGATGCCTGATCGACCCGGCGACCGGCCCGCCCGATCAGGCGGTGTACCAGCGCCATGAAATGATCGTCGTTGATGAACGCAACCTCGGCCGGCTCCAGCCTGCCGTTGCGTTCGACGTAAACCTCGTCGAATTTGTTCACCAGTATGTCGGTCACCGCAGGGTCGCGACGCAGCACTTCGAGCGGCCCGAGCCCGAGCATTTCATCCAACAGGACCGCGAGCAGCTCGGCGTAGGGGGCGGTGATCGATTTGTTGGCGGCAAGCACTGTTTTGAGTGCGCGCTCAGCGTCGCTCCGGATCAACGCCGGCGCGGTATCGGGGCCAGGCGTGTTCGGCATCGCCCGCGCGACTGCGGGCAGCAGCGATAAGGCGGTCAGCCGGATCTGGTGCGACGGCAAGCTTGCGGCGGGCGGCAGCGGCGCTTCAACCGTGAGCAGGCTGGTCAGAAATTCGGCAGAGGCGCCCTCAGCCCCTGCGGGCGAGGGATCGGTCATCGGGTTTGGCCCGGCAGTGAGCCTGCCCCGGAGCGTCCAACCCGCCCGGTGCGCCGCGCCTGCTGGGGTTGCGGTCTTTGGCCGAAGGTGCCGCCGCGAACGACGAGGCCAGGTTCCGGCTGAACCCCAACTTCAAGGTCGCCCTTGTGAACGACATTGGCATTGAGCGCTGTGACAACCTCACAGTCCGGAACAATGAAGCGCAATGTCTGCCCAGGCACCGGGGTGAACGCCGCCTGGCAATTCAATTTCGCTTTCGGACCGGGGCGCAGCATCACAATGGCACCGTCGGCGGACAGACCGGTGCCTGGATCGGTGAAGCCTACCGGCGCCGGCGCGAACTTCGCCACGAAGGCGTTGCGACGTGCGGCTGCCACCGTATCTGCCGTTGGCCCAAGCGTTACCATCAGCAGCCCGCCAGGGGTTTTGATGATGTCGGCGTTGAGCGCGACCAATCGCGCATCGGACGCGGTATCGAAATCAGCGGTTCCAGCGAGGAAGCCGAGATTGACCACCTGGGTCCGCTCCATCCCGCTATCGCTGTCAACCAGCGGAAAATCAACGTTGATCGCGCCACCACAGGCCGTCAGACCTAGCAGCGCGACCAATGCCGCGGATCGAATGAGGAGACCGGTTTGCATGATCATTTCGTTCCGAACCCTGGTCCGCGCGGACCTTGAGCAGGGGGCGGCTGGGTTCCACCCAGGCTGTCGGTCGGCAGCGGCACGGCGGCATCCGATGCGGATGCCAGGAATGGTGTCACCACAATCAAAAGCTCGGTTTCATCCCGCTGGAAGCGTTCCGAGCGGAATAATTGCCCCAGGACCGGCAAGTCGCCAATCCCGGGCAGTTTGCTTGTGTCCCGGCTATTGGTTGAGCTCAACAGGCCGGCGATGATGAAGCTTTCGCCCGACCCGAGTTCGATAGACGTATCGGCCCGCCGGGTCGCGATTCCAGGAACATTATAGCCATTATAGGTCACGCTGGTGGCCGCATCGAGCGAGCTGACTTCGGGGTTGACCCGCATGGAAATGCGGCGGCCAGCCAAAATCGTCGGGGTGAACGACAGCGATACACCATAGGCTTTGTATTGGAGCGCGACCTGGGAACCGGAATTCGATGTCAGCGGCACCGGCACTGGTATTTCACCGCCCGCCAGAAAGGTTGCAGATTGGCCCGAAACCGCGCTGAGGCTGGGCTGGGCAAGAACCGTTGCGAGGCCTTGTTGTTCCAACAAATCCAACACGCTGGTGAAGGATAGCGCGCGGCCGGACACGCTGGCAACGACGGACTCGAACACATCCTTGTTCGGTGCCGGCGGGATGTAATTAAGCCGCGCCGAATTGCCGGTCACGATGCCAATTTGGGAAGACTTGCTGGTGTGGACGATCGCATCCCAGTTCAGGCCAATGGCGCGCAGCGCACTGCGCTTCACCTCGGCAATCCGCACCCGCAACTGCACCTGATTGGGGCCAACCATCTGGACGCGGTTAATGACCTTGGCGGGATCGCCGGCAAATTGTCCGAGCACCCGCCCGGCGGTAAGCGCATCATCGGCGCTTTCCACGGTGCCCGTCAGCAACAGGCCGTTTTCCATCGCTACGACGTTGAACTTGCCATTCGGAACTGCCTGGCGCAGCGCCTCAGACATCGATCTGGTATCGTGCAAAACGACGATTTCAGACGTCTGCAGGACCTTGTCGTCCTCGCCCAAGACAAACATCGCTGTCCTGCCAGCCTTTAGCCCGAGCAGCAGGTAGGACGTCGAGGATCGCAATTGCACGCTAACGATGTCAGGATTTGCGATAACAATGGTCACCGCCGGCTCCGGCAGGCGGATAAGGCGTGCGTCACCAATTGAAATACGCAACGATGCTTGCCGTCCCGCCGGCGCCTGTTGCACGCCTGGTGTGGGCTTGGGTGGCTCAGCTGCGTGGGAAAACGAGACGAGCGCCGTGCAAACCAGGACGGTAACCGCCCCCAAACCAAAATGTTGCATCAACGACGAACTTCGACCGCTTGGCTTCTGCGCCCCTGGATAACTGTAACCTGGGTTTTTGCTGTCGGTTCAGAGGTGGACCCGAAGCCCGGTGGCAGCAACTGACTGATGGTTGTCATGTGGGCCAAATCACCTTCCTGGCTGCCTTGTCCGCTGCGGAGCGCAAAATGCAACGTCCCAGCGGTTAGCCCGATTGCTATTTTTTGGGCCTCGTCCAGCGACAGATCAAGCGTGACCGATCGTCCGGTGTTCCGTCCCGTGTCGCGCCGCAAAGCCGGGGAGACATTCAGAACGCGGGCGTCGCGCACAATAAGAGTACTGCCATAATCTGCTGTACTGGCGTTTTTTCCAGCCAATTGGCGCAACTTGTTCGGGTCGGTTGCCAGCAGAACATCGACCCGATCACCGGGCGCGAGTAGCGCGACACCGCTGCCAATTCGTTCGGCTGGAACCGTCACGGCGCTACGGCCGGCGGCAATCGCTGATGCGATAGAATTGCCATCTCCAGCCGGGGTCAATGCCGATGACGGTATCACCTGGCCGGCCGTCACGTGGGTGGCGACGATCGATCCGACCAAGGTCGCATGGCGGGCGCCGTCAAAATTGATTGGTGTCACACCGCGGGGGGGGCGCAAACCCTGCCACGCTACGTCCGCGCTGGTGACAATCTTCCCAGGGATCAGTTCCTGCGAAGCAACAAGCACCCGGGCGCCGCCCGAGGTAACCGCAAGCGAGACGCGCGAGTAATGGAGACCTAGCACCACAATACCAGCCGTTAACAAGAACACTGCTATGTTCTTGAGGACCAGTGGGATGCCACCGGGTTTTTCGACCGTATCCTCGATGTTACTCATTGCCCCGCCCTATTGCCGTTACAGGCACGTCATAGACAGGATATACTATCATGCCCCGCGACAGAACGTCAACAATATTTACAAATCACCGCAGCTTCTCCAGCTGTAACATTTTATTAAACTAATGTCTTAAAACAACCACGTGCCGCTTTAGGCAGGAATAATCGCACGCCGCAGCAACCGAATTGTCGCGCGGCCCAAGCCTCATGGACGCTTTAGTGTTTAGCCGGTGACGGCGGTCACGGCCGAGGTCACTGCATCAAACGCGCTGTTCGATGCGGTCGAAAGGTTCTGCGACATGTCGGAAACGCCGCCAGCCATTGCGCCGCCCATGGTCGAGTATTCGGTTGAGGTCAGACCAGCGCGGTCGGAAATCATGGCAGCGAATTTCGTGATAATTTGACGCATTGGTATCTGTCCTCTGTATTGAATGTTCTGATAGCCACCTCGGTTCTGCAGCAAATTTCCGTTAAAAAGTAAAAAAAAATGACAATTCAGACGCGCGATTTTTGCATGTCTTCTTTTCACCGCTGCCCCTTCGGCTCAGCTAACGTGAAAATAGCGTGAGACTACGAAGTCATTTATCTAGGGGCCCTTCGATGAAATCAACTCTGTTTACATGTGCGGCATTGGCCGCGCTGGTTGTCGGCGCAACGAGTGTCCATGCTGGCGCGCCGAGCCAGTTTTCCTTCCATGTAACGACCGCAACCGCGCGCGGACAGGCTGTAATTGTGTCCTCGAACAAAAAAGCGCTCGCGCTGGTCGCTGCGGACAGCAATTTTGCCGCGCTCGCCAACAAGAAAATCGCCGATACGGCCGCGCAGCTGAGGCTTTCAAATGCCTCGCAGCAGATGCGGACGGCCCTGAACGCGACCAAAGCCGCGCTCGCGTCGAAAGACTCAACCCTCACTGTGTCAGATAAAAACGCATCTGCCGCTGCTCTTCAGAGAGCTTATCAGTCAGCATTGACTTCGAACGCGGTTGTCGGCACGGCTGGAAACACTATCTCCTACAAGAGCGGTGACGGTTCGATGCAGACCGCCAGTTTCGTGCTATCGTCCGCGACTGCCGCAGTGGTCACTGCTGGAACGAGTGAGACCAGCCTGAAAGGGTTGAGCAGCTTCTGGAAGAAGTCGATCGAAGCAGACACCGCCGCGCTCAGAGGCGCCTACGACATTTTTTACATGACCGCGTTGTCCCAGGTTCTGTCGACTGATAAGATCGGCTGTAATGCGTTTAACGGGTATTACAGCAGCGATGGTGCTTCGACCCCGACATTCACCAAATCTGGCTGCGCGCTGTAATGCGCTGGTTCGCCCGCTGTCTGCGCGCAGTTTCGCGTGCAGCAAGCGGGCGCGCCACGCCTTGCTTCCGCAATACTATGCACGACCGGCGCGGCATCGCGTCGGTCGAATTTGCAATTGTGATGGGTGCGGTGGGCGTCACGTTCATCGTCGGCGCCCAGACCCTTGCACCAGCACTGCATGACTACCTAATTCGAATTGAAAATGCCGTGAAAGCCGCAAATGCGGCGCTTCAGAACCTTCCGGCAGGATGCCAAGTTTCTGTCGACATGCCCAAACCATATTTGTCTGCCGCACTCCCCGAGATCGCTGGGCCTGCAACCGAAAGCTGACCGATGCAACTCGGTGTGATGGCTATTCTGCTCTCGATTTTCGTATTCCTGATTGGATTGGAATCGAAGACTCCCGGAACGACCGGAGAAATCATTCGTGCGACGGCGTTGCTGACTTATGCGGTCAAGCACGACGTTCCTGGTAAGCTATGTGCCAGGAGCTTGGCGGCCGGTTCAACGGTCGCGTGTAATTAGTGCCGCAATGGCAGAGTTCGCTGGGCGGAACATTGTTGTTCCTGACCGCTTTGCTACTCTCCATGGGCCACTGGGCCGTCCAAACCCACGCCGGAACCTGGTCCGTGTCGAGCGAATTATTGGTTTCGGCAGGCCTGTCGATCGTCGCGGTGGTCGGCTTTGGCATCGCCTGCGCTAAACTTTGCGACTCCGCCATCGGAGGAGCGTTGCTTTCGAGCGCTGCCTATCTGTCCAATGGTGGAATTGCGGTGATGAGCGGGGATCATTTGGTTCCCACCGCCGCTGCCGCGATCGCCCTCGCAGCAGCGTCCATCGCGGGTCCGGTTGCGATCGGATTTTGTGTCCTCGCTGTCGCGATAACCTGTAGTTTCGCCGGCTCCCAGATTGCCTTGGTGGCAATCGTACCCTTGGCGCTCGCGGTTTTTTGGCTTCGCTCACGATCGCGGTGGGGCGGCGCAGGCATTGTTGCTGCAGGCGTCTTGGGCATTGCATTCGCCGCGCCATTGCCGGTGATAAGCACGATTGAACTTGCAAGCCTCCACAGTATCGTCGGTGCGTGCGCCACAGGTTCCGGCGTTGGCCTGGTCTTGACATGTGTTGGTCTAGCCATCCTCGCGCCCGTGCCATGGCGTCATGGTGGAGCGGCGGGTTTAGTCCTGGTCGGCTTCGCGGTTGCGTTAGCCCTTCGCGCACCGCTGCTGGCCTGTATCGGCTTGGCGGTGTTTGCGGCACATATGGCGCGCCAGGCTGCGGCCAAGCGTGGGCCGGGCATCGAAATTGTTGCCGGTCTTGCGGCAATCCTGCCATCCGCACCTTATGTTTTTGGCCTGACCCGTAGTATTGGTTCAATCATCGTTCCATTGCTGTCGGCACCATAACCGCTCGCAGGGGCGTCCAACTGAAAGCTCACCACGTGAAAATCAGCCGAATGCTTTCAATATTTACCTTGCTGGTCGCGGGGTGGGCGGGCCTTTCAGGTCAGGTTTCCGCGGCTGGAATGTCGGTTCTGGATTTTCCTGGCGGCTGCGCGGTCTTCATCAAGGGCACTATTCTGCCCGACGACCCCGCCCGTTTTGAGCGGTTGATGACCGAACGATCAGAATGTCGCGCGGTGGCGTTCGACAGTCAATACGGCAACGAAATGCCGGCAATGCGGATCGGTCAGATGATCCGGGTGCGGCAGATGCTGACCAAGATTCCCGATGATGCAACCTGTGCCGGTGCCTGCCTGTTCGCGTTCGTTGGCGGCACATTCCGCTCAATTGATGATAAAGCCCGGGTGGGCGTGCGGATGCCAAGCTTCGCGCATTCCGAACCAGTGGTGCGCGAAATTCAGCGCCTGATCCAGCAACTCGGCGTCCGTGCGACCGAGCCGGTGCTGATATCTGCCGAACGTACATCGTTCCAAATTGCGGCGACGTTGAGCCAGTATCTTGTGTCGATGGATATTTCGACCATGGTATTGATGACCGCCGCAGAAACCAACGCGACCACAACACGCTGGCTGTCACCGGATCAGCTCAAGGAGCTTCGGATTGCGTCGCCCATACCCTGAACCTGGAATGACGGCGTTGCCCGGACCGGGTCGATGCTGAATTTTCCCAATATGTCCCTCGTCCTAGTGTTGGCGGGGGCGATTTGGGCCACCGTGACGGACGTCCGGCACCGGATCATCCCCAATCTGGCGTGTGTCACGGTATTGGTCTTCGGTCTTGTTTGGTTGTTCCTGATCCCGGGCCATCCTTGGTCCTGGCTATCGTTCGCGGCTGCGGTGTTTGTGCTGGCCATCGGGACCTGGATGCACGACCTCAAAGTCATCGGCGGCGGCGACGTGAAATTATGTGCCGCGATTGTGGTCTGGTTGCCGCCCTCCATGCTCGCAAGTTTCGTGTTCTACGGGGCGATCGGCTCGATCCTGACCTCTCTGGCCATGCGGGTGATGCAATGGCGCACGCCCGGCAGCAAAGCGGAAGTTCCCATGGCGCTGGCGTTGCTTGCCGGCCTGGTTTCGGTGGTGCCGGGCCTCGCGACCGGCCGGTAATCGATGGCCTTGGGACGATACGCCGACCGGGCTTCAGGCGGCATTACTGTCTATCGGATCGATTTGGCCCGGTTGGGTGCAGATTTGCCCCCCTGCCTCAGCGGCGACGAACATGCGCGGGCCGCCCGATTTCATTTCGCAGCCGACCGCGCCCGATTTGTCGCCAGCCGCACTGCCCTGCGCCACATCCTAGCCGAAGTCCTGCACGTTGCGCCCGCCGCAATCAAGTTTGCCCACGGCATCCACGGCAAACCCGAGATCGCCGCCGACCGCAACCCAGGCGATTGGCGGTTTAACCTCTCCCATTCTGCCGATATTGCGCTCATCGCGGTGACCCAGGGACGGCCGATTGGCATCGATATTGAGGTTTTGCGCCCCTTGCCGCGTCAGATGATGGAAATACTGCCATCCTTGGCGCCCGCCGAACAAAGGGCGTTAGGGCTGGTCCCCGAGGCAGAGCGGGCCACCGCGTTTTTGCGCTGCTGGACCCGGAAGGAGGCCGTGATCAAAGCCATTGGTGCTGGTCTGACCATGGAACTTGCAAGCTTCTCGGTATCCATCGGCACGGCTGCCGGGCATGTCACCTGGGCGGCCGCTGCCCATGCGGAACTAGGCCAATGGTCCCTGGTTACGCTTGACCAACCATGCGCCGAGCCGACCCCCTTCCTCGCCGTGCTCGCGGTCGGTGGGGCACCGGGTCCGATCAGAGTGGTGGATTTCCCGCCCTTCTGAACCGACCTCCACGCCCAAAATCATTCCTGAGCGGCGAAGAAAATTTCGGCCAGTTCCCCGATCGAGCCAGCTTCCATCAGCGCATCCCGCGTCACCCGCACCCGCAGGCGGCGCATGCAGCAGGATACGATGGTGACAATATCGATGCTGATGGCACCGTATTCGTCGAATCTGTCGGTGGGGCTGAACGGGGTGTTGGCGGGAAGGTCGAGAATATCGAACATCTCCTCCTTCACCACGGCAAGCACGGCTTCGTAATTCATCCTGCAATCCCTTTTCGGTGTTGCGTCATGGCGCCCAATCCAGTCCGCCGGTCAAGCGCAGATCCTGCCCGGTCACAAACGCGGCCGCGTCGGAGGCGAGATATAACACGGCCTGGGTCACTTCCTCGGCCCGCCCCATGCGCCGCACCGGGGCGGAACTGGTCCAGAACTTGCGTAATTGATCTGTCGCGTCGCGCTGTCCCATTCCGGCATCAAACAGGCCGAGGGTGATGACATTGCTGGTCACCCCGCGCGGCCCGAACTCGCGTGCCAGGGTGCCGGACAGCCCAAGCAGCCCGGCCTTGCTGGCCGCATAGCCTGCCTGGCCGTTCATGCCAGAAGCGGCGACCGAGGAAATGAAGATGAAGCGCCCGCGGCGCTGGGCAAGAAACGCGGTCGCAAAATGGCGTGCGACCCAGAAGCTGCCCGTCAGGTTGGTGTCGATGACGTCGCGCCAATCGGCGTCCTCGGTCAACGGAACCGGCGCGATGCGGGTGACCGCCGCGTTGCAGATGATCGCATCTATCCCGTCCAACGCGCGGCTTGCGGCATCGCCTACCGCCGCCACGGCTGCGGCATCGCGCACATCAAGCTCCAGGGCCAAAACCCGGCTGGTCGGCGCGGCGGCAACAATGCGGTCCTGGGTGGCGCGCGCGCCCGCTGCGTCACGATACCAGGTGAACGCGACATCGTGCCCAGCCGTTGCCAGCGCCACCGCCAACTCGGCGCCAATGCCGCCCGAACCGCCGGTCAGAAAAAACTTCATGGTAGCGCCGCCCGCAGGATCATCACCCCGTTGATGCCGCCAAAGCCAAAGGCGTTTTTCATGATAATCGGACCGCGCGGCCGTTCAGCGCCAAGCCCCAGCCCGAAATGCGGCATCGGGCGATCCAGGTTCAGCGCCGGATGCAGCCGGCCGGCGCGCACTTGCAACAGGGCGGCAATGGTTTCGACCAGTGCGGCCGACCACAGGCAGTGTCCGGTCATCGCCTTGGTCGCCACCACCGGCAATCCATCGGCGGCTGCGCCAAAAACCTCGGCGATCGACGCAAGTTCAACGGTGTCGCCCATCGCGGTTGACGTCGCATGCGCGCTGACCAGACCGATTTCAGCCGGTGCCAGCCGCGCTTCGCTCAGCGCGAGCCGCATCGCCCGGGTTTGTCCATCCACGGTCGGTTGCGGCAAATGGGACCCATCCGCAGTGACCGCGGCCCCAAGCAGGTCAGCATACGTTCGCACGGCGCGGGCGCGCGCATGGGCGGCACTTTCAATCACCAGCACCGCCCCGCCATGGGCCGGCAAAAACCCATCACGATCCTGATCGAACGGGCGGCTCGCGCGTTCCGGGGTTGCGGCGAAGCGGGTGGTCGACAGCGCCCCCATCAGCGCGAGGGAATGCAGATCAGGTGGGGCAAGATCGGCGATCGCGCCAACCACGATCGCGACATCGACAAGCCCGGCCTGGATTTCCCGCATCGCGGCACGGGTGGCATGGACGCCCGACGCGCAAGCACCGCCGATGGTATAAAGTGGCCCGCGCGCACCAATCAGTTCGGAAACCGCCGCTGCGTGATGGGTATCAAGCCCCTGCAGCGCGCATTGCGCTTCAATCCACTCCGGTTCCTCATGAAACTGCAAGCTGGTCCGGTGGATATAGTTGCTGTTGATATGCTGGCCGCCAACGATGACAGCAATGCGTTCCGGCGCGACTTCGGGTGCGCCGGCATCCTGCCAGGCGGCGAGCGCCATCGATAATGTGTGCCGCACCGACCACGGCGCAGGCGCTGCGAGCCGGCGCAAGGCACGACCGGCATCTGGCGTGAGGCTCGCGGCCTGACGGCGAATTTTCGCCATGATGTCGAAGTCGCCAAAATCCGCACCGATCTTGGCCGGGCTGCGTGCCATGTCGAGGCTGCGCCAGGTGGTGATGGCCGATCGCCCGGCCAGCAGGGCTGCGAGAAAGCCTTCGCTGGTATCACCCAGCGGGCCATGCACCGCGAGGCCGGTGATGACGACGCCGTTATCCGCCATCGACATAGGCCTCCAGAACGCTGATCGCGCAGAGTCGGCCGGAAACCCAGATCTGGCCGGCAATCACGGACAGCAGCCCATCATCGGCGACAAGCTGGACGGCGATTTCCATCACATCATCCGGCAACACGCTCCGCAGAAACACCGCATGATGAACCCGGGTGCCAACCACTTTCGGGATTGATTTCACGGCCTGCAACCCCGGCCCGACAAGGCCGCGCTGCGCCAGCAGGCAGGTTCCGGCCTGGGCGATCGCCTCGATTTGCAGGGCGCCAGGGTAGATCGGCGCGCCTGGAAAATGCCCGGCCAGGATAGGGTCGTCGCGCGCGATCAGGCGCCTGGCGGTAATGCTGGGCCGCGCACGATCAAAGCGCACCAGTTCGTCCAGCAACAGAAAAGGCGGCCGATGCGGGATCATCGCCATGATCGCGTCCCGACCGAGCGGCGGCTCGACGGCCTGCCCGACGCAGGCCGGTTCGCGGCGCAGCCGACGCACGATCGCCAGTGCATCCAGTTCGTCAGTCATCGAAATTTTTGGATCCTGCGGAACGTGCCGTCAGGATTGACGTAGACCGCGTGCGCCACCGTTCCTTCTGGGAAGAAGTTGCGCAATTCGAACATCAAATCAACCCCATAGCCGTTAGGGGCAAGAATTTCGAGGAACCACAGGCGGTCCCCGCTGGTCCAGTCCTCGGGCGCCAGGTTGTAGGTTTCGAGGAAACGCTTCTCGACGTCCTCGGATAACCACGCCCAGTTGACAAAGGCGAGCGGGGTGGCGCCGCGCCGATGATAGCGGAACTGGTTGAGGAGGATGCTCGGCATGATGCGGTCAGTCAGCACCGTGACCGGATAGCGTTGATGCAGTTCTGAAAACTGGGTGAGGAACAACACGCCGCCCATTACTTGCAGCATGTCTTCCGAGAGCGGCGCGAATTCGCCGCCGCGTACGAATACAGGTGCGTTCGGAGTCCCATCCGGGGAAGGGTCATTGTTCATGTCGGCACGTCCTCGCGGGCAGTGGGTTGCGCCTCGCCTGGGGCGTTCAAGGTGTCGATAACATTTCCCATGGTGGCGTGCCAGCCACCATGGTCCGGTTGCCGGAACAGACGCATTGATTTGTACCAAGGGGTTTGTGCCCCGCCGGTGCCAAATATCCAATAGGGCGTACGGTGCAGCAGGACCCAGACCGGCCGACCGGCACTACCGGTGAGGTGGGCGACCGCACTATCGGTCATCACCACCAGATCGAGCCGCTCCACAACAGCCGCCGTTTCTGCGAAATCATGGAGCGCAGGGCCAAGCGGGGTGACCAGATCGGGCAGCGCCACCGCAGGTAAAGCTTGCTCGTGCGGTCCCTTTTGCAGGCTGAAAAGCCGCACATTCGGCACTTCGAGCAAGCCCAGCAGGGTGGGCAGCGGAATAGAGCGCTGCAGATTATCGGTAAATCCGTCACTGCCGGCCCAAACAATACCAATATTCATCGCGTTGGCACGGCGTGGCACCAGGCTGCGGGCCTTCTCATGGGCGCGTGCATCTGGCTGGGGCCGCCAGGCTGACGGCACCGTCGACAGCGTTGTCCCGAGCAGGCCCGGAAGGCTCATCAACGGACAAATGAAATCGATCCCTGGCGGATGCTCCTCGAGACCGATGACCTCGATACCCGCGATCTCCCGGAACAGCCGGAACGTTGCGGGCCGACTGCGTAACACCACCGTGGCACCCATTGCCCGCAATGCCGGCAGATAGCGAAGCGCCAGGAAGGCGTCGCCATAGCCCTGCTCAGGCACCAGCAGAATGCGTCGTCCAGACAACGGCTCGCCACGCCAGCGCGGAGCGTCGGTTGGAATTTCCGGGCCATTCGGAAGATCGAGCCGGGCTTCATAATCGGCAAAACCAGCGGGGTAGGCGCCAAGTTGCAGGTTAATCAGTGCGCGTTCCCAGGCAATGCTCCGATTATCCGGGGCATGGCTCAGCGCGGAGGTCAGCACCGCACCAGCCTCGTGCCAAGCCCGTCCTTGTCGCAGGGCTATGGCAAGGTTTAACAAAATCAGAGGATTGTCAGGCAGAAGAGCCGCCGCCTGGCGATGGGCGGCGATGGCCGCATCGGTGCGATGCAGGTCTTTGAGGGCATTGCCGAGGTTCGACCAGGCCGGCACGCAGTCCGGATCGGCATCCAGTGCACGTCGATAGCAGGCGATGGCGAGGGTTTGTCGATTGGCCTGCCGCAAGGCGATGCCGCGCTGGACCAATGCCGCGCTGTTGGCTGGGCCGATGGGCGTGGCATCAGTCGCGGCATTCAGTCGGGTTAGGTCGTTGTCCATCAATGCTCTGCTGTCAGTGTGGCATGGTCCGGGCGGGATGCGGAGAGTAGCGATTGAGTAAGAATCCTGGCTGCTTGGGATCGGGGGAGATTTGTTCATAGTGCCACAACGGTCGCGCTCCAAATCCTGGTATCGCGCAGACCGCTCGATACGTCTTGTGCCACACACCACCGTCATCGTTATGTATAATATTGCATAGAATCGTTCTTGAAGCTCGATTGGTTTGCACTGAAACACATTTTAACCTGTGGGTAATAATGGGCGAGTAACCGCTAAAAGGCCAGTCTGGATTGGCTCGGGAGAGCGTCTGCGTCGGTGCGCAATGATAGCCCTCGGGCGAATTTCCGACTGGATGATCCAACGAGGCAAGGCGCCCGAAGCCCGATCGGCGATCGATGTTGGTTGGTTGATCGATGCGGGTGGCAAGGGTGGCAATATCGTCCTGGCTGCCGGCAAATACCGGATCGGTCAGTGGCACCAACAGCAGTGAACCCGCCGTTCCGGCAGTGTTGCATGATACGGGCGGGGCTCAGGGCGTGGTGACTTGGTGAAAACCAGATCGCTCGCCGCTCGATCCCTTGGGTT
>CALQTN020000082.1 GCA_943333505.2 Asaia bogorensis | reverse complement strand
GGCTCTCAAACCGCATCTTCCAGTCCTACGACGACATTGTCGACCACTGCTGCCAAGCCTGGAACAAACTTACCGATCAGCCATGGCGCATCATGACAATCGGATTGAGGGACTGGGCACATCGGTACTAGGCTGTGGGAATTGGTATCACAGGAGATTTCTTGCTGCGCGTTGTCAGCCGACACAAGCCTTCGGAATACGAAATATCCGTCATGATTTCGTTTGAATGCAAATCTATGGGGTCATTCATGATTATCCCAAAGGGTGAGTTCGAGATCGGAATCCTGGTGGTTTGATGCAGTTTATGGTCAACAAAATACCCCTCGCCAAATCCGAAGATAATTGAGATTTTTTGTTGATCATGATAGTCAATTCTCATTTTTCCAGGGAGAGAAATATAAATTACGCCTGTCGAAATATTTCCGTCGGGATTAACCTGGATAAAATCGGCCTTTGAATTTGTTAATTTTGTTAAATATTCTTCTATGCTCGTCAGGTCATTTTTTGATAAATTACAAGAACCATACACCGGAGAAATATTACATATTATAAAAACTAAAACCAAGACATTAAATCGAGTCGATAAAATTGAACTTCGCACGACCAAGTAGAAGTATTTTATTTTATCAGACCAATTTTGTCTATTTTCTACAAATTTTGGCCGATAGTTGTGTCGCATCATATTTTTATTCCACCAAAAAACTCCCATCGCAAGCTGCACATTGATAGCAGGTCAATGCCAACACGATCGACCCATCGCACGTTATACCCCACAACACCGGCTCAACGGCCAAAACGCCACGGTCACGCTCGGTATCTTTGAGCGCGAAAGTCCCCCCGGACCATCACACCGAAAAATACTTCGCCTTCGGGTTCAGCACCACAATCGCACTCGTCGATTGCTCCGGGTGCAACTGGAATTCATCCGACAGCGAAACCCCGATCTTCTCCGCCTGCAACAGCTTCAGGATCGGTTCCTGATCCTCCAGGCGCGGGCACGCCGGATAGCCGAACGAATAGCGGCTGCCGCGATAGGATTGTTGCAGCATCTTGTCGATGTCACGGTCATCCTCGGCGGCAAACCCCAGCTCGGCGCGGATACGCTTATGGGTGTATTCCGCCATCGCCTCGGCCATTTCAACCGACAGGCCGTGCAGATATAAATAGTCCTGGTAACGGTTATCCTCGAACCACACCCGCGCCGTGTCGGACGCTTTCTGCCCCACTGTCACCACCTGCAGCCCAATCACGTCGCGCTCGGCATCGTCCACATCGCGGAAAAAATCGGCGATGCATTCGCCGTCATCCTTAGGCTGGCGCGGCAGGGCAAACCGGGTAAGCTCAGTGGTGCCATCCTGGTCGAAGATGATCAGATCATTGCCCTGGCCTGCCGCTTTCCAATAGCCGTACGCCGCCTGTGGGCGCAAAATATCATCGGCTTCGCAGATCGTCAGCATCCGCCGCATCACCGGACGCAGTTCCTGCTTGGCCCAGCCGAGGAAGTCATCAAAGCTGCGGCCCTGTTTGCGGAAACCCCATTGGAATTGATACAGGCTGCGTTCGTTAATGAACGGCACAATCGCTTTCGCCGCCGCTTCCACGATCCGCGCCCCCCAGAATGGCGGCGTCATGGTCGGCACATCATGGGTCAACCGATGGCGCCGGGCGCGAACTTCGGCCACATCCACCGGCCGGAACGCCTTGGCATCGGCTTCACCCAGCTTGCGCGCCGTGTTGCGCGACTTGCCTTCGCGGGATTTCTGCACCGCCGCCAGATAATCATCCAGCGCGTTGCCGGTGACCTTGTCCATCAGATGCAGCCCGTCAAACGCATCCCGCGCATACGCCACCCGGCCACTGGCATAGGCCCGCACGCAATCATCCTCGACATAGTTGCGGGTCAACGCCGCACCACCCAGCAGAACCGGAATATCGAGGTTGAGCCGCGACATTTCCTCCAAATTCTCCCGCATCACCACGGTCGATTTCACCAGCAACCCGGACATCCCGATCGCATGGGCGCGATGCTCGTGCACCGCGGCAACCATGTCAGCAAGCTTGACCTTGATGCCGAGATTGATCACCCGATAGCCATTATTGGTCAGGATGATGTCAACCAGGTTCTTGCCGATGTCATGGACATCGCCCTTCACCGTCGCCAGCACGATCGTGCCTTTTTCCTGCCCGGCAATTTTCTCCATCATCGGTTCAAGATAGGCAACCGCGGCCTTCATAGTTTCGGCCGATTGCAGCACGAACGGTAATTGCATCTTGCCGGCGCCAAACAGCTCCCCAACCACCTTCATCCCGTCGAGCAGAATGTCATTGATGATCGTCAGCGGCTTGTGGACCAGCAGCGCGTCGTCCAATTCATCGGTCAGGCCCTTGCGGTCGCCATCGACGATGCGGTCCTTCAGCCGGCCTTCAACCGTTTCGGCGCGGGTCTTTTTGACCGCGTCCACCAGTTTGCGATCGGCGAAAATCTCGAGCAGCTTCTGCAACGGGTCGTAATCTTCGCGGCGGCGGTCGAAGATCAGGTCCTCGCAGACCTGCAATTCCTCCGGCGCAATCAGATGCAGCGGGCGGATTTTGGACACATGCACGATCGCGCCGGTCATCCCGGCTTTGACCGCGAGGTCGAGGAACACGCTATTCAACACCGCGCGCGCCGCCGGGTTCAGGCCGAAGCTGATATTGGACAGGCCAAGAATAATCTGGATGTCGGGAAATTTTTCCGAGATCATTTTGATCCCTTCAAGCGTCCATTGCCCGAGCTTGCGGTCGTCCTCGTTGCCAGTGGCAATCGTGAAGGTCAGCGGGTCGATCAGCAGGTCAGATTGCTGAAGTCCATGCTTGGTGCAGGCGAAGTCCACCAACCGCGTGGCGATTTCCAGCTTCTGTTCCGGCGACTTGGCCATACCGACTTCGTCAATCGTCAACGCAATCACCGCCGCGCCAAAGCGCTTGGCCAGCACCAGGCGTTCATGCGCGGCATCCTCGCCATCCTCGAAATTGATCGAGTTGATGATCGGCTTGCCACCATGCAGCTTCAGCGCCGCCTCGATCACCGGGGTTTCGGTGCTGTCGATCACCAAAGGCGAGTTCACCGACGAGGTGAAGCGGGTGATCACTTCATTCATCTCGAAAATTTCGTCACGGCCAACGAAGGCTGTGCAGATGTCGAGACTGTTCGAACCCTCCTCGATTTGCTCGCGGCCCATTGAAACGCAGCCGTCCCAATCGCCCTTTTCCTGCAATTCGCGCCATTTCCGCGAACCGTTGGCGTTGCAGCGCTCACCGATCGAGAAATAGCTGTTTTCCTGCCGCAACGGCGTTTGCTGGTAGAGGCTCGCCACCGACGGCATCCAGACCACCGAACGCTGCACTGGCACCGGGCGGAAGCCGCCGCGGCGGCGCAGCATCGCGTCCAACGCCTCGATATGCTCAATCGACGTCCCGCAGCAGCCACCAACCAGATTGATCCCGTCCTCGGCGACGAAGCGTTCCATCCAGCTCGCCATTTCGGCCGCGCCGAGCGGGTAATGGGTCGCGCCGTTGACCAGTTCGGGCAGCCCGGCATTGGGCTGCAACGACAGCAGCCCCGGCCAATTCGCGGCCAGCCACCTGACATGCTCGGCCATTTCCTGCGGCCCGGTGGCGCAGTTAAGGCCCATCAGCGGAATATCAAGGGCCTGGATGACAGTTGCAGCCGCGGCGATATCCGGCCCGACCAGCAAGGTGCCGGTGGTCTCGACGGTCACCTGGACAAAAATCGGGGTGTCGGTGCCAGCTTCGGCACGCGCGCGCTTGGCGCCGTTCACGGCGGCCTTGATCTGCAACGGGTCCTGGCAGGTCTCGATCAGGATCGCGTCGACCAGCCCGGCGATCAACCCGCGCGACTGTTCAAACAATCCGGCTTCGAGTGGGTCATAGGCGATGTTGCCCAGCGACGGCAGCTTGGTGCCTGGCCCAACGCTGCCAACGACATAGCGGTGGCGGCCATCGACAAAGCTTTCGGCGGCCTCGCGGGCGATCTCACCGGAACGCTTGTTGATCTCGTAGGCGCGATCGCTCAGGTCGAATTCACCCAGCGTGATCGGGGACGCGCCGAACGTGTTCGTTTCCACCATGTCGGCGCCGGCGGCGAAATAGCCGCGATGGATCTCCCGCACCAGATCGGGGCGCGACAGCGACAGGATATCGGTGCAGTTCTCCTGCCCCCAATAATCCTTTTCGATGTCGAGCGTCAGCGCTTGCACCCGGCTGCCCATGCCGCCATCGCACAACAATACGCGGTCACGAAGGGCGTCGAGGAGATGGGGACGGGTCATGCGGCGGCTTCCAGAGTTTGGGTTGTGGCAGTGGCCGACCACAGACAGACATCCATCGGTCCGGGCACCACAACGGTGTTGCCAGGTCTAAGCCCGGCGGAAATGAAGATTTCGTGCAAGGCGGCGACGGTGAAGCCGGGCCAACGATGCGCGAGATGGCTGATGGTGGTGGCACGGTCATGCTCCGCCAGATCAACCACCACCAACCGCCCGCCGGGTCGCAACACCCGGGTCGCCTCGGCGAGCACGGCGCGTGGATCCTCGGCGTAATGCAGCACCATTTGCAGCACCACCAAATCGAACTCGGCATCGGCGAGCGGCAGTCGATACATGTCTGCCAGACGCACCGCACAATGATCGAGGCCCGGCCGCGACAGCCGGGCGCGGGCCAGCGCGAGCATGGCGCGGCTGGCGTCGATGCCAAGCCCGCCAGAAATCCGTGGCGCCAGCAATTCGAGCATCTGGCCGGTGCCAGTGCCAATATCGAGCATGCGCCCCAGCCCCGCTGGTGGCAGCGTGTCGAGCAAAGCAGCCTCGACAGCTGCGGCCGGCAGGTTCAATGCCCGCATTTCGTCCCAGTCAGCCCCCGCTTTGCGGAAGGTTTCCGACGCGATGCGGGCGCGTTCGGCCAACACCCGGGCTGCTTGGCGCCGGTCTGTGGCCAACACGGCGTCCTCGCCTGGCACATGGGCAAGCACTGCACGCGCCAAAGCGCCAGGGATTGTCCCCGCGCCGGGCAAGGTGAACCACACATTCGGGCCTTCGCGCATACGGTCGAGCAACCCCGCCTCCCCCAGCAGACGCAAATGCCGCGACAAACGCGGTTGCGACTGGCCGAGAATTTCGGTGAACTCCATCACGCAAAACGATCCGCGTGCGGCAAGCGCGAGCAAACGCAGCCGGGTTGGCTCGGCACAGGCCCGCAGCGCTGTCAGCAAATCATCCATGGCGATTGCTATGACATAAAGACATCCTTATGTATAGAAGGCATGACAATCGACCCTCGCATTCCGGTGGTGTTCGTTGGCGCCGCCCAGGCCGCCAACATGCTGCTTGCCGATGACGCGGTGCTGATCGAGGACGGCTTGCAGATCGCTTGCGCGGGGCCGATTGGGCGTTTCACCCTCGGCACTGTCGCCCATATGCTCGGGTGCAGGTGCTGCGCGGGTCGAACCGCCCCGGCACAGGCGCTCACCGCACTGTTTGTGGCACGTGCGCGTGGCGAGGGTTTATTTTTCAAGCGGGTCATCGCTGTCGTGCACGATGCTGGCCTTGTGCAGGGCTTGCTGGAGGACGATGTAATGGCGCGGGCGCGGTTCCAGGTCGTTGACCAGGTCTGAAGCAGCCGGATTTTATCCAATGTGTTCATATTTTGGTGTATTGGCAGGGCGCTTAGATTGACGACTGGCGTCAGACACCCGTTGGAACGGGATTTGCGTCGGCGGATTTGGAAGGCTTGCGTAGTTTGATTTATATCGCGGCGGGCGTATCCGTCCGGACCGCAGCATTAAGGCAGGGGTAGCTCGTTTGGATCCAGTTCAAAGCCCAGCGTCGCAGGAAGATCCGCCGCTCGGCGGCATGCCACCCAGCGATTCTGGCGTGCAGGCCTCTCCGTTGGAAGTGCGGATCCTCGCAGTGATGGCGGCGGCGCGCTATCATGGTGTGGAACTCGACCGGGACGATCTGCGCTTCCCGAAAGGGGAGACCCCACCACCTGCGGCGTTGGTGGAATGGGCGCGAACCAACGGATTATGGGCCAGCGGCACCAAGTTCCGCTGGCGCCATTTGCTGGGTGTGCAGACCGCCGGGCCCGTCGTTCTTCTTTTGGCGGATGGGAGTGCGGCCTTGATGGTGCGGGCCGATCCCGCCCGCAATCTTGTCTGGCTGAAGGACCCGCTGGCAGGCCCGGAATCGGTCGGTATTCCAGTCGATGAACTCCGCCTCGCGCAGGTCTGGAATGGCGAAGTATTGCTGCTGCGGCCCGAGCGTGGGACGCTTCTGGACAACGAACCCTTTGGGCTGATGTGGGTCGCGCGGTTGGTGTGGATCGAAAAACCGATCCTGCGCGACATCTTCATCGGATCGTTGGTAATGTCGCTGCTATCGATTCTGCCTGCCATGCTGGTGATGATCGTGATCGATAAGGTCGTGACCTATCAAAGCTACAGCACCCTGGCGCTGATTAGTGTGATCGTGATCGTTGTCACAGTCTACGAGATGTATCTCGGCCATATCAGGCGCCAGCTTATGCTGATCGTTGGCACGCGGCTGGATGCCAAGCTGGGGCTGCACGTGTTTAAGCGCCTGCTTGCCTTGCCGATCGATTACTTCGAGCGGACCCAAACCGGCGCCGTGATGTATCAGGTCGGCCAGATCACCAAGCTGCGTGACTTTCTGACCGGCAAGCTGATGACCACGTTGATCGACCTGATCATGGTGCTGGTGCTGTTGCCGATCCTGTTCTGGCTGAGCCCGATGCTGACCTGGATTGTGCTGGGAGGGTCGGTGGCAATCGCGCTGACCATTCTCGCCTTCCTCAAACCGATGCGTCGAGTATTTGGCAACTACATGAACGCCGAGATTCAGAAAAATACCGTTCTGGTCGAAAGCGTGCAGGGTATTCGTACGGTGAAGTCGCTGGCGCTTGAACCCCAGCAGCGCGAATTATGGGACCGTCGGTCCGCCGATGCTGCCTCGTGGCGGCAAAGCGTCGGCAACATGTCGAACTGGAGCCAAACGCTGGTTTCGCCATGGGAGAGCCTGATCAACCGCGGCGCATTGCTGTTTGGCGCCTATATCGCGCTCGTCTCCCCGACAGGCGTCAGCGTCGGTAGTCTGCTTGCCTTCATGATGCTCAGCGGCCGGGTCGCGGCGCCTTTGGTCAGCATGGCAAAGCTGATTGAGGACGTTGAGGAAATGCGCACCGCGACCGGTCTTGCTGGCCAGGTGCTGAATATTGCGCCTGAAACCCAGACCCCAGGCGCCGGCCTGCGTCCGCGCTTTGACGGCGCGATCAGCTTCGATGGTGTCGATTTTACCTATCCGGGCGCCAAGAATCCGGCGCTGGAGAAAGTCAGTTTTGAAGTGCCTGCCGGGACCATGCTTGGTCTGGTCGGACGCAGCGGCTCGGGCAAGTCGACCATCACGCGCCTGCTGCAGGGCATCAATCGCGAATATGAAGGCACCATCAAGATCGATGGCAGCGATCTGCGCGAGATCAATCTCACCCATTTGCGCCGCAGCTTCGGCGTGGTGCTGCAGGAAAACTTCCTGTTTCGTGGATCGATCAAGGACAACATCATTGCCGGCCGCCCCGGCCTGACCCTGACCGATGCGGTGCGCGCCGCACGCCTCGCTGGCGCCGAGGAATTCATCGAACGCCTGCCGATGGGCTATGAAACCTGGATCGAGGAAGGTTCGCCTAACTTGTCCGGCGGCCAGCGCCAGCGCCTCGCGATTGCACGGGCGCTGATCCATGATCCGCGACTCCTGATCCTGGACGAAGCTACCAGCGCGCTGGACCCTGAGTCCGAAGCGCTGGTGAACGCTAATATCCAACGCATCGCCCATGGCCGGACGATGATGATTGTCTCCCACCGTCTATCGTCGCTGGTGGATTGCCAGAACATTCTGGTGCTCGACAAAGGCCACATGATCGATATCGCCCCGCATGAGGTGCTGCTTGAACGGTGCACGATCTATCGCCAACTCTGGCTGCAGCAGCACAGGCACCTCGAATCCCATACCTCGCGCGGGCCGAAAAACGCATTGGTGCCGGGTGCATGAAGCCGAGCGCAATTCAATTCCTGCAGATCGAGGCAAAATCAGCCCATGACTGACCCGGCAACCACGAACCCTAAACTACCATCGTCCGCGGCTCATGGTGGCAGGCAAGCCATGGCCCGCATGGATGAGCAGGCCGCAACGGTTGGCAAGGTTGCAACCCAGCATGATGATCTGGCACCGCTGCTGATGGAGTTCGAGTCACCCAGCGCGGCTTTGATCGGTCGGCCGGTCCCGGCAAATTCGCGCTACATCACCTGGGTTATCGCCACCATGTTTGCTGCAGCATTGGTGGTGATGTCGACGATGAAGGTTGACCGCATCGTTTCGGCGACCGGCAAGGTGGTGGCGACCGCCAACAATGTCGTTATCCAGCCGCTCGAAACCTCCATCGTGCGCTCCATCAATGTCCGAGAAGGCCAACTGGTGCGCAAGGGCGATCTGCTTGCCCGGCTTGACCCCACTTTCACCGCCGCCGATGCCGGCGCGCTGGAAAGCTCGGTTGCCAGCCTGCAGGCCGAAGTTGACCGGCTGGAGGCCGAGGTTACGGGGCGCGAATATCGCGGCGCGGGCAACACACCGAGCCTGTTGCAGTTGCAGATTTTCTGGCAACGCCGTGGCGAGGTCGCCGCCAAAACCGAGAGCTACCGGCAAAAGATCGACGGCCTGCAGAGCAAAATCGAACAGACCCAGGGCGAATCCCTCAACCTGATGGATCGCTACAAATTATCGCTCGATGTTCTGCAACGGCGTCAGGAGGGTGAACGCACCGGGGTCACAAGTGCCCAAAGCCGTTTGCAGGCCGAGGACGCCGCGAAAGACATCGAAGGACGGCTGAAATCATCGCTTAAACTGATCCAAATTGGCCAGCGCGATCTTGCTGCGGCCGAATCTGAACGCGATGCCTATCTCCAATCCGTCAAGAACGAAGCAACCCAGCAATTCACCGAACAGGGCCGCAAGCTGTCCGAGGCGCGCGAAAGCCTGACCAAGGCGCGGATGCGCAACAGCCTGGTGGAACTCCATGCCGATCGCGATGCGATCGTGCTGAGCGTGGCGGCGGTCAATGTCGGCTCGGTGATGGCCTCGGGCGACCAGTTCATCACCATCGTTCCGGTCGATTCCCCGCTTGAGGTCGAAGCCATTCTGGACGGGCGTGATGCTGGCTATGTCGGGGTTGGCGATCCGGTCACCATAAAGTTCGAAACCTTCTCCTACACCTTGTTCGGAACCGCGGAAGGGGTGGTCCGCGCGGTCAGCCCGGACAGTTTTCGCAACCCCATGGCTGATCGCAGCAAAGGTGGGCGGCCACAGAATCAGGAGGAAGGACCCGCCGCTTATTTCTTCCGCGCCCGCATTTCACTCGATGCGATCAAACTCCATGATTTGCCGGCGAGCTTTCGGATGACCCCTGGGATGCCTGTCGTTGCCGACGTGAAAGTCGGCCAACGCACCATCATGGCCTATATTTTCGCCCGTGTTATTCCGATTGCCTCGGAGGGAATGCGCGAACCATGATCGCTGCTCGCCGTATCGTGTGCTGCTGAAAGGGATATTCGGATGGCAGGGCTGATGAACCGGGTTTCGGGTTGGGTCACCTCGCCCGCCGGAAAACTAAGGGCGGCACGCAAGCTGATTGCCGCCAACCAGCGCGCCGAGGCATTCCCGCTCTTAGCGCAGGCGGCCAAGGCGGGTGTGGTCGATGCTGAGTTCGAGGTCGCGCGCGCCTATCTCGAAGGGGCAGGCGTGCCGCCAAGCGCTGGTGAGGGCGCGCGGTGGCTCGAACGGGCCGCGCAGAAGGGCCATACCGAGGCCCAATCGCTGCTGGCGGCGCTCTATGTGCGCGGCATTCCGGCACTTGCCGAGCGGTTCGCCGGTGCTGCCGGCGCAGCCCTCGCCACCACCAGGCCGGCTGCGGTTCTGTTTGCCGGCATCGACGGCGCCACACCCGACTTTGCCAAGGCCGTCGCCTGGGCCCGCAAATCGGCCGATGCCGGATCGGCTGACGGGCAGGCATTGCTGGCGTTTATATTTACCTCCGGGCCAGATGACCTGCGCGACCTGCCCCAGGCTGAGGAGCTTTATCGCCAATCGGCCGAGGCGGATTGCCCGCAGGGCTGCCTTGGCTATGCACTGGCATTGATGAAAAAAGCGGCCGGGCCCGAGGAATATGGCCCGGCGGCCATGCTAATGCGGCGCGCGGCCGATGCCAAGCTGGCGACCGCGCAATATCTTGCGGGGGTGCTTGCCGAAAACGGCCATGGCGTAAAGCTGGATCTGACGGAAGCGGCCGAGTGGTACCGATTATCGGCACTACACGGATTGCGCTCGGCTCAGACCCGCTACGGCATCGTACTGATGCAAGGACGCGGCGTGCCGGCGGATCCCGTCGAGGCCGAAACCTGGCTGCGTCGCGCTGCGTTGCAGGGTGATCCTGATGCAGCCGCCCTGGTCGGCGACATGTATGCCAAGGGTGGCGATCTGCCCCCGAACCTCGCCGAAGCAGCGATGTGGTACCGACGCTCGGCCGAAGCCGGACACAAGGGTGCGGCGCGGGCCTTGGGACTGATCTGCCTCAACGGTGCAGGCGTGCCACGCGATCCGATCGAGGCCGCCCACTGGTTCAGGCTCGCGGCTGATGCCGGCGAAGAACAGGCCAAGCACGACCTCGCCGCGCTGGTCATGAAGGGCCAGGCCCAGACCGAGGACACGGTTCGCACCCGCGAATGGTTCCAGCAGGCTGCGGCCAGCGGCGACTTGGTCGCCGCCTATAATTTCGGCGTCTGCCTGGCCGAGGGGATCGGCATTGAAAAAAACGACATCGAGGCAGCGTCCTGGCTGCGTCGTGCGGCCGAAGGGGTGGTGAACGCCCAGTACTGGTACGGTCGGATGATGGCCGAAGGGCGCGGCATGTTGGCCGACCCGGTCGAAGGCCAGGTTTGGATTTCCAAGGCGGCCAATGCCGGACTGGCCGATGCACAGGTGGCACTCGCGGAAATGCTGGTGAGCGGCCGTGGCGGCCGACGCGACCATGCCGAGGCGCTGGCCCTGTTTGAAACTGCCGCCGGAACCGGGCATGTCGGCGCAATGTTCGCTGTCGGCGCGTTGCTGGGCGGCGGCCATGACGTGCCATGGGACCGACCGCGGGCCCAGTATTGGTTCCATAAAGCGGCCGAGCACGGACATGGCATCGCCCAGCAAATGCTCGGACGCTATCTGGCGCGGGGCCTCGCCGGTGACGTCGATATCGCAGCCGCGCGCATGTGGTTCGAACGTGCCGCTGCCCAGGCTATCCCGGATATTGAGGCTGATATCGCCTCGCTGCCGGCCGATGCGGCAGCGGGCTGAGGCGATGTCGGGTGCGGGGTCAGCGGACAGCGACAATAGCCTGACCGCGGGGATCTTACGTGCACAGCAAGCTGCTCTGGCAGCGTTTCAGTCTGGCCAGACTGCGCTGACCGACGGACAGCTGGAGAACGCGCTGCGCTGGCTCGAGCGCGCCCGCCGCCTGGCGCCCACCGACCTCATGATCGGGTTGTTCCTTGCGATCACCTATGTCCGGGTTGGCACGCCCGCAAACGCCCTGCCCCTGTTGCGCGACGTTGTGACGCGCGGACCGACCCGGGAAGCCTGGTTCGCGTTGGCCGGTGCCGCGCATGACGCCCACGACCTCCCGCAGGCAGAAACCGCGCTGAAAACCGGGTTGTCAGGCTTTCGCTTGCCCGCCGATCTCAGCTTCGGCACCCTGGCAGACAAGATCGCCACCGCCACCGGGCGCCCCGGTTGGTGCGGATTGCGTGCCGATGGCAAAGTTGAAATCCGTACCGCCGCCGGGCATGCCAAAGTGACGCTCATGCTGGATGGCGGCAAGCTTCGGCGTGGCGCGCTTATCACGCCGGCCGATGGTAGCACGCAGCTTTCGGTGACCGCTGCCGGCACCCATCTCCTGGGCAGCCCGATTGACCTTGCGGCCTTGCGACGCACCGATGGTGCAGTGGCGGCACGCGATGGCGGTCTGGAGGGTTGGGCGATCCAGCGGGCAGACCCGGATTGTCTGCCATTGCTCACCATCACCGGCGCGGACGGGCTTGGGCAGTTTGTACTGCCCGCGGATTTGTCCGCCAAGACCGAAACGGGTGGGATGCAGCAACCACGCCGGTTCACGGTGCCGGTGGCGCGGATCGCCGGATTGCAAATGCCGGTGCATGTCTGCGGGGCCGATGGTCGCGACCTGCCGGGCAGCCCGCTCGATCCGCTGGCCACTATTCGCGCCGCGCGGCTTCGCGCCGAGGCCGTGGCGGCGTCATGGCCGCTGCTGGGCGCACCAACGCCGCCATCGCCGCTGGTCATGGCACCAATGCCGGCGGCACTGCGCGGATTGCCCGCCCAGGCCAAGCCCGAGCCCACGCGCAAGATTGCGGTGATCATCCCGGTGCATGGCGCGATGGACGTCACGCGGGATTGCCTCAACAGCGTTTTTGCCAGCATTCCGGCAGGCACTGTGGTGATCGTTGTCGACGATGCCTCCGACGCCCCCGATCTGGTGCTCTGGCTCGACACGCTGAAGCGCCAGCGCAAGATCCGCCTGCTCCGCCACACAAGCAATCTCGGCTTCCCGATCAGTGTCAACGCTGGTTTGCGCGAAGCCGCCGGTTTGCCGGGTCAGCGCGATATGGTGGTTTTGAACAGCGACACGGTAGTAACCCCGGGCTGGCTCGACGGATTGCGCCACGCCGTCCATGCAGACGCTGATATCGGCACCGCAACACCCTTATCGAACGCTGCGACGATCATGAGCTACCCGCGTGCGCGGCAGGCCAATCCAGCCCCGGTCGGTACCGTGCTTGCCGATCTGGCGCGCCAGGCCCAGGCCGCGAACAAGCTCGCCACCATCGAAATCCCGACGGCAATCGGGTTTTGCATGTATGTCCGCCATGAATGCGTGGCCGAAACCGGGCTGTTCCGCGACGATCTGTTCGCCCAGGGCTACGGCGAGGAAAATGATTTCTGCCTGCGCGCCCGCCATCTCGGTTGGCGCCATGTCGGGGTGCCGGGCATCTATGTTGCCCATCGCGGCGGCCAGTCCTTCGGGGCCGCCACCGCATCGCTGATCAACCGCAACCTCGCCGTCCTCGAAGATCTTCACCCCGGCTATCATGGCCTGATTGCGGCGTTCGAACGGGAAGATCCATTGGCGGCGGCGCGGCGGCGGATCGATACGCTGCGCTGGAAGGTCGCGCGTGCCCCGGCACCTGCGCGACGGGCGGTGGTGCTGGTCACCCACGACAATGGCGGTGGGGTTGAACGGGTGGTGTCCGCCCGCGCCGACGCTTTGCGGGCCGAAGGCGTACGGCCGATTGTGCTACGACCGCTGCGCGGCACCGATGGCCGGCTGATCCTGGATGCCTGCGGCGTGTCCGAGGGCATTTTCAGCCACGCCGAAAACACACCCACCCCCAATCTGCGCTTTTCAGTGCCGGGCGGGCTTGCCGAGCTCGCCGCGCTGCTGCGCGATGACGGGGTAACGGCGCTTGAAGTGCATCATTTGCTCGGCCACAACCACATGATCCTGCGGCTGGCCGCGCTGCTCGCCGTGCCCGTGGATTTTCACCTGCACGATTACGCGATGTACTGCCCCCGCATCACCCTGCTCGGCCCGGAGCGACGCTATTGCGGGGAACCGACCGCGACGGTGGTCTGTGATGCCTGTGTGGCCGATGCGGGAAGGTCGATCGAGGAGGACATCGCGACCACGACCCTGCGCGCGCGGTCGGCCAATGATCTTGCCGCGGCCCGCCGGATCGTGGTGCCGTCCAGCGATACCGCCACCCGGTTCCGGCGGCATTTCCAAGGCATCAGACCTGAAATCGTGCCACTGGAGGACGATAGCAACTGGCCGTTGATCCAGGTTGCCCCCCAGACCGGCCGCCGGCGGGTCTGCGTGATCGGCGCGATCGGACCGGAAAAGGGCTATGACCTGCTGCTCGCCTGCGCCCGCGATGCGGCCATGCGCAAGCTGGCGCTGGAATTCAGTGTCGTCGGCTTCACCGTGGACGATCAACGCCTGATCGATACCGGCCACGCCTTCGTGACCGGCCATTACGAGGAAGCCGATGGCGAAGCCCTGGTGCGGGCCCAAGCCGCCCAAATGGCCTGGCTGCCGGCGATCTGGCCGGAAACCTGGAGCTTTGCGCTCAGCCTCGCCTGGCAGGCGGGCCTGCCGGTGGTCGCGTTTGACATCGGCGCGCCCGCGGAACGCATCCGCAGTCACGGCCAAGGCTGGGTGTTGCCACTCGGGTTGGCACCGGGGGTGATCAACACCACCCTGCTGGGCCTGGAGAGGTCATCAAAATGATCTATCGTCGTCAGGATGATCAACAACGAGACATCAGAATGGCTTGACCTGCGCGCCCTGACTGGCCATCACATAGCAACCTTATGTGATATTTTACGTGTTTCGGCTATGTGTCGTTTTGTAACGTTACTACCCGCTTTGCCGGTTGACGCCAGCCGGAACCGCCCTCCAACCGAATGAGAGCCCAATGTCAGATCATGTTGCCGCCGCGCAATCCCGTGCCCCCACCCCGAGGGTCGAAGAATTGCGGGTAACCGCGCATATGATGACCCTGGATCACGGTCTGTTCTGCATCCTCAGCACGCCGGTTCCGGGTGGCGATATCTCCCAGGGTCTGCCGGGGGTGCGCCTGTCGCTGCCGCCTGGGCCGGCGGGGCGCCCCGATGCGGTCACCATTCGCGGTTTCGCCGATGATGGTTGGCTGAGCGCCACCGGCGATGCGGCCCTGGTGCGGGTTACCAGCCCGACCGCGCAGTTGATGGTGACGATCTATCAAGCCAAGGACGCGGTCGGCGGCGCGCCGAACATCCAGGTCATGCGCCTCGGCGAAGGCGATGTCGCCGCACCGCCGGCAATGGCCCAGGCCGCGCCGGCACCGGCTGAACCAGCGCCGGCAACCGTGCCGCGCACCGCGATGGACCTGGTGGCCCATGTTCAGGGCGCCGGTGATGTCGGGTGTATGCTGGGCGAATGGATGGGCGCGAAGGGCAGCAAGACCTGGATCGAAGGGTTTGCAATCGCCCCGACCAAGGAAGTGCTGCCGGCTGACGTCGAATATCAGGCGGTCCTCGGCCGTGGCTGGCTCTCGCCATGGGCAGAAGGCGGCCAGTTCTGCGGCAGCCGCGGCATGGCGCTGCCGGTGTTGGGCCTGCGCATGCGCCTGCGCGGTGCGGCGGCCGAGACCCATGAATGCTTCTATTCGGCAAGTTTTGTTGATGGGTCCGCGGTCGGGCCGGTGCCGGGTGGGGAGGCATGCGAGTCAGAAAGCCTGGCGCCGCTCGAATCCTTTCAGATCATCATCCAGCGTCGCGGTCAGGCAGTGCCACAGGTTGAGGCCAAGGCTGCCGCCAAACCAACGCCGAAAGCCGTGAAGTCGGCCAAGCCGGCGGCTAAACCGACACCGACCAAACCGACACCGGCCAAACCGGCACCGGCCAAACCGGCACCGAAAGCCGGCAAGCCGACCAAACCCGCGAAGCGGTCGCGTTAGTCAGCGACCGGACAGGCAATCATGGATCCGCGACGCGGCCAGTGGGTGATGGTGTGAAATTCCTTTTCGTTCACCAGAATTTCCCCGGCCAGTATCTTTATATCGTCAAACACTTGCTGGCATCTGGCCAGCACGATGTTGCCTTCATCTCCCAGCCCTCGGGCAGCGTGATCCCCGGCGTGCGCCGTGCGATTTACACCGCGCCAACCCCAGTCGTGGCGCCAATTCACCCCAACGCGGCCGATTTCGATATGATGCTGAAGCGTGCCGAACTGGTGGCGGGGCTGGCACGCAACCTCAAGGGCCTGGGCTTCGAGCCGGATATCATTATCGGCCATCATGGCTGGGGCGAGATGATGCATCTCGCCGATATCTGGCCGGGCGTGCCGCTGCTCGGGTATTTCGAGTTTTTCTACAATGCGACTGGTCAGGATGTTGGCTTCGACGCCGAATTCCCGCCGGCGCCGGATGTCAGCACCCATATTCGCGCGATGAACGTGGTGAACCTGCTGAGCTACGGCTTAAAGCAGCATGGCCAAACCCCGACGGTGTGGCAGCACACCCGGTATCCGGAATGGTTTCGCAAGGACATCCAGGTTATCCCCGAAGGGATCTACCTCGACGTCTGCAAACCAAATCCGGCCGCGTTCCGCAAAACCCTGACCGTTGGCAATTTCAAAATCGGGCCCAAAGACAAGCTCGTCACCTATGTTGCGCGCAATCTTGAACCCTATCGCGGCGTGCACACCATGCTGCGGGCCTTGCCGATGCTGTTGAAGCGCCCCGATGTGAAAGTCATCATGATCGGCGGTGACGATGTCAGCTACGGCCCACGTCGCCCGGATATGAGCTGGCGGGAATACTTCCAAAAAGACCTGGTCGGCAAATATGACGCGAGCCGCGTATTGATGCCGGGCCAGGTCGCCTACGATACTTATCGCGATGTGCTGCAACGGTCAGATGCCCATGTCTATCTGACCTATCCATTTGTCACCTCGTGGTCCCTGCGCGAGGCGATGGGGATGGGGTGCGCGATTATCGCCTCCGACATCCCGGCGGTGAGCGAGTTCATTACCCATAATGAAACCGGCATCCTGACCCCACCGCTCGATTCCGACATGCTGGCGCAGAACATCCTGACCATGCTCGAAGACCGCAAGCTGGCCGCGCGGCTGCGGGCAGGGGCGCGTCGCTATGCGGAAAAGACCCTCGACAACAAGTTTTACATCGATGCCATGACCCAGCGCATTATCGAACTGACCGGGCAGGTCCCTTAAATCACGCTCCAAAGCGTGATGACCGTAGGTGGACGCACACGGAGGTCTGGCCACGCGACCAAACAAAGGGTTAGAGCGTGATGACCGCGCCTATCAGCGGTCATCACGCTCTATTACGCAGGGCCGGGTTCCACCCCTTCAGGATACATCGTTGCGTTTATGTCAGCCGGGGTGAGCTTCCATTGCATCGCGCAAGGCCCGGTCTTGCGCACCATTACCGCCGAGCTTTCGTAGCCGGCGGCTTTTTCCGCGTCGATTTTGTTGTCGCGCAGCAGAAACGGCAGAATAAACTGTTCGCCATCCATGCCGCGCTCAATAATTTCGAAACCGGTATGGCGGTTGAACAGCGCGTCCCAGGCCGTGTCAGAAAAACGCCAGAAATCCCAGGGCATGTCGTGCATGCCAAGCGTCTGGTGCGTCGAAATCAGCGCAATACCGCCGGGCCGCAACACGTGGTTGATCTGCGGAATAACCGCCCACGGCATCATCAGATGCTCAAACACGCTCACCGAGAAAACCGCATCGAAACTGTCAGCCGGGAAATACCGGTCGAGCGCATGGGCATCGCCGACCACATCGACATTATCGCCGGCGAGAATATCGAGCACCACGCATTCCGCGCCGCTAAAGGTGGCACTGCGATCAATCCGGCTGCGCGCGCGCCCGCCGATATCAAGCACCCGCGCGCCGGGCTTGCCATTCACCGCCGCCATGAAGCGCTGCGCCATCAAGGGCGTTGGGTAAAGCGCCATGCGTTCATGCACGAGTTCGGTAAGGTTCGCCCGCACCTCCCGCCCGGTATCGGTGGTGAACAGGATGGCGCTGCTGGGTTCGAACCCGTTATCCGGGCGCAGCACCTGCACTGCGAAACCACGCCCCGGGCCGAACGCGGCTTCGACACCGCCATGGGGCAGAGCAACTTCCGCGACCACCGCCAGCAAGACATCGCCCACCAGTTCCACTTTCACCAGTCGTTCATCCGGGTGATTGAACCAGCCGGCAACCCGCAGGCAGTTGAAAAACTTGGTCACGCCGTCAACCATGAACTGGCAGCCATCGATTACCATCGTCACATCTTTCCATTCTTCGCGCCCGGTCGCAGATCGATTATGTGTCTATCTGAACCTAGATCATCATTCGTTCAATCGGCTTCGATCTAGGGTCTGTTGAGATTGAGGGTTCCGGCGCGGCTTGGAGTGTGATTCAAGCTTTGTATGGAACGCTTTATATTGACTGATGCCCAGTGGGCGAAGATGGAACCGCACTGCCTGGGCAAGCCCACGGACCCAGGACGCAGCGGTGG
>CALQTN020000081.1 GCA_943333505.2 Asaia bogorensis | reverse complement strand
CTTCTAAGCCGGCGGTCGCTGGTTCGAATCCAGCAGGGCGCGCCATTTCACTGGGACTGCCTGCGCGCGGTCATGACCGCTTTGGGGAGTGCTGCGACGATAGCATTTGTGCCGGTGATGAACGCACCCATGGTGGCGTGCTGAGTTTTGATCCAGGTCAATGCCAAGTTGGGCTTAGGACGTTCTTCTGCAACCAGGAAAGCAGGAGAATATGCCGTGACCAAAGGTGAAATGCTCTACCTCGGCTTAGTGATCGCTACATTCGGCAGCTTCGCGATCATGCTGGCCTATCATGACATTCAATATCGCATGAGCCGCCGTGGCGCGCGTCGCCAGACACCGGCTGACCCGCATGCGGACGGCGCCGTTGGGTCGCCAGGGTAGGCCGCAGACGGTTTATAGCGTGATCCGTTGAAGTTGGTTCAGCAGACACGCTCTACAGTCTTGTTTTCACGATCATCTTTATCCGTCCAATCGAATGCGATTGAACGGATAAAGATGGTCTGGCGGGCGGATCAGGTTTCGGTTCGCGGAGGCTTGGACATCGCCCGTGACAGCGCGGCGCGCAATAATTCGTGCTTGATCGGCTTGGAAACAAAGTCGTCGGCGCCGACCGCAAGATATTCTTCGCGGTTGCCCGCCATGGCGTGCGCGGTGACCATGATGACCGGAACCTGACCGGCCATTCCGGGTAGCTCGCGAATTTTCCGAGTTGCGTCCACGCCATCCATTTCCGGCATATGGACATCCATCAGGATGGCGTCGTAGTGCTTCGACTGCGCCGCCATCCAGCCTTCGAGCCCGTTCGTGGCGAAATCGCAGACGTGATGGTCGCGCTGGAGGTACTGTCTGATCACCATTTGATTGGTGACCGAGTCTTCGACAACAAGCAGGTTCAACCCCTGAATTGGGCCAAGATATTCGGGTTGCGGCGCGGCCACAGGATCGGGCTCGGCAATCTTGCACGGTAGTTCGAAAGTGAAGACCGAGCCGCGCCCGAGCTCGGATTGCAGACTGATCCGTCCACCCAAGAGTTCCAACAGACGCCGAGAAATCGACAGTCCAAGCCCGCTGCCACCAAATCTACGGCGGATGGATGGGCCGGCCTGGATGAAATCATTGAAGAGTTTGTCCTGGACCGCAGGCGCGATCCCGATGCCGGTATCGGTCACAGAAAACCTGAGCAACACTTTGCCGTCATCGATCGGGGAGGCGGTCACCGTCAGGTCAATCCTGCCATTCTCGGTGAACTTCACCGCATTGCCAAGGATATTGAGCAACACCTGCCGCACCCGTGCTTCGTCGGTCTCCAGGCATCGCGGCAGGTCGGCGGACAGGTGGTAGTGGAGTTGGTTGCCGCGGCCGCTTGCCGCCTGGGTCATGGTGCCGATAAGATTTTGAACCATGTCACTAATTGAACAGCGTGAAATATCGATCGCCAGCCGCCCGGCCTCGATTTTCGACAAATCGAGCAGGTCATCGACGATTGCTAGCAGATGTCCGGCCGAGCGTTCTGCCATTTCGATGGCATGGCGGGTTTCATCATCGAGGGCTTTGCCCTTGATGCCCGCCAGCATGCCGATAATATTGTTGAGCGGGGAGCGCAGTTCGTGGCTTATATGCGCAACACCTTGCGACTTCGCGTCACTGGCCGCCTGGGCGCCATTGTGCATGCTTGCCAAAGTACCAATCAGGCCTAGCACCCGCGCCAGGGCAATGCCACGGAACAGCGACTGCAATAGGCACAGCGCCAAGATGACCGACGTCCAATTCCACCAGTTTGCATAGATTTCGTCATCGCCGATCAGAACCGTGACCCGCGCCGTGGCTCCATCAACATCCCTGGTGGCAACAACATAGCTTGACGGCTTAAACCGTATCGGGACGTTGGTCGGGCCATCGACGAAGCGGGCCGGTCCGGATGACCCGGTATCTGCACCGGTCCCGGCAGGTTTCCCGAACGCGCCATCCGCAACGCCTTCCCCGGTCAGCAAAAGTCCGTCGTTGCGGGTGAGCATGATTGCGCTCGCCGCCCCTAGCGCGGTCTTGGCGAAGAAACTTGAAACAAACCCAGCGTCGATTCCTGCAATCGCGAGGCCGAGCACTGCGCCCGATGGCGAGGTGATCCGCTTGGCCAGATAGAAGGTCTGCTTTCCCGACCCACGATCGACAACGGCGGTGCTGAGCGAGACATCGGGTGCACCTTTGGCCATCTGGGCGCGAAAATAGTCCCGGTCCGCCACATTGATAACGGGCGGCGGATAGCGCATCGAAAAATTCAGTACCGCCCCGTCCCGGCCGATGAACGCCGTGTAGTTGATCTCGCGCATGTTTGCGATGCGGTCGCGCAAGGTTGCGTGCACCGATTGCTGGGCGACGAAACGCCGAAACTCAGCTTCATCGGCAATATTGTGATCGGCAATCATCGACCGCATGCTGTCAATGACTATCCCGCCCGCTTTCAAGGTTTGCGATACGTACGCCGACACCATCACGGAGGTATTCTGGGCGCTGGCTAATGCTTCCGACCGCGCAGTGTGGCCGACAAACCAAATGAAGAACCCGCCCACGGCCCAAACGCCGAGCAGGGCCAGCATTCCGGCGGCGATCGCGTTACGTGCGGCCCTGGACTGGCCAAGCCATGCCGCCCGCATCGTCGGCAGGCGAAGCCTCCCGGTGATTCCGGAACGCAACATGCGCTTGTCGATGGAGTGCGATGCGAGCATGACGCGTTTCCTACGGGCTTTATGCAACCGGCTTTACGTCGGGCTGCGTTCACGGGCAGCATGCACGTTATGCACGTTATGCAAGTTTCAGGCCACTCAAAATGCATCGTGCGCCATGCAATTTGGGTGGATTGGGCGGCGGTCGCCCAATGAAATTCCTGAAATGCGAATGATGCGATGCATTTTGGGTCGCTAATTGCAATTTACGGTTGTAGCGGCAACATGGATCGGCCTGGCGACGGTTTGCTTGTTCCTGTCCGATTAACGCCTCAAGCCGGTGGTTATCAAGCTGCATCGGTATTTTCATAGCCATGCCACTTCGGCGATCTCGCGGAGCAAGCGCACAAACGGCGTGGCCGGCCACACCCCACACTGATGCAGCGCCATTTGAAATAGGTCTGTTCGCCCATCGCGACTATCTCGCCCGCTTCCACATCGTCGGCTTTGATCGCGACGACAGCACCGCGCACCATCTGCTGGCATGGCTTGGGTGACAATGCGGTCGGCAAATCCTAGAATTGTGGTCAATGAAAAGGGGAATGTTCGATGGTGAGGCGGGTCGTGTTTGAAGGCAAAATCGCTCAATACCACCCGCAGGCACCCCCTGCTGGCCCGCCTCCCAAGGATGCGCCCAACATCGTGGTGGTGCTGTTCGACGATATCGGCTTCGCCGATTTCGGCTGCTATGGCTTCCCGATCAAAACGCCCAATTGCTCACCGGGCGCAACCATCATTCGGTCGGCATGGGGTGCCTGGCCAATTTCGACCGTTGCTTCCGGGGCTACCGGGGCAAGATCGCGCGTGAAGCCGGCACATTAGAGAATGATGACCGCTGATGGGCGCGGTCATCATTCTCTAACTCTTTGTTTGGTCGCGTGGCCAGACCTTCGTGTGATCCCACCTACGGTCATCACGCTCTAGACGAAATGCTGCGCCCGCCCAGCACCGTGTTGCCACCGCATAACAACTACGTGCAGCCCTGGGCGAGCCATAGTGCTGACGAACAGCGCCTGTTCACCAGGGCAATCGGCCTACGCCGCGATGCTTGACCATGCCGACCAGCATCTCGCCCGGCTGGTGGCGTTCCCGGATGCGGCCGGCAAGCTCGACAACACCATCATTCTTGTCCTGTCCGACAATGGCGCCAGCCAGGAGGGCGGGCCGCGCGGGCTGGTTAACGCTATGGGGCCGTTCAATCTGCGCGCCGAGCCAATGGACGAAAAATTCGCCCGCATCGATGATATTGGCGGGCCAGACACCCATTCCAACTTCCCGCTCGGCTGGGCGATGGCGGCCAACACCCCGCTGAAGCGCTACAAGCAGAATACCCATGGTGGCGGTATTCGCGATCCGCTGGTGTTGCATTGGCCGCGCAAGGTCGTCGGGGCCGGAGCCCTGCGTCACCAATCCGCCCATGCCTCCGATCTGGTGCGAACCCTGCTCGAAGTCCCGGGCGTCATGCCGCCCGAGACCATCAATGGCGTGACGCAAATGCCGTTGGAAGGCGAAAGCTTCTCCGCCAGCCTGGATAATCCTGCCGCACCGTCCAAATCGACCGCGCAGTATTTCGAGATGTTCGGTCATCGCAGCATCTGGCACCAAGGCTGGAAAGCTGCGGCGTTCCACCCGATGGGCAGCAAGTTCGAGGACGACAAGTGGGAACTCTACCACCTCGAAACCGACTTCGCCGAAATCCATGACCGCGCGGCGGAAATGCCGGAGAAATTGCAGGATATGATCGCGCTGTGGTGGCGCGAGGCCGAGGCGCATCAGGCCCTGCCGCTCGATGATCGTTTCGCCGTCCGCTTTGCCGCCAATGGCGAACGGGTACAGGGCGACCGTACTCGTTTTGTGTTCCATCACGGCATGGGCCACGTGCCCACCGATGTCGCCCCCGATCTGCGCAGCCGCAGTTACCGGATTGAGGCGACCGCCACTATTCCGGAAAGCGGCGCGGAGGGTGTGCTGATCGCCCATGGCGACGCGACATCCGGCTACAGTCTCTACATCAAGGATGGCAGGCTGGTGCACGACCTCAATATCGGCGGCGAGCATACGATCGGGACGTCAGATTGCAAGGTTCCAGTTGGAGACTGTGTCCTGGGCGTCACCGCCGAGCGTATGACGCGGGAGAGAGCCCCGAAAATCGGCACCGGCACCGGGCGCAGCCGTTACACGCTGCTGATCAACGGCGAACCTGCGGGATCGATTGCAACCCCGCTTGGCTTTGCCATGCTTGTATCTTTGTTCGGGCTCGATATCGGACTCGACCGCGGCAGCCCGGTTTCGGCTCACCTGGCGCCGTTCAGTTTTACCGGGGTGTTGGCCAAGGTGACGGTGACAATGGATTCCGACCAAACGTTGGATGGCGCCAGGGTTGGGCGGGCGGAAATGGCACGGCAATAGGGTTTTCGGATTGTTTTTGTGCGCAAAAATCGGCCTGACTTCATTGATCCTTAACATCAAATACCAACCGCTCTGCCCCCGACAGGCACAGAAACCGCCGGCCCTTGGCCCGCCCGATCAGGGTCAGCCCGGCCTGGCGCGCCAGGTCCACCCCCCAGGCGGTGAAGCCGCTGCGGCTGATCAGAATGGGCAGGCCCATCTGCACGGTTTTGATGATCATTTCCGACGTCAGGCGGCCGGTGGTGTAGAATAATTTTCCGCTGGCCGACACGTTGTTTAATCGCATCCATCCCGCGATCTTGTCGATCGCATTATGGCGGCCGACATCCTCCATATAAACCAGCGGCCGGTCCTGTTCGCACAGCACGCAGCCATGGATGGCGCCGGCGGTCAGATAGAGGCTGGGGGTGGTGTTGATCTCCTTGGACAGCGCGTAAAGCCACGAAATCCGCAGGCGCGCGGCGGGATCGAGCTTCACGGTTTCGAAGCGCTCCAGCAGGTCCCCGAATGCGGTGCCCTGGGCGCAACCCGAGGTGAGGGTTTTGCGCCGTAGTTTCTTCTCGTAATTGGTGCGGCGTTTGGTGCGGACCACGACAATATCGAGTTCGGTGTCGACATCGATCTGTTCGATCGGTTCATCCGGTGCGAGCATGTTCTGGTTGATCAGGTAGCCGACCGCGAGGCAATCCGGCCGATCACCGATTGTCATCATGGTGACGATTTCCTGGCCGTTGAGGAACAGGGTCAGCGGGCGCTCGACCGGAACGCGGCTGACGATTTCGGCGCCGGTATGGTCGATGCCGACCACTTCACGGGTCAGCGCAGGATCATCCGGGGTCGGGGCGACGAGGTAGTCAGCCATAAATCAGCCCCAGTGGGATGCAGCGTACGATGTCCCCAGGGGCAAGGTCGGTCATGGCTTCGGGCAGTTCGAGCAACGCGTCCGAGCCGGTCAGGGAGGTAATGATTCCAGCGCCTTCTTTGGGGAAGCGCGTCGCCCGGCCGTCGCGCAATTGCACCCGGACATATTCACGTCGGCCAGATTTTTTGCGGTAGGCAAAGTCGCTGGTGACGTGGAACCGCAGGGGCGGTGCATCGATCGCGCCTGACAACCGGTCCAGCAAGGGTTGCCCGACGGTCGCGAGCGTTACCAGGGCGGCAACCGGGTTGCCGGGTAGGCCCAGCAATGGCGTGTTTCCGACCCGGCCCAATGCCACCGGGCGGCCCGGCTTGATGGCAACCCGCCAGAATTCCAATGTGCCGGCGGCGGTGATGGCGGTACGGACATGGTCTTCCTCGCCAGCCGAAACCCCGCCTGAGGTGATGATCAGATCGGCGTTGGCTGCACGGAAGGCACGCACGGTGGCGGCTGGGTCATCGGGCAGAATGCCGCCATCGATCACCGTCGCGCCACGTCGGTCCAGCAGGCTTGTCAGCATGATCCGGTTGGCGTCGTAAACTTGGCCGGCGCGGAGGGGGCCCGGGGCGTTGGCGAGTTCGTCGCCGGTGGAAAACAGAGCGACCCGCAGCGGCGCGCGAACGACAACATGGGTCTGGCCGAGGCCTGCGAGCAAGGCGAGATCGGCGGGGGAAAGCCTGGTGCCGGCGGTAAGGGCGATGGTGCCAGCGGTGACATCCTCCCCCGCCTGGCGCAGATTGGCGCCGCGCTTGATGCCTGGCTGGATCAGCACGCCAAACGGGGTTTCGGTGCAGTCTTCCTGCATCATAATCGTATCAGGTCCCACGGGCACGACCGCGCCGGTGAAAATGCGCAGCGCCTGACCACGCGGGCTGGCGCTGGTGTGTGGGTGGCCGGCCGCCGCGCGGCCCATGACCAGGAGTTCAGTTGCCGTGGCGGGTGCGAGGTCGGCGTGGTGCACGGCGTAACCATCGACGGCGGAGTTGGTTTCGGGCGGCAAATTCATCGGCGAGACAAAGTCACCGGCTAACACACGCCGGTTTGCGTGAACCAACGCAATATTGTTGCTGCCCAACGCACAGCCATAGCGGGCAATAATATGGGCGCGCGCATCGTCCAACGGCAACAACGCCCCACCAAAAGCGAAGCAGTCATCGCTGAGTTGGGCCATGTCAGTGCGGCAAGAGAGTGTTCACCGCCAGAGCAAAGCACGTTGCTCCGGCGGCGTCACGTACCGCGATCAGGCGATCGCGTGGGTCAGGTTGTGGCTGGAAACCTGGGCTTGTGCAGCCAGACGCTGGGCGGCGACCTGGGTATGCATCGCCTTTTGCAGCTTCTCGAACGCCCGCACCTCAATCTGGCGCACCCGTTCGCGGGAGATATCGTAATGCTGCGACAAATCCTCCAACGTGGTCGGGTTATCCTTCAGACGGCGTTCAATCAGGATATGGCGTTCGCGTTCGTTGAGGGTTTTCAAGGCGCTTGCCAGCAATGCCTTGCGGCCAGTGGCTTCTTCGCGGTCACCAATCGCCTGTTCCTGACTTTCCGCGTCATCTACCAGCCAATCCTGCCATTCGCCTTCGCTGTCGGCGCGCAACGGCGCGTTCAGACTGTGATCGGGCGCTGCCAGCCGGCGGTTCATGTTGATCACGTCCTGTTCCGGCACATCGAGTGCGTGGGCGATTTTGGCCACTTGCTCGGGTTGCAGATCGCCGTCGTCGATTGCCTGCATCTGGCCCTTGAGGCGCCGCAGGTTGAAGAACAGCTTCTTCTGAGCAGCCGTGGTGCCCATTTTCACCAGCGACCAGCTATGCAGAATGTATTCTTGGATCGCCGCGCGGATCCACCACATCGCGTAGGTGGATAGGCGGAAGCCGCGTTCGGGATCGAAGCGCTTGACCGCCTGCATCATCCCGACATTGCCTTCGCTGATCAGTTCGCCAACCGGCAGGCCGTAACCGCGGTAGCCCATGGCGATTTTGGCGACGAGGCGGAGATGGGACGTCACCAGCTTGTGGGCTGCATCCATGTCCTCGGCATCGCGCCAGCGCTTGGAGAGATCGAGCTCCTCCTGCGCGGTGAGCATCGGAAATTTGCGGATTTCCTGCAAATAACGCGTGAGGTTGCCTTCGGGGGCAACATTGATAACGGCAGCAGCCATCACAGGCTCCTTTTCGTCTCGGCGGCGATCATGCTGCCCGGGATGGCGCAGATGAACAACCAGGTTGCGGTCGGCCTGTTGGCCAAGCCGGGGTGCATGGGAAGATCATCAATCACCAGCGACTGCCCCAAGATTGGCAGCTTGTCCCCGGTTGATCTTGCGGCGCGCGCACCCTTGGCGCGGATCGCTGTTTGCTCGATGTCTTTCATACCGGACTACATTGGTCCGGTCAATAATTCCGTGCGGTTTCCGCCACATTAAGTTCGCGAAAGCTTCTCCCAGGCGGCGGGATTGAATTCCAATAAACTGAACAATTCCAACATGTCGGTCGGCGGTGCGGTGGTAAAGGATAGGTATTTTCCGTCCCTTGGATGGACGAAGCCGAGCCGTGTGGCGTGCAGTGCCTGGCGCGGAAAATCCAGCAACGCGCCGCGCAATTCGGTCGGCAAGCCTTTGGCGGCGGCCGGAATTCGCCGCAAATAGACCGGGTCACCGACGAGCGGGTTGCCTGCATTGGCTAGATGGACTCGGATCTGATGGGTGCGACCGGTCGCGAGCCGGCATTCCAGCAGAGTGGCGTTCATCGCGTGATTGGCCAGGGTCCGGTAATGGGTCAGCGCATATTTGCCGCCAATCCCACGGACGGCCATGCGTTTGCGTTCACGTGGGTCCCGCCCGATCGCGCCTTCGATATCGCCGGACACCGGGTTGGGCAGGCCCCAGACCAGCGCGAGATAGGCGCGATCGAGGTCACGTGCCGCAAAGGCCTGGGTCAGGGCTGCGTTGGCGAGTTCGGTCTTGGCCACCACCATCACGCCCGAGGTATCCTTGTCGAGCCGATGCACAATCCCCGGCCGGCGTTCCGCGCCAATACCGGTCAGGCTATCGCCACAATGGGCGATCAACGCGTTGACCAGGGTGCCATCATAATTGCCGGGGGCTGGATGGACGACCAGCCCTGCCTGTTTATCGAGCACAATGAGGTCGCTGTCCTCATAAAGAATTGTCAGGTCCATCGCCTGGCCCTGCGGAGTGGCGGGCAGCGGCGGCGGTTCGGTCACAAGGTAAACCGCGCCGGGCCGCACCGCCTCGGCCGGCTCGCGCAGCGGTTGGCCGTCACGGGTGACATGGCCATCCTCGATCAACACCTTGAGGCGCGAACGCGAGGTGGCAGCGAGCGCTTCAGCCAGGAAGCGATCAATGCGCTTGCCTCGGTCGGATTCTGTTGCGATGACGGGGATTGCGGCAGGCGGTTCGGTTGACATGGCGTTGGGATAGCCTGCGCGCCAGGGTAGGGGAAGCGGAATGCGGGCGTTGAAGATTTTGACCGTGGTCATGGGGGTGATGATCATCGTCGGCGTGGTGGCGTTGGGCGTGGTGATGACCCAGCGTTTGGGCGGGGTTGGGGCGGCGTCGGCGGCTTCAGCCACGCTCGACGAGCCCGCCGGCACCACGATTGCTGGGATTGCTGCGACCGCTGATCGGATTGTCGTCCAATTGCGCGGCGGTGGACCGGATAGGGTGCTGGTGATCGACCCCAAAACCGGCAAACTGGCAGGGGCGATCAAGCTGGCCCAGTAATTGCGGCGTGGATGGCTGTGTGTATAAATATTTGCAGCACGTGCAGGGGGACGCATCCATGATCACACGCCATTTCGCACTGGTTTTGGCCGCGGCAGGTTTTGCCGCGTTTGCAGCACCTGCCAGTGCTGCCGACTCGGACGTGGCGCGGGGCAAATACCTCGTGCAGTTCGGCGGATGCACTGACTGCCACACAGCAGGCCATTTCTTCGGCAAGCCCGACATGGCCAAATTCCTCGCGGGCTCCGATGTCGGCTTTGCGGTGCCTGGCCTCGGGGTGTTTGCTGGTTCGAACCTGACCCCGGACAACGCCACCGGGCTTGGCAAATGGAGCAAGGAACAAATCGTTGCCGCCGTCACCACCGGGGTACGGCCGGATGGCCGGATGCTGGCACCCTCGATGCCGTGGCGTGGCTTTGCCAGCCTGACCAAATCCGACGCGAACGCAATCGCGAGCTATCTGAAAAGTCTGAAGCCAGTCAGCAACAAGGTCGCCGGACCGTTCGGCCCAACCGAAACGCCAACCGGGTTCGTGCTGACGATCATGCCAGCCGAGGCGTTTGCTGGACTGGGAAAACCGAAATGAGCCAGTTCACCCTGGTTCGCCACGGCGGCTATGCGGTCGCTGGCGATCCCGCGCTGGAGAGCGCGGTCGAAGCGATCGAGATCACCGACGCCCAGGTTTATACCGTCAAGCGCGCGGGGGGGCGGGTGTTTTCGACCCTCGCCGAGGCGGTTGCAGGGGAAGCGCGGGCTGGGGCCAGCGGGTATTTTTCAAGCCTGCGAATTGCCGGAGCAGAAATTCATGTGCCGATGGACTGAACCGCGCTTAAACTTGGAAAGCATTAGATTATTTTTCTGAAAAAAGCGCCATGTCTCCCGTTAGTACACGGTCTTTCCAGTCATCTTTGCAAACACCATCCGATCCTTATTCTCCCGCATCAACATCGCAAAACCGTTGATGCTATCCAGCCGCAACCCGATCGGCATCCCGTTTTCCTCATCGGCCAAGATCGCCGGATAAGCCGCCCCCGTCATTTTCTCCCACTTGCCAGCCGGCTTCTTGACTTCGACATGGGCGACCGTCGCCTTCAGCACCAAGCGTACAATCGCCTCGTCCGGGCGGGATGGCTTGGTAAGGCTTGGCGCGCCGGCGATCATGCGCCAGCCATTGGCAAGCGCCCAGGCAGTGATTGCGGCGGCGTCCATCGGGCAATCTCCGGGTTGAAACAGCAACGGCCGCCCGGTTTCCCGGACGGCCGCTTTATCGTTACGCGTTCGGCGATCAGGCTTCCGGTTCGACCCGGTCGGCAATCATCGCTTCAGTGGTGATCAGCAGGCCACCGACGGAGGCTGCATGCTGCAAGGCGGCGCGCACGACCTTGGTCGGGTCGATAATGCCGGACTTCACCATGTCGCAATACGTACCGGTCTGCGCATCAAAGCCCCAGTGATACGTGTCTTTTTCCAGCACCTTGCCGGAAATCACCGCACCGTCTTCGCCGGCGTTCTGCGCAATCTGGCGCATCGGCATCAGGACCGCCTTGCGGACGATTTCGATGCCATGCTTCTGGTCTTCGTTGTCACCCTTGAGCTTGCTGAGCACCAGCGAAGCGCGTGCGAGCGCGACGCCGCCGCCCGGGACAATGCCTTCTTCAACGGCCGCACGGGTTGCGTGCAGGGCGTCGTCAACGCGATCCTTGCGTTCTTTCACTTCAACCTCGGTCGAGCCGCCTACCTTGATGATGGCAACGCCACCAGCGAGCTTGGCCAGGCGTTCCTGGAGCTTCTCGCGGTCGTAGTCCGAGGTGGTTTCTTCGACCTGGGCGCGGATCTGGGCGCAGCGGCCTTGGATGTCGGCCTTCTTGCCAACGCCTTCGATGATGGTGGTGTTGTCTTTGTCGATCAGCACCCGCTTGGCGCGGCCGAGCATGGCCAACGTCACGCTTTCGAGCTTGATGCCGAGATCATCGCTGATCACTTCACCAGCGGTCAGCACGGCCAGATCTTCCAGCATCGCCTTGCGACGATCGCCGAAGCCCGGCGCCTTGACGGCGGCAACCTTCAGCCCGCCACGCAGCTTGTTGACCACAAGGGTCGCAAGCGCTTCGCCTTCGATGTCTTCTGCGATGATCAGCAGCGGACGGCCGGCCTGGACGATGGCTTCGAGCAGCGGCAGCATCGGCTGCAGCGCGGTCAGCTTCTTTTCGAAGATCAGGATGTAGGGCTGTTCGAGCTCAACCGTCATTTTTTCGGCGTTGGTAATGAAGTACGGTGACAGATAGCCGCGGTCGAACTGCATGCCCTCGACGATGTCGAGTTCGGTTTCGATGCTCTTGGCTTCTTCGACGGTGATCACACCCTCGTTGCCGACTTTCTGCATCGCTTTGGCGATCATATCACCAATTTCGCTTTCGCCGTTCGCCGAAATCGTGCCGACCTGGGCGGTTTCCGCCTGGGTGGTGATTTTCTTGGAGCGCTTGGCGAGCTCGGCGACCAGGGCTTCAACCGCCTTGTCGATGCCGCGCTTCAGATCCATCGGGTTCATGCCGGCGGAAACCGCCTTCACGCCTTCGCGGACGATGGCATGGGCGAGCACGATCGCCGTGGTGGTGCCGTCGCCGGCGATGTCGTTGGTTTTCGAGGCCACTTCGCGCACCATCTGGGCGCCCATGTTCTCGAACTTGTCACTGAGGTCGATTTCCTTGGCGACGCTCACGCCGTCCTTGGTGATGCGCGGGGCACCGTAGCTTTTGTCGATGACAACGCTGCGGCCTTTGGGGCCGAGGGTGACCATCACGGCGTTGGCAAGCATTTCCACGCCGGCGAGCATGCGCGAGCGCGCATCTGTTCCGAAACGTACATCTTTGGCGGCCATGTTTTTGTCTCTTTCAGAAAATTTTTGGGCTTAGCGTTCGCTTTAATGGGCGAACACTTTATTCCTTGGCCTTTTTCACCGATGCCGCTTTGGCGGCCGGTGTTGCATTGATCACGCCGAACAGGTCGCTTTCCTTCATGATCACCAGTTCTTCGCCGTCGAGCTTGACTTCGGTGCCCGACCATTTGCCGAACAGCACCTTGTCGCCGACTTTGACATCGAGCGGAATCAGCGCGCCGAGTTCATTGCGCACGCCGGCGCCGGCGGCGATCACTTCGCCTTCCATCGGCTTTTCCTGGGCAGTGTCGGGGATGATGATGCCACCCGCGGTTTTTTCTTCAGCGACAAGGCGGCGAACGACCACGCGGTCGTGCAGCGGACGAAATTTCATAGATCAAGCTCCTGGTCGGACAAGGCGCGCGGCGCAGATGCGCTGGCGGTCCGATGCGCGCCTATTAGCACTCATGTGGGGTGAGTGCCAGAGGAGCGAAGGTCTTCTTTTTGTGAACGAAAAAAAGCAGAAAAACCCCGCTTTGTGATCGTTGGCGTGGGATTGCGGTTAGGTCCCAAGCCAACGGGACCAGAGTCCTGAAAAGCTTGCTTGGTTCTTTTTGGTCACAAAAAGAACCACTTACCTAGGCTTTGCTGCCGGGAACCGGCTTCTTCACCGGCGCGTCGCGGGCAAAGGGTGTCGCCGAAGCGGCTGGCTTCTTATCGGCTTTCGGCTTCTTGGCCTCACGATTACTCTTTTTCTGACCCTTCGCCATGCGATCCTCCTATGCGGGACTTCTAAGTGGGGCGGGCGGCCGGGCTTTACATCGCCCTAGCGTAAATTACGCAAACGCGGGTCCAGCGCATCGCGCAACGCGTCGCCTAGCAGGTTGAAGGCCAACACCAGCAGGAAGATCGCCAACCCCGGCGCCACTGACAGCAATGGCTGGCGATCGAGCAACGGAAATGCGGTTTGCAGCATGTTGCCCCAAGTTGGTGTCGGCGGCTGGACGCCCACCCCGATGAAGCCGAGTGCTGCTTCGGTCAGCACCGCATAACCCATGCCAAGGGTTGCCTGCACGATCAGCGGTGCCAGCGAATTGGGCAGGATATGGCGAAACATAATGGTGAACGGCCGCGCGCCACCGGCCTCGGCGGCGGCAATGAAATCCATTTCACGCACCGCGAGCGCCTGGCTGCGGGCAATCCGGGCGAGCCAGGGCACGTTGGCGAGCCCGATCGCGACGATCACCGTGCCGAGCGAGTTGCCCAAAACGGCGGCGAGCGCCACGGCCACCAGCAGGCTGGGGAACACCACAACCGCGTCCATCACCCGCATGATGATGTCATCCACCCAACCGCGCAGCGTTACCGCGATCAGCCCGAGCGGCACACCGATTAGCAGCCCGAGGCTGACCGCGCCAAGGCTGACCTGCAACGCCACCTGGCTGCCCAGGATCAGGCGGGAAACCGTATCACGCCCCATCTGGTCGGTGCCGAAAGGATGGGCGCGCGATGCGCCGGCCAGCAAGTTATCGAAGTCCATTTCCTGTGGATCGAACGGCATGATCCAGTCCGCGCCAAAGGCGGCGACGGTAATCAGCCCGATCACCAGCAGCGCAAACATCACCAATGGCCGACGCAACGCCCTATCCATCGTAGCGGATCCGTGGGTCGAGCCAGGCATAGACCAGATCGGTGGCGAAATTGACCAGCAGCACCGCTGACGCCATCACCAGTACGCAGCCTTGCACGATCGGAAAATCATGTTGGAACACGGCCTGCACGATTAGTCGCCCCATGCCGGGGATGCCGAACAAGGTCTCCACCACCACGGCACCCGCCAGCATCCGGCCGATTTCGAGGCCCATGACGGTGACCACCGGCAGCAGCGCGTTGGGCCAGGCGTGTGCGAGTACCACTGTCCGCCGTGCCAGCCCCTTGGCACGGGCGGTGCGGATGTAATCCAGCGCCAGAACTTCAATAAGCGCTGAACGGGTCTGGCGCATCAACAGTGCTGCACTGCCTGTGCCAAGCGCAATCGCTGGCAACACCATGTGGCGCAGATTGCCGAGCGGATCGACGTTGAACGCGACGAAGCCCTGAGTTGGCAGCCAGTGCAAATGCACCCCGAACAGCAGGATCAACATGATGCCGACCCAGAATCCAGGGAGGGCGACGGCGCTGACCGCAAAAACCGTCGTCACCGCGTCAATCCGGCCGCCGCGAAACGCGCCCGCCAATACCCCCGCCGGCAACGCGATCAGGGTGGACAGCATCCAGCCCAGCACCCCCAATTCCAACGTCACCAACGCCCGCAACGACAACTCATCGGCGACCTTGCGCTGGGTGATGATCGATCGGCCGAGATCAAAACTCAGCGCCTTCCCGAGCCACAGCACGTACTGTACCGGCATTGGCTTGTCGAGGTTGAGTTCCTTGCGGACCACCGCGAGCTGGGTTTCGTCCAGCGCCTCGCCGCCCGCCACCAATGCCCGCGCCGGATCGCCGGGCAGCGCGTGCATCAGGGCGAACACCATAAAGGTGATCAGCAGCAAAGTGGGGATCAACTGCGCCAGGCGGCGCAGGATGTAGCGGTGCATGAATGCCTAGGTCTTCTTGATCCACATCTGATGCAGGTTGAACTTGGCATCCCAGCCGAACACGCTGTCGAGGCCCTGAACCTTCTTCGGCGCTGCCGCATAGGTCACGCCATAGATCAATGGGGTAATCCACCCCTCACCGAGCACGACTTCATCCACCTTGCGATATATGGCCTTGCGCTTGTCGATATCGACATTGGCCGCGCCATCCTCGATCAACGCGTCCATCCGTGCGTCCTTGACCTTGGACGCGTTGTAATACCCGGTGCTGCTATAGTTCAGCGCGGCAATCCAGTCCGGTTCGGGATAGCGGCTCCAGGCGGTCAGGAAGACCGGCGCCTCGCCCGTGCTGTAGAACCGGTCGGTGGCAACCGAGGTTTCAAAGACCTTAAGGTTGAGCTTGATACCGACCGCGCCAAGCTGGGCTTTCACGATTTCCGCGCTCGGCGACAATGTGTCGCTCGCCCAGGTCACCGCGTCTATTTCGAAGCCATTTGGCTTGCCGCCGGCCTTGAGGTAGTCTCGCGCCTTTGCGGGGCTATAGCTTGGGCGGGCCACGGTCGGATCATAGGCCCAGGCGCCAGTCGGCCACATGCCACCCTTCGCGACGATCGCGCGGTTAAAGAAGGCGGCCTTGTTGATCGCTTCGGGATTGACCGCGTGGGCGACCGCGAGCCGGAGATTGACGTTGTCCATCGGCGGTTTGGCAGTGTTGAACGCCATCAGATAGCCGATATTGCCGCCCTGGAAGACGCTGACATTGTATTTCGGATCTTCGAGAAAAGTGCCGACATCGCGGTAGGGCAGGTAGACTAAGTCGATTTCGCCCGAGCGCAGCCCAGCGACCTGCACGGTGGGGTCCTGGACCACGCGGATGATGATCTCATCGAGATAGGGCAGCGGGTTGTTGTCTGCGTCGCGCCGCCAGTATTTTTCGTTGCGCACCAGTCGGACATGGCTGCCGCTGACAACTTCGGCAAGCTTGTATGGTCCGGTGCCGGATGGCTTGAAGGCATAGTCGACGCCCAGCGCCTTGACCGCCGTTGGTGAATTCATCGCCCCGCCGCGATCGGCCAGCATGCTCATCCCCGAGCCCCAGGGCCGTTTAAGATTGAGCCGGACAAGGTGTTCGTCGACCACGGTAATGCTGTCGATCGACAGGAAGGCCGCCCGCGGCGTGGCTTTGGTGGCGGGGTCGAGCACACGCTCGATATTGAATTTTACTGCTTCAGCGTTGAACGGGGTTCCGTCATGGAACAGCACACCCTTGCGCAGTTTCAGCACCATGGTTTTGGGATCGGACAGATCCCATGACTCGGCGAGCGACGATGCCGGCGCCGGCTTCAGCGACGGATCAGCGTCGACCAACTGGTCATACATCTGCCGCCAGTAATAGGCATCGCCTCCGGAGCGGCCCACATGGGCGTCAAGCGCGCCTGGCGCGATGTTGTACGCAACCTTCAGTGTCCCACCATATTGCGGCTTCTCGGCTGCCGCCCGGCCATGGCGGGCCAGCATGACCATCGATCCGGCACTAGCGGTGGCACCCAGCAAGGCGCGACGGGACATCTTGGATTTTTGGAGCATGTTTGCGTTCCTCCCAGCATTTACATGGAGGTTGCGCGCGCGCCCAACCCGGCGTCAAGTAGCGCCAACGCGACACGGGAGACACGAACATGTCATGGCAAAAAGAAGTCGATGAACTGGAACGCCGTAAGACGATGGCGCAGGCGATGGGTGGTGCAGAAGGCATCGCCCGCCAGCGCCAGCAAGGCAAGATGCTGGTGCGCGACCGCGTTACCGCAATGGCAGATCCCGACAGTTTCCATGAATTCATGGGCCTGTCGGGCTGGGGGGAATACGAAAACGGCGAACTGACCAAATTTATCCCCAAAGGGTCTGTTGAAGGCACAATGCTGGTCAATGGCCGCAAGGTGGTGATGACGGCGGGTGACTTTACTGTTCGTGGTGGCTCGGGTGGCCGGCGTGGCGGCATGGGACAGGAGCTTTCTGCCAGCCAGCGCGCGATTGAATGGCGTTTGCCCTATGTGCGGTTGCTCGATGCGGCGGGCGGGTCGGTGCGGTCATTCGAGGAATATGGCCGGACCTATCTTCCCGATGGCAACGCCTTCACGGCGTGGGACGTGCAGTTGCTGTCAATAGTGCCGACCGTTTCGGCGGTACTCGGCTCGGTTGCCGGACTGCCGGCGATCCAGGCCTGCCTGTCGCATTTCAGTGTGATGGTGGCAGGGATTTCGCAGATCTTCCCCGGCGGGCCGCCAGTGGTGAAAGCGGCGATGGGCGTTGATATCCACAAAGATGACCTCGGCGGCGCACATATCCACACCAAGATCAGCGGCTGCATCGACAATGTCGCAACCGATGAAGCGGATGCGTTTGAGCAGATCCGCAAGTTCCTGTCCTACCTGCCATCAAGTGTCGATGAAGCCGCCCCGCGTGGCGACACCTCGGACGATCCGGGACGCGCTGATGAAGCATTGCTGTCGCTGATGCCGCGTGACCGGCGCAAGATTTTCGATGCGCGCAAGCTGATCAAGCTTGTGGTCGACAAGGATAGTTTCTTCGAGATCGCCCCGCTTTACGGTCGGGCACGCATCACCGGCCTCGCGCGGGTCAACGGCTACCCGGTCGGCGTTATGTGCAACAATCCACGTTTTGATGGTGGCTCGACCGACGTCGCGTCGGGGGCGAAAGTCGCGCGGCTGATGCAGCTTTGTGACCTGTTCCATTTGCCGCTTGTTTCGTTTGCCGATGAGCCGGGCTTCATGGTCGGACTTGAGTCGGAAAAGAACGGCATTGAGCGCGCCGGCGCGCATCTCGTGTCGCTTGTCTGCCGGTCGCGGATGCCGATGATCACCTTCGTGCTCGGCAGGCTCTACGGCGTTGCCGGACAATGCCATCATCGCCCGACCGGCATGTTCCGCCGTTACGCCTGGCCATCGGCGAACTGGGGCTCGATGCATATCCTCGGAGGAGTGTCGGCGGCATATCGGCGCGAGATTGCCACCGCCGATGATCCGGCTGCCAAGCAGGCGGAAATTGAGGCGCGGTTGCAAGCCCTGGCCTCGCCGTTCCTGACCGCCGAAGCCACTGGCCAGGACATCATCGACCCGCGTGAAACACGAGCCCGGCTCTGTGAATTCGTCGAGGACGCACAACGTATCTTGGCGACCCAGATTGGCGTGCCGGGTATGGGCTACTGGCCGTAAAGATAAGCGTTTTCGTGGGGGAAATGGTTGACAGGGGCTGGCATCGCGACAACGCCGTCCCGGTCCGTGGTGGCAGTTTTCAGCGCAAGCTGGCCAGCTTTCGCCATCGGATTGAACTTGGACGACCGTTTCCCCCCGAGATCGGCGCTATCATCTCTATGTCTCGCTTGACTGTCTGTGGGTGCACTGGACGCTCATCCTGCGTCACCTGAAAGGCTTGGAATCGATCATCAGTCTGTCGGTGACCCATTGCTTGATGGGTGATGATGGACGGGATTTCGCGTTTGGAGACGGTGTGGTGGCCGCCCCAGTCTTGGGCGCGGGTTTCATGCACTAGAGCAGATTCCGATCAATCCGGCTCATATCCGGCTGCGGTGAAGTATCCTGCACAATCCTGCGGCGTGAACATCGGGATTGCATCTCGAATAGCGTCCCAGAGATCATCGATGGTTCGCGCTGCCGTCTTGCGCAGGAAGGCCTTG
>CALQTN020000080.1 GCA_943333505.2 Asaia bogorensis | reverse complement strand
TCGGGCTGGACGTCTTTCACGATCCGGACCAGGCTCGAGAGGTCGCTAAGATCACCGTCGAGTAGCTTCACCTCGTCGGCGATGCCGAGCCAGCGCAGGCGATGATCCTCTACGCCACGGTGCGAGGACCGACGGATGACGCCAAACACCTCGTAGCCCTTGCCGAGGAGCAACTGCGCGAGATAGGCGCCGTCCTGGCCGGTGATGCCGGTGATGAGTGCACGCTTCATTCAGATGTCCTTAGAGCGGAGGGCGTTAGCGGGGATGGGGCAAGCTTCTGGCTGAACCGTGATGGGTGCGCGGCGGGCGGGGATCAGTTTGGCGACGGTTCGGACATTACGCTTGCAGGCATTGGCGACAGCGAGCGACAGCCCGAACGGCTGATTCATGCGGACCGCGCCACGGTCGGATCAGCAGAGCTCAGTCAGGGCCTCCCCAATGTCACCCCGGAGCTCGAGCTGGGAGGTCTCCGCGTAGGCCAGTGCAATGAGGCCGACCGACAGCTGCCGACTGTCATTAAGCGGCGCTCGCGTGGGTTCCCCGGTAACGTGAAGACGGATCGTCATGACCCCATTTTCGACCACGCGGCCGGCGATCCGGATGATGAACCTGCTCGTTGTAATCCGACGACTACCACTGCTGCGCCGGACCATTTGAGGAAACGCCTGTTCCACCGAGCCTGCGGGCGGCTTGCCCGGATCATCGTTGGTGTCATCGACGTCCTCATTGGCCGAGGTATGAACCATTTGGTTAATGCTCGACGGCGCACCAGCAAGCCGGAGGTAGGCGGTCACCTCGGAGCCCGGCGCAAGGTCGGTGCGGAAGCGGAGCATGGCCGTGTCGCCGCGCATCCACACGCCGAAATCCTCCGGCGCATACCATGATTCTGCCAATATTGTGCGAAGCGGGCGGGTGGCGTAGTTGCGCGGGATCGCTCGGGTGTGGGCCATCTCGCTGGGAATGAATAGTTCGCCTGGAAGCAGCAGCGGCCCATGAGCCACGTCGGTTTGGAGGTGACGGAACTCCTTGATCCGCTTCAGCAGGTCAGCACTGACGTTCGGCCAGGTACGCGGCTTGAAGTCAGCTTTCACCTTCCGCTCGCGCTTCTCGCGATAGGCGGCGTCGAAGGCCATGTGTTTGAACGCCGCTACGCCTTCGCGCACATTGAAGGGATCGACATAATCCACCAAGTCGCCACCCACTTCGGGGATGGATGATGTGTTGGAGGCGATGCAGGGGCGCCCATGTGCCAGGCTTTCGCCGACCGGCAGGCCCCAACCCTCGACGAAGGACGGGAAAGCGGTGAACTGGCAGGAATGATACAACATCTGCAGTTCCGCATCGGTCAGGTCGTGCAGCACGTGGATACGACCATTCAGGAACTGGGTCGCCCGCATCTGCTCCATGAGGTCGTTTACCCGCCAGCCGTAACGGCCGACGAGGACCAAGTCTGGCGGGTCAAGGCCTTCATCAAGCATCAGGCGCCAGGCTGCCACAAGATAGGCATGGTTTTTGCGGATCTCGATCGTCGAGACGCTGAGGGCGAAGCGCTTGCCCTTCAGAGCGGAAATAGCTGGCGTCCAGCCGGAGGATGCCTCTTCTAGCGTCTGTTCGTTTAGCAAGTGGGCCAGCGGCACTGGCTGAACTGGTATGGGTCGGAGATTCAATGACGTCTGTAGCCTGCGAACCTCATGGGCCGTGAAGTCCGATATGGTCAGGATGAAGTCGAAGACGGCCATTCCGTCACTCAGCGCCATGGTGAAATCAGCCACCAATGCCGCGTCACAGAATTCTGGATGTGTCATCGGGATGAGGTCATAAATATAGACCCCGATGCACACCCCGGCATCCTTAAGTCGGGCATAGCGGCTTAGGTCTCGGCCGAAGCCCCAAAAGGCGCCCAGGATGAAGTAGCACTGTCCCTTCGCCGGTTTGACCAAGATGGCGCATTGCTCAGCCTTCGCGATCAGCCGAGTGAGCTCGTCGCGTCGAACGTCGTCTGAGGTCGCGTAGGCAACCAAGTCCTGCACGTCCGAAGGCCATAGCTGCCAAAGGCCTGCCTGATCGTTCTTCGTGCACACAAAGCCATAATGTTGATTGTCATTACTGGAAATCCTTGAGAGGACATTGCGGATTATCCCGACCTGGACACGCTGAATGCCAGACAGCGTTCGGTGCGCATGGAGCCAGCCCAGCAGGTCATCGATCTCGAAGAGCAGGGTATCCGCCGCATTCTGCCGGGTTGCATTATCGAATATCTCGCTGGCGAGTTGAGCGCCGCCCTGTGCGGCCATGTCGTCGAACGTCGACTGTTTCGGTGCGATCTCAAATGATTTCGCGAAGGCGCGCACGGCATCAGCCCGCTTGCCTTGCTGCTTCAGCACATGGCCCAGATGCAGGTGAGCATCGCCATCGAGCGGGGCCAGTTCTGTAGCGCGTCGGTAGGCGTTTTCGGCGGCATCGAGCTTATTTTGCTCCTTCAGCGCGTGGCCAAGCTGGACCCAGATCGCCTCATCGGCCGGCTTGAGTTCCAGGTAGGCACTATAATGCTTATCGGATGCCGGCCATTCACGCCGGTCGCGCGCCAAATCTCCCTCTCGACGCAAAGCCATGGCGTCTAAGGTCCGGCTGGTATTCTTAGATTTGAAGAACCCCATAAGTCCCCGTCTAATCTGTTCGTTCATTGATCTAATACTAACACTGAAGCGTGACGAAGGTTGGCTTACAAATGACCGACAAATTTTTATCCGGACTGAGGTCATATTTCTCAAAAAACTTAACATCTCCATCAGCGTCAAATAATCCAAGGTGCGAAGCCATCAAATTTTTCCTTTCTCAGGTAGTATTTGATCTAGACGTAAAAAAAATTTAAATTAATGGAGTTTATACCAAAATACACTTCATCAAAAATTTTATTAAAAATTATCTTCTGCAAATGAATTCCGATCGTTCGTCTGTCACCATTTTTGAGTTCATCATCAGGTATCCAAGACTCTACTTGGAATTTTAGGTCGGTAGAATCACGTTCCCTTTTGACGTGAATTTCTATCGGCCCTGCACCCAGGTCGCCTTCCAACAAAAGATGTCCATCTTGTTCGATGGCCGTGCTCAGGGGGCGGCCTATAAAGTTGCTAAAATACAATGTTAACGACGTCGATCCCACTGGAAATAGAAGGGTCAGTCCACTATTTCCGACGAATATTGCAGCGGTCCCATCCTGGAAGCAGCCATGGGCGTCAAACAGGTCGATGCAGTCGTGTCCCAACAACTCCTGCACTGGCGACAACTGTCCAATGACGGTTACGCCGATGACAGAGTCAGCGTCGCTGTGGGCAACTGGGCGCAATCCGGAACGATGCAGGGCAAGGCTTATGAACTTCAACGAGAAACCGCTCTCGAACCAGCCGAACTTCCGGATGCAGTAGATGGAGACCGCATCTAGGCGCAGCCCCCAGTGCTTCCACCAAAAATCATTTATTGGTTCCCCGGCGAGAATAATCCGCCCCTGGTCGCCTAGGGCTCTCGTGAGTTGCGCCAGTACGTGCCAAGGGCGGACCGCATGGTGGAGGCATTCATAGAAGAGAACTATGTCGACCGGTGGATCGACTCGGTAGTCCTCGAAGCTAGATACCACCCCGGATATGCTTCGATTGCCCTGCACTGCCCGTTCGTTGACGAGGCGGATGAACAGGGGATTGATGTCGACCGCTGTGACTGTCAATCCGATGTAGGCAGCGAGCTCCGAGGACAGTCCCCAGCCGCATCCCATATCCAGGAGGTGCTCCCCCTTCCGGGCGCCGGCGCAACGCAAGGCCCGGGAGAGGCGTTGAAGGTGCATTGCTAGATTGGCCGGGTCAGGATGGTTGTAGGGGGTGGGCGCACCGATGTGCGCGGGAAGATCGAAGCTGGTCTGCTCATCCCGTCGGACATCATAAGCATGTCCTGCTATTTCATCATAGAGTCTTGTCTGCTCCTGCACATATGCTTCGCTGAATGGGTCGAGCGCTTGGTTGACTTTGTAATTTGGCCGGTAGCTGAAGTCGGACCAGAACTCTTGGCAAGGCTGGGCAGTTGGGCCGCCAAGTTCATCGCTTCTCTCGACGAACTGGTCGAGTTGCTCAGTTGTCCAAATCATCCGTTAGGCTCCCGTAGATCGCGGAAGATGGTGTCGAAAGTTATTTTTAACTTGCGCCTCAAAAAACTAGTTAAGAGGAAGTTTTACGCCGTTCCTTTATTCTCTGACCACGTTTTTGAACGCTTTGCACAATTTTGTCAAGACGCACGATGATCCAAATTCGCTGAACGCCATGGGTGAACTCCCCCCCCCCGCTGCCGGCGAGATTGCCTTGAATCAGAAGCCGATGACGCCGGATTGCCGGGTGCTCATTGTGACGCCTTTTCAGGGCACTAGGGCGCGAGCACGGATGATTTCTGGCCCTGCTTCGTCGGCCGATCGGCAAACCGCCTGCCGTCGTTCCACAGTTTTACGGTTGCCCACTGCCTGGTTTTTTGCCTAAGAAGCGGCTGTGACTGCCACGCTGGTCGTCGGTCGGGGAAATCCCCGATATGTATTTGCGACTAAATATCAACCAACGGTAGTAAAAATGTCATTGTTATCGGCTAGTGCAGTTGCAACTATTGTTCCGGTTATTTTGTCTGGCGGGAGTGGCACGCGGCTATGGCCAGTGTCCCGCGCCAGCCTGCCCAAGCAATTCTGCGCCCTGCATGGCACTGCGACGATGATCCAGCAAACCATGGGCCGCGCGGTCGGCGCCGGTTTTGCGGCGCCGGTGGTGGTCTGCAATGAGGATCATCGCTTTCTGGCGGCCGAACAACTGCGCGAAACCGGCATTACCGGCGGCCGGATCCTGCTGGAGCCGGTGAGTCGTAATTCCGCGCCGGCCATTTTGGCTGCGGCCCTTCTGGTCGCTGAGACGACGCCTGACGCGGTGCTTTGGATGATGGCCGCCGATCACGTGGTGGATAACCTGCCTGCCTTACACCAGGCGCTGGCCATCGCGGTTGCGGCGGCGCGCGCTGGCAAGATCGTCACTTTCGGGATGCGGCCAACCGCGCCCGAAACCGGTTATGGCTATATCGAAATTGGCTCGGCGCTGCCTGGCATTGACGGCGCCAGTACCGTCGCGCGTTTTGTCGAAAAACCTGATGCGGCGACTGCGGGTCGCTTCGTGACGGGCGGGCGGCATTTGTGGAATTCCGGTATGTTCGTTTTCACCGCCGCCAGCGTGATTGCAGAAATGGCGCGCTGGGAGCCTGAGGTTCTCGCCCCGGTTCGCGCCGCGGTGATCGGACGCACCGAGGACGCCGATTTCATTCGGTTGCAACGCACTGCATTCGTCGCCTGCAAGTCGATCAGCATCGACTATGCGGTTGCCGAACGCACTGACCAAGCCGTTGTGGTGCCCGCGACTGTCGGTTGGACCGATGTCGGTAGCTGGGCGGCGATGTGGGAACTCGGCGCCAAGGACGCGGCCGGCAACGTTGTGGTCGGCGATGCGCTGGTGGAGGACGCAACGAATTGCTATGTTCGCACCGAGGGGTCGCTCGCTGCCATCGTTGGTCTGGACGATGCGGTGCTGGTGGTGACCGACGATGCCGTGTTGGCGATGCATCGGGATCGCGCCCAGGATGTTAAGAAGATCGTCGATCGGCTGCGTGCTGCGGATCGGCCGCAGGCGACCTCGCATCGCCAGATGCAGCGCCCCTGGGGCTATTATGAGAGCCTGGCCGTGGGCGATGGTTTTCAGGTTAAGCGCATTGTGGTTAAGCCGGGGCAGAAACTGTCGCTGCAAAGCCATAAATTCCGTGCCGAACATTGGGTCGTGGTCGGTGGCACTGCGATTGTCACCCGCGACGATGAAATCCTGACCCTGACCGCGCAGCAACACGTGTTCCTGCCGCTTGGGTGCATCCACCGACTGGAAAACCCCGGCCAGGATCTGATGACGCTGATCGAGGTGCAGGTTGGCAGCTATACTGGCGAAGACGATATCGTGCGGTACGAGGATATTTATCACCGCGCCTGAAATCGAAGGGAACGACGTAAGGCGGGTTCCATGCGTTGAACAAAAACCGGGCCGAGCTCCGCGAGATGGCCGCCGATCTTCTCGATAGCGAGGTTTGACATGGATTTTGTTTCCTATGCCCAGAACTTTGAGGATGTTATGCTGTGGCGGGCCCTCGGCGCGATCGACGCTGGGTTCTACATCGATGTCGGCGCTAACGACCCCGAAGCCGATTCCGTTACCAACGCATTTTACCTGAAAGGCTGGCACGGCATCAATGTGGAGCCGGTCCCGGACTGCCTCGACAGGCTGCGGCGCCTGCGCCCGCGCGATATCAATCTGGGCGTCGCGGTAGCCGAAACGCCGGGGCGGTGCGTGCTGCACATGACCATGCCGAGCGGATTATCGACACTCGACCCTGCATTGGCGGCTGCCAACCGTCGCGCCGGGCTAGCCGCCGGCGATATGGAGGTCGAGGCGACCACGCTTGCCGCGATCTGTCGTGAGCACGTGACGGGTGACGTGCATTTTCTGAAGATCGACGTCGAGGGTGCCGAGAAGGCGGTGCTGGAAGGCGCGGACTTTACCGCGTGCCGGCCTTGGATCGTGCTGGTGGAAGCGACCCAGCCGAACTCGCCCGAGCCGAGCCATGCGGCATGGGAACCGATCCTGACTGATGCGGACTATCAATTCGTCTGGTTCGACGGGCTGAACCGGTTCTATGTGGCTGGCGAACGGCATACCGCGCTGGCGCGGTATTTCCAAACTCCACCGAATGTCTTCGACCGTTTCGTGCGTGCCCACGAGGTCGCCTCGCCAGTCAGCGTCCGCTCCGACGACGTGTTCGAGGCCGCGATGCCTGAGATGATGGACAATGAGGCGCGGACCCAAATGGCCATCCGGTGTCGTGACGCCGACCCGTTGCCGAAAGTTCCCTTCGCCGGCGAGGTCGCTGTCCTGCCCGACGGCACCCGCGTTCAAACCATGCATAACGGTCTGCGTGTTGTCGCGGACGGCTATTACGGGCCCTGGATGACCGACCTTATACGCCGGTGCCGTGGTCATCATGAACCGCAGGAGGAGCGACTTTTCCATGAAGTGATGCGTGTTCTGGCCGATGGCGGAACAATGATCGAACTCGGCGGCTACTGGGCATTCTACTCCGCCTGGTTCCTGCGGGGGGGCGCCGATCGACACGCCGTGGTGGTCGAACCCGACGCCGCCCATCGCGCGGTCGGTGAAGCCAACATGGCGCTGAACGGGCTGGCGGCGGAGTTCGTCGCTGCATATGCTTCACCCGCGCCGGTCGCGCCAGGTCCATTCCAAACCGAGACATCCGGTGTCCAGCTGCTGCCCGGCGTCAGCGTAATGCAACTCATGGAAGAACGCGGCATCTCCCGACTGGATGTCCTGCATTGCGATGCGCAGGGCATAGAGTTCGACGTGCTGGAAAGCTGTCTGCCGCTGTTTGCGGCCGGGCGCATCGGCTGGCTGTTCCTGTCAACCCATGCGCATCAGATCAGCGGCGATCCGTTGATCCACCAACGCTGCCTGGCGCTGGTGCGAAAGGCGGGCCTGGTGGTCGAAGCCGAGCATGACGTGCACGAATCGTTCAGCGGAGACGGACTTATCGTTGCGCGGGGCGGGCCGGCACCCAGAGGCTGGATGCCCGTAACACTCACCCACAACCGCTATGCCGAAAGCCTGTTCCGAAATCCAGCCTATGATCTGGTCCGCGCCCGCGCATCCGGACCTGACCGCGCAAGGATTGAGGCGACCGTTGCGGCGGTCTATGAAACGGTTCTGATCCGTTCCGCCGATCCAGTTGGTCTTGCGCTCCATGCCGACATGCTGGAGGAGACCGGCGATGTCAGGGCTTTGCTTGAGTCCTTCCTGCACAGCGACGAATTTGCTCAGCGAACCGAGGCATTTCTACACCATCACCTTGGCCAGCGGTCGGATTCCGGGGCTGGTCCGCTTCGTCGTGCCGGCGATTGGTTCGAGCTGCGCCATGATGGACCGTTGGGCCGGGCGGGCGACCCGTTGCTTTTGACCGACGATCGCGTGATGGCCCCGGCGGTGCGGATGACAGGCGCCTGGAACCCCGAGCTCGCGGGATTTGTCGCCGACCGGATGGCGCCCGCGGAAGGTGCGGTCCTGGTCGATATCGGGGCCAATATTGGTCTGTTCACCCGGCAATTACTGCATATGCGGCCCGATCTGCGCCAAATCATCTGTGTCGAGCCGGATGCGGCGAACCACGCAGCCCTTCGCTTCAATCTCGCGCCGTTCAGCGACCGTGAGATTGCCTTCCAGCGCCTTGGCCTCGGCGATGCCGATGGGCAGATGGACTTCTACCGCGACCGCGCCAATAGCGGGAACTTCTCCTTCAACCCCGACGCTATGCGCCATTCGTCGTTTGAAACTGTTCAGGTCAAGATGGCGGCAACCGGACCATGGATGCGGCGGACGCTTGCCGATGTGGCACGCATCATCTGGAAATCGGACACGCAGGGGAACGATGAATTCATCGTCGCTGAAACGCCGTGGGATATTTGGGAACGGGTGGAGGTCGCGGTGATAGAACTCTGGCGCATTGACAAAGGGCGGGTGACGCCCGAGGGGTTCCTTGAGCGCATCGCGCATTTCCCGAACCTCTCGCTTGGCCTGGATCGGCCGGTCACGGTCGCCGAAATTGCTGACTATCTGGCCGCCGATGACCATTTGCACGACGACCTCCTGCTCTGGCGCTGAGCGACCAGGATTGTCGGGGTATACCGTGGCATCCTGGGTCGGACCGAAGCCTTGCCTAATGGTCACTCTCGTACCAAACATGCCAAAACTCGGGAGTTACGCCGGTGAGCCATGAATTCCCCTATCGCGGCCTCAAAGTGCTCGATCTCGGGCAGGGCGTTGCCTCGCCCTATTGCGGCATGTTGCTTGCGCTGTATGGCGCTGATGTTGTCAAAATCGAGCCACCTTCCGGCGACTGGGCGCGCAATCTTGGCGGCAAATACGACGGTGGCCGGCAATCGGCGATGTCGCTGACCTTTAATCGCGGTAAGCGCAGCCTGATGCTGGATTTGAAAACGCCTGCGGCCCGCGCGGTTTTGCGCCGTATGGCGGAAGAGGCGGATGTGCTGATCGAAGGCTTCCGCCCTGGCGTCGCGGCCAAGCTGGGGGTCGGCTATGACAGTCTCAAAGGCGTGAACCCCAAGCTGATTATGGTCAGCATCAGCGGCTTCGGCCAGACCGGCCCCTATTCGCAGCGCCCGGTTACCGATACCGCGGCCCAGGCGTTTGCGGGCTTCGTCGATGCCAATCGCGGGCCGGATAATGTGCCGCATCGGGCGCCGATCCTGATTTGCGATGTCGCCACTGGCCTCTATGCCTATCAATCCGTGGCGACCGCGTTGTATGCCCGCCGTGATGTTGGGGTCGGGCGCTGGATTGATGTCAGCCTGATGGCGTCAGGTGCCGCGTTTATGGGCCATCGCAGCCCCGAAGCGATGCTCGAGCCTGGCCCGTTGATGTCGCCGAACGTGCCGGCCGGCGGCTACCAGACGCGGGATGGCTGGGTCATGGTGGCGCTCGTCACCGAGGCGCATTTTGTCCACTGGTGCGCCGCGATGCGACGGCCTGACCTGCCGAGCGATCCGCGCTTCGCCAGTTTCCCACAGCGCGCCCAGCACGAGGCCGCGTTGCTCGAGATCGTGCGCGATACCATGCGAACCGAAACCAGCGCTGTCTGGCTCGACCGGCTGCGCGCCGCCGATGTGATCTGCGATCCGGTGACCAGTCTGCGGGATTGGTATGCTGATCCGCATGTTCAGGCGGTCGGGGCGGCATCGGTGCTCGATCAGCCCGGTCTTGGCGCGTTTCACGTTCCGCGCACCCCGGGCGCAATGGCGGCGACCGAAGCAGCCCTTACCCCCGCGCCGCGCAATGGCCAGCATAGCGATGCGATCCTGGCGGAGGGCGGCTGGTCCGATGCCGAAATCGCCATGCTTTTGGGAGACGCTGCATGACTGGTTTTGCGTTCCACCGCCGCACATTGCTTGCCGCGATGGCTGCCACGGCCGTGGCGGCACCGGCCCGCGCGGGGGCACCGATCCGATTGGGGGTGCTGCGCACGGTTTCCCCCGCGCCGTTCTACATCGCCCATAGCCGTGGGTTATTCGCCGCCCAAGGGGTCGAGGTCGAGTTCAAATTCTTCCAGGCCGCCCAGCCGATTGCCGCGGCAGCGGTTGCAGGTGACATCGACGTTGGCGTGACAGCGCTTACTGGCGGGTTTTTCGCCCTTGCTGGCAAGGGCGAGTTGCAGGTCATCGGCGGCGGCTTGCACGAAACCAAGGGCTTCGATCTGACGGCTGTGCTGGTTTCGCGCCAAGCCTATGATGCGGGACTGACATCGCTCGACAAGCTGCCCGGGCATAGTTTCGGCATCACCCAGTTCGGGAGTTCGTTCCATTATATGCTGGGGCAGCTGGCGGTGGCGAGGAAGTTCGATATCAAATCAGTGACTTTGCGGCCCTTACAGCAAGTGCCGAACATGGTCGCCGCAGTTCGTTCCGGGCAGGTCGATGCGACCATGGCAATTGCATCGATGGCGCGCCCGCTGGAAGCGGCGGGGGAGGCCAAGATTATCGGCTGGGTTGGTGATCACGTGCCGTATCAAATCACCGCTTTGTTCGCGACCGCACCGATGATTGCGACACGGGCCGATGATTTGCAGAAATTCTGCCGCGCCTATCAGGCCGGGGTTGCTGCGTATCGCGCCGCTTTTCTGCGCTTTGATGCCGCCGGCAAGCCGATCTACGACGGGGCGACCGATGCAGCGATTGCCGACATCACAAAATATGTCTTCACCGGCGATCCGGCGGCGGCCAGCAAAATCAAGGCTGGCATCGGCTGGTACGACGTGGGCGGCGCGCTCGATGTCGCCGACGTGAAGGCGCAGTTGGCCTGGTTCGCGGCCGAGGGGTTGGTCAAGGGCCCGATTGATCCGGACGGCATCATCGACACACGGTTCCTGCCGACCAGATGACGGCAAGATCGGCCGTTGCCCTGGCGGTCGAGGCGGTCGGCCACAGCTACCGCGACCTGCGCGTGCTCGACGGCATCAATCTCGTGGTCCCGGCCGGCGAGGTCACCGTGCTGGTCGGCCCGTCCGGCTGCGGCAAATCGACCCTGTTGGGCATTCTCGGCGGGTTGATTGCGCCGAGCCTGGGCCGGGTGCTGATGGATGGGCCGATTGCCGATGATTGCCTCAATCCATTGACATATGTGTTTCAGGATTTCGCGCTGCTGCCATGGCGCGATGTCGCCGGTAATGTCGCGCTGGGATTGGAGGCGGCCGGGCTGTCGCGGGATGCGCGGGCGAAACGGGTGGCCGAAGTCCTGGCCCTGACCGGGCTTGCCGAGTTCGGCGCCGCCTGGCCGAAACAGCTTTCCGGCGGCATGCGCCAGCGGGTCGGGATTGCCCGGGCTTTGGCGGTGCGCCCGGCGGTGCTGCTGATGGATGAACCGCTGTCGGCGCTCGATGCGCAAACCCGCGCGCTGCTGTTGGAGGAGTTCTCGTCGCTGATCACCGCCAGCGGCGTGACCACAGTTTATGTGACCCATACCCTGTCGGAAGCGGCCTTGCTTGGTCAGCAGATCGTGGTGCTGTCGCGCCGTCCTGGTCGGATCCGCGAGGTTCTCCGCATTGATCGGCCTTTGGCGGGGCGCCGCGCCGGTGATCCCGATCTGGTCGCCGTCGAAGCGCGTCTATGGGGCCTGATCCGCGATGATGCCGCCGATGCCGCGCGGGAATTCGCCGATGCGTGAGGTTGGGTTTCGGGGTGGTGGTTTCACCCCGCGCAATGTGCCGTTTGCCGGCGCGCTGACCCTGGCGCTGGTGGTCGCCACCTGGCAGGCAGCGGCATCTTTGGGCTGGATTTCGACCCGGTTTCTGCCCGCGCCATGGGCGATCATCCAGGCTCTGATCGGTTTGGCGCAAAGCGGGGAACTTAGGCTGCACCTCGGCGCGTCTCTGTCGCGGCTTGCCTTGGGGTGGGCTGGCGGCACCGCAGCAGGGCTGGTGGTGGGTTTTGCACTCGGGGTGTTCAGTCTGGCGCGGACGCCGGGGTTGGCGATTGTGTCGGCTTTGTTCCCAGTGCCGAAAATCGCCCTGGTGCCACTGTTCATTGTCTGGTTCGGCATTGGCGAAGGCTCGAAGCTGGTCACGCTGGGCTTTGGCGTGTTTTTCCCGACGGTGATCAACACCCTTGCCGGCGTCGATGGGGTGTCGCGCGGCCTGATCCGGATGGGACAGTCTTTCGGCCTGTCGCGAACGGCGATCCTGGCCAAGATCGTGCTGCCCGGCGCCCTGCCGGCCATCCTCGCCGGGTTCCGCATCACGACCGCAACCGCGATCATCCTGCTGGTGGCGGCCGAGATGATTGGCGCCGAATATGGCATCGGCGCCTTCGTGCTGTCGGCGGGAAATCTTTACGACACCGACGCGCTGCTCGCCGGTATTACGGTGCTGTCGTTGCTGGGCCTGGCAATTTCCTGGGCGATTGGTCGCCTGGAGCGCTGGTTGCTGGCCTGGCGCTGACCGGGCGCCGACTGGGCGCTGACCTGCCCGGCGCGCCCCGAAGTTGACCCTGCCGACATGCGGTCTAGGCTTCAATAAAATTCCCCTGGAGACTCTGGTGATTGCACCCCGCGCATCCCATGCCGTGACCTGGCTGGCCATCCTCGCCATGCCGCTTGCCGCCTGCACTAAGATGGGCCCCGACTTTGTGCGGCCCGAGCCGAACTGGAAACCCAAGACCCTGGGCGACACCGGCACACCGTCCAAGGACGAGAAAAGCCGGCCGATCGCCTCGGCAGTGGCGCCAGACTGGTGGAAGCTGCTTGGCGATCCGCTGCTGACGGCGCTGGAAGCCAGGCTTGCGGAGGGCAATCTCGATCTCCGCCTGGCCGCGATCCGCCTGACCGAGGCCCGCGCCCAGTTTGGGGTTGCGGATGCCGCCGGGGAGCCGAACCTCAATCTCAATGGTGCCGCCAGTCGCGCCAAGCAAAGCCGTGAGGGAACGCTGGGGCTGACCCCATCGGCGACCGGGCCCGGGTCCCGCCTGCGCCAGCCCTATAACCTGTTCCAGACCGGGTTCGATGCCAGCTGGGAGATGGATCTGTGGGGCCGCGTGGCCCGCTCGGTCGAAGCCGCCGCAGCGGGGGTGACGGCGAGTGAGGACAATCTGCGTGACGTGCTGGTCACCGCGTCGGCCGAACTGGCGCGGGACTATGTCCGCTTGCGCGGCGCCCAGCGCAAGCTGCAGATCACCCGCGCCAATCTCGATATCGCGCGCCAAAGCCTCAGCCTGACCCAGGCGCGCGCGGCAGGCGGGCTCACCACCGATCTTGACGTTGCCAATGCTGCAGCCCTGGTCGCGACGATTGAGGCGCAGCTACCGTCCCAGGAACAGGGCCAGGCCGAACTGGTCAATGCCATAGCGCTGCTGATGGGGGCGGCCCCGCAAACCATGACTGCGGAACTCGCCGCACCGCGCGCGGTGCCGCCGGTGCCGCCGGCAGTGCCGGTCGGCGTGCCGTCCGAGCTCGCCCGCCGTCGGCCGGATATTCGCGTTGCCGAAGCCAGGCTGCATATTGCCACGGCCAACACCGGCGTTGCCGTGGCCGATTTCTATCCGCGGGTGACGCTCGGCGGCTTTGGCGCCTTGCAGGGGTTGAGCCTGGGCAATATCGCCGACCTTGCGCCCGCGATGGCCTATTCCTTCGGGCCGAGCGTGACGCTGCCGATCTTCGATGGCGGGGTCCGCAAGCGTACCCTGGAACTGCGGGAGGCCCAGCAGCAGGAAGCCGCCGTGTTCTATCAGCGCACCGTGTTGGTCGCGTTGCACGAGGTCGACAACGCGTTGACCGCCTACGCGACCGAACAGCGCCGCCGCGCCAAGCTCGAAGCTGCGGTGATGCAGGGACGCCGGGCTTTGGGGCTCGCGCGGATGCGCTACGAGCAAGGGGTAGCAGATTTCCTTCAGGTGCTGACGGCGCAACGGGTGCTGCTGGTGTCCGAGCAGGAACTGGCTGACAGCACAACCGCAGTTTCGACCAATTTCGTCCAGTTGTATAAGGCTTTGGGCGGCGGTTGGGGGGAATGATCCCGCCCACCCGGTAACCCGCCGATCATTTGGCCGGGGTTTTTGCCCGCGTCTTGCGCCGGGTGAGGTCAGGCTCGGGGGCATCATCCGGTGCCACCGCCCATTCGCGGCGCCGGATCAGCACGCGCAAGGCTTCCTCGATCGTTGCCTTTTTGGTGGACTGGCCGCTGGCGGTCATGGCCCGTGCCAGGAGCTCTTCGTCGAGATGGACATTTAATCGCATGGCGGTCTGCTATGTAGTTACTGGATGTGAGTGTACTCATAGCCGCCGTTTCCGTCCACCGGTCCGCCCCGCACAGGATGGGTCGACCGGTAGCGACCCAATAACGGAGTCTAGAGCGTGATCTGCTGAAGTTGGTTCAGCAGACACGTTCTAGAGTCTTGTTTTCACGATCATCTTTATCCGTCCAATCAAGCCGATTGAACGGATGATGATCTCATTCCGCCGGATCTCGACATAGGTCAGCCCGAAGACATCAGCGGCCGCGACGTCAGCCTCGCGCCTGTCAGGCCGACGCGCGGATCGCCGCCCAGACTTTTTCGGGGGTTGCCGGCATGTCTATATGAACGCCACCGAGCGCATCGACTAGCGCGTTCATCACCGCCGGCAAGGCGCCCGCACAACCGGCCTCGCCGCAGCCCTTGGCGCCAAGCCCGTTGGTCTTGGCCGGCACCGGGTGCGACACGAACCCCAACGCAGGCGCGTCATCGGCGCGCGGCAGGGCGTAATCCATGTAGGACCCTGACAGCACCTGCCCATCTTCGTCGAAAGACACACGCTCCATCAGCGCCTGGCCAATGCCCTGCACGATGCCGCCATGCGCCTGGCCTTCTACCATCAGCGGGTTAAGAAGTGTTCCGAAATCATTGACAGTGCTGTATTTTACCACCGCGACATGGCCGGTTTCGGGATCGACCTCAACCTCGGCGATATGGCAGCCATTGGGGAAGGCGCTCGGCACACCGGGGACGACCATGTCAACATCAAGGGTTTGTGGCACGTCCTCGGGCAATTTCAGCCCGGCACGCAATTGCGCCGCGAGGTCCATGATGCCGATGCCGCGATCGGTCCCGGCGATGGCGAAGCGCCCGCGCGAGAACTCGATATCGGCAACCGCTGCTTCCAGCACATGGGCGGCGATCTTGCGGCCGTTTTCGATCACCACGTCCGACGACACACTGATCGCGTTGCCGCCATTCATCGCGCTGCGCGATCCGCCGGTGCCACCGCCATCAAGCAACTGGTCGCTATCGCCCTGCACCAGACGGATGCTGTCGAACGGCACGCCGAGCTTGTCGACCAGCACCTGGGCGAACGGCGTCCAATGGCCCTGGCCGTAATCCAATGTTCCGGAAATGATGGTGACGCTGCCATCAGCCTCGAACCGGATGCCGCCCATCTCGCCGCGTGCCGGGGCGGTAACTTCGAGGTACTGGCCAATGCCACGCCCGCGCAATTTACCTGCGGCAGCACTTGCCGCCTTGCGTGCCGCGAACCCGTCCCAGTCGCCGGCGACCAGCGCGCGGTCCAGCACGGCGGGGAAATCGCCGCTGTCGTATTCCATCGTCGATGGCGCCTTGTAGGGCATCATGTCAGTGGTGATGTGGTTGCGCCGGCGCAGCTCGATCGCCGAAATCCCCATTTCAAGGCCAGCGGTCTCGATCAGCCGCTCCATATAGTAATTGGCTTCCGGCCGCCCGGCGCCGCGATAAGCGCCGACCGGGGTGGTGTTGGTCAGCATCACCTTGACCTGCACCGACAGCGCCGGGGTGCGGTAGACGCCGATGATGTTCTTCACGATGTTCATCGTCGGCGGCAGGGTGGTCGAATTGGACAGCACTGCGCCGACATTGCCGAAGCCGCGCACCCGCAGCGCGAGGAAATTGCCGTCCTTATCGAGCGCGAGTTCCTGGCTATGGTCATGGTCGCGCCCGGCGCTGTCGGACAGGAAGCTGTCTGAGCGTTCATCGACCCACTTGACCGGTCTGCCGATTTCGCGAGCCGCCAGCAGCACGCAGCAATGTTCGGGGTAGTTGCCACCCTTCATGCCGAAACTGCCACCGACATTGCCGGTCAACACCCGGACCTGTTCGGCCGGCACACCCATCACCCGGGCGACGCCGGCGCGCAGGCCAAACGCGCCCTGGCTCGGCGAATGGACGATATAGCGGCCATCTTCAAAGGCGCCGAGAATGGCGCGCGGTTCCATCGCCGCTACGACGATACGGCTATTGCCGATCCGCATGGACGTCACATGCGCGGCCTTGGCGAATAATTCCTCGACCAGCGCGTGATTGCCGAAATGCCAGTCGAGCACGACATTGCCGGGCGCTTCATCATACAACTGCGCGGCCCCGGGGGCGGCTGCCTGCTCGGGCGTGGTCACTGCGGGCAGGGTGTCGATGTCGGCAAATACCGCTTCCGCTGCATCGCGGGCCTGCTGCAAGGTCTCCGCGACCACAGCCGCGATCGGGTCGCCGACATAGCGGACCTTGCCCTCGGTCAGCGCGTACTGCACCGGCTTGGGGAAGGGGGTGCCATCATGGTTGGCGCCGGTGACGTTGTTTTGCATCGGCTTCACCCCGCCGGCGCGCAGATCGGCGGCGGTGAGGATTTTCAGCACACCGGGCATGGTGCTGGCGGCAGCGGTATCGATGCCGCGCAGCACGCCATGCGCCACCCGGCTGCGCACCATCACCATGTAAGCCTGGCCAGGCAGGTTCTTGTCGGCGGTGTAATTGCCTTCGCCGCGCAGCAGAACCGGGTCTTCGCGGCGCGACACGGATTGCCCGACGGCGAATTTCCCCGGGGTCAGCATGTCGGGGGCGTGCAGGATGGTGGGGGCAAGCGTGTCCATGGGGCGGGCTCCAGCAATCGAAATTTCAGGTGATAGTGTGATACCGCAATGCCGCAGTGGCAACCCGGTCACGGTACACGGCGCGGCCATTGCCAGGCGGCAAGCGCCAACATCGCCGCAAACACGCAGGCAACCAGCGCCACGACGCCGGGCCAGCCGGCGCCCTGATAGGCGAGCGCCGGGACAAACCCACCCAAAGCGCCGCCAATATAATAGGTGGTGACGTACAGCCCGACCGCGGTGGACCGTGCCTCGGTCACCAGGATCGGCACCAGACCGATGCATAAAGCCTGCACCACAAACAACCCCGCCGACAGAAACGCCAGCCCCAGCACAATCGCCGCCGAGATCGGCACCAGGGTGCAGGCCAACCCGAGCCATGACAGGCCCAGCCCGAGCGCCAAAGTCGAAATCCGGCCAATCCGTACCGCCAGGCCGCCGGCCAGAGTGGTGGTCACCACCCCGAGCAGATAGACAGTGAACACCCCACCCAACTGGGCCGGGCTGAAGGAATAGGGCGGGGCGGCCAGAAGAAAATTCACGAAAGTGTAAATCGCGACATTGCTGAACAGCATGCCGAAGCCGATCAGGCAGGTCGCCAGCAGCCTCCGATTGCGCAGATGCAGCCGGTATGTGGCAAGCGTCGCGCCGAAACCGCCGGTGACCGGACGAAAATTATTTTCTGTGGGCAGCATGATCGCGACATAGATCGCCCCTGCCAGGGTCAGCCCGGCCACCGCCCCGAACCCCATCCGCCAGCCCGCCCATTCCGCCACCATCCCGGCGACGAAGCGCCCGAAAAACCCACCGAAAATATTGCCGCCGCTATAATAGCTCGCTGTCCTGGTGCCTGCCGCCCCCGGCAGCTCATCGCCGATATAGGCGACCGATACTGCGAAAATGAACGGCAGTACCAGCCCCTGGACGAAGCGCCACGCGATCAGCGCCTCCAGGCTGTCGCTGCCCGCGATCGCAAGCGTCGGCACCACCAGCGCGAACAGGGCGGCGACGATCAGTTTCTTGCGGCCCAGCCGGTCGGAAATCGCCCCGGCGAACGGCGCCACCAGGGCCACCGCCAGCAGTGGCGCGGTCACCGCCAGTCCGGTTGCCGACGCCGGCACCGCGAAGCTGGTTGCAATCGCCGGCAGAATGGCCTGCGGCGTATAAAGATTGAGGAAATTGGCGATGCCTGCCGCCGCAATCGCCGCCGGCCGTGGATCACGGCTCACGGTGCGGCCAACAGCTTCACGCAGGCGGCTTGCAGTTTGGGCTTGGGCGGCGGTTTGCCCGGCGGCGCCGATTCGGGCTTGTGGTCGAGCCGGTCGAACCACCATTGCAGGCTGGCGTCACAGCCATCGCCAGGCGGCGGCGGGGCGAGGCTTGCGCAGTCTGGCTGGCCGGCCGGGCAGCGGAAGCTGATATGCATATGCGCGGCATGGCCGTACCAAGGGCGGATCAGGCGCAGCCAGGCGCGGTCACCGGTGACGCTGTCGCAAAGTTGCTTCTTGATCGCCGCGTTGACCAGCACCCGGTCGGTCAATGGCAGGGTGGCAGCGAGTTTCAACAATGTCGCATGTTCGGGCCGCCAGCGCGCCGGATCGACGGCACGGCCATCGGGACGCACCAGGCTGGGTGGATCGATTGCCTCCCGTGCGGCCAGCGGCAGGACCGGGTGGGGACCCACGACATCGAGATAGACATCCGCATCGAGGCCGCGTTGATGGCTCGCATGTCCACCCGGCATCGGCCCGCCGCGGGGCAGCGATAAATCGCCCATATAAAGATCGGGCAGGCCGGTGGAGTGGGCACGCTTGCCGAGGGTCAACACATTGGCGATGGCTTCGGGGTGCCCCCAGAAGCTCGATTTCGACAGCCGGACGGTTTGCAGCCCGGTCGCCGCATCGGGCAAACGAACGGCGCCAGCAATACAGCCCATCCCGGTGCCTATAATGTGCGGCGGCCCGGGCGCGGGGGTTGTGGGGGCCGCCGCCACCAATGCCAGCAGCGGCAGGACGGCCCACCAGCGCATTCAGCGCGCCCCCACGCCAGCGATCGCGAGATAGGCGAGGCGCTTGGCCTCTTTCCGTCCGCGCGCGACCGAGTCGAGGATAAGCCCGCTTGCGAGTGACAGAAATGATAAGATTTCCAGCGCGGTGGCCAGGACTGCGGAGGGTAAGCGTGGCACCAAGCCAGTTGCAATATAATCCGTGATCACGCGAACCCCGACCAGGACCCCCAACAGGGCCAGAAAGACGGCCATGGCGGTGAAGAACTTCAGGGGTCGTTCTTCCTTCACCAACACCAGGATGGTGCGCAAGACCCGCAAGCCATCGGAATAGGTGCGCAGCTTGGACACCGATCCTACTGGGCGGTCCTTGTAGCGGGTGGGAATTTCACCGACGGGCATCTTGAGATCAAGCGCATGGACGGTAAATTCCGTCTCAGTCTCGAACCCTGAGGCCAGCGAGGGAAACGACTTCACAAAGCGCCGACTGAACACTCGGTAGCCGGACATCATGTCTGAAATCTGGTTGCCGAACACCGTCCGCACCAGCCCGGTCAGAACCAGATTGCCCAGGCGATGGCCGGGCCGATAAGCGGCTTGGATATCGGTGACACGGGCGCCGTTCACCATGTCGAGATGGTCGGTCACCAGCAGATCGATCATGGTCGGCGCAACAGATGCGTCGTAGGTGTCGTCGCCATCGACCAGCACGTATATATCGGCCTCGATATCGGCGAAGGCGCGACGAACGACATGACCTTTGCCCTGCAAACTCTCCCGTCGGACCTCTGCACCTGCGGCGCGGGCAACTCCGGCAGTGTCGTCGTTTGAATTGTTGTCGAACACGTAGAGTGTCGCTTCTGGCAAAGCGGTCCGAAAATCGGCGATCACTTTGGGGATGGCCACGGCTTCATTGTAGCACGGTACGATAACCGCGACGCGCGAAGTGGGCCAGCGGCGAAGATGTGCGACAGGAGGGCGAGTGTGCATTGCAGGCCTGATCGGTCGGTGGTCTCGCCACCCTATAGGCGGACGCGCGCATTGGCCAACCTTGGCTAGGGTCTGTTGAGATTGAGGGTTCCGGCGCGGCTTGGAGTGTGATTCAAGCTTTGTATGGAACGCTTTATATTGACTGATGCCCAGTGGGCGAAGATGGAACCGCACTGCCTGGGCAAGCCCACGGACCCAGGACGCAGCGGTGG
>CALQTN020000079.1 GCA_943333505.2 Asaia bogorensis | reverse complement strand
TCGGGCTGGACGTCTTTCACGATCCGGACCAGGCTCGAGAGGTCGCTAAGATCACCGTCGAGTAGCTTCACCTCGTCGGCGATGCCGAGCCAGCGCAGGCGATGATCCTCTACGCCACGGTGCGAGGACCGACGGATGACGCCAAACACTTCGTAGCCCTTGCCGAGGAGCAACTGCGCGAGATAGGCGCCGTCCTGGCCGGTGATGCCGGTGATGAGTGCACGCTTCATTCAGATGTCCTTAGAGCGGAGGGCGTTTTGGGAAAGGGAACGACAAGGGCCATCCGGAGGGCCAGGATCAGGTTGCCGACTACATCTCGAACACTACTGCCGCGTCATCTCGCACCACCAGCGGTGCCGCGGAAAGCAAAGGCCAAAGTGGCGGTACGCGCATAACAGGGAAAATGGCATTGGCCCGATCGGCGAAAACGGCCGCTCGTATAGATAAACAGTCAAGAAATAGCCGAAATCATTCCCGGCGGTTCCTTTCAACCAGCACTCGACCTTGTCGAACTCATCATCCGGCAAGGTCGGCGCCATGTGTGGCTACCGACCCTATTTCCGCCGACGCCCTTTTGCCGCAGTACCCTTATCAGCGCTGGGCGGCGGAGGCGCAGGAGGCGGCGCATCAGACGCCAGATTTTCCCGTCCGATCCGACGGAAAATCTCATTAAAGCGCTTCTCACCCTGTTCGGGGGAGAACGAGTCGTTGACGAAGTTCCAGCCCGCATCAGACATCCGCTCCCACAGCGCCTGATCGGTATAGAGCCGCACCAGAGCCTCGGCAAAGCTGCGGCCGTCATCGCCGATCAACACTTGCTCGCTATCGGCGACGCCCATGCCCTCAGCCGCAACCGAGGTCACGACTGCCGGCACGCTGAAGCTGAGGCTGGTGACCACCTTGCCCTTGAAGCCTGCGCCATAGCGCAGAGGGGCAACGCTGATACGATGGCGATCGAACACGGGTTCCAAATCGGGCACAAAGCCGCCGATGATCACATCAGATGACGCCAGACGCTTGATCGAGTCGGGCATCTTGCTGCCGTAAATGTAGAACCTGGCGCCAGGCAACATGTCCCGGACAATCGGCATCACATCGCAAATGAAAAAGTCGATCGCATCGATGTTCGGATGATGGTCGAAGCCACCGATGAACATGAAGCCCTGGCGGTCCGCGAAGCCGGGACGGGCACGCGGAGCCGGCCGTTGGACCCAGGGGAAGTAGTAGACAAACGAACCTGGGGCATCTTGCTGCAACAGGGTTTGCTCCACCGTATTCAGCACAATGGTACAATCGGATGCCTTAATAACTTCGAGCTCGCGCGTCTTGACCTTGCCTGCCTCGACCAAATCAAACGCCGAATGACGCAGCTTCGCCGCCCGCTCCATCCGGAGGTAATGCAGATCTACGGTATTGAACACGATCGGTGCATTCGGCGCATACTGCCGCAATAAGGTTAGGCATTTCTCGGTCACAGCAAAGCGATGGATGTAAATCACATCGAATTCTGCCCCGCGTGCCGACAGAAACTGCTCCATCGTGCTGAAATAGGGGTGATAAATGCACTCGATGCCAATCGCCTGAAGTGGCGGAGTGTATGCCGCCATATGAGCAAAATTATCCTCCGGGATGAAGGTAATCTTGAACCCCATATTCAGCAGAATCTTCATTTGCTCGAAGGCAACAACCGAGCCTGCATCCTTGTCGGGCTCAGGGGTGACGGCATCGATCAGCAGCATACGTTTCACCACGCCGCGATCACGTTCCAGCAACGGTTCAAGCGCATTGGGACGGTGGGTCGCAAGTACAGACGCCCATTTGTCCTGGAAACGGGTCATGTTGCGCACTTGATACGCCTTCATGCCCGATTTCACGTCGCGCCCGTTGCTGATACCCTCGAAATGCACAACGACCGAACTCGGTTGATAGAGCACATCGTAGCCGGCATGGCGCACTTGCATGGCCAGATCGACGTCTTCGTAATAAGCGGGGGTATAACGCACATCGAACCCGCCGAGTTCATCCCACAGCGTCTTGGGCAGCATGATCGCAGCACCCGAAACATAATCCACCGATCGGACGTAGTTGTAGTCGGAATGATCGGCATCGGCGAGGCGACCATAATTCCAGCCCGAGCCATCCTGCCACATTATGCCGCCGGCCTCCTGCAGCCTGCCATCCGGATAGACCAGCTTCGAGCCAACCAGTCCCGCCTTGGGGAAAGTCGCAAAAGTATCGACCAGCGCGTCGATCGCGCCTGGGTTGAGGGTTGTGTCGTTGTTCAGGAAGAACAGATACTGGCCCGTCGCGGCGGCCGCACCGCGGTTGCAACTGCCAACGAACCCAAGGTTTTCCTGATTCCGCAGGATTTTCACACCGGTCAGCAAATGCGACGCTAGGCAGGTTTCATCGGTGGAGCAATCATCCACCACGATGACCTCAAAAGCACAGTCCGGTAGATTGGCCAGCAGCGAAGACAGACACTGATGCGTATAGAAATACTGATTATACACCGGGATGATGATTGATACGACCGGAGCCGTTGGATCGAACGTCAACGGCGGGAAGCGTTTGCGGGTCCGCTCGAGCAGGGTGACCTGCTTCAGCCCAGGACCGAACTCGTCAAATCGCGTCAGTTCAGGGGTCAGCCGGCTGAGTTCGTCGGCAGTTTCCGTCAAATTGTAGATGATTTCGTCCGGCAGCAGGACTTCCGAAGGCGTGAGCCTTTCGACCACATCGGCAATTTCGGCTACCTTGCGTTCCAGCCGGGCAAGCACACCCTGCATTTCGGAAACAGCCTCGGACGCGATCCGATTGAAATAGACTGCCTGCTGATTGCGCGACGAAATTTCGCCAAGCTGATCGCCGATCAGACCAAGCTGGAGGTGCGAATTATTAAGCGTGCCCCGAAACGAAGCCATCTCGATATCGTCGCTGACCAACCGGGTTTGCACGAACAACGGCGATCCGGAAATCTCAAGTCGCGCATTTCCAACGACAACGCTGATTTGTTGGCGCGTGCCATCGAACAGGAAATCCGGCAGCGGGATTGAGAACCGTGCGACGTCGCCACCAGATGCTTCGCCATTAGCGATGACGGTACCATCGTGGATGATATATACCTCGCACGCCCGACCCGGCCGCTCTGGGTTACTCACCCAGCCAGTGACTTGGCGCGCGACGAGGGTTTCAACTTCCCCGACATAAGCCCGTTCGGGATCAATCAACCGTATCGGCGGCAGCGTTCCCATCTTCTCCGCCGGCAATCCGACCGTGACACTGAAAACATGATCGCGACCGTCATAAAGCGCGGCCGGAAGCTCAAACACGTAGGCGTGGCTGCCAGTCAGACCATCAAATGTCAGGTCGGCGCGGAAGCGGTCGGCCGACGCAGTGCCGATCAAGCGATCATAGTCATAAATTGAGACAACAACAGGATTTCCGACATTGGGGGTTTCCGCGCACCAACCGCACACCGCGCCATTGTCCAGACCGTCAACCGCGCCCCGATAGATAACCGCTTCGTCAGCCATGCTTGTCCCCGATTGCCAATAGCTCTGCCCAATCCGGGCAGTTAGCGCAATTACAGAACGGTCAGGCGCGCCTGACCATCACCGATCTCGTGCGTTTAATGCGAATTTCTATATCCCACCATAGCCTTTAAACAGGGCTAAGATAGTTCATATGGGCGTGCAGGACCAGCCTCACGCGTCGACCAGCTCAATCCTGAGGAAGGCAAAACCCAGAAAACGCTCATCCTCATTCCAACCCTCATTTCTCGGGCAGGTCGCCCGCGGCATGACAAAGCTCAGAAGATTGCGCTGTGAATTGAAATATGACCGCGGCACCCGGGTATCGACGACGATGTGATTATCGGCACGAACAAAATTCAGCCATAAGCCGTTGAGAAAAATGCTCAACTCCTGGACCGGCAACGCCCCTTCAACCAGAAACGGCACGGCCTCAACCCGCAGCAACGGGTCGCGCTTGAACAATCCGACCTTGAATTCCACCTCTGCGACCGAGCTATCAGTCCAACTCCGGACCGGATTATCGGGGTCGGACCAACCGCGCACACCGAAGCGACGGTAATTTCCGTTCTCACCAAAAAGGATCGGTGCGTTTAACGCCAGTGCATCCACTTAAAAGCCTCCCCCGCGCAAGGTTCGTTTATCAGTATCGCTCGCCCATGACATGCGTCCTCAGCTTAAATCTGAGGCATGACAAGCTACAATAAAGAGTTAACTCACAAAATACAAGCCGCCGCGCGTCTATTTTTTTTTCCAAAGTTATCAAAATGACAACAGATCATGCCACATCTAAGGCGGTCAGTAGATCGCGGATCACCTGTTTCCCCTGGGCCGGCGATAGTTTGTCAGCCACGAAGACCTGCCCCGCCCGCGACAACGAAAGCCACCAATCGCCATTCCCGTAGACTCCGGCGATGGTCGCCGCCATGGTGTCCGCATCCTCAGCGACCAGGACATTCACCCCGTCGACGAGCCCGGTGCCCTCGGCGGCGATCGGGCTTGCCACCACCGGCACGCCATGCGCCAAGCTTTCTGCCACCTTGCCCTTGAAGCCAGCACCGTAGCGCAACGGGGCAACGCTGACCCGATGGCGATCAAACGCCGGTTTCAACGCGGGCACATAGCCGGCAATAATAATGTCGGGTGCGGCAAGCGCGGACACCTCATCTGGCATGTCAGCGCCGTAAATCGTCAGGCTAACCCCTGCAATCTGCTTGCGCAGCAGCGGCATAACCTCCCGGACAAACCATAACAGGCCGTCGGCATTGGGGGGATGGGCGAAGCCACCCAGGAACATCATCCCGGTGCGATCGGCAAAATCTGGGACCGCGCCCGCAACCGGGGACCGGACCCAGGGCAGATAGGCCACCCGCACATCAGGCAGGAGATCGCGCAGCAAGTCACGTTCGACGCTGTTGCAGACAATTGTCGCATCGACCGCCGATATCACCGCCAATTCCCGAACGCGTTCAGCCTCGGCCAACTGGGCATCATCGGGGTTACCGGTCAACGCAGCCGCACGCTGGCTCCGCAAATGGTGCAGGTCGGCGGTATTGAACAGGATCTTCATATCCGGACGCGCCCGCCGCAGGATCGGAAGCGCCTGCTCCGCGACCCACAAACGATGGACATAAGCGAACGCAAAGCTTTCGCCCCGCAGCGCCATAAAGCTTGCAAGGTTATCGTACCAAGGCCGATGGATCACTTCCACGCCGAGCGCTTCAAGCGCTTCGGCATACGGCGATAGCCGCGCGAAATTATGCAACGGCACAAAGACGACGCCGTAGCCGAGTTCCTGCAACAGCTTTATCTGCTCAAAAATCACGTTCGAGCCAGCATCCCGATCCGGTGTCGGCAAGCTCGCATCGAGAACGAGGGCCACTTTGCCATCTGGAACCGGGTCAGCCCGGTACGGCAGCGATGGCGCCGCGATACGGATTTCAACCTCGGCTAAATCCCCGACGAGTCCAAACGGCGCAGGTGGCAAAGCCGCAGACCCATTTGTCCAACAATTGTGCTGTCCGCTGCCGGGGGGATGAAAACCGTCCCGCAGCTGCCCCGCAGCCGGATCAATATTGATGCGTATGTGGGAACTCCCGACCGCAATCGCGAGCACATAAACCCCCAGCCGACGCCGATCCGCGCCAGCATTGGGCATGTCGGCCGGCACCACCGAACGCGACACCAACCGCACATCCTTGGCGCCACCTGGCACTGTGAAATGATAGGTATCGGCCTCCCGCCTGGTCGGCAGCAGAACCTTGCCATCCAGCACCAGCCGAAGTCCCGGATCGGTCGTCGTCGGAACCAGCAACTGCACGGCACGATTGGCCAGATTTCGCCGCAACTGCAAAATCGCAGCAGCCCCCAGAAGCGGCGCAGCAGCCAGCACGGACACATCCGCAACACCGGCCGGATCAGCGAAGCCATTGCCCCAGCCGGCATCGGTGAGGGCGGCAACCGCAACATCTTCCGCGACCAGCGTACCGGCGTCGGACAGCGCCATTTGCCAGTACTCGAACGGCTCGTGGCGCTGCGGCTGGGTAATTGTGCGGCCATTGACCAGCGCATCGGCGCCGACCATGCCGCCATCAAGCCAGATCAGAGTTGTCGGCGCGAGATGCAGCGCGCGCATCGGCAACCCCGGCGCCAGCGCACCGGCTGCAATACAGACCGGCAGGAATTTGCGCGCCGCATCTGCCGGCAACAGCCCAGGATCGATCCGACGAACGCCGATCCATAAAACCTGCGCGACATCGTCGCCAGAGGTGAAAACAACATCGCCGACCGCAAGGGACGCGATGTCAAGATGGCCATTCGGCGTCGCGACCGTCGTACCGGCACAAAATGACGGTGGTGCACGCCCGAGATCAGGTTCTACTGATGGCACCTGCCGGTCATCGGTCGCACCTGCATCCACCATTATGACACCCATTGGCTGAAACAAAAACGCGGCGGGCAATGCCCGCCGCGTTGTCTAATCATCCTACGGGGCTTCAGGCAACCCGACGCTGGTCGCCAGCGACGCGTGGGCCACGCGCGGAGGCGAGCGCCACCACATCACCGCGGCCTGCAACCGGATAACGCAGCCCGGTTGCGACCAGTTGGACGGTCAACGAGAATGCACCATGCATCAGCGCCAGAAGTGCTGTCGGGAACTGCGCTGAGCCGTTGGTCCACCGATGTCCACCATCTGCGGGGTAAAATCCATCCGCCAACAGCTTTTCACCCGCCAGCACATCGACCGACAAACCGTTGCCACGGAGAGTCAACACCGAAACCGCGACACCGAGTTGGCGACGATCTGCCGACGCCGCGTCAAGTTCGGCCGGCACGACGCTGCGTGAAACAATCCGAATTTCGCCGCCCTGTTCGGCAATATCGAAGCTGTAGCTGTTACCAGCAATCATGCTCGGATAGACCACGGCGCCATCGACCAGCAAATGCAGATCGGCATCGGCGCTGGTGGTAAAACCGTTTGCCTCGGCACGGTCAGCGATCACACCACGGATAGCGGCTAGCACTGGCCCTTCCGACACGATCGGCAGGCAGGCCACGGTCGAGCCGACCGGTCCGCCGATCTCGGCATAGTCCAACACGTTGGTGAACATGTTGCGGTTGCCGGTGTCGAGATAGCTTTCCGACGGCGCGCCCTCGGCGAAGATGACCGAATGCTGGTCGAGTTCGATATGGAAATATTTGACCACGTCGATGTCTTCGAGTCGGGTTATCGTGCTGCCGTTCACCAGACGGTGAGCCGCGACAAGATGTCCGTCGAGCACCATCATATGCTCGGGCGACACGAACAGGTCACGAGCCGGGACGTTATCAGCAAGCGCACCCGCGCTGATCTGTATCGGCATCAGGCCGGCGCGGTGATGGGCGTTGACCAACCGCGCGAGATAGGCGCGCTGCCCAATCCAACGCACGGCCTGCAAACCGGCGCCAGCCGTCACCAGAAGATCGCCGACAGTGAGGTCTTCGACCGACACCTCACCCGCGACCGTCAGAATTTTCGTTCCCGCCAGGTAGCAAGCAGCGGTCGCTGTAAGTGTTGCGCCAGTGATAACACTATTGTTGGTCGAAAGGGTCTCCGCACCGGAGACAGTCAGAACTTCAATAGTGCCGCCGCCACTGTCGAGCGCGCCGATCGTACCGCTGGTAGTGCCGCCACCGGAAAGCACCTTGTAGCTGGTGGCGCCCAACACGCTAATCTTGTGGCTGCCGGTGAAGCCAGTAATCGTCACCCCCGCCAACGTCGACGTTCCGGCATCGGCATCAAACAAGACGCCACTAGTTCCTGCGAAACTGATCGTGCTGCCCGTCGCTATCGCCGCGTCTAGTCGTAGAACTGACGAGGCACTATCGGAAATCGAATAGGAACCAGCGCCAATTCCAGCTTGCTTGAGCTCAAGGGTACCACCAGACGCAACAATTGTCCCGAAGCCGATGCCGTCGCTCAGTTGGGCGAAACCAATAGTAGAATCAATTACCCCGAACCCTTGGATAAATGAACTTACACTTCCATCCTGGGCACCAGTATTAAAATTTCCGGCCATCACCAGGCCGTTTCCGTAGGTTAACCCCGACAAGTCCGCCGTTCCGAGATTAACCAAGGTGCCGCCCGAAAGGGTAATAGTCCCTGCGGCCAGAACCAACTGCTCCGAAAGCGTTAACGTCCCACCGCTGGCTATTGTTAAAACATTCCCATCGTCGTAAAAATGGTTAGGCGCAGACGCACCTGAGGGCACATCAGAAATACTTTTGGCCGCAACCACTGAGTTAATTGTTAGCGTGGCGCCTTGGGTGATTACAACGTCATCGGCGGCGGTTGCAGCAGCACCACCAACCCAATCCGCGCCAGTGACCCAGGTGCCGGTTCCCGTAAAAGTTTTAGTGGCCATGGAATGATACCCTTCGAAAAAAAACGCGGCAGAGTTGTTTGCGTTTCGAGGTCTAACGTTGGGGAGAAATGTATCAAAACGCCATGTTTTGTCAAGGGCATTAATGTCTTATAAATAGCTCCAGTCCATATTTCACGCCTCGAATTTCAACTCACTTCTTTTTGTCACCCATCGACCGCTGAGCGATGGATGTTAGCCACCCCCCCCCTGCGGCGCCATACCAGCCAACTTCAACGCCACCACGTTGCCAATCACCGCCGATACCTGTCGGAAAACTTTACACTCCCGCCTGATTAGCCGAGCTTGACCGTGAATATAGTCAATTAAATTAGTTATTTAGATATATGGCACGGCTTTTGCTTGCCAAAATACGACATTGCTTAGTTGGTTCGGCCTTGATTGCTCCCGGCTTTGGTCGGCAGAGAAATTGGGGATGTTTAGGAGTTGGATAGATGATCATGTTTTCGAGCAAAAAATTTACGATCGCGGCATTTTCAGTCGTGCTTGGTCTCAATCTAACCCAAGCATCGGCGGCGGTGATCAACCAGGTCGTTGATACAACCGGCACAAGTGTAACCGCAGCGACCACAGATACAGCCGCCTATTTGCGCACCCATTCAGGCGTGTCAGTTGCAATTGACTTGCGGATAGGGGCCTATTCGATCGCACTCCCGCAAGCTACCGGCTCAACCAATACGGCGGTTAGCGGCGTGTGTGTCGGTGACATTTGGAGCACAGGCTGTAGCGCGTCCAGCACGTTCAGCGCCGGCAGCGGGGGTAAAACCCTCACAGATCTGACCTGGAAATCGACTGGCACGGGATTGTATGATGGTGGAACAGGATTGTTCCAACCGGTCACCAACACGATCACATTCGGTTCAACAAACCTCAATAGCAATCTCCTGTCCGGAATTGGCGGGACTGGTGTCATTGAAAGTGTTCAGACGGGTGGGACCCGTGGCGGTGCGCAATTCGGTGCGACCGCGGCAACAGGGATTGCTGGCTTAGGCACCCCTGCTGCCCTTGTTACCCAGAGAACCGATCTGCTTGCCAATGGTGGTGTATGGAATTCGGCGCTGGGTGGTTATATTGCGTCCAACAGTGCCGCTCCTGGGTCAGTTTATCTTTACTTCAGCACGCCGATTGCTGGTTTTTCCGCGTTATTCGATTACAATCCGACAAGCACCAACCCGCCGACCCTTTCCGCCTTGAACGCAACCCGTGCTCCTATCTCAGGCAACAGCGTGCAGATCGCTCTGTCTAGTGGCTCTTTCACCGCAAGTTCGTTCAACAGCGGGTACGTTCTTGGCTTCCTGGACTCCACCAACGACATCAGCTTCATTAAGTTGACTGATGCGAGTTATGCAGCGATGTCCAAGATTTCCATCGCTTATGTCGTTAACGCCCCTGAGCCGATGACCCTCGCATTGCTTGGAAGTGGTTTGGTTGGCATTGGCCTAGCGCGGCGGCGGATGGCGAAGACCTAGTTTTTGATAAATCTGACGGAAAAGGGCGCCAGTTTCGCGCCCTTTTTTTATGTTCGCCACCAGAAAATTTTGCATCAGGCCCGTGTAAAGATTCCTGACTGCGACGCATCTTCGACAAGGTTTGGGGCGGACTCGTGAGAACTCGAAAAAACCAGAGCATCGGCATTGCGAGCCCTTGCGTGGCGATCCAGGGCCGAAAGCCGAGTCTGGCCCACTGGATTGCCACGGCTTCGCCTCGCGCAATGACGAACGAGGGGACCGGCATTTTTCGGATTTTCAAGCGGACGGAGTATATATCGGTAACTGTCCCGGTACGTCCGCGTGGCCAATGACAATTTGGCTTGCGACACCCTTACCCCGGCCCTCTCCCGGAGAGAAAGGGGCAGCACGTCTCCCTTCGTTGACGGACCGGGTGAGGGGAGTTGTGGCCGCGAGACCACTGATCAGCGAGCCGCCTGTCGATCCGCAACCGAACGCTTTTCATTCAAAGCGCCGCGCGGAAAGGCCCACCATTCGGGCAGCCACCGGCTGAGCAGGACTACAATCTACCGCCCGGCTACCGCGAAACATATCGAAAAGCTGCATTTCCCACAGAGCGAGTAGGGTCTGACAGTCAATATCAGCCGGGCGCGCGCCCTGGCTTGTCCGCCAGCGGGACCGGAACCCAATGCACGCCTTCCTGCGATTGCACCAACATCAGCGCGGATTTGCGTCCTGACTTGCGCAGTTTCTCCACCCGATCGAGCACGTCGGCCGGAGTCGCCACCTCCTCCTGCTGCACCTCAACGATCACATCACCTGGCTTTAGGCCTTTTTCTCCGGCGGGCGACCCCTGCGCGACATCGGTCACCAGCACGCCCTTCTGGCCATCCTTCAACGAAAACCGCTTGGCAGACTCGGGCGTGATGGCGGTAAGCATCAGACCAAGGGTTGAAAGTTCAACCGGCGCTGCGGGCTTTCCAGCCGGTGACGCCGCAAGCTTTTTGTCGTCAGGCATTTCGCCAATAGCGACACTGATGGTGATTTCCTTGCCTTCGCGCCAAATCACCACCGGCACCTGCTTGCCAATTGCGGTTTCCGCGACGGCACGCGGCAAAGCGCGATCCTTGATCTCCTGTCCGGCAAATTTCAGAATCACGTCGCCGCCACGCAGCTTGGCTGCATCGGCCGGACCACCCGCGGTTACACCGGCGACCATGACCCCGGTGGTTTCCTTGAGCCCGAGGCTTTCGGCGATCTCGGGCGTCATCTGCTGGATCATCACGCCGAGCCAGCCACGCCGCGCCCGGCCAAAATCACGCAACTGCTCGACAACTGCACGCGCCATGTTCGACGGCACCGAAAACCCGATCCCGACCGAACCACCGCTGGGGGAATAGATTGCGGTGTTGATGCCGATCACCTGGCCGTCCATGTTAAATAATGGACCGCCCGAGTTGCCGTGATTGATCGCCGCATCTGTCTGGATGAAATTGTCGTACGGACCGCTATCGATGTTGCGGCCGCGGGCAGACACAATCCCGGCGGTCACCGACCCTCCCAGCCCGAATGGATTGCCGATCGCAATCACCCAGTCTCCGACCCTCGCCTTGTCGGAATCGCCAAACGCCACTGCCGGTAGCGGTTTGTCGGGCTTTACCCTCAGCACCGCGACATCGCTTTTGTCATCACGGCCGATCAGTTCGGCTTTCAACGTCACCCCATCGCTGGTGATGACATTAATCTCATCGGCACCATCAATCACATGGTTGTTGGTTACCACGATGCCGGATGCATCGATAATGAAGCCGGAACCCAGACTTTGCATCTTGCGCGGTGCAGGCGCCGGCCGTGCATCTCCGCCCTGCCCTTGCCGCTCCTGGAAACGTCGCATGAACTCATCAAACTCAGGCGGCATACCTGGAATTCCAGGCCGATCGCGCGTTTTCACGGTTTGCGTGGTGGCAATATTCACCACTCCGGGCAGCAGTTTCTCGGCTAAATCGGCAAAACTGTCAGGCGCGCCCCTGCCCACCGCCACACTCGTGGTCAGACACAACGCCACAACTGGAGCAAGAATCGTTGAGTTGAACAGGCGCATCGGGGTCAGTCCTTGAACGGGGCGGAGTTGCTGGAGCGTGATCCGTTGAAGGTGCATCAGCAGACACGCTCTAGAGTCTTGTTTTTACGATCATCATCATTCGTCCAATCGAAGCCGATTGGACGAATGATGATCTAGTCAGAGCAACACCAGATACGGAGAAGCTCCGTATCTGGTGTTCTCGTTCACTTGGGCTCAGGACCCGGTTGCGGTTGATGGCGCAGCAGGTCGAGGAACCCTTCGCCCGGCACCATTACCAGCCGCGAGGTTCCGGCGGCGAAGGCGTCGCGATAGGCTTGCAGGGTCCGCCAGACCTTGAAGAAATGCGGGTCCTGGTTGAACGCGGTTGCATAGATCGCGATCGCCTCGGCCTCACCACGGCCACGCAGCTGGTCGGCTTCGGCCGCGGCTTTCGCCAAAACAATCGTGCGCTCGCGGTCAGCATCGGCGCGAATCCGGGCCGATGCCTCGGCACCCTCAGCGCGGGTTTGGGCCGCCAGCCGTTGGCGCTCGGACTGCATCCGGGCCAGAACGGCCTGGGTGTTGCCCTCCGGCAGATCGGCGCGGCGGATACGAACGTCTTCAACGACAACGCCGAAGCCCTTCATTTCCGTGTTCGCCTGATTGCGGATCAGCCCCATGATATGGCCACGGTTCGACGACAGCACGTTGAGCAGTTGTTCGGTGCCCAGCACCCGGCGCAAGGCCGACGAAACCACCGAATTCAGCCGCGCCTGGATCCCCGCCTCTGCCGAGCCCACCGCCTGATAGTAGCGCAGCGGATCGACGATGCGGAACCGGGTGAAACTATCGACGATAACCCGACGCTGGTCGCCCAGAATCACTTCCTCAGCAGGAATTTCATAGTCCAGCAGTCGGCGATCGAAGCTGATAATGGTCTGGATCAGCGGAATCTTGAAGTGCAATCCAGGCTCGGTAATCAGCCGTTTGGGCTCGCCGAACTGGGTGATCAGCACCTGCTCGGTTTGCTGAACAGTGAACATCGCCGATCCGGCACCAATCAGCGCCACCAGAACAAGCGCGATTGCGCCAAGTGAAAAATTCCTCATTTGCTGGCTCCCGGCTTGGTCCCAGGACCGATCGGCGGTGGCGTTCGTTCAGATCCACCGAGCGACAGGAAGGGTACCACGCCTTGCAGGCGGTCATCGACGATGGTGGCCTGGGTATGGGTCAGAATATTCTGCATCGTCTCGATATACAGACGCTGCATGGTGACATCCTTGGCTGCTTGATAGGCCTTAAGCACTGACAGGAAGCGCTGTGCCTGACCGGTGGACTCCGTGGTCGACACCTGACGCGCGGCGTCGGCCTCCGCCACAAGCCGGGCTGCCTCGCCGCGGGCACGAGGCACGATGTCGTTATGGTAAGCCTGAGCCTCGTTCCGCATACGGTCAGAGTCGGTGCTGGCGCGCTGCAAGTCGCGGAAACTATCGATCACGGCCCCGGGGGGATCGACCTTTTGCATCTGCACCTGGGTGATTTCCACGCCCGACTTATAGTCGTCCAGGATTGCCTGGACGCCCTTGAGCACGGCGCTCTCGATCTCGCCGCGCGCGCCGGTCAGGGCCGGCTGAATGGGGGTGCGCCCGATCACTTCGCGCATGACCGACTCGGCTGCGGATTTCACTGTGCTTTCGGGATGCCTGGCGTTGAACAGGAAGGCACCGGCATCGCTGACCCGCCAGAACACCGCAAAATCGATGTCGATGATGTTTTCATCACCGGTCAACATCAGACTTTCTTCCGGGACATCACGCAGCGACGCGTCGCGGCCACGCACGGCGCGCGCGCTCGGTTCGGTCATGGTACGGAAGCCAACCTCCACGCGCTCGATACGGGTGACCGCAGGGCGCAGCACCGACTCGATCGGCCATGGCAGGTGATAATTCAGGCCCGGGAACGTCGTCGCGCGGTACGCGCCGAAGCGCAGCACCACGCCTTGTTCATCAGGTTGCACCCGGTAGAAACCGCTGGCGAGCCAGCCACCAACCACGAGCACCATCAGCAACAGGAGGCTTCCGGCGCCAATGGCCGGACTGAACCCGCCGCCCCCACGGCTCCCACCACCACCACCGCCAGATCCGCCGCCCAAGCCGGGCGGCAGGATCCCGCGTAACGCTGCCTGCAGGCGCGCAATCAGTGCGTCGAGATCAGGGGGGCCGCCCTCATTCGGGCGACGACCACCGCCATCACCCCAAGGACCATTCGGGCCGCGATTGGGGCCGCGATCACGTGGCGGTTCGCTACCACGTTCCTCCTTGGGTGGCGGCACACCCCACGGCCCTGGTTTGGGGCCGCCCGCATTGCCCCCACTGCCGGAAGGAGGAGTCTCTGGGCCGCCGGGGTTCCAAGGCATAGGGGATAGACGCTCCTGTAACGCTGCATGGCAGCGATCGATGACGGAAAAACTGAACTGGGTCGCACGCCAGATTTGGCAATCGGCGCTCAGCACGCCATATGCGCTCTTATGGCCTATTTGCATATTGATTGGCTTAGAAAGGTTTTCAAGCGCATGACCGTACCGAGTGTGGATGGATTGCGGCAAGCACTGACGGCAATCAAGGATCCCGTCAGCGAGAACAACATTGTCGCTGCCGGATTGGTGGAGGCGGTGCAAGTCAAAAACGGGCTCGTTCAGGTCAGTCTGCTGACCGACCGCGCCTCGGCACCGGCGATGGAAACCGTGCGCCGCGCTGCGGAAGAATTGTTGGCTCGTCAGCCTGGGGTCACGAACGCCACCGTGGTGTTAACGGCCCACAAGCCCCCGCCACCGGCACCAACGCCGGAAGGCAAGGCCAAGCTTTTGCCGGAGGTCGGGGCGATTGTCGCGGTTGCCTCCGGCAAGGGGGGGGTTGGGAAATCCACGGTCGCGATCAATCTGGCCGTTGCCTTGGCGCGACAGGGGTTAGCTGTCGGATTGCTGGATGCCGATATCTACGGCCCGAGTCTGCCCCGCATGCTCGGCCTGGCACGCAAACCTGAGGTCAAGAGGGACAAAATGATCCCAATTGAAGCCTGGGGCCTGAAGGCGATGTCGCTTGGGTTTCTGGTCGACGAAGACACCCCCATGATCTGGCGTGGCCCGATGGTGATGGGCGCGTTGGAGCAGATGATGGGGCAGGTCACATGGGGCAAGCTCGATATCATGATCGTCGATATGCCGCCGGGAACCGGTGACGCGCAGTTGACAATGGCACAAAGGGTCACATTGGCCGGCGCGGTGATTGTGTCGACGCCGCAGGACATCGCATTGCTCGATGCCCGACGCGGGGTCCGCATGTTTGAGCGTACGAAGGTTCCGGTGCTCGGCCTGGTGGAAAATATGAGCTTTTTCTGCTGCCCCAACTGCAACCACAGGTCGGAAATTTTCGGCCATGGCGGCGCTCGCAAAGAGGCGGAGGCATTGGGAACGGAATTTCTCGGTGAGGTTCCGTTGGTTTTGGAGGTCCGGGTCGCCGGTGATGCCGGCACCCCGATTGTTGCGTCCGCCCCGGACAGCCCTGCGGCCCAGGCGTTTGCAGCAATTGCCGCGCGCCTTTGGCAGAAGGTTGGCGGAACGCCAGCCAAGGCCGGGCCAAGGATTGTCATTAGTTAGGGCCAGCGAACCTCCGGCGGCAAGCTCATCAAGATCGCCTCGATATTGCCGCCGGTTTTCAGTCCAAACAGCGTGCCTGCATCGTGGATGAGGTTGAATTCGACATAGCGGCCGCGACGCACCAACTGGTGCTCGCGCTCCTCCGGTGTCCAGATGTCCCCCATGCGGCGCCGAACAATCCGCGGGAAGGCGTCAAGAAACGCGAGCCCGGTATCGCGAACGAAGGCAAAATCCGCGGCGACGTCGCCGCTGTCCAAATGGTCAAAGAAAATACCGCCAGCGCCCCGCGGCTCGTTGCGATGCGGCAGGAAGAAATAGCGGTCGCACCATTCCTTATACTTCTGGTAGTAGGCCGGGTCATGCCGCGCACACGCAGCACGGAAGCTGGCATGGAAATCGGCGGCATCCGCCAGGGCCGAACTGCTATCGAGCCGCATCGGCGTGAGATCTCCTCCACCACCGAACCACCCCCGGGCTGTCACCAGCATGCGGGTGTTGAAATGCGCGGCCGGCACAAGCGGGCTGCACATGTGCGCCACTAACGATACTCCACTCGCCCAAAATCGTGGATCAACGTCGGCACCTGGAATACGGGCGCGCATTTCCGGCGAAAATTCACCGGCGACGGTCGATACATTCACACCAACCTTCTCAAACACCTTTCCCCGCATCACGCTCATGACACCCCCCCCACCTGGAGAGCCGTCCTGCGTTGGCCTGCTCCACGGCGTCCGTACGAAACGGCCGGCATCGGCGCCGGCCTGGAGATCCTCAATGGCCTCGAACTCCGCGCAGAGACGATCGCGGAGAGACTCGAACCAGGCACGAGCCTGGTTTTGTAAGAAAACATGGGCGGGTGGTGTGGCGGACATGGCGGACCAGCGTTCATTGTTGTTCGAGTTGCACTTTCTAGTGCGTCGCCCGGTTGCAGTCGATTCTGCCGCCCCGTAGGATGCCTTCGGCTGTGATCGTCTAGTCAAACGACATCCGGTCCGCTATGTGCCGCCTGCCGCGCCTTTTTTAGTGCTGGTTGCGGCGCTTGGGTGAATTTGCAACGTCCCGTCCCGGGTGGGACGGATTGAGGGAATAGATGGCCAATTCGATGCCCGCCTCTGCCGATGGACACCATGGCAGCGATGTCACCAAAAGGGATTTCCTCAAGCTAGTCACCGCTGCGGGTGCCGCAGTGGGTGCGGGCGCCATGGCGTGGCCGCTTGTCGACAGCATGAACCCCTCCGCCGATGTTCTCGCATTGTCCTCGACGACGGTCGACCTTGCCCCCATCCAACTTGGACAGGCGATTACGATCGTCTGGCGCGGCAAGCCGGTGTTTGTCCGTCATCGGACGCCCGACGAAATCAAGGCCGCCCAGGCAGTTGTCCCCAAAGGACTCGCTGACCCGGCGCTAGATTCTGCGCGAGTGAAAAAGGGCGCGGAGCAATGGCTGGTCGTCGTTGGGATTTGCACCCATTTGGGCTGCGTCCCGATCGGCAATAAAACGACTGAGGCCCGCGGCGATTTCGGCGGCTGGTTCTGCCCATGCCATGGCAGCCAGTACGACACCTCAGGGCGCGTTCGCCATGGGCCTGCACCAACCAATTTGGCGGTGCCGCCTTACGCTTTCGAAGGCGATACCAAGATCAAGATCGGCTAAGCAGCCTCGCTTAAGCCCTATTCACCGTCCCAATCGGGAGCATATCGATGGCCGGCCTACACAAAAGCGACTTCGCCAACCCAGTGATCAACTGGATTGACACAAGACTGCCCATCTTCACGATGATGCAGAAAGAATATGGCGTCTTCCCGACGCCGAAAAATTTCAATTATTTCTGGAATTTCGGCGCGCTGGCGATGATCAATCTGGTCATCATGATCGCCACCGGCATTTTTCTGGCAATGAACTACACGCCACATGTCAGCATGGCCTTCGACAGTGTCGAGCGCATCATGCGAGACGTGAATTATGGCTGGCTGTTGCGCTACGTACACGCCAACGGCGCGTCGATGTTCTTCATTGTGACCTACATCCACATCTTCCGCGGCCTTTACTATGGGTCCTACAAGGCCCCCCGCGAATTGCTATGGATGATCGGCGTGGTCATTTTGCTCATCATGATGGCGACGGCGTTCATGGGATACGTGCTCCCCTGGGGACAGATGTCCTATTGGGGTGCGACGGTTATCACCAACCTGTTCTCTGCAATCCCAGTGGTTGGCGAGTCGGTGGTCACTTGGCTTTGGGGCGGTTTTTCGGTCGACAACCCCACCCTGAACCGGTTCTTCAGCCTGCACTTCCTGCTCCCGTTTGTGCTGGTTGGTGTCGTGTTCCTGCATATCGCGGCACTCCATGTCACGGGCTCGAACAATCCGCTTGGTATCGATGTCAAGACGCCCCAAGATACGCTGCCGTTCCACCCGTACTATACGATGAAAGACAGCGTGGGGATCTGCGTTTATCTGCTGGTTTTCGCGGTATTGGTGTGCTTCGCACCGAACCTGTTTATGGCGGCTGAGAATTATATCCCAGCCAACCCGTTAGTAACCCCCGCTGAGATCGTACCCGAATGGTACTTCCTGCCATTCTACGCCATTCTGCGTGCCGTGCCGTCCAAGCTCGGCGGCGTGTTGCTGATGTTTGGCGCCATCGCAGTGCTGTTTGTGCTGCCGTGGCTCGACACCAGCCCGGTTCGCAGCGCGAAGTTCCGCCCGATTTACCGCAACTTCTTTTGGGTACTGCTGGTTGCCGTCGTCGTGCTTGGCTTCGTCGGCGCGCACCGGCCTGAGGGTATTTGGGTCGTGCTCGGGCGTATTGCGACTTTCTACTACTTCTTTCACTTCCTGGTGCTTCTGCCGGTACTTGGCAAACTCGAGCGACCCTTGCCACTCCCGGAAAGCATCAGTCGCGCGGTAATGTCCGGGGGCGGCGGACCGCTACCCGGTGGTGCCACTGCGAAGCCGATGGAGAAAGCCTGATGCGTATCACCCGCGTTCTCACCCTCGTTGCAGCACTTGGCGCAGTAGCCCTTGGATCTGCGATTGCTGAAGAGGCAATCCATTATCCGAAGCAGAAATGGAGCTTCGACGGCCCGTTCGGGACCTTTGATCGCGCCTCGGCCCAGCGCGGTGCGCAAGTCTATAAGGAGGTCTGCGCTAACTGCCATTCGCTCAAGATGGCGTACTATCGGGACTTGGGTGGCATAGGAATGCCACCTGCGGCGATCGCTGCGATTGCTGCCAGCGTGACCGTCCCGACGATTGGAGATGATGGAGCCCCGGCCGAGCGGCCAGCGCTTGCCTCAGATCACTTTCGCTCGCCGTTCGCCAACGAAAAAGCCGCTCGCGCAGCCAATGGTGGGGCATTGCCGCCTGACTTATCCGTTATCACCAAGGCTCGGGAGGACGGAGAAAACTATTTGTATGCGGTGCTGGTCGGCTATGGCGATCCGCCTGCAAGCGTCAAAATGGGCGACGGCATGAGCTATAACAAGATGTTCGCTGGTAGCCAGATTGGCATGCCACGACCGTTGAACGATGGCCAGGTCGAATACGGCGACGGAACCAAGGCAACAACCGAGCAAATGGCCCACGACGTGGTGACGTTCTTGTCCTACATCGCCAATCCGGAGATGGAAGCCCGCAAGCGCCTCGGGGTGAAGATGGTCCTGTTTCTTGTGTTGATGACAGGACTTACCTACGCAGTGAAGCGCAAGGTTTGGGCTAACGTCGACCACTAATATCGAGACTAACAGATCGCCGAGATTAATTCCGCCGCGCTTCTCACCCCATATTTGGTGCGGAGCGCGGCGGTATCATTTTGAAGGAATGGGTACTGATGGACGACCTTGAATTGATCACCCCCGTCATTGGTATCATCGGTGGCTCGGGCATCTACGATATTGACGGCTTGGAAAACAAGGCATGGCGGCGGGTTACGACGCCTTGGGGCGCGCCATCGGATGAAATTCTCGAGGGAATGCTGGGTGGCACGCGATGTGTGTTTCTCCCGCGACACGGCCGTGGCCACCCGTTATCCCCAAGCCATTTGAATTACCGGGCGAACATCGACGCACTGAAACGCCTTGGATGCACGGATGTGCTGTCACTATCAGCTGTCGGCAGCTTGCGGGCCAATTTGCCGCCCGGGCATTTCGTGATTGTAGACCAATTCATCGATCGCAGCTTCGATCGCGAAAAGAGCTTCTTCGGTGATGGCTGCGTCGCCCATGTCTCAGTGGCCGACCCTGTATGCCCTCGGTTGGGAGACGCTCTGGAGGCTTCGGCACGGCATCTTGGTCTGCCCGTCACCCGTGGCGGCACTTATTTGGTGATGGAGGGACCGCAATTCTCCACCCGCGCAGAAAGCGAGCTCTATCGCAGTTGGGGATGCTCGGTCATTGGCATGACCAACATGCCGGAAGCAAAACTCGCGCGTGAGGCCGAGCTTTGTTACGCTACAGTCGCAATGGTAACCGATTACGATTGCTGGCACCCGGATCATGACGCCGTATCGGTCGAAATGGTGGTGAAGACGCTATTTGCCAACGCCGATCATGCACGGGCCCTGGTCCGCGACGTGGTACCTCGGATTTCTGCGCAACGCCCCCCGTGTTCGGCGGGTTGCGATCGCGCGCTGGAATACGCGATCATAACGGCGCCTGAACGCCGGGACCCGGCCTTGATGGCCAAGCTCGATGCCGTTGCCGGAAGAGTGTTGGCAACTGGCGCCGCATCCGCCTGACCGAGATAGCGCGAGCATTTCCTCAACAGCGGAAATGCTCGCGCGCCGACGCTTAATTAGAGCGTGATGACCGCTGATAGGCGCGGTCATCACGCTCTAATACCAATTCCCACAGCCTAGTACCGATGTGCCCAGTCCCTCAATCCGATTGTCATGATGCGCCATGGCTGATCGGTAAGTTTGTTCCAGGCTTGGCAGCAGTGGTCGACAATGTCGTCGTAGGACTGGAAGATGCGGTTTGAGAG
>CALQTN020000078.1 GCA_943333505.2 Asaia bogorensis | reverse complement strand
GCGGTTTCGGGCGATCCAGATTTGGAATACGTCATGGTCGACGCCACCATCGTCAAAGTCCACCGCCACGGTCAGGGCGCAAAAGGGGGACTCAAAATCAGGCCATCGGTAAGTCAAAGGGAGGCATGACGACCAAAATCCTGGCTCTTACCGATGCGCTCGGTAACTTGGTGCGCTTCACTTTGCTGCCAGGGCAACGCTTCGATACCGTCGGCGTTCCGCCCCTACTCGATGGCATCGATTTCGACAGTCTGATCGCCGACAAGGCATTCGACAGCAACAGCATCATTGCTGACCTGCATGAACGAGGCGCAAAAATTGTCATCTCGCAGCACCCGCGCCGCGCACAGCCGCTGCTTATTGACGCCGAAATTTACAAATGGCGTCACCTTATCGAGAACTTCTTTGGTAAACTTAAAGAGTTCAAGAAGATCGCCATGCGGGCCGACAAGACAGACCAAAGCTTCTCCGCGTTGATCTATCTCGCAGGAGCCATCATCAATTCACGATGAACCTCAACAGACCCTAATGCAGATCGAGATGCGGCCGGACATTTACTAGCGCGATGGCTGCAACCACCGTTATCCCGGCGGTCACCAGGATCAGATAGCTGACATCGTAATGGGTGACGATTTCCTCACCGAAAAAGCCAGCGCGGAACATCTCATAGACACTCACCGATGGATTCCACATCAGCAAGGTCTGGGCGTAACTGGGCATCCAGTCGACCATGAAGAACACGCCCGAAATCGGCAGTTGCAGGTATTGGTAAGGCTGGATGAATTTCTCCAGCGGCTCCCAATACTCGGTCAATACCCCGAGCAGAACGGCGATGGCTCCGAAATGCCAGGCACATAACAACCAACCCGCAAGCGCGATCCCGGGATTGGCCATCGGTTCGATCAACCCGGTGGATACCACGATGAAATAGACCACCATCAAAGCCATGCTGGTCGACAGAAATTCCAGGATCAACCGCGCCATCATGATGTGCACGTGAGTGATCGGCGCGTGGTAGAGCAGCCCGCCCTGGCTGCGCAGCAACGCCGTTGTCCCACTCGATAGATGGCGGTTCATGGTCAGTGGCAGATAGCCGGTCATCACGAAAGCAATGACCGGAATGCCGTGCACGATTGGCTCCTTGATCAACGACCAGATGAGCATAACGCCCGAGGTCAAGATCATCGGTTCAAGGATCGTCCACACAAAGCCGAGATTTTGTCGGCCAAAGCGGACCATCATGTCGCGCACGATCAGCGCGTAGAGGATTTCCGTCTGGCGGAAGATGAGATTCATTCCGCGTCCTTCGTGGGTGTCGTGCTGCGGCGTTTAGTATAAGCGCAAGACGTCATCCCGACAAAATGAAACCGCCACCGGGCATGCCCGGTGGCGGTTAAATTCCGTAAATCCGATCGAAGCTTAGGCGAGCTTCAGATTGGTCGCTGCAGCCTTGCCGCGCTCCATCACCACGTCATAGGTGACTTTCTGTTCGTCATTGAGGCCACGCAGGCCAGCGGCCTGTACGGCGGTGATGTGCACGAACACATCCTTGCCGCCGTCTGCCGGCATGATGAAACCGAAGCCCTTGGTTGCATTGAACCATTTAACCGTACCAGCTGCCATGATCATATTCCTTGCCCGCGCCAATAATGGCATCGGGTTGTGTTAGTGGATGTGTGCGATCAACCCGCTTGGCCGGCCTGGCATTACCAGGTCAGCAACTTACCGGTGCGTGGACCGCCCGGACGCAAGCAGGGGAAATTCTTTGGTTTAGGCCAGCTTGAGGTTGGTGGCAGCGGCCTTGCCGCGCTCCATCGCTACGTCGTAGCTGACCTTCTGGTTCTCATTCAGCCCTTGCAGGCCGGCCGCCTGAACCGCGGTGATGTGCACGAACACATCCTTGCCGCCGTCGCCTGGCATAATGAAGCCGAAACCCTTGGTGGCATTGAACCACTTAACAGTACCTGTAGCCATAACGTCGTCATCTCCGTCGCGCCGCCGCGCAAGATTGCACGGATAGGCAGACAACCGAATAGTTGGTCGTCTTGAAGGCACCCGCCGGATCGTACGCCAAAGTGACAGAACGCCAAGGTAGGGAAACCGAGCAAGTCTAGCAAAAATCGATTGCAGAGGTGGATAGGCGCAGAACGCAAAGGCAGAGTCAAGGATTATCCAAATGCGAAGGGGCGAACCTTGCGGTCCGCCCCCCGTTTCGTCGCATCAAGGCCGTTTGGATTAGAAATCCATCCCGTCCATGCCACCCATGCCACCCATGCCGCCGCCGGGAGGGCCGCCGGCCGGGGCTTTACGCTCCGGCTTCTCGGCGATCATCGCTTCGGTGGTGATCAGCAGGCCGGCAACCGAGGCTGCATCTTGCAGCGCGGTACGCACAACCTTGGCGGGGTCGATAATCCCGGCCTTGATCATGTCCTTGTACTCGTCGGCCTGGGCGTCGTAGCCATAGGAGTAATCGTCCTTCTCGAGCACTTTGCCCGAAATGACGGCGCCGTCCTGGCCAGCGTTTTCGGCGATCTGACGCATCGGGGCCAGCAGGGCCTTGCGCACGATTTCGATCCCGTGTGCCTGGTCCTCGTTGTCACCCTTCAGCTTCTTCAGGCCAACGGAAGCGCGCGCGAGCGCCACGCCGCCGCCCGGAACGATGCCTTCTTCAACGGCCGCACGGGTTGCGTGCAGCGCGTCGTCGACGCGATCCTTGCGTTCCTTAACTTCAACCTCGGTCGAGCCGCCGACCTTGATCACGGCAACACCGCCGGCGAGCTTGGCCAGACGTTCCTGCAGCTTCTCTCGGTCATAGTCCGAGCTGGTCTCTTCCACCTGGGCGCGGATCTGGCTGCAACGGCCAACGATGTCGGCCTTCTTGCCAGCGCCTTCGACGATGGTGGTGTTTTCTTTCTCGATCAGCACTTTCTTGGCCTGGCCGAGCATCGCGAGCGTCACGCTCTCGAGCTTGATCCCGAGGTCATCGCTGATCACCTGGCCGCCGGTCAGGATGGCGATGTCTTCGAGCATCGCCTTGCGACGATCACCGAAGCCTGGCGCCTTGACGGCCGCGATCTTCAACCCGCCGCGCAGCTTGTTCACCACCAAGGTCGCCAGGGCTTCGCCCTCGACGTCTTCGGCGATGATCAGCAGCGGACGGCCCGACTGCATAACCGATTCGAGCAGCGGCAGCATCGGCTGCAGGCCCGACAGCTTCTTTTCGTGGATCAGGATGTAGGGACGATCCATGTCCACCACCATCTTTTCCGCATTGGTGATGAAGTACGGGCTGACATAGCCGCGATCAAACTGCATGCCTTCAACGACTTCGAGTTCGGTCTGGATGCCCTTGGCTTCCTCGACCGTGATCACGCCTTCGTTGCCGACTTTCTGCATGGCTTCGGAAATCATCCGGCCAATATCAGACTCCCCGTTCGCCGAGATCGTGCCGACCTGCGCGGTTTCCGCGGGGGTGGTGATCTTGCGCGACTTCTTCTTCAGTTCCTCGACAACCGCCGCAACCGCCTTGTCGACGCCGCGCTTCAAATCCATCGGGTTCATGCCAGCGGCCACGCCCTTGGCGCCTTCGCGGACAATCGCCTGGGCCAACACGGTCGCCGTGGTGGTGCCGTCGCCGGCAACGTCGTTGGTCTTCGAGGCCACTTCGCGCACCATCTGGGCGCCCATGTTCTCGAACTTGTCGAACAGCTCGATCTCCTTGGCGACGGTGACGCCGTCCTTGGTGATGCGCGGTGCGCCGAAGCTTTTGTCGATCACGACATTACGGCCCTTGGGGCCGAGGGTCACTTTTACCGCATCGGCGAGGATATCAACGCCGCGCAGCATTCTGGCGCGGGCGTCGCCGCCGAAACGTACTTCTTTAGCAGCCATGTGGGTATTCCTTTAGAATGGTCTAGCTCAATGAGAGAAAATCGACAGATCACTTCTTCTTGGAAGGAGTGCCCTCGATGATGCCCATGATGTCGGACTCTTTCATGATCAGCAGCTCTTCGCCGTCAAGCTTGACTTCGGTGCCCGACCACTTGCCGAACAGCACCTTGTCGCCAGCCTTAACGTCAAGGGCGACAACCGCACCCGCTTCGTTGCGCGCGCCGGCGCCGACAGCGACAACTTCGCCTTCCATCGGCTTTTCCTGGGCGGTGTCAGGGATTATGATGCCACCCTTGGTCTTCTCTTCGGCGGTCAAACGCCGGACGACCACGCGGTCGTGCAGGGGACGGAACTTCATGATAGGATCGCTCCTGGATAATTGCTGCGGCCTCATGCCAGGGGGGCGCGAGGCGGCGGGTTGTTAGCACTCCCCCTCGGGGAGTGCCAGCGATCTAAGTACCGCGAGGGGCTGCGTCAAGGGGTGGGTGGTGAGGATTGAGTTACGCTCGCATCGTTCGGACATTCTATGGCCTTGACATTATCGGACCGCGCCACCGTTCGAATAAATTTGAATTTCACATTACGCGGCTGACAACATGCGGAGGCGTATAAGCTATTGCGCGTGATTTCAACCTTATCAAAACAGGACCAGGATACATATCATGAACCGTCAACCTATCTGTGGGGCAGTCTGGGGAGGCTAACCTGAGCAGTGACGCTCGGAACGCCCTACCCCACCCGCCACACGAATTCCGTCGCACCCAGATCCAAGCGCTGCTCAACCTGCAACGTCAAATCCCGATCATGGGCCGCTAACGCCCCAACCAGGAGTGCATTCCAGCAGGTGAAAATCGCCGGATGCGGATCGGCAATCCCCCGCATCGCCTGCCAGCTGCTCTGCCGGACCACAGCCCCATCGCGCTCAGCCACATCGCCCTGGGCGCGGGCCAGCGCCACCATGAAATCGGCGAACCCCTCGGCGCCGCTGCCCGTCGCACCCAGCGCGGCGGCGGTTCCATGGAACAGCTGCATCCCGATCAACCGGCCAGCACCACCAAGCAGCGCCACAGCTTCATCGGCACCAAATAGCTGGATTGCCGCCGGGATGGCCGTGCGGACATAGGCAATCGCATAGTTCCGTCGCGCTTTCCTTTGCCGCGCCGGCGTCCAATCAGCCGGCAAGCGAGGCGCGGAACTAGGTTCAAACCGCGGCATCCGCTCGTGCCGAGCAAAGCGCACCCGATCGGCCTCGGCCAACGGCGCGCCGAAATCCTGAAAATAGCCTTCCAGCCCCGGATCACCGTCGACGGTTTGCCCGGTGCAGACAAAGCCAACCGACGGCGCCGCCAACGACACCCCATTCTGCCCGTGCCAACCACGCAGCATGGCGCGCGATACCACCCCCGGCACCGCGCAAATCGCTGTTCCCGACCAAATCCACCGTGGCGGCGGGTAGCGAACCCATGCCTTGCTGTCCGAGACCGGCATATACTCCACCGCCACCCCGCCGATCGCATTCGACAGATAATGGTATTGCGCTGCCGCCACCGCTGGCGGCAGTTGGTCCAACCCAAGCTTGGCCAGGCCCGGCAGAAACATCTCCTGGTGCTGACGGCGGAATACCGTGAAGACGAAATCTGCCGCCAGCGCCGGGCTGCGCCTGCCAATCATCGCCAGGACCATCCCGGTGAAGAAGCTATGATACCACCCCGCCACGGTATCCCAGCCCGCTTCATCCTGTTCAGACATTTGATCTCCCTCCCGCACGGGCCCGCACCTCGAACGGCGTCAGGCCCAATTCCCGCATCGCGCGCAGCGTGAACGAACGGTCGCGCTTGGCCAGTCGCACGCCCGCCGCATTGGTCAGCAACCGATGATGCGCATAGTCCGGCGTCGGCCAGCCGAGCAGGTTTTGCAGCAACACGTGAATATCGGTCACCGCCAATAAATCCTCCCCCCGTGAGACCAACGTCACGCCTTGCCACGCGTCGTCATGGGTCACGCAGAGATGATAGCTCGCCGGAACGTCCTTGCGCGCCAGCACGATATCGCCAAACCGCGCAGGGCGGCAGACAATCCTGCCCCGCCCGTGTTCGTGAAATCCCAACCCCGGCCGATCAGCTGCACCCATGTCGAGGCGCAAACTATAGCCTTCCCCAGCCGCAATCCGCTCCCGCCGCTCCCCCGCTGACAGCGCCCGGCAGGTTCCGGGATAAACCGCCATGTCATCCGGCCCGTGCGGCGCCGAGGCAATATCGCGGCGCGTGCAAAAGCATGGATAGAGCAGCCCGAGTGCATCCAACCGATCCAGCGCCGTGCGATAATCGGCAAAGCAGCGGGACTGCACCCGGACTTCCCCGTCCCAATCAAGGCCGAGCCAGGCCAAATCCTCCTCGATCGCTGCCGCGTATTCCGGCCGGCAGCGGGTCGTGTCGATATCCTCGATGCGCAGCAGGAACCTGCCACCTGCTTCACGTGCCGCCGTCCAGCCATGCAGCGCGGACGCCGCATTACCAAGATGCAGATACCCGGTGGGCGACGGCGCAAACCGGGTAACGACCATGCTGCTCAGCGCCGAAAATGCGCGACCACGAAATCAACCGCGGCGGCGAAATGGTTGGCGACGAAATCCGCCCCCTTCACCATCATCAAATTGTCTATCAGCCCAAAATCGCGCACCAGATTTCCGTCCGCATCGCGCAATCCAGACGGCGTCTCAACCAACGGTCCGAGCAACGCAATCTTGTCCTGCCAGCGCCGCCGGTCCTCGGTCCAGCCAACCACCAGTTTGCCCAGCCCCTTGCCAAGCCCCATCTCAAATACCGTTCCAGAATCCATCGACGGACCGCGGAACGGGGTCATGTTAGCCACGATCGCGTCGCAGCGTCGCACCAACTGCTCGTCGGCACGACTGATCCGGGCGGCCATTTCGCCAGGATCGGGATGCGTAACATCGGCCTGGTTATCCATCGGGAACCAGCCCACCGCACCCCGTGCCGTGCAAATCGCTTTCAGTTCGGCTGCGCGCGCCCACGGATCGGGCAGAAACACCTCGGGGCCGGCAAGATAGATTTCCGGGCGCCCATCCAGCATCAGTCCACGCAACCCGCATCGCGCAGCAAGGCCTCGACCGCATCAGCCGGCACGTCGCTGCTGGTGAACGCCTGGCCGATGCCGCGCGCCAGGACGAACTTCAACGTCCCGTCCTGCATTTTTTTGTCACGCCGCATGTGGTGGATCAGCCGCACCCCGGAAATCCGCCGGTTCAGCATGGCAATTTCCGACGGCAAGCCAACCTCGGCGAAATGCCGCATGACCCGCGCCGCGTCGGCAGGGTCACAAAAGCCAAGTCGCGCCGAAAGCTGAAACGCGAGGCCAATTCCCACCGCCACCGCCTCGCCATGCAAAATCTTGCCATAGCCAAGCTCGGCCTCCAGCGCATGGCCGAATGTATGCCCGAGGTTCAACAGCGCCCGCCCATCATTGGGCTTCTCCTCGCGCTCATCATCGCCGACCACCTGGGCCTTGAACGCACACGCCCGCAGCACTGCCTCGGCCTGGGCATCGGCATCGCCACCGATCACTGCCGCTCCATGAGCCTCGCACCAGCTGAAAAACGCGCCGTCGCCGATTAGTCCGGCCTTGGCAATTTCCGCATACCCCGCCGCAAGCTCACGCTGCGGCAATGTGGCCAGCGTTTCGGTATCGGCCAACACCATGCGCGGCTGATGGAACGCACCCAGCAAATTTTTGCCATGACTGGTGTTGATCCCGGTCTTCCCACCAACCGAACTATCGACCTGTGACAGCAACGTCGTCGGGATTTGCACAAACGGCAGCCCACGCAAGGTCGTCGCCGCCGCAAACCCTGCCAGATCGCCCACCACCCCACCGCCCAGCGCAATCACCGCAGTCTTGCGTTCCACCCCATGATCAAGCAACTGCCCAACCACCGAACTGAAATTCGCCAGATCCTTCGACGCCTCGCCATGGCGGACCGTGATCGTCCGCGTCTCAATCGCCACCGCCGCCAATCCGTCGAGCAGAGTTTGCAGATGCAATGGCGCCACCAGATCATCGGTCACCACCACCGCACGCTTCTGCGGCAGCACCGGGGCGAGCAAGGCGCCGGCGCGCGCCAGCAAGCCTTTGCCAACCACCACGTCGTAACTTCCAGTTGACAGCGACAACGACAATCGCCGCGCCGGCCGCCAATTTTCAATCGCGGTGAACACCTTCGTCGTCGTGCTGTCAGGCGGCTCGTCGGAGCAATCGACGACGATATCGGCCTCGGCATAGAACGGATGGCGCTCGGTAATTAATTTTTCCAGCACTTCGGCCGGGTTGCGGCCGTTGAGCAGCGGGCGGTTGGTCCGCCCGGACACCCGGCGCAGCAACGTCGAAAGCTTCGCCCGCATCCAGACCGAAACCGCCTCGCGCCGGATCGTCGCCCGCGTGTCACGGTCCATGTAGGCCCCTCCGCCTGTGGCCAAAACCAACGGCTCGCCCGCCAGCAACCGGCGGATCACCCGTCTTTCGCCCTCGCGGAACTCGCGCTCACCGAAGCGTTCGAAAATCTCCGGAATCGAACAACCCGCCGCCAGCTCAATCTCGGCATCAGCATCGCGGAACGGCAGACCGAGCCTTGCCGCCAGCCGCCGGCCGATCGACGTCTTGCCCACGCCCATAAGCCCGACCAGCACCACGCTGCGCCCGCCGAGTGCGGCGGTGGCAGCATCGGGCAGCGGATCAGTATCGCGAAGGCCGGAGTTGCGTGTCATCGCGACCGACGCTAGCACATAGCCTATGGTGGTAGCCAACCATGGCATGCCATCGTCGGTTTTCTCCCGCTCGTTTTTTCTGGCACTCATCCAAGGCACGCATGGCCCGGATCTTTATCATCGTCGTTGTGCTTGGGCTGTTGGCGATGGGCGTCGGCATTGTTGTGCTCGGCGCATTTCCGCCCGAACCTCGCCTGCAGCAAATTCAGAAAACCCTGCCGAACGACCGCTTCAAGCCGGCGGGTTGACCCGGCGCGGCGCGGTGATCCAGGAAGTCTGGCGCTACGCGATGATCCAGGAAGTCTGGCGCTACGCGCCGGGGCGGTGCAGTCTGGCCGGATAGCAAAACCCGAGGCCCGTATGCCGCCGAGTCCCACCGCGATATTTGCCGCCGCCCGAAATCTGCTGCCTGGCGTCGCGCTGTGCGGAGTTCTGTCGCTGGTCGCTTTGCTGCTGACCTGGATTGAGGCAACGGTATTCGGCGCAGTCTGGCTTGAAGCCCTGGTGATGGCGATCCTGATCGGAACACTGGTTCGCACCGCCTGGGCGCCTGGCCCGATCTGGCGTCCCGGCATTGCCTTCAGCGCCAAGATGCTGCTGGAAATCGCGGTGTTCCTGCTCGGGGCCTCGGTCAGCGCCCGCAGCATTTCCGCGGCCGGCCCGAACACGCTGGTCCTTGGCATTGCGCTGGTTGTCGCCATCGGCATTGCCACCAGCTATGCGATCGGCCGCCTGCTCGGTCTGCCCGCCAAAATGGCGACCCTGGTGGCCTGTGGCAACGCAATCTGCGGCAATTCCGCAATTGCCGCCGTCGCCCCGGTGATCGGCGCCAAACCCGAAGATGTCGCGGCATCGATTGCCTTCACTGCGGTCCTCGGAGTGGTGGCAGTGCTGACCTTACCATTGCTCGCCGCCCCATTGGGGTTGACCGTCGAACAATATGGCGTGCTCGCCGGCCTCACCGTCTACGCCGTGCCGCAGGTACTGGCGGCAACCGCGCCAATGGGGGCGCTGGCAATCCAGATCGGCACCTTGGTCAAGCTGGTCCGGGTGCTGATGCTCGGCCCCGTCGTGCTGGTGTTGTCGCTGATCATGCGCCGCCAGGAACTTGCTGCCGGCCGCGCCGCAGGCCAGGCACCTGCCCGACTGAGCATCAGCCGCCTGGTGCCCTGGTTCATCCTCGGCTTTCTTGCGCTCGCGGCATTTCGGTCCCTCGACCTGCTGCCCGAGATCCTGCTGCGCCCGATTGCCGGTCTGACCGGCGCCTTGACGGTCATCTCGATGGCCGCCCTCGGCCTCGGCACCGATCTCAAAATCCTCGCCCGCGCCGGCGGCCGCGTCAGCATCGCGGTCACCTTGTCGCTTTTGGTGATGGTGACGCTCGCAATCGGTCTGATCCGACTGACTTCCGTCCACTGACCAATGGACCGCCACGCCGAGGCCTTCCTGGAAATGCTGACCGCCGAACGGGGGGCCGCGCGCAACACGCTCGCGGCCTATGGCGCCGATCTCGATGATTTTTCCGGCTTTGCCGCCGCACGTGGCCAAAGTGTCGCCCGCGCCGATGACACCACCCTGCACGCCTACCTTGCCCATTTGCACGATCTCGGCCTGTCTGCCCGTACCGCCGCCCGCCGGCTTTCGGCACTGCGCCAGTTTCACCGTTTTCTGCTGCGCGAACGGATACGGGACGACGACCCCACCTTGCTGCTCGACAGTCCGCGCCTGCCGCAGGGCCTGCCGAAATACTTGTCGGAAGCCGAGGTCGATGCCCTCCTCGCCGCCGCGGCCGGCCAAAAACCAGCGCGCGCAAGGGTGATGGTCGCTGCCCTCGAGATCCTTTACGCCACCGGGCTGCGGGTCTCCGAACTGCTCAGCCTGCCACGCGGCGCGCTGAGCGGGGATGCGGTCCTGCTGTTCGTCAAAGGCAAAGGCGGCAAAGAACGCATCGTGCCGCTATCGGATGCCGCCCGCGACGCCGCCCGGGTGCTGGTCGCGGCGATGAAGCCGAAGCCTGCACCCAAATTCCTGTTCACCGCCAAAGATGGTCGCCGCGCCATGCAGCGCCAGGTCTTCGGGGTGATGCTGAAACAGGTGGCACTGGCCGCCGGCATCAGCCCGGCCCGGGTCAGCCCACACGTGCTGCGCCATAGTTTCGCCAGCCACATGCTGGCGCGCGGCGCCGATCTACGCAGTTTGCAAACCCTGCTGGGACATGCCGATATCGCGACCACCCAAATCTATACCCATGTGCTGGCGGAGCGGTTGCAGAAGCTGGTGGATTTACATCATCCTTTGGCTAGATAAGATCTGAGTTTTGCAGATAAATTGGCGGATAATTAATAATTCTATCGAAATATTTAAATCGCAAAAATACGCACGGACCGCGCCCGCCGCCGATAGCAAGGGGGGGGCTGACCCGCCCGGCCACAAGTGCTAATCCCTCGGGATGCGCATATTCCTGGAATTCGAAAAGCCGGTCGCCGAGCTTGAGGCCAAAATCGACGAGCTTCGCGTGATGGCCGGTGCCGACAGCATCAACCTCACCGACGAAGTTGCGGTCCTGACTGACAAAGCCGACAAGCAGCTGCGTGCGATCTATTCCAAGCTCACCGCGTGGCAGAAAACCCTGGTCGCCCGCCACCCCGAACGCCCGCAAGCCAGCGATTACATCGCGGCCCTGATCAGCGAGTACACCCCGCTCGCCGGCGATCGCGCCTTCGCCGATGATGCAGCCGTCCTCGGCGGTCTCGGCCGCTTCAACGGCCAGTCCGTCATGGTGCTCGGCACCGAAAAAGGCACCGACACTGAAAGCCGGGTCAAACATAATTTCGGCATGGCGCGGCCGGAAGGCTACCGCAAGGCCCGCCGCCTGATCGACCTCGCCGGCCGTTTCGGGGTGCCGGTGCTGTGCTTTGTTGACACATCCGGCGCCTATCCCGGCATCGATGCCGAGGCCCGCGGCCAGGCCGAAGCCATCGCGCGGTCCATCGAAGCCTGCCTCGCCGCCCCGGTGCCGGTGATCGCGGTGGTGATCGGCGAAGGCGGTTCCGGTGGCGCGGTCGCCCTCGCCACCGGCGATGCGGTGCTGATGCTTGAACACGCGGTCTATTCGGTGATCTCCCCCGAAGGCTGCGCGGCGATCCTGTGGAAAGACGCCGCCCAGGCCCCGGCCGCGGCCGAGGCGATGCGGATTACTTCCGATGACCTCAAGCGGTTGAAACTGATCGACGGGGTGATCGCCGAGCCGTTGGGCGGCGCCCATCGCGACAAGGCAGCGACAATTGCAGCCGTTGGCCGTGCGATTGCGACGGCCTTGGCACCGCTGATCAAGCTCGATGGCGCCACCCTGATCAGCCGCCGCCGGGCAAAGTTCCTGGAGATGGGGCGCGACGCATTGGCGTGAGAGCAGGACGTTGCGTAACCTTGACAATTTCTCGCTCGTGGGCCCAATGTCGTCGGCGGCCTTACCCAATAACGGGAGTTTTTCTCCTGGGGCGCGCATGGTGAAACGCAATCATGACGATCTACGCTCGTGCAGGGCCGATTCTTACGGTAACAGGCGCAAATGGCGTGGTGCAACGGCTGGACTTCGCTGAGTCCTGGTCAAGTGCTGTGGTTGATGCAGCCTGGCTGCTCTATAACATCAACACCTCGGTCACCGGCGGCAGCATGATTGCCGCGCTCGCCGAAAATGCACCAACGGTCCCGATCGGTAAGACTGGCCTGCTGCAGGTCAATGCAGCGGGACAATATCTCATCCCGACAGGCTATTCGGCGTTGATCGATAACGCGTCCGCGGCGGCAACGGTATTTGGCGGGACCAGCAACGGGCAATTGGTCATCGCGGCCAACGGCGGACTAACCTTCAGCGCCGGCACGGGGGCAGGCACCGTGATCGCTGGTGGCGGGATAAGCGTCATGACAACGCTTGTGGGCATCGTCACGATTGGCAATGCCGTGAGCGTGGGCAACCTTGCGTTGCCAACCAGTGCTGATTTTATTTCGGTCGGCTTGGGGGCTGGGGCACAAAATATCATCACGGGCCAGGGCGATGACACCATTGTGGCACTGTTTGCCAACAACACGATCAACGCCGGCTACGGCCGTAACATGATCCTGTCTCAAGGTGGCGACAATTATATCGTATCGGGGGGGAATGACCTGATTTCGGTGCCTGATGGCAATGCAACGATCATTGCCAGCAGTCCCTATAGCAACGTTGCGCCGACCGTCTTCCTGGGCGACGGTCATTCGCAATTTATCAACAGCGCCATCAATGGCTCCATACCCAAGGCCACAATCGTGGTCGGCAGGGGTGCCGCAACGGTGACCTCGTATGGTGCCGATCAGATATGGATGTCGGTCGGTGGCGGGGTGGTTAATTCCCGTGGCACGGCAATGTATCAAGTGGCCGATAGTCACGGCAATCCCCTGATCTTCTCGACTGGTGGTGGTGGCGGCGTTGGCCCCACAGCACCGTGTGACACGATTATTGGTGGCAGCGGGGCGGTAACGGTCAATACCGCACCCACCGTGGGTATCGCATTCGGCAACGCCGCGAACGATTTTGTCTTTGCCGGAACTGGGGCCTTGAATTTCATAGGCGGCCTTGGTTTTTCCACTATCCTGGGCAATGACGCTGGCACCGCCAGCATCACTGGCGGAGCGGGATCAGTGATTGCGATTGCCTATGGGCAGACGAATTTCATCGGCGGCGCCGGTGCTGCGACCGTCGCCGCTTTCGGTGGCAGCGTGACGGTCAACGGTGGCGCAGGGACGGGCGTCTATCTTGGCGGACCGGGCGGGAATAACCGGATGATCGCAAATTCTGGCCACGCGACAATGATCGGCGGCGGTGATGGCGATGTGCTGACCGCGAGCCTATCGGGAAACGACGTATTTCAGGCGATGGGTGGGGCGGAAACCCTCTCGGCGCTTGGAACAAATGGCACCAATAAATTCTACGCCGGCTCCGGCGCCGACCTGATCCTGCTCGGCAATGGCGGCGACCAGGTGCTGGCCGGCACTGGCAGCGCCACTGTGATTGCTGGCAACGGGGCGGATTTGATTGCCTTGGTCGCCGGCAACCATGCAGACGTGACGATCGAGAATTTCACCCTCGGGACGGATTTTATCTCTCTTGTGGACTTCGCGGCCAATGAAGGTGCGCGCGCCTTGGCCAGTGCGACCACCCTTGCCGGCGCCGAGCAACTCACCCTCTCCGACGGCACCAAAATCCTCTTCGTCGGCGTCACCGGCCTCACGGCGTCAAGCTTCCTCTAGCCTTCCCCCCGGCCCGTTCCGCGTCTAGCATCGTGCTGCGGCGCACCATCAGGGCAGCGCGCGCCGACCGAAGGCCGTGACCTATGCTTGATCCCGAATACGACACCATCATCATTGGCGGCGGCTCCGCTGGCGCCACCCTGGCAGCCCGTCTGTCGGAAGACCCGTCGCACCGCGTGCTACTGCTCGAAGCCGGGCCGGATTTGCGCACCGCCACTACGCCGGAACACATCCAGATCCCCAACCCGATGCGCGCCATCGCCGATGACCGCTTTCGTTGGCCCAAGCTTCTGGCCCGGCGCACCGAAAAGCAGGAACCCTTGCTGCTGTGGCGCGGCCGCGCCATGGGCGGCAGTTCAACCATCAACGGCCAGATCGCCATCCGCGCGGTGCCCGATGATCTCGATCGCTGGGAAGCGGCGGGCTGCGCGGGTTGGGGGTGGGACGCCATGCTGCCCTATTTTCGCAAGCTCGAAACCGACAAGAATTTCCCCGATGCCCCCTATCACGGCGATCGTGGCCCGATCCCGGTCTACCGCGCACCGATCGCCGATTGGGGCAATGTCGATCGCGGCCTGCGCACCGCATCGCTCGCCCTCGGCTATGGCTGGTGTGACGATCATAACGCGCCGACCGGCAGCGGCGCCTCGCCCTACGCGATTAATTCCGAGGCCGGCCGCCGGGTTTCCACCAACGACGCCTATCTCGAACCCGCCCGTGCGCGCGGTAATCTGCGCATCGTCGGGGACGCGCTGGTCGAAGGCATCACCCTCGAAGGCAACCGCCCGCATGCAAGCGGCGTCCGGGTCCGGATCGGCGGCACCACCCATGCGCCACGGGCACGCCGTGAGGTCATCCTGTGCGCCGGCGCGATCCATTCGCCCGCCATTCTGCAACGTTCCGGCATCGGCCCGGCGGCACTGCTGGCAAGCCTGGGCATCGCGGTCCGCGCCGATCTCCCGGTCGGGGAAAACTTGCGCGATCACCCGATCATGAGCGCGATGCTGCATCTACGGGCGGCCGGGCAGGTCACCACGCCGATGCACCGCCACACTAATTGCTGTTTGCGCTATAGTTCCGGCCTCGCCGGGGCCGGCGACAATGACATGATCATGATTGCCGGCAATCTCGGCCGAACCCCCACCAACGATGTCGCGACCGACCGTGGCCGCCTCGCGGTCTCGGTCTACCAGGCCTTCAGCGAAGGCCATGTCCGCATCACCACGCAGGACCCGACCATCGATCCGGCGATTGAGGAACTGATGCTGTCCGACCCCTCCGACCTGATCCGCATGCGCGACGGGGTGCGCCGGTTGCGCGAAATCTGCCTGCAACCCGGCATCACTGACATCGCCCACCGGGTCGAGTATGGCACCACCGGCCGCTCGATGGACGATGCACTCAGCGAGGCCGAGTTGGATAACTGGCTGTTCGCCGAGTGCAGCGACGCCCAGCACGCCACCGGCACCTGTCGCATGGGACCTGTGGGCGACCCACGCGCGGTGGTAGATCTCGACTGCCGGGTGATCGGCTGCACTGGCTTGCGGGTCATCGACGCCTCGATCATGCCGGAAGTGCCGCGCGCCAACACCCATCTGACCACGGTTGCAATCGCCGAGCGTATGGCCGACCGGTTGAAGGCCGCGCGCTGATGCAGGATGTGGCCGGCATCGCCGATCCGGCCGCCCCCCCCCCCTTCACCCCGCGCATGTTCTTTGCGCTGTTTCCCTCGATCATGCTGCCAATGTTTCTCGCCGCCATCGACGGCAGCATTGTCGCCACCGCCCTGCCGGCGATTGCGGCCGAGTTGGGCGATGTCGAACTGGTGTCGTGGATTGTGGTTGCCTATCTGGTTGCCGCCACCATCGCCGCCCCGGTCTATGGCCGCCTTGCCGATGTGCTGGGCCGACGCCGAATGCTGCTGGTGTCGCTATGGATCAACCTGATCTCCTACGGTCTCGCCGCGCTATCGACCAGCGTGCTGATGCTGATCGGTGCGCGCCTGGTGCAAGGTGCCGGCGGCGGCGGGCTGATGACCTTGTCGCACGCCCTGATCGGCGAAACCGTTCCTGCCCGCCAGCGCGGCAAATTCCAAGGCTATAACGCAACAATTTTCGTCACCGCGTCGTTGCTCGGCCCGGTGGCCGGCGGCTGGCTGACCCAAGCCTGGGGCTGGCAATCGGTGTTCCTGGTCAACGTACCGCTTTGCCTGCTGGCGCTGGTGCTGGCCCGGCGCCTGAAGTCCAAACCCGCCCCGGCCGGCCGCCTCAATTTCGATTTCCTCGGCACCGCGCTATTCGCCTTGTTCATCGCCCCGGCCTTGTTGGCCTTGGAACAGGCGCGCCAGTTCAGCCTCGCCGCCCTCGCCTCGGCTGCCGGCTTCGCCGCGGTCGCCGGCCTCGCTTTAGTACTGCTGCTGCGTCAGGAGCGTCGGGTGGCGTTCCCGCTGCTGCCGATCGCGTTCCTGCGCCAGAGTGCGGTCTGGCGCACCGACGCCATGGCCGCCTGCAATGGCGCGACCCTGGTATCGCTGATCACCTTCCTGCCGATCTATCTCGCGGTATCACGCGGCTCGACCGCCGGTGAGGTTGGGTTGCTGATGCTGCCGCTCACCGGCATGGTCGCGGTTGGCTCGCTGATTACCGGCCGCACCATCAGTCGCACCGGCTACACCGCCATCATGCCGTCGATCGGGATGCCGATTGTGGCTGCGTTGCTGGCGATGATGGCGCTGCTCGGACCAGCGTTGAGCTTGTCGCAACTGCCCTGGTTGCTCGGTGTGCTGGCGATGGCCAACGGCACCGTGATGCCGGTGGTGCAGATCACCGTGCAGGTCCTTGCCGGGCCGAACCAGCTCGGGGCGGCCGCCGCATCGGTGCAGTTCTCCCGCTCAATCGGGGCCGCCGCCGGCACCGCGATCGTCGGCGCCGTCCTGTTCGGCACGATGGCGGTGCTGGATGCCGATGCCGCGGTCCTGTTCGGCCAGATCGTCCAGCGCGGCCTCGGCTCGCTCGCCAATTTGCCCGCCGAACGCGTCGCCCTGGCCCGCGCCGAAATCGATATCGCCTTCCGCGCGGCGTTCCTGGCGATGGCAGGTTTTGCGGTGATTTCAGCATTGTTGGCGTGGTCGTTGCCGCTGCGGCGTATTTGACTCGGGGGTTCGTTTAGCTATTGTCGTTGCAGGTTTTGTATAAATGGCGCAACGCGAAAGCAGACCATGACAATCACCCCGGGCAGCGGACTGATCATCAACATCACCTATGACAGCAGCGTGGTGGGCGCGCCGAGTGGTTTCAAGTCCGCCGTCGCCGCGGCGGTGTTCGAGCTTGAGAGCATTTTCACCAACCCGATCGTGATCAACATTACTGTGGGCTTTGGCGAAGTGAATGGGCACGCGATTAGCGCCTGGGCGGTCGGCGCCAGCATCAGCAACAAGACACGCACCACCTATTCTGCCATCCGCGCAGCGCTGCCGGGGCGTCCATTGCCAACCGTCGATCCTACCAATGGCGGGGCCTTTTATGTCTACAATGCCGAGGCCAGGGCAATCGGCATCCCAACCACCGTGACCGCAGAACCGGACGGGTATATCGGGGTGAGCAACTACCACACGCTGACAGTAGACCCGAATAATCGCGCAGTGCCAAACGCCTATGACGCGATCGGCATCCTCGAACATGAAATCACCGAAGTCATGGGCCGCACCAGCTAAAGCGGGGCGATCAATGGGGTGGGCATGCAGAGCTACACGCCGTTTGATCTGTTCCGCTATCAGTCGCCTGGGGTGCGCCAGATGGGGGCCGGTGTTGCGTATTTTTCCACGGACGGCGTGACCATGGGAACCTTGTTCAACGACCCAGGCACGGGTGGCGATGGTGGTGACTGGGATCGCTCAGTTAATAGTGACGCGTTCGGAGCGGGGCATCTCGGTCTCGCCCAACGGATCAGCGCCACCGATATCGCCGTCATGCAGGCGCTCGGCTACACCACCAGCGCGCGGGCCACCATTCCAGGGCCGGGCATTGGGCTGTTCGCCAATTTTGCGCCGTCGGGCGGTGTCGCGCAGACCGTGACTGCCGACACCAGTGCCGATGCGGCGCTAGTGCGGGCATTGCTACCCAGTCTGCCCGCATCCGGCGTGCTGCAAATCACCAACGGCGGCGCCTATGCGATCGGGACAGGCAACACCGCATTGGTTGACAGCGCTTCCGCACAGGTAACGGTGTTCGGCGGCTCCAGCGCGGGCCAGATTGTGGTCGCCGGCAATGGCGGCCTCGCCTTCAACGCCGGCAGCGGCCAAGGCACCGTGCTGGCTGCCGGCGGCAACAATTTGATCAGCGTGTTAGAGGGTGCCGGGACACAACACATCACCACCGGAGACGGCGACGACACGATCAGCGCGCTTGCCGGCGCCAACACCATCATCGCCGGGGCCGGACGCAACCTTATACTCGCCCAAGGTGGCAATAATCTCATATCGTCGCGCGGCGATGATCTAATCAGCACGCCCAACGGCAACCCGACGATCAGCGCCGGCACCAACGCGCCGATGATTTACCTCGGCAGTGGTGCCGCCGAATTCAACGGTGGCGCTGGCAACGCCACCGTGGTGGTCGGGATCGGTACCGCGACCCTGACTTCAGCCGGTTCAGGCCAATTCTGGATGCAGGCCGGCGGCGGGGTGGTGAATTCCAGCTTCGCCGACACCATCATCGGCGGCGCAGGTGCAACGACGGTCAATGCCGGCGCTGCGAACGATTTTGTCTTCGCGGGGCCAGGGAGGCTGGGGTTTTTCGGCGGCAGCGGCGTATCGACAATCCTCGGTTCGACAAGTGGCAGCGCCAGCATCACCGGCGGCAGTGGCTCGGTAATCGACATCGCCTATGGCTCCACAACATTTGTCGGCGGCGCCGGGGCTGCAACCGTCGCCGCGTTCGGCGGCAGCGTCACGATCTCCGGGGGAACCGGCACCGGGGTCTATCAGGGCGGACCAAACGGCGCCAACCGCATGACGGCCGGGTCGGGCCGGGCAACCCTGATCGGCGGCGGCGATGGCGACATTCTGACCGCCGGGAGCGGCGGCGGCACTGTGCTGCAAGCGGGTATGGGTGCCGAGACGCTCACCGCGTCGGGCTCAACCGGCAGCAACAAATTCTACGGTGGCAGCGGCGCAAACTGGATGGTCCTCGGCGATGGCGGGGACCAGGTCCTGGCCGGCACCGGTAGCGAAACCATCATCGGTGGCGGCGGGCAGGACTTGTTTGCCTTCGCCATCGGGCAGCATCCGGCGGTGGTCATCCAGAATTTCACCAAGGGAACTGACTATGTCTCGTTTCTCGGTTTCGCCACCGGGGAAGCCGGCCGAGCGCTCGCATCGGCCACCACTGTCGCAGGTTCGGAACGCCTGACGTTGTCGGATGGCACACAGATCCAGTTCCTCGGCGTCACCAATCTGACACTCGCAAACTTTCTCTAGATCATTATTCGTTCAATCGGCTTCGATTTGACGGATAAAAATGATCGTGAAAACTAGAATCTAGAGCGTGTCTGCTGATTCAACTTCAACGGATCACGCTCTAAAAGGCGGGTTTTTTTCCCCACGCTGCGGCGGCTTATGTTGGGGCCTGAGGTTCCCCCGCCGAGGCACATAGTCATGACCATGACCCCAGGCACTGGCTTGGTCATCAATGCCAGCTACGACAGCAGTGTCAGCAACGCGCCGAGCGGCTTGCGCACCAAAGTGGCCGCGGTTGTGCTCCATCTCGAGGACCTGTTCACCGACCAGATCACCATCAACGTCTCGGGCAATGCCGCCAGCCCCGCCAGCATCACCGGCCGGGCCGGCTCGGTAATCGCCATCGCCTATGGCGCGACCAATTTTCAAGGTGGCGCAGGAGCGGCAACCGTCGCGGCTTTCGGCGGCAGCACAACCATTATCGGCAGCAGCGGAATCGGTGTGTTTCTCGGCGGCCCGACCGGAAATAATCGCATTACCGCCGGCACAGACCGAACAACGATGATCGGTGGCGGAAATGGCGACGTGTTGCAGCCTGGCCCAGGTCAGGAGACGCTGCTAGAGCGTGACGATCGCGCCTATCAACGGTCATCACGCTCTCGGCGGCGCGGGGACAGCTAATATCGTGATGCTATCCGACGGCACCACAATTGAGGCGGGAAGCGTCGTCAACCTGACGATGGCAAATTTCCTGTAGCACGACGACCACCTGAGCAACGGCAGGCCCCGCTGGCCGATTGGCACCTGCACCGCATTTTTTCATCTCCACCAATGCGTGACCGCCCAGAAATGCCGGACAAATCCATTATACGATTGACGTTTCATTCTCACTTAAGCCACTAATCATAGGTACATGGGCCTTTGACCGGATATTTTTGAAAAATTTGCACAGTCCATATCGGTCGAGTCGCGAAGATCTACATATGTTTGTGTGCTCACGTTAAATCTGCGTTTCAGTATCGTATTAACGTCGTCTTGACGTCGTTAATACGGCGACGCAGAAGGCGATAGTGTCAACTCCTTTTATCAACAAGGGGCCGCAGTCTGCGGCGCCGACTGACCACAGGGGCAACGCCATGAACACCACCACTCAAATACTCGATTCGGGCAAAGTTCGCATGGGTGCGATCTCCCAGACCCTCGCCACCGCTGATGCCGGCAAGGTTCGTATGGGTGCGATCTCCCAGACCCTTGCCACAGCCGATGCCGGCAAAGTTCGCATGGGTGCGATCTCCCAGACCCTTGCCACAGCCGATGCCGGCAAGGTCCGCATGGGTGCGATCTCCCAGACCCTTGCCACAGCCGATGCCGGCAAGGTCCGCATG
>CALQTN020000077.1 GCA_943333505.2 Asaia bogorensis | reverse complement strand
TGTGCGACGCCTTGGCCAGAATCGCCGACGGACACACCATCAACCGCATCGGCGAACTGGTCCCCTGGAAGATGAGCCAGGATGCCACGTCAGCGCAGTAGATAACCGCGTAGCAATCACACCGAAACGGTCCTGGCCGGACGCTTACCCAACTGTATGTCGTAGGCAAATAGAATTCATGTCCGACCCGCATTTCCAAGCGGCGATGTGACATCGCTACCTATCCATGCGTTCTAGCCCCAGGACTGTTTCCGAGAGGTTAATTAGTCGGCAAATTCTGCCGGGTACGTCGCTGACTTGCATACATCAGCATTGTTTCGCCATCCCGATCCCAAATGTCGCACTCCACCATCCCAATCCCGCCCAGCACCTGGCGCGATCCGATATTGCTGGCCCGGGCCACCGCCACGACCCGGTCAATCCCCGCCCGGTCATGGGCAAATCGCAACGCCGCCCCCGCCGCCTCGGTCGCATAGCCCCGCCCCTGAGACGCCGCCGTCATCGCAAACCGGATCGCCATCCCCCGCCCATCTGGCCGCGCATGCAATCCAACCAACCCAAGAAAAACCTCGCTCCCCGCATCCCGCACCGCCCACATGCCCACGCCATGCGCGCCCCAGAATTGGATGTCAGCCGCGAGTTCATCCGCCACCGCCGCCGTCCCGCGCACCCCGCCGAGCATGACCGCAAACACCGACGGGTCCGATTTCAGCGCCCGCAAATCCGCCAGATCCAAATACGACACCGGCCGCATCAACAGCCGCCCGGTCCGGATAATCCAGGACGGATTCACAGCAAGCCAGCCAAACCAAGGTCTTCTTCGTTTGAAAACAAAGAAGCAAAAAAACGTCCCACCCCGCTTCCTGGCGCACACCGGCAGCGTTGCGCCCTGGATAGAAGGTTCTTTTTGTTCACAAAAAGAACAACCTTCCTACCGAACCAAAGGCCGATACTTAATCCGATGCGGCTCCGTCGCGTCCGAACCAAGTCGGCGTCGCTTGTCCTCTTCATAGGCCTGGAAATTACCCTCAAACCACTCAACATGGCTGTCGCCTTCGAAGGCCAGGATATGCGTCGCCAGCCGATCGAGGAACCAGCGATCATGGCTGATCACCACCGCGCAACCCGCAAACTCCTCCAGCGCCTCCTCCAGCGCCCGCAGCGTATCCACGTCCAGATCATTCGTCGGTTCATCGAGCAAAATCACGTTCGCCTCCGTCCGCAGCATCTTCGCCAGATGCACCCGGTTGCGCTCGCCGCCCGACAAAATCCCCACCTTCTTCTGCTGGTCCGAGCCCTTGAAGTTGAACGCCCCCACATAAGCCCGCGACGGCACCGCCCGCTTGCCCAGGTAAATCACATCCGTCCCGCCCGAAATCTCCTCCCAGACCGATTTCGCCGGATCGAGGCTGTCGCGGCTCTGATCAACATACCCGAGCTGCACCGTCTCCCCGATCTTCAGCGCCCCGCTATCCGGATGCTCCACCCCGGTGATCATCTTGAACAGCGTGGACTTGCCCGCCCCGTTCGGCCCGATCACGCCGACAATTCCACCCGGCGGCAGTTTGAAGTTCAACCCCTCAATCAACTGCCGATCGCCAAACGCCTTGTTGAGATCAACCGCCTCAATCACCGTGCCGCCCAACCGTGGCCCCGGCGGAATAACAATCTCCGCCACCCCGATCTGCTGCTCCTGGCTCTTCTGCAGCATTTCCTCGTAACGCTGAATACGCGCCCGGCTCTTGGTCTGCCGGGCCCGCGCCGAGCTGCTAATCCACTCCGCTTCCGCGTCCAACGCCCGCATGCGTGAGGTTTCTTCCTTTTCCTCCTGCTGCAACCGCTTGCGCTTCTGGTCGAGCCACGAAGAATAATTGCCCTCAAACGGATACCCGCGGCCGCGCTCGATCTCGAGGATCCAGTTCGTCACGTTCTCCAGGAAGTAGCGATCATGGGTAATGACCAGCACCGTCCCGGCGAAATCCCGCAGAGTCTTTTCCAGCCACGCCACGCTTTCCGCGTCCAAATGGTTGGTCGGTTCATCGAGCAGCAGAATGTCGGGCTTCTCCAGCAGCAGCCGGCACAGCGCCACCCGCCGACGCTCGCCCCCGGACAAATTGGTGATCGGGCTGTCCGGCGGCGGGCAACGCAGCGCGTCCAACGCAATCTCAATCCTGCGCTCCAGCTCCCAGCCATCCTCGGCGTCGATCAGCTCCTGCAAATCCCCCTGCTCGGCGAGCAGCTTGTCCATCATCGCGTCATCCATCGGCTCGGCGAACAGGTTCGAGATCTCGTTGAACCGATCCAGCGCCCCCCGCAATTTGCCGAACGCCAGCTGCACGTTGCCCGAAACCGTCAATGTCTCGTCCAGCTTGGGTTCCTGCTCGAGGTAGCCAATCCGCACCCCCTCTGCCGCCCACGCCTCGCCGCCATAATCCTTTTCCACCCCGGCCATGATCTTCAACAGAGTGGATTTGCCCGCGCCGTTCACGCCCAAAACGCCGATTTTCACGCCGGGGAGGAACGATAGCGTAATCCCTTTGAAAACCTCGCGCCCGCCGGGATAGTTCTTGGTCAGGTCCTTCATGACATAGACGTACTGATAGCTGGCCATGGCCCTGTTTCCCTCAAAGTGCGATGCTGCGGCGGGGCGCACTTGTAAGCGGAGCGGGCAGGGGAGGCAAATCAGGCCAGGCCAGCACATCTTTTGTGAACAAAAAGAAGCAAAAAACTTTTTACCCCTGCCTGGCCGTTGGCATGCCCACCCATCATCCGCCATCGTCACCACGACCGGCTCCCCAGTCCGAAAACACGTCATTGCCAGGCGAAGCCGCGGCAGTCCGCAGCGACAGGGTGGTCCTCGCCGCCGTCCCTCTGCCGGAAAAACCGTCACTGCGAACCCTTGTGAAGCAATCCATCTTGCTCCTACAGGTCACCCGATAGCGAAAAAATCCAGTATTAATTACGATATCGTAATAAATAAGGCGCAAAAACACCCCACCCCTCAGCCCTCTAAAAATTGAGCGCCACCCCCCAACACCCCCACCCCAGCCAAGCCCACCAAATCCCCCCGAGGCACCACCACCACCGCCGACGCGCGAACCTTGCGCACCACCTCCGGCACCGGGCTAACCCCCAACATATGAAACAACGGCCGCAAAACCCGCCCAGCCTGCGGCACCGCGGCCAGAAACGCCGCACATTCCTGATCCGTCAGCAAATGCTGCAACTGGGTGCCAAACGCCCCCGCCCCCCCGCCCGCCGCACCTGCTTCCCCCGAGGCTGCGGCAACGTCCCCGCCCGCCACTGCGCAATCAACCGCTCCAACCGCGCGCGCATCCGCGCAATCCGCCCCCACACCGCCACCAGCAAAACCGTCAACGACCGCTCACGCGCCGCCACCGCCGCAATTGCGGCTTGTAGGTCAGAGAGGATTGAAGAGAAACTGAACATGAGTGTTAATTAATATATCTCATCGAGCTTGTCAAGATATCCCGGAATACCCGCCGGTGGCGCATTCACCTACTCGTCCAGGACACTGCTAATACCTAGCTCTTTTGAAAGGATCCGCTCACTGCGGCGATCTGTGGGCCCTTAGCCTTGTGCGTCGAGCTACCGATCCGGATAAAACAGTCATCACCGACAAAGCTGATTCCTGATTGCCTGGGGACCCTTATTCTAACAACCGACAGGCCCTTGTAGGTGATTACGTCCAAGTTGCTGAGAACCTGAGTCTTTAACGGATCGCTCAGACAGGATTGACTGATCCTATCTTCAATCTTCCGCATATATTTGTCCAGCGGGACACCCATCTGCGTAGCCTCACGTTCGATCCCGACGATAGTGACGTGGTCGAATTTTACGGGTGTGACTTGGTAGAGCGCTTGAACCCGGGCTGCGTCGGCTTCCTTGTCGGCAATGCCAAGATAGAGGAAACCGTCCGCCTCGGGCCCAGCGTTTGCGATGCCGCAGAGCGTCTCGACGATGATCGAAAGGATGCCAGCGTCCAAAGTCTTACCTTTGTCTAATCGCAGGAGCCCTTGCTTGAATTCATAGCGTGGAGTTTCGGTCCGAGAGCGCCGAATCGAGTTCTCGAAGTCGATTAGAAGGCCCGGACCGTGCGCCAGTGTTGCAGCATCTACCTTCACGAAGTGGTCACGGATGAGGCCCTTGGCGATCTTAATGTTTGTCCGCCGATCTTCGCTCTTGATGTGCTTTTGGCCAATCTCAATCTTGTTTGTCAGGTTGGCCAGGCTGGCCATTATGTCCACACCTACGGCCGGTCGCATTTCCTCTGTATGCATCAATTCGAAGAACGCCATGAACACGGCGTAAAATGGGGACTTCTGGGCATTGGATGTTGCCTTTGGGTAGACGAGCTTTCGGAATGCGAAGCGGGTGCTGTCGTGGGCCTCGATCGCCGTGCGGATCGCAGCGATAGTCGACTTCACACGGCTTGCGAGGACGTCGCGCCCGTACGCGGCTAATCGAGCATTGAAGTCTGCGTATTCGGTCGTTTCTTTCGAATAGACACTGTTCAGAAAATCGCCCGACGCTTCGACAGGGTCGCCGGACAGAACCGAGGCGCAGATGTCCGCTAGAGCTTGCTCGTCATCGCTCTCGCGTAGATCGCCGGTACGTAGAATTCCCTGGAAGCACCAGAATATGTCCTCGGCTTTTAGTGTGTAGCCGTGGGCATTCCGGGTTGTGTCGATGCTAATCTCGGGCATCTCGCTCAGCAATAAGGTCTCGCGGGAGACGTCGCCTCGAAGTTCGGCAGAGAGTGTGCGGACAACCTCTGCGAAGGGGGAAAGAACACCCGCTTGTCGCCGTTCTTGGTCGCTGAGTTGCCGGCCGCCCGAATTTATGCGGCCGAAGACATCTGTAATCCGCTCGTCCTTCTCGCCGGGAAACACAGTGACCGCTAGTTGATAGTCAAGCAAGTCGGCGCACTGCTTGGGTAACATTCGGACAATTTCCGTAGGATATTCCTTGAAGTCGCCGGCTTCAGCAGTCAGTTTTGCCCTTGAGAATTCCCCTATGTCAAAGCAGGCGTCGGTAACCAGGAATCCCTGCTCAATGAAGCTGAATATCGCATTCAGCCTTTGCATCCCGTCGATCACTTCGAGCTTCGCAGAACCGTGGGCAGTGAGACCCTTATCTGCGAGCAAGAAAAGGGGAAGCGGATAGTCCTTGAGAATGCTATCGATCAGCTTCTGCTTCTCGCTCACGGTCCAGACCAGCTTCCGTTGATATTGCCGGTTCACGACTAGAGAGCCGTCACGAAATGAACGATACAAGGACTGGATACTAATGCCTTGAGGCGATACAGCCATGATGACCTCCGAGACGCAATGTCCGAGTCTGAATAGGACATTCGATAGATACGCGCAATAACGTAATCGCCACTGGGAGCGCGGCAGATAAACGCTCAAGTGGCCGGAAATGGCTCCTTTCCTCCGGTGCCGTACACGCGGATTCGGTCAGTTGGGTCTGCGATTGCACTGACGTGGCTGGGAGCTTCTTCGCTGCAATGACACATACGAGAGCTCTATTGAAAGCTGCGCGCACAAACGAGTGTTACCCCGCTGAATCGACGATCGCCTGACTCTAACGCCTCTGGTCTAACTACAGACCTCTGTATCTCTTGAGTTTTCGATCAAAAGAGCATATTGTTTGCTCAAAGGAGCAACGAGCATGGCTACCCCGCTATCATCGACACATTCCCTGGCCGTAGCCACGCGCAAGCGCGGCGGCTCTGCTGTGGTCAAACCATCGGCGAAGCTCGTCCCCCTCACCCTCTACCGCGCCACCCCCCAGGACCGCATCGCCCTAACCCGCCAAGGCATCCCAGCCTCGGAAGCCAAGCGCATCTTCGCCGACCTGATGCCCAGCCAGGCCGCCGGCTTCGCCGCGCTGAACCTCTCCACCGCCACCGTCAACAAAAAGGCCAAAAACGGCGAGAACCTCTCCCCCGAGGAAAGCGAGCGCATCATCGGCCTCGCCAAACTCGTCGGCCAGTTGCAAGCGATGGTCGAGGAGTCCGGAGATCCCACCAACTTCGACGCCAAGGCCTGGATGGCGCGCTGGCTGTCCGAGCCACTCCCCGCCTTCGGTGGCCTCCGCCCGGCGGATTTGGTGGACACCATGGAAGGCCAGGGCCTTGTCTCCACCGCATTGGCGCAAATCCACAGCGGCGCGTACGCTTGAACCTCTGGCGCATCGCCACCGATACCAAAACCTATGAATCCGACGATCTTTCCGGCACCGGCGCCAAAATCACCGGCGGCCGCTGGAACGCGCCGGGTGATGCCGTCATCTACACCTCGGAAACCCAGGCGCTGGCGTGTTTGGAGGCGGTGGTTCACCTCAACGCCGGTGGCTTGCCGCTCAACCGTTACCTCGTGGCGATTACCATCCCCGCCGCCATCTGGGCCGCCGCGCGCACCGAAATCCCAGCCAGCCTCCCGGTCGGCTGGGATGCCGATCCATCGGGCCGCGCCAGCGTGCAATTCGGCACCGCTTGGCTGCGCTCGAACGCCTCCGCGCTGTTGCGGGTTCCGTCCGTCATCGTGCCAGACGAATATAACGTCCTGATCAATCCGCAGCATCCCGGCGCCCGCGCCATCACCGCCAGAAAAATCCGCCGCTGGCTCTACGCCCCCCCCCGCCTAACGCAGCATCGATAGCAGCAGCACAAACAGCGCCACCGCCGCCGCCTGCAGAATAATCCGCCATTGCATCAGCTTGTTGGACCGTCGCGGATCGCCGCCGCCGCGCACCATCCCGATCATCCCCGCCGCCAGCACGCCCAGCACCCCGACCATCGCCAGCACAATCAGGATTATCAGCACGGTCTGCATAGTTAATGGCTCCATTGGCGCGCTAATCGCGATACATTGCAAAAGATGGTAACCCTTGGCGCGATTGAAACCAATCTTCCGCCATTTTTCTCGCCGACACCCATCCTCCCGCGTTACAGCCTTTGCAAGGTCCCATGCCCCGTCCTGTCCTTCTCCTGCTTCTGGCCTTGCTTCTGTCGCTCCCGTATGCCCCCGGCTGGGCGCAGACCAAGCCGGCGCCGGTGATTGGTGTGGCGCAGGCCAAGGACGCGCTCGATATCCTGCGCGATGATGCCAAACGCGCCCAGTTGATCGGCGTGCTGGAAGCCATCACCAAGGCCGATACCCGCCCCGCCGCAGCCGTCGCCCCGCCCCCCGTCTCAGCGCTACCCCCCGCGCCAGCGCCGCCGCCGGCAGCGCCCGCCAAACCGCCCGCGGCCGATGCCTCACCGCTGGCGCCTGACAGCATTGGGGCGGAATTGCTCGTCGGCCTATCGGGCCGGTTGTCCGGCCTGCTCGATCGCGCGGCCACAGCCTTCGCCGCTGCAACCGATTTTACGCTCGTGTTCGGCTGGCTCAGCCAGGTCGTCACCGATACCGAATTGCAGGGCAAGCTGGTCGAAATCGGCTGGCGCCTGATCGTGGTCATGGCGATCGGACTTGCCGCCGAATACCTGCTGCGCCGCGCGTTGCGCCGGCCGATTGCCGCACTCGAGGCCCGCGCGCCGACCGCGATTATCCGCACCCCAGCCCCGGATGCAGACGGACTGGCTGCCGCCGAGGCCGGCGAAACCGAGCAAATTGCGGACACCATGCGGCGCCAATGGCTCGCGGCTCTGGTGGTGCTGTTTCGCCGTTTGCCCTGGGCATTGGCGACCGCTTTGCTCGATCTGGTGCCGCTGGTGGTGATGCTGGCCATTTCGAGCGCCCTGCTCAGCACCGCCATCGGCGGGCCGATCGTCGCACGGCTGGTGATCCAATCGGCGATTGATGCCTACGTGGTGTTCCGGCTGGCAACGGCCGTCGGCAATTTTCTGCTGGCGCCCGAGCACCCAAGGCTGCGCCCGCTGCCAATCGGCGATGCCGCCGCGGCCGACTTGCTGCGTTGGATCAAGCGCATTGCCGCAATCGCGATCTTCGGCGAAGCCGCGACCAAGGCGGGCGTGTTTTTCAAACTTTACCTCATGGCGCAGGACTCGCTGCTGAAGCTGGTGTGGCTCGCGGTCCTGGTCTGCTGTGTTGCGATGGTGTTGCAGTATCGTGCCCCGATCGCCCGCCATATCCGCCCGCCACAAGACGCGCACGGCCTGGTCGCCGGCGTACGTCGCCGGATCGCCGGACTGTGGCACGTCGTGGCTGTACTCTATCTGCTTGCCCTCTGGTTTGTCTCGGCGTTGGATATGGAGAACGGCTTCCGCTGGCTGCTATCCGGGTTTTTCGCAACGGCGGTCATTCTGATCGGCGCAGGCGTTCTGCTCGGCCTGGCATTCGGGCTGGTGGATCGGGGCCTGCAAACTGTCGCGGCAACTGGCACCGAACCCGGCGACGCCAGCCTGCCGATCGCGCGGCTGCAAGCCTACCACCCGGTCGCACGCTGGATCGTGCAGGCGGTGGTCGGCGTGCTGGCGGCTTTGCTGCTCGCCCAAGCCTGGGGCATCCCGGTGCTGAGCTGGTTTTCCCCCGGCAGCCTCGGCGCGCGGTTGCTATCGACGCTCGGCACAATCGCGCTGACGGTGGTCGTCGCGGTCCTGCTGTGGGAAGGGATCAACGCCGCCATCATCAACTACCAGACCCGGCTGACCGCCGGTGATCAGGCGGCGCGTTCGGCGCGCCTGCGCACCTTGCTGCCGATGCTCCGCACCACCCTGCTGATCGTCATCATCATCGTGGTGGCGCTGATCACCCTGAGCGAGATCGGGGTCAACATCGCGCCCCTGCTGGCCGGCGCCGGTGTGATCGGCCTCGCCATCGGCTTCGGCAGCCAGAAGCTGGTTCAGGACATCATCACCGGAATTTTCCTGCTGCTCGAAAATGCCATGCAGGTCGGTGATTCTGTGACCCTGGGCGGCATGTCCGGTTCGGTCGAGGCGTTGTCGATCCGCACCATCAGGCTGCGCGCGCTCGACGGCGCGGTGCATATCGTGCCCTTCAGCGCGGTCACCACCGTCACCAACCTCACCCGCGATTTCGGCTATGCGGTCATCGATGTGGCGGTTGGGTTGAACGAGGAACCCGACCGCATCAGCGCGCTGCTGAGCGAAATCGCGACCGAACTGCGCGAGGACCCGAAATTCAGCGCCGACATCCGCGCCGATCTCGAAGTCATCGGCGTCGATAAATTCCTCCCCAATGCCTGGGTCATGCGGGCGCGGCTGCGGACCTTGCCAGGGCGACATTGGGCGATCGGGCGCGAGTTCAACCTGCGCATCAAGCACCGTTTCGACACGTTGAAAATCGAGAGTCCGATCACCAGCCACCGAGCGCTCGGGATCGAACCCAACAGCCTGGACGCGATGGTCGCCTCGTACGTGCGCGCCCAGACCGATCGCTAACCGGTGTTCGGATGGATGCGGCATAGTCGCGGGTGGCGACGCGATCTGGCGGCGGCGTCCCTGGGTGCGCTGGCGACCGCCGCCCTGCCGCCGGTGCACGCAGTGCCGGTCCTGCTGCTGGTGGTACCAGGTCTGCTGGCGTTGCTCGCGCCGGTCCAGGGCTGGCGCACCGCGCTGAGGATCGGGTTCTGGTTCGGCTTCGCGCATCATCTGTTCGGGCTCTACTGGATCACCGAGGCGGTGCTGATTGAGGCCCAGCGCTTCTGGTGGCTGGTGCCGTTTGCGGTCCCGGCGATCGCGGCGGTTGTGGCGCTGTTCATCGCGGTGGCCGCGGCCATCACGGTGCGGTTTGCGCCCGGCGTGCCCAGGGTGCTGGCATTGGCCGGTGCATGGGGTGCGACCGATCTTGCGCGCCAGTTCGTCGCCACCGGATTTCCCTGGAACCCGTGGGGCAGCGTGTGGGCCATTCCAGGCGAGGTCGGCGTCTTGATGTTGCAGCCAGCGTCCCTGATCGGCGTGCATGGGCTGACCATCGCGACCATGCTGATCGCCGGTGCCGCCAGCCTTGGGCGGCGCGGGATAGCGGCGGGGGCGGCGGGATTGCTGCTCTGGGTTGGTGTGGGGTTCGGGTTGCTGGGTCGGACCGCAGGTCCCGCGCCGGGCATCTCGGTGCTGATCGTGCAGGGCAATGTGCCGCAGGGCCAGAAATGGGACCAGGCGTTCGCTGCCGCGGCCGTGCGACGCTATCTCGACCTGACCCGCGCCGGGATTGATCGCGTCAGCGGCTCCGGATCTGTCGTGCTATGGCCGGAAACCGCGTTTTATCCGTTCCTGCTTGAACGCGAACCGGCGGCGCGGGCAGAAATCTATGCGGCCTCCGCCGGCCCGGCGCTGATCGGCGGCATGCGGGTCAACCCGTCCGGCCAGCCGCTCAACAGCATGATGGCGGTGGACGGTCCCGGCCCGATCACCCAGGCCTACGACAAATGGCACCTGGTACCCTTCGGCGAGTATTCGCCATTCTGGATGCCCTTGCCGGTGATGCTCGGCATGGGCAGTGGCTTCGCTGCCGGTGCGGGCCCTGCGACGCTCCATATCCCCGGCCTGCCGCCGGTGGGGGTGTTGATCTGCTACGAGGCCATATTTTCGGGCGAGATGGTCGATCGCGCTGATCGGCCGGCCTGGCTTGTCAATGGCACAAACGATGCCTGGTTCGGCAATTCCAGCGGCCCGCGACAGCACCTCGCGGCGGCGCGGATGCGGGCGGTCGAAGAAGGGTTACCACTGTTTCGCGCTGCCAATACTGGCATTTCAGCGGCGTTCGATGCCTATGGTCGCATGCTTGGCCACTTGCCGCTCAATGTGACGGACAGTTTGCTGGTGAAGCTGCCTGGTGCCCTGCCGCCGGGATGGTTTGCCCGCTTCGGCCTCACGTTACCGGGATTGTTAGTCGTGTTTTGTCTCAGTTTTGCAGCGACAGCTCATATTCGTAGATGAATATTAATATAAGTCTGAAATATGTTATTTAAGATAAGGTCGCAATGATTCACTAACGTCTACATCACGATTCTGTGACTGTTGACCGCGTTTTTGCCTCGTTTTGGGGGTCCCGGCCAACGTCATAGGTATCTCTAAATTCGAGCCAAACATCTTTTATTTTAAACAATTAAATGTAACAGATTAACTATTTGTTGACTGCCCCAGGTTGTGCCGCTAATTGTTTCGCAACCCCGCAGTGCGCCAGATCTTGTTTCCTGAGACGAGGCTTGCGAGCTGGGATGGGCCCGAGCGAGGAGCTGAGCAGTTGTTGATGGCGGCCGACGACCAAAATGGGGCAGAGCGCCCGGAAAAGGAATCCCGCGCAAGCCCGGTCGATGGGCATGTCGGTTTGCGGATCCGGCTCCGTCGCACGTTGATGGGAATGTCTCAGGAACGCCTCGGCGAGGCCCTGGGCCTGACATTCCAGCAAGTGCAGAAATACGAGCGTGGGGTGAACCGGGTCGGTGCGTCACGGCTGTTCGATCTGTCGCGGGTGCTGGACGTCCCGATCAGTTTCTTCTTTGATGACATGCCTGGGCCCACCAGCAACGGGGCGGCCGCATCGACGGGTATTGGCAGCCGACGCATATTCGGTTTCGCAGACGCGCAGCAAAGCCTGGGTGGCGGTCTCGCTGAAGAGCTGCTGAACCGCCGCGAAACCCTCGAACTGGTGCGCGCGTATTACAAGATCACCGACCCCGCCGTTCGCAAGCGCGTCTTTGATCTGATTAAATCGATGTCAACGTAGAGCGTGATCCGTTGAAGTTGAATCAGCAGACGCGCTCTAGGGTCTTGTTTTAACGATCATTTTTATCCGTCCAATCGAAGCCGATTGAACGGATAATGATCTAATAGCCGGCGGCCTCTAAATGGCCTAGGGTTATCGCAAATGTTGACCGATCTTCCCAATTTGCTGACCCTTTCGCGGATTTGCGCCATCCCCATCATGGTGGTGCTTGCTGCCTTGCGCACGCCGGGCGGCGACCTGGCGGCGTGTGTGGTGTTCTCGCTTGCTGGGATAACCGACTATTTTGACGGAAAACTGGCGCGTGACCGGCAGATGACATCAGATCTCGGGCGGATGCTCGATCCGATTGCCGATAAGCTCCTGGTCGCCGCCGCGCTGATGATGGCGGTTGGTATGGACAGACTCAGCGCCGCAAGCCTTTATCCCGCGATTGTTATAATGCTGCGCGAAATTCTTGTCAGTGGCCTCCGGGAGTATCTTGCCGGCGTCAAAGTTGGCTTGCCGGTCACCGGGCTCGCCAAATGGAAAACGGGTTTTCAGATGGGCGCACTCGGCGCATTGCTGGGCGGCGATACAGCCGCACCCTTAATCTATTTGTCGTGGTTGCCCGTGGCCCTGATCGGCGAGGTGATGCTATGGGTTGCAGCGGTGCTGACCTTGGCAACCGGCTGGGACTATCTCACCGCGGGCTTACGCCATGCGTCGGCGCCGGCCGGCGCGGTCGGGCATAAATAACCGCATGGCTCGCGTCATTTTAGATTTCACTGCTATATCGCTCGACCACACCGACCCGCACCGGAACTGTCGTGCGATGCTCGCCAAAAGGAAGTTTCTCGCATGAGGCGTATCGTCCTGCTTCGTCCCGCCAGCCTCCACCGGGGTCTGTTTGTCGCCGTGTTGCTGGCTGGTGCCGTCGGGCTGCAAGGTTGCTCGAGCTTTGAAAACCCGTTGCCCGCGATCGGCGGCTTTGTCAGCGACACGTTTGATGGTGCCGGCAACATGGTCGGCAATCCGGTCGCCGGCATGGGCAATTTCCTCGGTGACACGATCAGCTTCACGGCCAACCCCAACCGGCCGCTCACCGACAGTCCTAACGTCCAGCGGGTGATGGGCAAGGGCTATGAACCGGAACCCTTGTTGCCCGAACCCGGCAATGTGTGGCCCGGACCGCTGCCCGATGCCAAGACCCTGGCTGAATTGCAAAAGGAAGGTACCCTCGGCGGCGCGCCTGACCCGATGCCGGCGCAAACTCCGCGCGTCAGCGCCCCGTCCGCCACAACCGCCACGCCATCCGCCATCGGGGTTTCGCGTGGCCGGGTGCTGCAAACCCCGATTGGCCCGGGTGTCACCACCATGGGGCAGAATGGGATCGAAACTATCCTGCTGCCCAATGGTCAACAGGGCACGGTGATGAAAAACCCGAACGGCACCGTCAATGTGCTGATGCCGGACGGTCGCAGTTTCAGCATTCCTAACCCGCGCTAGATAAGCGGCCGACATGCGCAACGTGAAGCTGCTTTATTTCGCGTGGTTGCGGGAACGGATTGGCGTGGCCGAGGAAGACCTCGCTGTGCCGGATTTCATCGTCACCATCGCCGACCTCGTTGCTTGGCTGCGCCTGCGCAGTGCCGGGCATCTGGCCGCGTTTGCCACCACCGCAAGCCTGCGATGCGCGGTGAACCAGGATTTCGCCACGCCCGAGACCCTGATCGCGTCAGGGGATGAAATTGCGTTCTTTCCGCCGGTAACCGGCGGCTGATATGGCCAATATCCGGGTTCAAACTGCGGATTTCGACATTGGCGCGGAATTTGCCGCGCTCTGTGCCGGGCGCGCCGATATTGGTGGACTGGGCAGCTTTGTCGGCACCGTGCGTGACACCGCCAAGGGTCGCAAAATCAGCGCCATGACGCTCGAACACTACCCCGCGATGACCGAGGCCGCCATGGCGCGTATCGCCGCCACCGCCGAGCAACGCTGGGACTTGCTCGGCTGCACCCTGATCCACCGGGTTGGCCGCCTGCTGCCGGGCGAAAATATTGTTCTCGTGCTGGCTGCCTCACCACATCGCCAGGCCGCCCTCGATGCGACCGGGTTTCTCATTGACTGGCTCAAAACCCGGGCGCCGTTCTGGAAGAAGGAAACCTTCCTCGACGGACATGAGGAATGGGTCTCCGCCAACGACGCCGATGACAGTGCGGCGGCGCGTTGGGGGTGACCTCATCGTGGTTTAGATCATCTTTATCCGTTCAATCGGCTTCGATTGAACGGATAAAGATGATCTAGGTGGCGAAGTGCTGATCGACCTGGGCCGGCGACATCCGCACGACAAGTTCGTATTCATTGAGCAGTTTTTCGGTGATCCGTGCCGGGGTGTAATGCAGACCGGCAATTTCGCGCACCGGGGTCACCTCGGCGCCGGTGCCGGCCACGAACACCTCGGTCGCCTTGGAAAGTTCTTCCGGCAGGATCACCCGCTCCACCACCTTGATCTGCTGGCGCCGGGCGATTTGCATGACCGTGCGGCGGGTGATGCCGTCAAGGAAGCAATCCGGCGTCGGGGTATGCAATTCACCGTCGAACACGAAGAAGATGTTGGCGCCGGTCGCCTCGGCCACCCGGCCGCGCCAGTCCAGCATCAACGCATCCTGATAGCCTTTGGCTTCAGCCGCGTGCTTGGATAAGGTGCCGATCATGTAAAGGCCCGCCGCCTTCGACGCGGTCGGTGCGGTTTCCGGGTGCGGACGCTTCCATTCCGCCATGTCGAGCCGAATGCCGGCCATCCGGTCGGCAAACATCGCGGGCCATGCCCATGTTGCAATCGCGACATGGATTTTCGCATGCTGCGACGACACTGCCATCATTTCGGACCCGCGCCACGCCACAGGCCGGACATAGGCATCAGCCTGCCCGTTGGCGGCCAGCACCTGCTTGCAGGCGGCATCGATCTCATCGGCGGTATAGGGAATGTCGAACCCGAGGATCTTCGCTGAGTTGAACAAGCGGTCGGTATGCTCCCGCAACTTAAAAATATTGCCGGCATAAGACCGTTCACCCTCGAAAATCGCGCTCGCATAGTGCAAACCATGGGTCAACACGTGCAACTTGGCATCCCGCCAAGGGGTCATGACGCCATCGAACCAGATGAAGCCATCACGATCGTCGAAAGGAATGAGCGCCATGAGACGGATCCTTGTAATATTATTGCTCTCTAAGTCTGAAAGCTATAATAGAGCTTCTTCTACGTCAACATCCCTGTCATATATGCGCTAGATGCCAGACATACCCGAAACGCCGAACACAACCGCGGCCGATGTGCGCGAAGCCCAAGACCTGCTGTTCTTCGGCTACCGCGATTTCACCGGTGCGGCCGATGTGATCCTGACCGAGCTCGGCCTCGGCCGGGCGCATCATCGCGCGCTCCACTTCATCGGTCGCACCCCCGGCCTGCCGGTCAGCGAATTACTGGCGGTGCTGCGGATCACCAAGCAAAGCCTTGCCAGGGTGCTGTCCGAACTCGTCGCGCGCGACTACGTCGCCCAGGTGCAGGGCCATACCGATCGGCGGCAGCGATTGCTGCGCTTGACGGCAAGCGGCCTGGCACTCGAACGGCGCCTGTTCGTCCGCCAACGCGACCGCATCGCCGGCGCCTACGACCAGGCTGGACCCGATGCGGTGGATGGCTTTCGTGCCGTGATGCGCGCGATAATGGACGATAGCGCCCGCGACTATATCGATGGCGCAACCCGCCAGGACGAAAGATAGACCGTGTCAGGTGAAAGAATGGCCATGTCGAGCGACGCCCTCATCCTGGTGGTCGATGACGACGAGCCACTGCGCACCCGCCTCCAGCGCTATCTGATGACCAATGATTTCCGCGTAACCACGGCTGACGGGGCGGCATCTGCCCGGGAAAACCTGCGCATCCTGCAACCCGATCTCATTGTGCTCGACGTCACCATGCCAGGCGAAGACGGCCTGCATCTGACCGCGTCCCTGCGTGAAGCTGGCAACGACACCCCCATCCTGTTGCTCACCGCCCGTGGCGACCCCGATGACCGCATCGCCGGCTTCGAAGCCGGCGCCGATGATTATCTCGCCAAACCGTTCGAGCCCAAGGAACTCCTGCTGCGCATTCGCGCCATGCTGCGCCGCGCCCACACCCAACCGCCACCAACCGGGGCCGCCACCGGCCCCGTCCAACTCGGCAACCTGACCTTCGACCCCGATCGCGGCGAACTCCGCAACGCCACAACCACCATCCGCCTGACCGGCGGGGAAGCCGCCCTGCTCGCCATCCTCGCTCGCCGCCCCAACGAAATCCTCAGCCGCGAAGACATCGTCGCCGGCCTCGACATGGACGAAACCGGCGAGCGTGCCATCGACGTCCAAGTCACCCGCCTGCGCCGTAAAATCGAAGCCGACCCCCGCGAGCCTCGTTTCCTCCACACCATCCGCGGGCGCGGGTACACCCTGCGGCCGGGGGTGTGATGGAAAAGCAGGCGAGCGCGGGCGCGCTGCCCCCGGCCCCCTTCCGCCGCCGATGGTTGCCGCGTTCGCTGCTGGGGCGGAGTTTGTTGATTATCCTGCTCCCCCTGGTTTTGGTTCAGGGGGTGGTTTGGCAGGTGTTTTACCGCAGTCACCTCGATATTTTATCGCGTCGGCTATCGATGGCGGTGGCGGGTGAGATTGGCGGGGTGGTGGCGTTACTGGATCGTTTTCCAGCAGTGTCCGATCGAGACTGGATTTTTCGTGGCGCGTGGGAGCAGAGCGACCTGGGATTGCGGCTTGATCCGCCGGTTGCTGTCCCAACCGATCAGCGGCGTGGGTTGGTTGGCGTGGTCGAACGTAGTTTCAATATTGCCATGCAGGAGCGGGTCGGCCTGCCGTATCATGTCGCGTGGGGCAGCGATCCCGGCCCGGTGATTGTGACGGTGTGGATCTCGGATGCGGTGTTGCGGGTCGAGGTTCCTCGCAAGCGTCTGTTCACCTTGCCGATTTATTTGTTCGTGGTGTTTCTGGTTGGCTCGGCGGCGCTGATGGGCGCGGTGGCGGTCTATTTCATGCGCCGTCAGGTGCGCGGGATTGAGCGTCTGGCCGCAGCGGCCGAGGCATTTGGCCGTGGCCAGGATGTCGCACCGCTCCGTCCGGAGGGTGCGACCGAGGTCCGGGCAGCGGCTATTGCCTTCAACGCAATGCAGGACCGGGTGCAGCGCTTTTTGCGCCAACGGACCGAAATGCTCGCGGGCGTTTCGCATGATTTGCGCACGCCGTTAACCCGGCTGCGGCTGAGCCTCGCCCTGCTGCCGGTGGACCCGAAGACTGAGGCTGATGTTACGGACATGACCGCCGATCTCGCGGAAATGGACCGGATGATTGGCGGCTATCTCGATTTCGTGCGCGGGGTTGGCCAGGAGCCGAGGGAGCCGACCGACATGGTCGATATCCTGAGTGATGCCGCCCGCCAGGCCCGGCGATCGGGCACCGAGGTAGAATTGGTGGCCGGCGATCCGCTGGTGTTGTCGTTGCGGCCGGAGGCGATGCGGCGGGCGATCACCAATCTGATCGACAACGCAAGGCGGCATGGCCGCCGGATCCGCCTGACTGCCACCAGGCCCAGTGCCGAGCAGGTCGCGGTGACGGTCGAGGATGATGGTCCCGGCATTCAGGCCGATCGTCGGGAAGACGTGTTTCGCCCCTTCGCCACCGGCGCCCATGGCGGCACCGGTCTCGGGCTGACCATCGCGCGCGATATTGTGCGTGCGCATGGCGGCGACATCAGCCTGCACGACAGCCCGCTGGGCGGGTTATGCGCCCGGATCACGCTGCCGGCGTAATGAGATCATCATTCGTTCAATCGGCTTCGATTGGACGGATAAAGATGATCGTGAAAACACAACTTTAGAGCGTGTCTGCTGATTCAACTTCAACAGATCACGCTCCTAGTTCCGGGGTAGCCTGGGACTGCTCGGCGCATCCGGATTCTGCGCCCGATGCCGTAACAGATGATCCGCCAGCACGCAGGCCAGCATCGCCTCGCCGACCGGCACCGCACGAATGCCAACGCACGGGTCATGGCGGCCTTTGGTGACGATATCGGTCTCCTGCCCATCGCGATCGACCGTTGCGCGTGGCGACAGGATCGAACTGGTGGGTTTCACCGCAAACCGCGCCACGATCGGCTGGCTGGTGGAAATCCCACCCAAGATGCCGCCGGCGTGGTTGGCCTGGAACACCACCCGCCCGTCTTCCATCCGCATTTCGTCGGCATTGGCTTCGCCGGTCAGCGACGCCGCCGCAAAACCATCGCCGATTTCCACGCCTTTGACCGCATTGATGCTCATCAAGGCACCGGCGATATCGGCATCGAGCTTGGCGTAGATTGGCGCGCCAAGCCCCGGTGGGGCGCCTTCAACCACCACTTCGATCACCGCACCGCACGATGATCCCGCTTTGCGGATGGCGCTGAGATAGTCATCCCACACCGGCACCGCCGCCGGGTCGGGGCAGAAGAACGGGTTGCTATCGACGGTGTCCCAATCCCAGTTGGCGCGGTTGATGTGGTGTGGCCCAAGCTGGACCAGTGCCCCGCGAATGGTGATCCCGGCCCCAAGTATTTTGCGTGCCACCGCCCCCGCTGCCACCCGGATTGCGGTTTCCCGCGCCGATGCCCGGCCGCCACCGCGATAATCGCGGATGCCGTATTTCCAGTCATAGGCGATGTCGGCATGGCCCGGCCGGTAGCGCGTGGCGATCTCGCCATAATCGCGCGACCGCTGATCGACGTTGTCGATATGAAGCGCAATCGGCGTGCCGGTGGTCTGGCCCTCGAACACGCCAGACAGGATACGGACGGTGTCAGGCTCCTGGCGCTGGGTGGTGAAGCGCGACTGGCCGGGGCGGCGCCGGTCGAGCCAGGGCTGGATATCGGCCTCGGTCAACGCAATGCGCGGCGGGCAGCCATCGACCACCCCGCCGATTGCCGGCCCATGGCTTTCGCCCCAACTGGTGACACGGAATAAATGGCCGAAACTATTATGTGACATGGCGATCTCGGGATGGTGTGCAGATGACAGTTCTATGGCGCGTCGTTTGCGATATGGCCAGCCTCACGGCAGGCTGGTAGCGTCCCCGAACCGATCTTGGGGAGCGCGCCGTGAAATTCGTCATCCTGTCCGACCTGCATATTGTCCCGCCTGGCCATGACAGCCACGGCGTCGACACCGCCGCCCGCGCCCGCCGCGCGGTGGCCGAGCTCGCTGCCAATCACGCCGACGCCGAATTCTGTGTGCTGTTGGGTGACCTCGCCGATCACGGCTCGCCGGAAGCCTATGCGCTGCTGAAGGAAATCCTTGCGGGCCTTCCGATGAAGCAGCATTTCCTGCTCGGCAATCACGATAATCGCACCAGCCTCAAAGCCGCATTCCCCCATGTGGCCCATGCCGGCGATGGCTTCGTGCAATCAGTGCTCGATACGTCGCAAGGCCGTTTCATCTTCCTCGACAGCCACGAACCCGGCCATGTCAACGGTGTGCTGTGCGAAATCCGCCTCGCCTGGCTCGCCGCCCGCCTGGGTGAGGCAAAGGGCACCCCGGTCTATCTGTTCGTCCACCACCCGCCGTTCAACATCGGCAACTGGATGGACGAAATCAAACTGAAATCCCCCGGCCTTGCCGAAATCCTCAAAGCCCATGGCGATGTCCGCCACATCTTCTCCGGCCACACCCACCGCCACAGCTCCGGCGTCTGGCACGGCATCCCGTTCGCCAATGTCGGCGCCGTCCACTACAATACCGGCCTCCGTGTTGGCCGCACCGAGGGCGATGTGACCATGTATCGCTATCCCAGCCTGGGGTATTCTGGCGTGGTGCTGATCGACGATCACCAGATGATTGTCCATCACAACGAATTTATCTCGCCCGGGGAGCCGCTCGATCCGGCGATGTTCCCGGCTGGTCCGATGCTGGCGATTATTGCAGCGGGGGGGGGACTGCCCGGGCACTAGGTGATGGCAGGCTCTCCGCCGACACTCGACCATATCGAGAAGACCTTCGCGGATGCCTATCGCAAGGAGATTGATCAGGAAGAGAATGTCTGGCGCACGCTACCGTTCTTTGCGGCAACTTTGGCGCTTCAATTGGCAGCGTTGTTTCAGATCGTTGAGCGGTTGCCAGTTCGCCTAACGACGGCATGGTGGCTTGCCGGAGCATGCGGGACTGTAATCGGGGGCGCGACAGTCGTTGCTTTGTGCTTCCTAGCTCTGTCGATCTATCCTGCGAAATTTCGCTATATCGCTCCGGAACCCGAGCTCCTGGTTTATGCCTCGGACCTGATGCACGATGAATATCTAGACGCCGAAGGGCCCCTGGATGACCCGTTCAGCGCGCTCGCAACTCTTAAAAGCGCGTTGGCACAGCAATATGCAGACGCAACGCATCACAATCGCATGATCAATCAGCGTCGTGCGAAGTGGCGTTCGGTGGCCGGATTGGCGACATTGGCGTCGGTCATCGCAACGCTGGCGCTGGTAGTGACGATTGCGCTAACCTATATCCCGAAAAGCCACTGACATGAGGCTATGACATGAGCGCGCCGATACCTCTCCCTGTTGATCGCCTGCCTGACCGGCTAGCCAACCGCGAAGGGGCAATCCGCCAGGTCCGAAAAATGCCCGATATGCGCGTGGTGACAAAAGGGTGGTGGACCCTGCGGGAGGAAAGGGCGCCGCTCGAAGCGCTGCAGCAGGAAGACCGTGATGAAGGAAAAAGCAAACGATAAATCTCTCACGGACGATCGCCGGAACGCTACGGAATTGATCGCCGTCCTCCAAGCCTCGCCCGATCGAGATATCGATCTCGCGCCGCCACGCACGAAGATGCCGGTACGCGACGCGCGGCTGTAACCCCGCGACACCGGAGCGTTCCGTTGGATATAGACCCATTGTCACGCACGCTAGCAAAGCGGGGCCGATCCCTTAAGCTCTTTCTGGTGGACGGTACAGCTTCCGGCGTGACGACGGCCGAGCTTGGCCTTTCGTCTGTTAGGGCAGTCGTCGCCTCGCGGAACGTGTCAACGACTTTGATACAGCGGGGTTCGGAATTTAAGCTCGGTTACGAGCGTTGATTGAGCTTCGAGGTGCTGTGCGAGTCCGGCAGCGCTTGGTGTTGGCCGGGGCCATTCGAGGATCGGCGCGTCGTCGTGCGGGGGGC
>CALQTN020000076.1 GCA_943333505.2 Asaia bogorensis | reverse complement strand
GATCGCATCACCCACCACTGCGACATCCTGGAAACCGGCAACGATTCCTTCCGCTTCAAACAGCGGAAAAAACAACCGAAAGCAGGCTGAAAAAGTGGAAACTTTTGGACGCTGTTACCTGGAAACTATTCAACGCTGTTTGACAGCCCTGAGCTTAACGTCATGGAGAATGTCTGGCAGTTCATGCGCGACAACTGGCTCTCAAACCGCATCTTCCAGTCCTACGACGACATTGTCGACCACTGCTGCCATGCCTGGAATAAACTTACCGATCAGCCATGGCGCATCATGACAATCGGATTGAGGGACTGGGCACATCGGTACTAGGCCGTGGGAATTGGTATAAAATGCAACTGTAATGCTAAATCAACCCCGCCACCCGCCAGGCTGGCAGCCGCTCTTCGGCAATTTTGCACATCATTCCGTGCAGCTTCTCGGCCTGATCCGCCGGCAGTTCCGACCCCAGTTCGGCGACCCATGGTGCCGGATCAATCCAACCGCCGACCGCCGCCACCCGGTCGATCAGGAACAACTCCAACCCCACACAGCGCATGCCGCTGCCTAAACGTTCCGATGCGGCACATAGGCCTCCACCCAAATTTGTCACATCGACCAAACTCCGCGCCGTCGCCGCGTTGGTCCGCCTTGCCCCCGCCCCAGCATCAGCCCCCGGCCGCACCACGAATTCCGCCTGGTCGGACCCGATCAGCATTCCCACCAGTTCGGCCGGGTTGCGGGTCTGGCTGCCATCGACGGTCACCAGCCCTGGGAGTGCCACCAGATCAGCTACGCGCCGCGGCCCATTGCCCAACGCTTGCACAACGGTGCCGTAGAATGGCGCGTTCATTGTCACAGTGCCGACCGGCAGAGTCATGTCATAGGAGAATTTTTCCGGAACTACGGTTAGCCCCAATGTCAGTTCGCCCAACGCCTGATCGCGGGAATGATTGGACATCCGGTTTGCGCCGCGGACGAAAATATCCGAGCGCAGCAGGCGCCCCAGGCACATGTCCTTGACCAATTCACGCATTGCCACATCGGGCTGCTTCAACATCAACTCGCGCTGCGGCGCATCGAGCATCAATTCGGGAAAATTCTCGGTGATGCTGGCGGACCCCGCCCATTCCAGCCGAGCCCCGCTCATCGCGTCCGCGACATCTGCGTGGAAGCAAGGTGTCCAACATTGGTTCATCAACTCATGGGCAAGGTATTCTGGGGACCCTTGGCCGAAACGCTCCAGCATCCCGGCACCGAACGACGACTGGTGCAGATGCTTTGCCTCGGTGGCCAGCAACCCGCGGGCCAGCTCCAATCCCTCTGCGAGCTGGCTGTCGCTGCGCCCGGCAGTACGGCTGCCGGCTTCGCGGATCAGGCGTTGCAGACCGATCATCCCTTGCCAGCCCGGCAAAGCATTGTAGCTGACATGAACCACGCCGCCTGGCCGCACCCGGGCCTTGAGCAGGCGAATAATGCCGGCCTGCACGCTCGGCGCAACCCAACTCCATACACCGTGCAAGCTCACGAAATCGGCGTGCGGGATGTCGGCAAAGCTCGGTTCGTCGGCAAGCGTCGACAGATCGGCTTCAATGAAGGTGATGTTGGTAAGTCCGGACGCATGCGCCGTGCGTCGTGCCATCGCGACATGGGCCGGGTTGAAATCGATCGCGGTGACAATCCAGTTGGGGTTGGAGGCCGCGAGCATCATGGCGCCCAACCCGATGCCGCTGCCAAGTTCGAGGTAGCTCAGCCGGTCCTCGGGGCCGGGCATGTCGATCCGCACCCCGCACAGCATGCCGCAAACCGCCTGATGATAGGGGGATTGTTGCGGGTAGTACCCAGCTTTGTAGGAGATGTCGGTAATATAGCCGCTGCCCCAACCGCTCAAGTGAACCTCCTGGAAATATCCGTCATGGGTGATAGTGGCGCGGCAATATCTTCCGCTTCCACCGTTTCGGCGGTGAACGTCGCCTCGGTTCCGTCTTGCGTACGGGTAAGGCTGGGTATCCAGCTATTCCACCCGAGCCTGATCGGTTTTTCGCCATCGTCCCCCAATCGCAGAGCCGGGATATCGCGGCAGGCGAGTACTGGGTTGACCGCGAACCCGGTTTCGAATCCAAGGAAAACCCGTGTCAGCGCAACTAATTGGCGCAGCAAGGCCCGGTCAGGCAGCAGGGCGGCAAAGCCAGCCGCATCGAGTGGACCAATCCGCAACACCACGCGCGCCTGAATGTCCCAGGCCCGTACTCCGATTGCGGCATCCACACCCAGCCGGTTGAATGCCCCGGCGCGTCTGCCGTGTGGCAGGCTGGTGCGCTGATCGCGCGACAGATTGAGCCAGTCGCCGACGAACTGCACCACTTCTACCTTGCGGCCGAGCCAGTCCGACAGCATCGCCTGCAAGCGATCGGCCGATCGCGGACGCATCGCCAGCAATCCGGCATAATGCAGCAACGGGTCTTGCCCAACCGCAAGGCGCGGCAGCAAATGGGACGTGCCAAAGCCGACAAACGCCATCAAGGCCCGGGCCGCGCCATCCTGGCCGTCATTGCCAGCAAGATGCGCGGCCTCGGCGGCCCGGTGCGGGCGATACTTCATGCCGGCCCGAACAAAATGCACCACAAATCGTTGCGAAAGTAGTTCGAGAAAATCCCTCATTGCTGTGCCATTGTTGCGCAGATTACTGTGCAGTATCTCGCCGTAATGGCGTGGCAATACCCCGGTCGGGCCGGTCAGCCCCATAATCGGAGTGGTCACGATCGGCAGCCCCCCGGCTTCAGCATGCAGGGCCGCGATGTCAGCGCCCGGGTAGGCCGTACCGAGCGGGGCGCGAAAGCGCGCAGCCTCGGCGGGATCGCCGGTGGCGGCGGCGTGCATCAAAACACGAATTGCGGCATCAAAACGGTAGCGGCGCGGTCTCGCCATCAGACGCGCCAGAGCCGAGCCAGTCCGCGCTGCACCCTTCACGTTCACAGCAGCACGCGTGCCCCGGCTCGGGCCGGCCAATTTGCGGGCCGCCCAGATCGGCCGCGTAACATCGCTCCGGTGCGGACGAAGGAATTCACCGTGGCGTGCAAGGCAAGGAAGCGATCAAGTACCGCCGCAAGCAGATAAAGCCCGCCGACATCCCAGGCGCGTTGGTCGAATTCGAGCGTCACATCGAGGCCCCGACAAAATGCCCCAGCCCGCGCACCCGGGACCCGCGCCGCACCAGGTCGCGAGGTCACCCCGATCAGGCCGTCAATCGCTGCCCTGGTTTCGGCTGTATCGCGCAAATCATAGAGGCGCAGGACCTCTTTCAGCGCGGCCGCCGCGTCAGCGCCGCCGACGACCGATAGATGGCCGAGCGACAAATGCGACACCAGCCGCCAGAAACTCTGGTCACGCGGCTTCAAGCGCAACGGGGTGGTCGGCGGGGTGACGCAGCTAACCCGAGTAACCGATGCCAGCCCCTCGGCCAGACGCATGCGCGGATGTCCGCCACCAAACGGCAATTCGACCGGCAGATCACGATTAGTGCACAAAGCGTCGAGTGACAGCACTGTGTCGGCGGCCTGGGCGGTTGCATCAAACTCGGGGTCGAACGGGGCAAGATAGACGTCGCTGCCCCGCAACGGGGCCGCCGATGGTCGGCGGATCAGGTGGTAGAACCCGCCGGGCGCATCGTCGGCCCGGCTGCCGCCGGGATGCTCGGCCAGGCGGTAAAACGGCCGCCATGGCCGTGAACTGCCATCGGGGCGGGTTTCCAGCACCCGCTCGACCCGCCAGATTTCGGTGACTGCCTGACGCCGACTATCCGGCACGATGCGGTATTCGGTGTCCTCGTGATTGACCGGCACAGGCTCACATCGTTGTGAAAAAAGATTGATCATTGGCACGCAACCCAGCGCGAAGGTGTCCGCGTTCACCGAACGCTCAAGCTCCGGCACCGATGCGTCGAGGTACAAAAATATCTCCAGCCGATTGCCGGCGGCCACCATGGTTTTGGCGTCAATCCTGTTGAGATCGATAAACAAAAATTTTTCCGGGAAGGCGAAATATTCAGCCAATAGGCGAAAGCCGGAGAAGCTGCGTTGCGGCCAGGGGAATAATGCCTCGTCATCGGCGAACCCGACCGGTTGCAGCGCATCACCGCCTAACAATACGGCGCCCTGGTCAGTCGCGCTGTCGGCATAGGCGACCGAGACTGTGTGGCCGCACAGCAATTCGTAAAGCGGTAACGAGATATTGGCCGGCGCGCGCAGGAATATCCGCAGACTATCCAGTCCAAGCTGGGAGAAATTGGTTTCCGGATTGGAGCATTTGAGCACTAGTCGCAGGACCGAGACCGCCCCTTGCGCGATGGTGTTCGACGGGGCGGCAAAGGGTAGGCCGCTGAGCCGGGCATTTTCGATTTCCACCGGCCATAGCGTGGCGGACCAGGCGCTGCGAAACCGGCACGCCTCACCGCGGATCGCCTCGCTGTCGAGCGCGAGGCCCGCCGGAACCGCCAACGGCACCAGAAGATCAGGCGCGCAGGTCAACTGGGCGATGGCACAGGACGGCAGCGGCGCGAGGAATTGCGGATATAACAACCCAAGCAGTGCATCGGTCAGTTCGGGAAACTCGTCGTCCAGGCGATGATGCACCCGTGCCGCCAGGAAGGCGGTGCCATCGAGCAGGCGGGCGACATGGGGGTCATCCACCGCGTCAGCCGCAAGCCGTAACCGCCCGGCGATCTTGGGGTTGGCGTCGGCGAATTCGGCAGCCAGCTTGCGGATCGCAATCAGTTCACGATTGTAATAGGGCAGCAACGTGTCAGACATCCCGCGATGCCTCGACCGTAATTTCGGAAAATCCGGGGTCGACGACCGTGTCGAATGCGACCGGTTCGGGGGCTGGGTCGGCGTGCAGCATCCCGTCGATGCGCAGGCGCAAAGTGGCATCCATTGTCACGCTGTCATCATGCAAAGATACCCGCAATTTCGCCAGTCTAGGCTCGAAGCGCCGGATGGTATCCTCAACATCGGCCCGAAACGCTTCAAGTCGTTCGGCATCGGCCATCGTGCCGGCGGCAAGATCGGTCAATCCAAAGCCCACTGGCGACGTGGTCAATTCGCCATATGCGGCAGGCCAACTCCGCCAACGCCGGCGTGCGTTGAGCAAGGCTGCCAGATCGCGACGCACAGATCCGCGCAAGGCTTCCAACGCCTCGGCCGACGACATCGGCTTGTCCAGGGTTTCAAAGGGGTTGTCGTCGATTAGCCGATCCAGCAGCGGCAATTGCACGCGTGGCTGCACCCGACGCGACAGGTCGCGTTGGCTTGGATCTGCCGTCCCCCGTCCGGTGCTGCGCGTGCCGCTCATCCGCCGGCAGGGCCAAATTCGAGGCTTTCGAGCGCCATGATCTCAATCGCGTCATCGCCTACCAGATAAGTGCGCTGGCCAGTGCCGCAAACCGGTGCGCCGTCCTGGTCGGTCCAGTCAGTCGCGCGCCCCAGACGCAGGAGGTCATCCTGGCTGGGTTCGGGGTTGGTGTAGAGGCACGGTAGATAGACGTCGCCATCCGGCCCGTCCTCTACCGATAGCGTCGCCCGCCGCCAAAACAAATCGCGTGCGCGCTTGGGTGGATGGAAATCAATGCTGGTCACCCGCTCGATCGGGATCCAGTAATACTTGCCTGTCGTGGTCAACACTTCCAGAGATCCGCCACAAAGGTCATCGGCATCGCGGAAATCGTCGAACGCGATGTCGCCAACCCGCAACGGGGCAAGCGGCCTGGCCGCTTCGGCGGCATCGGCGAGGCCTTTGGCGCTGGCGATGTCGCCAGCGCGCATCGCGACAGACGCGGCCAGCAGCAGCCGCTGGGTTTCGGTTGGTTCGTCGAGAAATTCGGGCACCCGGCCATCGCGCCAGAACTGGCGGCGGATAATCTCGGCGCGCAACAACTGGCGGAACTCGGCGATGACCAGTACCGCTTCGGGGTCGATTTCTGCCGCTGCGTCGAGGATCACGTCAGTACGTTCGTAGTTCCCGGTGAACAGCAGCAATTCGGCGAGCAGCACTCGGGCTGAAAGATCGGTGGGCGCCTTGCGGACAATCGCGATGGCGGCCTCGAGTGCGGCGGTAAGCTTGCCCGCACGAAACAACGCGCCCGGTCCGCCAGTGGTTTCCCCGGTGGTGTTGGACATGTCATTTGTCTCCCTTAGTTCGTTGAGGCATCATAAGCTGCCGCGGGGGGCCGAGATATCGGTCATTAGGCGGAAAGTCGCTGCCACATTGTCGAGCTGATAATGCGGCTGCAGATGAATGGTGCAACCGAACACCCCTGGCCGCCCCGGTCGTTCGCGCACCGATACCTGGGCTGCCGCCAGCGGGAAACGCGCCCGTGCTTCGCCGCTCGCAGACACGTTGCTGTTGACGTAGCGGGTCAGCCATTCCTGCAATTTCATTTCGACGACGTTGGGGGACTGGAAGGCGCCAATCATATCGCGTCCCATCATTTTCAAACAATGAGCGAAGCGGGCGACGCATAGTATGGCACTGATTTGGGATGAGATGCGGGCATTGGCGTTGGCGGCATCAACTGTCGGACCCTGGTGGCGCTTTGGTACCTGTAAGCTTGGTACCGCGCAAAACACCGCGTCCGGCCCATAGGGCAAACTTGCCAGAGGCAACAGCCCGGCGGTTACCAGCGCCTGCTCCTGACGATCGGTCAACTGAATTTCCAAAGGGTGACGCACCCAGGTAAAACCCGGATCGGTGGTGAACGGCTCAAGCGGCATCTGCGTCACCAAACCGCCGTTTTCCTCGTCGATTTCCACCCCTCGCACATTGGCCGGCCATCCGAACATGCTGACCGCGCGGGCCGCGACGGCGGCAAAGGCAAAGCCCGCTCCCATCCAGACCCGGCTGGCGGTGTCATGGGCTTGTTCCTGATAGCGAAACCCATCTGACCGGGCGGGATCGTCGCCCCAGGGCGGACGGGCGAGCATGCGCGGCAAAGCGAGCGCAATGAAGCGCGAATCCTCCAATGCCGCCAATCCGCGAAACCGTTGATGGGCCGCATCCCGCAAGGGTGCGGTCGGATCGGTAACCCCGGCAAGGTCGGTAAAATGATCCAGATCCAGCAAATGCGGTGACGCGCTGAGCACCATGGGCACAAACGCCGCCGCCCCCACCGCTGCGAGTGAGGTGAGCGCGCCGACATCGTCGGTCATCATGCCGCCGCCGGGACGGTGGCGCACTTCGTGGTCGATCACGATCAACCCAAACGGTTCACCACCCGGGGTGCCAAACTCGTCTTCATAGATTTTGCGAAACATCTGGCTGGCATCGAATTCGGCGGCCCGCTCCAGATCGCGGCAAATCTCGTTCCAACTTATCGACAGCACTCGGGTCTTGACTTTGTTGCCAGATTCAAGGCCACCAACCAGCCATGCCAGCCCGCGCCACGTTCCTTCGAGGCGCTGTAATCTGGGGTGATGCAGGATTGCATCGACCTGCGCACCGATTAGCGCATCAATCGCGGCGATATCGCGATCGAGTGCGCCACGCAACGCGTCGCTGCCGCTGTCCATTAATCGGTCAAAATGTCCTGCGCCGAACCATAGGCTGAGCGGCACAGGCGTTCGCATATCGAGGAACGCGGCGACCGCGTCAGCTGAAACGCTACGCGCCCGAGCGAAAAAACTGCCCGAAAGCACCGCCTCACGAAGGGATGCCGTCGGGGTATCCACGATGAAATCCTGGTTCATCACCATATTCGCGTGGATCAAGATCCCGCGATCGGCAGCATCAGGCTTTCTGCGGAATGCGCGCGACCAGGCGCATGCTCGTGCTCAGTTCTTCCATCTGCAACCAGGGCCGCAGATGGGCAACCGCGTTGTAGGAGCCCGGCTTGCCGGGAATTTCCTTGACCTCGATCGAGGCTTCACGCAGCGGGAACTTTGCCTTCATTTCGGCGCCAGCGCTCTCGTTAGTATTGACGTAGTTGCTGATCCAACGGTTCAACCAAGCTTCGACGTCGCTCGCTTCCATGAATGAGCCGATTTTGTCGCGTGCCATCACCTTTACGAAATGAGCAAAGCGGCTGGTCGCCATCAAATAGGGCAGACGGGCACCGATGGCGGCATTGGCGGTCGCCTCGGGGCGATCATATTTCTTTGGCTTCTGGCAGGATTGGGCGCCGAAGAACACCGCGTAGTCAGTATTCTTGTAATGGCACAGCGGCAGGAAGCCTTGGTTCGACAACTCCGCCTCCCGCCGGTCGGTGATGCCGATTTCGGTCGGGCATTTGGTATCGACGTCGCCCTCGTCGGAGGTAAAGGTGTGGGCTGGCAGGCCTTCAACCTTGCCGCCGCCTTCGGCGCCGCGGATGGCGGTGCAGAAACCGTTTTCAGCGAATGCGTTGGTCAACCGCGAACCCATCGTGTAGGCCGCGTTCATCCAGCAATAATCCTGATGCCCCATCGGCATCGCCGCGCCGGCGGCGTCAAATGGAGCTTCTTCGTAGCTGAATTCATCGACCGGCTTGGTGGTGCTGCCATAGGGCAGGCGGGCAATCACCCGCGGCATCACCAGCGACACGAAGCGGGCATCTTCGCTTTCGCGGAAGCTGCGCCATTTCGCGTATTCAGCGGTTTCGAAAATCTTGGCGAGGTCGCGGGGTTTGGACAATTCGGTCCAGTCGTCAAACCCGAACATCTGCGCGCCGGCCGCCGAAATGAACGGCGCGAAGGCACCAGCGGCTACGTTGGACATCAGCCGTAGGGTATCGATATCGTCGGGATGGTTGGACCATTCATAATCGCCGATCAGCGCGCCATACGGCTCCCCGCCCGGCGTGCCGAATTCATTCTCATAGATTTTTTTGAATATGTTGCTCTGGTCGAATTCAACCGCTTTCGTGAGGTCGCGGTTCAGTTCGCGTTTAGTAACATTCAGCACGCGGATCTTGAGGCCGGTGCCTGTTTCGCTGTTCATCACCAGATGCTGCAAGCCGCGCCAGCTGCCTTCGAGCTTGGTGAACTTTGCATCATGCATGATCGCGTTGAGCTGTTTCGACAGCTTGCGATCAATTTCCTGCATGGCACGTTCGAAGGTACGGGACAGGTTCTTGTCGAAGGTGACAGTCCCGGACAAAGCCTGCTCGACAAGGTTTTTGACCAGGTCGGCGGCGTGGTCGGGAGTGGTCTGTTTCGTTGCGGCAACTACCTGATCGAGGAAGCTGAGGCCTTCGCTCGTGGTGCCCGCAGCGCCTGCGGCGCCGGTCTGGGTTTGCGACATGATTTCAGCCCTCGTTCTTGTCGAGGCCAAGCTGGCTCGACAGTGACTTGAGTTCGCCCTCGTTCTGCAGGACCTGTTCAAGCAGACCCTCAAGTTCCTCGGAACGATCGACCTTGCTCATCAGATCGCGCAGCTTGTTGCGCGTCTCCATCAGCGCCTGCAGGGCGGGAACCTGTGCCACAATACGGGCCGGTTCGAAATCATCCATCGAATTGAATTTGAGATTGACCGCCATCTCGCTGCCATCATCGGCGAGGGTATTGTCGACCTTGAGATTGAGGCCGGGTGCAAGCCGCGCCATGACATCATTGAAGTTATCACGATCAATCTGGGCGAATTTACGATCTGACAACGGCCGCAACGGTTGGGTCGGGTCTCCGGAGAAATCCCCCATGACACCCACGATGAACGGAAGTTCGCGGGTAACCTGCGCACCTTCGGTTTCCACCTCATAGGCGATATGGACCCGAGGTTTGCGAACCCGATTGAGCTTCTCATGGACGCTTCCGCTCACGACAGTTCCCCATTTGGCTGAGTTGTTATGCCACAAATGCGGCGATGTATCTGACCTCACTAAACATTAGCCACCCGCGCGTGAAAAGGTCAATTGAACTTTCTGCGACGAGTGGCCAGTTCAGCTATTGTAGCCCTCGTCCGACGGGGGCTTGATACCAAGACTGATGAGGATTGCATGGCGTGATCCCGGGTCGGCCACCAGTTCAGCCAGCAGCTCAGGCAAAGTCATCCGGCCGCGGCGAACGGCATCGTCAAGTGTATAGGCAATTGGCGATTGCGGCTCGTTTTTACGAAACCATTCCGCGATGCGGGCAATGTCACGCAGCATGTCCTCGCGGGTGACCACTCGGCCGGCGGCAGGCTGTGGTATGCCGCTCGAGGGTGTGGGACTGGCATCGGCTTCACTGCGACAGTAATCGTCCGTTGCCGCCGTCGCGGCTTCAACCCCAGACGGGCAGTATTTTCCAATTGTAGCAACGATTTCCCGCAGCAGATCGCGGACCTTTCCGGTTGACGGGCTGTCCTGACCCGCGACGGCATCCAGCGTGTTGCTCATGGCCTCCCAGGCGGCCAGGGCCTCGGAGGCGCTGGTGTATTGTGTCGCGAAAAACGCCTGTCCGGCACCGCGCGCCCAGCTATCAACATCATCAAAGGTGAAGGACCCAGCGGCGAGCCGTGCTTCACGGCGCACCGGATCGGCGATGCCGGCAACTGTCACAGCATCTTCATACTGGTAGTAATAGAGCAGATCCCCAGACGGGCGGCGGCACAATACCAGTTTGCGCAGTGGCTGGATCAGTGTGCCGTCAGACCCCTGGCCGTTAAGTCCGGTGATCGGGGCCACCAGGGTTGCAATGCCATCCTCATCGGGGAGCGGAAACAATCCGTCTTCCCAAAACGCTGCGGCCAGGCCGCCAATCAGATTGGCGCCGGCAGCAAGCCCGTCCAGCCCATTGCTGCGAACCAAGGCTTCAGTGTACCAGCTTGCGATTTCAAGATCTTTTGTTAATATTTTCAGTGCATTAGACGAAAGATCGCGGACTGTGCGCCATTGCGGCGGTTGACTATCGCCGCTGGCATCAGGATCTGCGTCGGATGCCCGTTCGGTGGCGCGGGCCTCGGATCGGGCGTCGCGCAGGCGAAAATAGATCGATTGCGCAGTGAAATCCTCCCGGAGATCGACCCCGACCGGTGATGCCCCGTCAATTGGCGTCAGCAGCATGTCTAAGTCGAAGCCATCTGGGGTACCAGCCACTTAAATCCCTCCAAAAACATCGGCTTCGCCGCACTTGGGCAGCACTTGGGCCTTGACAATTCAGCCGGGTCAATCGACGATCAAGTAGCAGACCGAGTACGTTAGATCAACGTCTACGATAAATTCAGCATAAACGCTGGCCATGGTTTCTGCCTCAACCGTGGTGAAACATCGCGGGGATTTCAGTGGTCTCGATCGATATCAAGTCTCTTGTCGGGCGTCTGGATGACCACTGCCGACGCGCCCTCGAAGCCGCGGCCGGGCTCACGCTGTCACGCACCCACTATAATGTGGAACTCGAACACTGGCTGCTGAAGCTGGTCGACGGAACCGACACCGATATCCCCGCCATCCTGCGCCACTACGATGCCGATCCTGGCCGATTGCTGGCTGACCTTAATCGCGGCTTGGACCGGATGAAAACTGGAAATTCCCGTGCGCCCGCGCTGTCGCCCGATATTGTCGAGGCGGCGAAGCAGGCCTGGCTGATGGCCTCGGTCGAGCATGGCGTTTCGCGGGTTCGCTCGGGCCATTTGCTGTGGGCGATGCTGGCTGATGAAGGTCTGTCGCGCCATGTCCGCGAAGCGTCATCCCAGTTCGCCCGCATTCCGGTCGAAACCCTCAAGCGTGATCTGCTGACGATCACCCGCGACAGTGTCGAGGCCGCAACCGCCACCACGAGCGTCGAAGGCGCGCCAACAGCGTCGGGTGGCGATGGCAGCGTGCATCCGGCAGGCTCTGGCGCGCTGGATCTTTATACGATCGACCTGACTGCGAAAGCCAAAGCCGGCAAGATCGACCCTATCCTGGGGCGCGATGCCGAAATCCGCCAGGTGATCGACATCCTCACCCGGCGTCGGCAAAATAACCCGATTCTGACCGGTGAGGCAGGCGTCGGCAAAACCGCGGTTGTCGAGGGTTTTGCCCAGCGCATTGCGGCCGGCGATGTCCCGCCGGCACTCAAGGACGTGGTTTTGCGCACGCTCGACCTCGCCTTGCTGCAAGCTGGCGCAGGGATGAAGGGCGAGTTCGAAAATCGTCTGAAATCGGTCATCGAGGAAACCAAGGCGAGCCCGCGCCCGATTATTCTGTTCATCGACGAAGCCCACACCATGATCGGTGCCGGCGGCACGGCCGGGCAGAACGACGCTGCTAATTTGTTGAAGCCGGCCCTGGCCCGCGGTGAACTCCGCACCATCGCGGCAACCACCTGGGCTGAGTATAAGAAGTACTTCGAAAAGGACGCAGCCCTTACCAGGCGCTTCCAGGTCGTGAAGGTAGAAGAACCCGGCGAGGCGATTGCTATCGCCATGATCCGCGGGTTGGTCAGCACGCTGGAAGCCCATCACGGCATCCGTATTCTGGACGAAGCGGTAAGCGAGGCGGTCCGGCTGTCGGCGCGCTACATCCCCAGTCGGCAACTCCCCGATAAGGCGGTATCACTGATCGATACCGCCTGCGCCCGGGTTTCGATGAGCCAGGCCACCGCGCCGGCGTCGCTTGAAGACCGGGTCCGGCGGATCGCGCTGATTGACACCGAAATTGCCATCATCGATCGCGAAATGGCCTCCGGCGCCGATCACATTGCTCGCAAGGCCGAATTGGTGACCGAGCGAGAAGCCGCCGAGGAAACCCGCTCTGCGTTGCAAGCGCGCTGGGAGGAGGAGAAAATCCTCGCCCGTGAGATCGGCGAATTGCGCAAGGCGCTGGAAGATCCGGCTGATACCCAGGACAAGGACGCCCAGCGCGCCGGCCTTTCCGAGCTGAACGCCCAGTTGCGCGCATTGCAAGGCGAACATCCGCTGATCTTCCCGGTGGTTGACGGGCAGGCGGTGGCGGAAATTGTCGAGAGTTGGACCGGCATTCCTGCCGGGCGCATGCAGTCCGATGAAATCCGCACCGTGCTCAATCTGCGCGAACGGATGGAGGCCCGCATCGTTGGACAGCCGCACGCGCTTGAAGCCGTGGCCCAGGCAATCCGCACCAGCCGCGCCAAGCTCACCGATCCGCGCAAGCCGATCGGTGTGTTCATGATGGTCGGCACCTCAGGCACCGGTAAAACTGAAACCGCGCTGACCCTCGCCGATCTGCTCTACGGCGGCGAACAGAATCTCACCACCATCAACATGACCGAGTTCAAGGAAGAACATAAGGTCAGCCTACTGATGGGCAGCCCGCCGGGCTATGTCGGCTACGGCGAAGGCGGCATCCTGACCGAAGCAGTGCGCCGGCGGCCTTATTCGGTGATCCTGCTGGATGAAATGGAAAAAGCCCATCCGGGTGTGCAGGACGTGTTTTTCCAGGTTTTCGACAAAGGTAATATGAAGGACGGCGAAGGCCGCGACATCGACTTCAAAAACACAGTCATCATCATGACATCGAATGCCGGCACGGATCTGATCACCAAGCTGTTCGCCGATCCCGACACCGCCCCCGATGCAGCGACGCTTGCTGATGCGCTGCGGCCGGAATTGATGAAGTATTTCAAACCGGCGTTCCTCGGCCGGGTCACTTTGGTGCCGTATTTCCCGTTATCGGACGAGATCATCCGTAAGATTGTGGTACTGCAGCTCAACCGGATTGGCCGCAGGGTGCGCGAATCCTACCGTGCCGAGTTCGAGTACGATCCCGTGCTGATCGAGATGATTGCCGCACGCTGCACCGAAAGCTCGTCCGGCGCGCGCAATGTCGAAAATATCCTGTCCCGCTCCCTCTTGCCGGAGCTTTCGGCCGAGGTTTTATCCCGTTTGGCGGGAGGGGAGGCGATCACACGCATATTTGTAGGCGCCGCACCTGACGGGGCGTTTCAATATATTGTAAGTTAACCAACATGCCGGGCGGCCGGCGCAAAAAGGGGACGTAGCATGGCAATTTACATGAAGTTCGGTAACGTCGATGGCGACGTTACGGCGAAGGGCTACGAAAAGTGGATTGAAGTTCAATCGTTCCAATGGGGCGTTGGGCGAGCGATTTCTTCGGCGGTCGGAAGTGGCGCAAGCCGCCAGGGCAGCCATGCGTCGGTGTCTGAAATTACCATAACCAAACGTCTGGACCCAGCGTCGCCCAAGTTGCTGAGGGATTCGTTGGTTGGTAAGCTGGATACCAAGGTTTTGATTAAATTTACGCTGGCTGATGAAACCCACCGGAGCTACCTCGATTTGGAACTCACCCATACTGGGGTGTCGGGTTATTCCGTTAGCTCCGGGGGCGACCGGCCGCATGAATCGGTTTCGTTGAGCTTCGAAAAAATTATGCTAAAGAATACCGAGTATGATGCAGGCGGCAAAGCGACGCCATCCAACATGAGCTACGACTTGACCAAGCACGTCGCCAGTTAATTGGATCGGGGTGGCCTACCCGTGTGGGCCACCCTCGACTGTCGCGGTTGAGACGTGCTTCGATAGAAGGTGGGGTGCGCATAGGTTGTGCAATCTCGGCTCGGTTGACGGGTGATAGCTGCTAGATTAGGCAGGTCCGGCGGCAATCGGTCGATTGTTAATAAAAATATCCAAGAGACGAATAGAAGCTGTCTGCTCGTTGCGATCGATAGGACCTCGACCTGAAAGGCGCGTTGCCAAAACTACCGGGAGGCAAACTTGGCCCAGCCATTGCACTCAAAGCATTTTACCAACCGCCCCCCTGAGCAGGTAGCTCGGCTCAACCAATGCGGTACTGCCGATCTTTATCATATCATGCCAGGTGAAACCGGACTTCATGTAGGCGCTATTCAGCAGGCGCTGCGCATTATCGGGTCGAAGGCGAGCACGGTGAAGGCGCTAGCGCCGATCGCCGCACTTAAACCGCCAATGCCGTATGTGTCCGATCAGGATTTTGATGCCGGATTTTACGGAAAATCCACGCAAGATGCAGTCACAGCTTATAAGAATGCGTTTCATATCCTCCGACCGGGCCAGGCCAAAGCTGATAACATCGTCGGTATCATGACGATCAGTTGGCTCGATGATCACATGACGGCCATCGAGGGCAAAACCGTGCCGACCCACCGGATTTTGCGCCAAGATGTGGTCGTGATGTTTCCGGGCGGTAGCGATGACCTCCAAGGCACTGAAGATACCGGGCGTATTCGAGCGATGCGTACCCACCTGGAACAAAAGATCAACCAGCAGGCGCCGCGATACCGAGATAATTTTATCTTTCCGCCCGCGGTCATTGCCTATTACGGAGCGGACAGGGATGCCGCGACGAACAAGGTTCGTCATGTCTTCAGCCTGATCCAGTCTCTTTTTGCAACTGCCGCGCGTATGGGGGTTATGCCAGGCCGTATCGTGATCTTCGGATCGAGCTTTGGCGGATACAACGCCATGCAACTGGCCGTCATGCTGACCTCCGCGGGCAGGTCGATCCGCTTCATGCGGCTTGGTGATACCGCGTTTCGCCCAAGCGATACCCATAGAAAGACGAAAACCTCGGATGGTCGGGACGTTCCGGAGTTTTATCCGCCTGGAAATATGGCGCTGAATGAATCCGCCAATAGTTTTCAGACCCGCGGCAATGAATTGGGTGGCCGGATTGTGGGGGTGCCTGAACTTCATGGGTCGGTCATGGGCATGCACCCAGACGATGTATCTAACATCACCTCGATCACCAACGCGTGGAACCAATGGGATAAAAAAGGGCGCCCCAGCGGCGAAAAGCCAACCCTGTTCAACAATATGCATGATCGTGCAGTGGAGAATGCCGAAGGGAAGTTTTTCGACGACGCGCCCCAAATCCTCGTGGGGTTACGTTAGAGCGTGATCCGTTGATGCTGAACCGGTGGGCACGCTCTATAGATTTGTTCTTGCGATCATTTTTTTCAAATCGAACAGAAAAACGATCTGATAATGATATAAATAAAACCAAGTTCGATGGAAGAACCCGATAGATTTCGATCCAGCGTTAGAACTCGCGCTCACGCGCCAACACTACCTAATCGGCCCTATTTATCGTATTTCGACCACCCATAATTTTGGATCACCCATTTTAACGTCATGCCATATTGCGGGTCGGTCGCATAAACCCCGGTCAATGCATCGGCAAACGCTTCTGCGTCATCCTTCTTCTGCATCGCGGGCTTATACGGATTGGCGGTTGCCAGCAGCTTGCCATGCAGATCGAAGGCCTGGGCGATGCTTTCGAACTTACGAAACTTCGCGGTAATGACGACGCTTTTTCCGTCATACACCTCCCGCGTCAGGCTTTCGACCGCCGGATCTGACCCCACCGCCTTGATGCCGAACGGGTTGTTGCTGTCCGGCGGCATCGACGCCCCCCACGCGCTTTCCACCGCCCATTGCGCGATGGTGACCGATGCTGGGACCAGCCAACGTTTGCGCGACTGCACCGCGGCTTCGATCACTTCGGGCGGGGCCTGGCCGAAATGCCCGGTCTTGGTCGGCGCAGCATCCACCAGCGGGCGGGCTGCCAGCGCGTAGTAAGTCGGGCTGCCCGGATCGACCCGGCCGGATGGCGGGGTCATGTTCATCACCACCGCCTGGAACGCCTCAATCGCCAGGGTGGTGCCAATATCGGCAACACCGGTGACCGGTACCGGCGAATGCGGCTTGGGTAAGCGGTCATTGAGCAGCCCCTGGACGACAAACACATCGCCCGGCGCGTTCACCGCCTCGCGGCCCACCGAGGTGAAGATCGGCGCTGCGATCCGCCCCATCTCATCAGTGCTGAGAATAACGGCTGAAGGAACCAGTCCCATGGCGATTTCTTGCCCAGATCGTGAATTGATTCCGCCGTATATAGCGACGCCCGGGCCATCGCACTACCGGTTTGTGGATCGGCCAAGATAGCGCTCAAGATCATGTGAAATCATTGACGCCTGTCCGAACTGTAACCATAGTAAGGCGCACAAGTGGCACAGAAATATCGACCGGGAGTCGGGCTGCGCGGCGTTTGCGGGTTGAGGGGACGAACTTGCAATATTATTCACGGTCGGGGGCCAACGTGCAACAGATTGCTTCCAGAGGCGAGAATATCGGGCGGCAGGCCATCAGACAAATCGTAGGTGCCAGCGTTGGTGTGTTTGTCTTCGGGGTGGTGCTCGCAACCCAGGCCATTGGCCAGGCGCTGCCGCCACCTGGTTCCCCGATCCAGCGCATTGCCCCACCCACTGGCCCAAAAGTCGCGCCGGGTCTGGTGCGTCCGCAAGCTGAGCAATTGCAGAATCTCGCGCCCGGTACCCCACGCAAGGTGACGGCGGTTGCGGTCGAGGGCTCGACGATCCTGACGGCGGATGAGACTGCAACGATCGCTGCAGGCTTGGTCGGCCCATCGGTCCCGACCTCGGCGATCGAGGAAGCTCGGTTGACATTGCTGCGGCGCTACCGCGATGCGTCGTATCCTCTGGTAACCGTGTCGGCGACATTAACCGCTGCCGGCCGACTGCGCTACGCCGTGACCGAGGGGCGGATCGCGGAAGTTCAACTTGACGGCGATATTGGTCCAGCTGGCACCACAGTGCTGAGTTTTCTGCAAAACCTGGTTCAGCCAGGCCCGGTCAATACCAGCGCCTTGGAACGTTGGTTGTTACTGGCGCAGGATGTTCCTGGCGTCTCGGTGCAAACCATTCTGCGCCCATCGGAAACCGAGCCAGGCGCGCTCACGATGGTCGCCAAGGTGTCGCGCAACCCGATTAGCGGTATGCTTGCCGTCGACAACCGAGCTTACCGCTTCACCGGCCCAGTGGAAATGTTGGCGGTGGCCAGCTTCAACAGTTTCACCTCCCTTGGTGAGCGCACCGATCTGTCGATTTTCAAAAGCCCGCTTAACCCGACGCAGATTTTCGGTCAGGCGGCCTATGAAACTTTTATCGGCACCTCCGGGCTTAAGGTGCGGATCTATGGCGGCATGGGCAATAGCCGTCCGTCCGGCACGCTTGGGACGGTTGGGTTCAACGGGCAGACCCAAATCGCGGGAACCCAGGTATCATACCCGGTGCTGTATTCGCGCCAGCAGAAATTGAACATTCTCGGGATGTTCGATCTGATCAATTCGTCGACCTACCTCAGCGCCAGCGGCAGCGCGCCTAACAGCAAAGATTTTCTACGCGTCTTCCGCGTTGGTGGGGATTATGCGCTGTTGGACAATTACCTGGGCGAGACCCGATCGGCGGTCAACCAAGCCAATATCCGGGTTTCGCACGGTATTCAGGGCTTGGGGTCGTCGCATACCGGTAGCACGTCATTGGGCCGGCAGGGTAGCGCCTTGGATTTCACCAAGATCAATGTTGAACTCAGTCGCACTCAGACCTTGTTTTCGCCCTGGGCGGATGCCTCGGTCAGCCTGCTCACATTGGTGACCGGACAGGGGTCGCGCAATGTGTTGCCGTCGGCGGAAGCGTTCTATCTTGGTGGTATGCGGTTTACCCGGGGGTTTTATTCCGGCGAGGTGACCGGCGATAATGCGCTGGCAGCGAGCGCCGAATTGCAATTGAATACCACCGTCCAAACCAGCATCACCGGTTCGCCGCGCGAAATCGGTGTGCAGTATTATGGCTTTTATGACTGGGGTCAGACCTGGCAAAATCGCGCCCTCGATACCAATCAGCGGCTGCGATCTTTCGGATTGGGTATTCGGGCGGCGTTGTCACCAAGCCTCCAGCTTGATGTCGAAGGCGTCTACCGGCTCACCCGACAACCAACCGGTTCGGCGAGCACGGTTAGACCGTTGGGCGGGCAGGCGGTCTATTGGCGTCTCGTGGCGCGCTACTGATATTTTTTGTTTCGAACAGGTTTTGCTGGCAACGGCGACGCGGGAGTGTGACATGGCGCAGACACGCAAGAATTTGAAGGCGCGGGTCACTGGCAGCAAGCGTCTCGACCGGGCGGCACTCCTGCGCAGCACGGCGTTGCAGGCCGTGTTCGTGTTGACCTTGCTGCTGCCCGGCATGAAAGGCCACGCCCAGCCCGCGCCAAATGCGCGACCGCAGGGTGGCGCAGTTGTCGCCGGATCGGCGAGCATTGCCGCGACTGCTAACACCACCACGATCAACCAGACCAGCCAGCGTACCGCGATCACCTGGACCGGGTTTGACGTTGGCAGCAATCAGGCCGTGCAGTTTAACCAGCCCAATAGCGGTGCGATCGCGCTTAATCGGGTGACCGGGTCTGATCCATCGCAAATCGCCGGACGTATTACGGCCAATGGCACGATTGTGCTGGTCAATCCCTCAGGCGTGGTGTTCTCCCAAGGCGCCCAGGTCAACGCGCAATCTGTTTTGATCACCACTGCCGACGTGTCCACTCAGAATTTCATGAACGGCAAGCTGGTGTTCGACACACCGGGCAAAGCCAACGCGATGATTGTGAACCGCGGCACGATCACGGTTGCCCAAGCCGGGCTTGCGGGGCTGGTGGCCCCTGGCGTTGCCAATTCCGGCGTGATCAATGCGCGCATGGGCAAAGTTGTTCTGGCCGGTGCGGCAACCCACACCGTCGATCTTTACGGCGACGGGATGATGTCGATCGACGTCACCAAACAAGTGACCCAGGCACCCGTCGGCCCAGATGGGAAAACTGTGTCTGCGCTGGTGACCAACACCGGCACAATCCGCGTCGATGGTGGCAACGTGGTGCTAACCGCCAGCGCGGTGGATGGTATTGTCAGCACCCTGATCGATGCAGGCGGCAAGATTTCGGCCAATACGACTGCATCCGGGCGCAGCGGCACCATCGTGCTCCATGGTGTCGGTGGTTCGGTCACTATTGAAGGTGATGTAAGTGCCGCCGGGCGTGCGGCCGGCACGAGCGGCGGCGCGGTGCAGGTGCTGGCAACCGATACAGTCGCGCTCGGGCCGACAGCGCGGCTGAATGTCTCGGGTCGCGCGGGTGGGGGTACGGTTGCACTGGGCACCACGCTTGCGCGCGCTTCCGGCGGCCCGGCGGTCGTGCCAACCCAAACTGCCAAAACGGTCACTGTTTCGGCTGGCGCAAAGGTTTCGGCCAACGCTACGCGCAGCGGTAACGGCGGCAAGGTCGTGATCCTCAGCACCGATCAAACCACCATGGCCGGAACGCTTTCCGCAACCGGCGGCAATTCTGCCGGAAATGGCGGCTTTGTCGAGGTTTCCGGCGCAACTGGCTATGCGCTCACTGGCCGTGTCGATGTCACCGCGCCGATCGGCACTGCTGGCACGATCCTGATCGATCCGCGTGACCTCACCATCGGTGCGGTCGCGACTGATAACACGCTCGTTGGTTCCACATCATTCCAGCAGATCGTCGCTTCAGATGGCGGAGCGGCGGTAGACGCCTTTATTACACCGGCGAGCTTCAGTGCATTGAACGGTACGGTGGTTCTGCAAGCAACGCAGGATTTGTTTGTATCAGCGGACGCAACCGGTTTGTTGGCCACGACGCTCACCTTGCAGGCCGGCCGCAATCTGACGATCAATAACCCGATTGCGCTTGCGACACCTGGCACTATCAATCTTTCCGCAGCGACCTCGACGATTGCAGGCTTCGCGGTGACCGGTTCGATCACGGTAAGCGGGGCGGTCAATGCCGGTGCGACCGGGATGATCAATCTGACCGCGGGCAGTGGCGGGATAGCGCTTGGCGCAAATCTGACCGCAGGATCGATTGATTTGCGCGCGCTGACCGGTGCGGTTACCCAATCTGCCGGGGTGTTGAACGTTGGGACGCTCAGCGGGGCGGCGCTCAGCGCAAATTTCGCGTCGGTCACCAACCAAATTGGCACCTTGGGTGCGTTCGCAACCACTGCCGCGAGTGGCTTTACGGTCAATGATGCCGTGGCGCTGACCGTTTCTGGCGCGGTTGACGCAACGGTTGGTAGTGGCCCGGTGGTTATCAATGGCGGTGGGGTCGCACTATCCGTTTCGGGTTCGATCGTTGGCGATTCCGCGACTTTGACTGCGGGCTCGATCACCATTCCCGGCACTGTGAACGTGACCAACACGGCGTCTCTGGCGTCGAGTGGGACGATCGCCGAGACCGGCACGTTGATAGCGGCGACGCTGACG
>CALQTN020000075.1:0-21047 GCA_943333505.2 Asaia bogorensis | reverse complement strand
CGCCAGGCGTCGAGCGCCTTTTGCATGCCGCGGATCATGTCGAGATCGAGCGCGTTCAGCGCTTTCGGGCGGTTCAGCGTGATGCGGCCAATGCGGCCATCGATGCTGGCGAGAACGGTGGGTTCGTCGGTCATGGGCGTGGTTTCCTCAAAATCAGGTTCCTGCGGTATAGCGATCCCGCGCGGCGGCGCGAAGCCGCCCGAATGGAAAGGTATGATGTCCGATAATTCTCCCTTGGTCAGTTTCCGCGCCGTGCGGAAAAGCTTTGATGGCAAGATCGATGTTGTGCGCGACCTGTCGCTCGACATCGCGCCGGGGGAATTGCTGACCCTGCTGGGGCCGTCGGGATCGGGCAAAACCACGACGTTGATGATGCTGGCGGGGTTTGAGCGTCCCGATCGTGGCGATATTCTGCTGGCCGGCAAGTCTGTGCTGCGCCTGCCGCCGCACCAGCGCGGCATCGGCGTGGTGTTCCAGAACTTCGCGTTGTTCCCGCACATGACGGTCGCCGAGAATATCGCCTTTCCATTGCGGGTCCGCCATGTCCCCCGCGCAGAGCAGGAACGGAGGGTGGGGGAGGCGCTTGCCATGGTGCGGCTGCCTGGCCTGGCCGAGCGGTTGCCCTCGCAATTATCGGGCGGGCAACAGCAGCGGGTCGCACTTGCCCGCGCCCTGGTGTTCAACCCGCGTCTGGTGTTGCTCGATGAACCGCTGGGCGCGCTCGACCGGGCGCTGCGGGAGGAATTGCAGGCCGAACTGCGCCATCTGCATCGCCAGTTGGGGGTGACGATGCTGTACGTGACCCATGATCAGGCCGAGGCGATGGCGCTAGCCGACCGCATCGCGATTTTCGCCGGCGGGCGCCTGCAGCAGCTTGGCAGTCCGCAGGCGTTATATGATGCGCCTGACAACGTCTTTGTGGCCGGCTTCCTCGGCGACAATAATCTTCTGCCGGGCTGGGTGCAGGAAATCGAGGACGATATCGCGCTGGTCGATCTCGCCTGCGGCGCGCGGGTTGAAGCGCGGGTTGTCGATGCCGTGGTTGGTGCTGCCTGCATGGTGGCGATCCGGCCGGAGCGGATTGCGGTGGCGAGTGGATCGGCTGCTGATCTTGGCACCGGGGCCGTTGATGGCGTGTTGGCTGAGGTGCTGTTCAAGGGCGATGTGCGGCATCTGCGATTGATGGTGGGCGCGGGTCCGGCGGCGCGCGCGGAGATGATCGTCAAGCGTCCGGCCGGTGCGCCGATGGGCGGGCTGGTGCCAGGGCGCCCGGCCGCGATTGCGTGGCAGCCGGATCATGCGCTGGCGTTCAAGGGCGGTTAACCTTGCCTTAGCCATCGTAGCGCTAGAGTGTCGTGAAGACGAAGGACGCGCTATGGACCTCATGCCAGAAACTAACAGCCTGCGCTCGTGCATCCGCGACGATGTCGGGGGCATGGTCGAGGAATTACGCCGTTTCGTTGACCGCCGGATCGCCGAGTTGAGCATGGAAATCAGCGCCACGGTGCAGTTGGTGGATTTCAGCGAGACTAATCTGTCCGGCCAGCTGGCGCGCATTCAGGAACAGATGGCGAACGTGCTTGCCGTGCCAAACCAGCAGGCGCGCAATAGCGGGCTGGAACTGGAAGCGGTGGTGCAGGTCACAGAAACCGCCGCCAACCAGATCATGGAAGCTGCCGAGGCGATCGATAGTTGGCTGCGCAGTGGCACGCGCGATGCGGACGGGTTGCAGGCGGTGTCGGAGCGGATCAGCTCAATCTTTGAGGCGTGTAGCTTCCAGGATCTGACCAGCCAACGCATTCGCCGCGCAATTGCCCATTTGCAGCAGGTAGATGACATGCTGTCCGGGATTGCAGCAGGGGCCAAGCCAGCCGAACCCACTGCGGCGGCCGACGGGGTTATGCCGGTTGGTGGCAGTGGCTCCGATCTGGCGCAGGACGATATCGACTCGTTGTTCAACTAGCCTCGTGGGACCGGCGCTTCGGTCGGTAACAGCCCGGCTTTGCGCAGATCATGCCAGAGCGCGCCTGGGACCGGTGCCACCATCATGGCGGTGTTCTGGGTGACCTCGGCGGCGTTGCGGCCACCCGGAATGATTGCCGCGACCTGGGGATGGGCGGCGCAGAACTGCAAGGCGGCGGCCTTCACATCGACGCCGTGTTGCGCGCAGATCGCCGCAATCGCCTGGGCGCGGGCGATGATTTCGGCGGGGGCTGCTTCGTAGTTGAAGGTGGTGCCGCCGGCCAGCAGGCCGGAATTATACGGCCCGCCCAGCACGCATTTTACCCCCTTGGCGGCGCATGCCGGAAATAATTGGGTAAGCGCAGTATGATCCAGCAAGGTGTAGCGCCCGGCGATTAGAAATAGATCCGGGGTGCTGCGTTCCAGCGCGACCAGACAAGGTTCGACCTTGTTCACCCCGAGGCCCCAGGCGCCGATCACGCCCTGAGCCCGCAGATCGCTGAGGTAAACTGCCGCACCTTGCAGCGCCTCCTCCATCCGGTAGGTCCAGGCCGGGCCGTGCCAGTCCTCGCTCATGTCGTGGATGTAAACGATGTCGATCCGCGACAATCCGGTGCGGGCGAGACTGTCCTCGATCGAGCGTTGCGCGCCGGCCGCGGAGTAATCGAAGCGGCGGCGGAACGGCAATGCGTGGACGAAGCCTTCGGCCAGTTCAGGGACATCCTGGGCGGCATGCAACAGACGGCCAACCTTGGTGGAAAAGGTGAAGGCATCGCGCGGACGGGTGCGCAAGGCGGCCCCCATGCGCAGCTCCGACAGTCCGGCGCCGTAATGTGGGGCAGTGTCGAAATGGCGGATGCCGGCGGCCCAGGCTGCATCGAGGCTCGCTGCCGCATCGGCTTCCGGCACCACGGTGAACAAATTGCCAAGCGGCGCGCCGCCCATGCCGAGTGGGCCGTGCGGGGAAAAGCTCATGCTGGGTTCTCCGGTGGAATAACTCCTTTGGTCAGGGCGACATTGCCGTAGAGCCGGCGCTCCCCAGTCTGGACGATGGCGTAGGCGGTTTCGGCGGCTTCGTAAAAGGCGTAGCGCTCCACGCCTGCCGCGTCGGGCCAGCCGAACGCGCGCAATTCGGCGTTGATCGCGGCGACCGATGGGGGAATTTCGGCTGCTGCGTTGACCACCTGCATGACCTCGGCGGGCGCTGAGACATAGGTATCGCAGGGTAAAACCGACAAAATCGCCCGCAAGGCGCGGGTGACGGTCACTCCGGCAAGCTCGATCCGCCGTTTGCCGCGCGTGGCCGGGTAGTTGGCGTCCACCAGCACAATGCGGTCACCATGGCCCATCGCGGCCAAAGCGTGCAGCAAATCCGGCGTCAAAACCGGGTCAAGGCCGATCAGCATCGCGCGCTCCCTTTTGTCATTTCCGCCAAGTTGCCCCAAACTGATGGAAACGCGAAAGGGATAACTGACATGGCCGAGCAGATCACCGGATTATGGGCCGCGATGGCGACCAAGCTGCATGCGGATGCGAGCGTCGATGTCGCTGGCACGGTTCGCCACGGGTTATGGCTGCTGGCCAATGGCTGCGACGGGCTGGTTCCGTTTGGCACCACCGGGGAAGGCCCGTCTTTCAGCGGCGCCGAGCGTCTGGCCACCACCGAAGCCCTGCTCAAGGCCGGGATTTCCGCCGATAAAATTGCGTTGGGGACCGGCACTGCCGCAATCCCCGATACGGTCGCGATCACCAGGGGCATGCTCGCGCTGGGCGTGCGTCATGCCATGGTGCTGCCGCCGTTCTATTTTCGCGATGTCGATGCGCAAGGCATTGAAGACGCGTTTGCCGCGATTATAGACGGTGTTGGTGACGCCAATTTGCGCGTCACCGCCTATCATATCCCGCAGGTTTCCGGCGTGCCGGTGCCGCCCGCGGTGCTTGGCAGCCTGCGCCGCCGCTTTGGCGCGATGGTTGCGGGCGTGAAGGACAGCAGTGGCGATTTCGACAACACGCTCGCCTTCATGCGCGAAGCCCCGGGGGTCGGCGTGCTGACCGGCGATGAAACCGCGATTGCCAAGCTGTTGGATGCCGGTGGCGTCGGTTCAATCTGCGGCATGGTCAATCTGGTGCCACATCTGGTGCGGAAGATGTTTGATCGCAGTGCGGGTGGCCATACCGGCACCGAGGCGATGAAAGCCGCTTGCGCCTGCCTGCATGCCCCGTTCTTCGGGGTGCTGAAGGCAACCCTTGCCGCCCAGCAGAACGATCCGGCGTGGTTGACCTTGCGCGCGCCGCTGCGTGCGGTCGATGCGGCCCTGGGCGCGCGTGCCGCCGCCGGCATGGCGGCCGTCAGCGCGAAAGCCGCTTGACCCTAACGCTGTTTGCCGCTGCATTTCTGGCGGGGGCCGCCTATACGCTCACGCCGGGACCAGGCTTCCTGATGATGATCGGGATTGGCGCGAGCCAGGGGCGGATGGCCGCTTTGCGCTTCATCGCCGGACATTTTGCCGGCGATGTGGTGTGGTCGTCGCTGGCGCTGACCGCCATTATCGGTGCCCACAGCATCGGCCATTTGCCGTTCGATCTGTTGGGGCTGGGCTGCGGGCTTTATCTGGGGTGGCTCGGGGTTGGGGCGCTGCGTTTTCGCGCCGGCACCACGGGGGGCATTATGCAGATCAGCCACCCGGCGCGACGGGGATTGATATTCGGGCTGACCAACCCGAAAGCCTATCCGGTGGCGGTGGCGACGTTTACCGCGCTGCTGGCCGGCACCAGCGACGCACTGGGCTGGGATGCGTTGCCAGGATTGCTCGGCGCGGCCTGTCTGGGGTTCATCTTTGGCGATGCGGTGTTGATCGCGGTGTCGGGTGCGGAGCGGATGCGGCGGCTTTACCATCGCCATGAAGCCCTGATCGTTCGGGCGAGCGGGTTGGTGTTTCTCGGGTTTGCCGCTGCTGCATTGGCCAATGCCACAACCGGATTGCTCGCGGTGCGGCGGGGTTAGGCTACTTCATGTCCGATGAAATCGGCAGGCAGTTTCGCCGGCCGGCCATGAGACAGTCTTCTAGCTTGCCGCTTGCCGTCAGCGCGCGGGACAACCACAGGCCGCACCCGACAAGCGCAAGCACAACCACAACTGCGATCAGGGCGGTTTTTCGCGAATTCTCGGGATCATCTTCTTGCATTTTGCTGTCGATGTCGGTTGACTTATTGGGGGGAGATTGTCAGTTGACCGGATGCGGTCGCGCCGAGCAATCCTGATTAATTTTGTTGCATTGTTAGCTGGTATGTTGCCGGTCGGGGCAGCGCACGCCATGACGGCGCAGGATCGCTATTTCCTGGCGTCCGATGGGGTCCGGCTGCACTACCTCGAAGCCGGCCCGGTTAATGGCCGGATCATCGTGCTGGTGCCAGGCTGGACCATGCCGGCCTGGATATTCGACCGCCAGATTTCCGATTTTTCAGCGCAATATCGTGTCATCGCGTTTGACCCGCGGTCGCAGGGTGGCAGCGATATCGCGCCGGGTGGCCATGATCAGACCCGGCGTGGCCAGGATATTGCCGAATTGCTTGCCCGTTTCGGGACCGGGCAGGTTGTGCTGGTCGGCTGGTCGCTCGGGGTGCTCGACACGCTGGCCTATGTCCACCAGGCAGGCGACAGCCGGTTGGCCGGGCTGGTGCTGATCGATAACTCGATTGGTGAGGAACCGCCGCCGCCCGCGCCGAAACCGAAGCCGCCCGGGCCGAAGCTGTCCTGGAAGCAGGAAATGACCAGCTTTGTGCACAGCATGTTTGCCCGCAAGCAGCCGCAACCCTGGCTTGACCGGCTGACCGAGGCCTGCCTGAAAACCCCCGAACCAATTGCGCGGGCGCTGCTGAACTATCCGGTGCCGCGCAGCTTCTGGAAGGCGGCGGTATATTCGACCAGCAAACCCGTACTTTATATCGTGCGGTCGAAATTCGCCGGACAGGCGGGCAACCTTGCCGCCCATCACCCGAGCGCGGAAACTGTCGTGTTGCGCGATGCCGGGCACGCGATGTTTGTCGATGATCCCATTGGCTTTAACGAACGACTGCGGGGATATCTCACACGCCGTGTCTGGCCGTCTGTCCCGCCTGGCTCAGTACGGGCCAGCGCCGGTTGAGCGCCGCTTTCCGCTTACTGCCGCTGTTCCTGGTTTCGGCCGTTACAGTGGGGTTCGAGATCGCGCTCACGCGCTACTTCGCGGTCGCGAAATGGTCGGAGTATGGCTATTGGGTGATTTCCATCGTGCTGGCCGGGTTCGCGCTCAGCGGGGTGGTGATTGCGCTCGCCAATGCCTGGTTTACCCGCCATGGCAAGGTGATGCTGGCCTGGTTGCCGGCGCTGCTGCTGGTCGCGGCGGCGTTTGGCAATCAGTTGGTGGCGACCAACCCGTTCAATCCGCTGCAACTGCAAAACCCGGCGACTTTTGGCGCCCAACTGTGGAACATCGCCGGCTATTACGCGGTGCTGCTGCCGTTTTTTTTCCTGGCTGGCGTCTATATCAGCCTCAGCTTCGTGCTGAACCCGGCATCGATCGGCCGGGTCTACGGGTTTGATCTGACCGGCGCCGGACTTGGCGCGCTTGCGGTGCTTGGCCTGATGACGATTGCCCATCCGTTCGATCTGGTGGCCTGGCTGCTACCCGGCCTGGCGCTTGCCGCGCTTTTCGCCGCCGTCACCGAGGGGCGGCAAGCCTGGTTTGGCCTGCTCGCGGCGGTTCTTGCGCTGGGTGGAACCGAGGCCTGGCTGCATTACGACAAGCCGGCCGCTTTCAATGATTTCAAGGCGATCTACGCGCCGCTGCACGTGCCGGACAGCAAAACCCTCGCCGAGATACGTTCCCCGCGCGGGCTTTACATGCTGCTCGATGATTTTACCGAGCGGGTTGACACCGATATTTCCAATAATGCGGGACAGATGGGGGTGCCTGGTCCGGCGCCGGCGTTGGGGCTGTATCGCGACGGCAACCGGATTGCCGCCTTGCCCAAGCATACCGGCTTGGCCCCGGTGGATGCCGACTACGCGCGTGCGACGCTTGCGGCCCTGCCGTACTCCATGCGGCCGGCTGGGCGGGTGCTGCTGATCGGTGGATCGGGCGGGTATCGCATTGCCGAAGCCCAGGCGCTCGGCGCGGTGGTGATCCATGCCATTGAGCCTGACCCGATGCTGTTCACCGCCATGACCACCGGGTTTGGCAACATTAAGCCCTATGAGCCCAGCGGCATGCTTCGGATCAGCCAGATCGGGCCGGTCCTGGCGGTTGAGCGGCAGCGCTATTACTTTGACCTGATCGATATTTCCGGCGATTTCCTCGACAGTGCCGAAACCAATGCCGCGGCCTTCTCGGCCTCGGCGATCTTCACCTATATGACCGGGCTGTCGACGGGCGGCATCCTGTCGATCCCGGTGTCGATCCGCGAATTCCCCGCCTATTCGCTGCGGGTGCTGGCAACCGTGCGCCGGGCGCTGCGCATTGCCGGCATTCGCGATCCCAAGCCGCATGTGCTGGTGTACCGGTCGGCCTGGAACGTGCGCATCCTGGTATCGATGACCCCCTTCACTGAGGCCCGCATCGCCCAGGCCCGTGCCTTTTGCGAAACCCGGTCCTTCGACCTGAGCTACTATCCCGGCATGGACCCCGACGCGCCGCATCCGGTGTTCAACGATCTGCCGGCGGTGTCATTCGAGGATGGTCAGGTGACATCGTCCGATGAGGCGCATGACGCGATTGCCGATGAAGCCGCCTATGTGCTGTCGGGCTTGTCCAGCCCGTCAGCGCGGGCATTTGACCTGTCGCCGATCACCCTCGACCGACCGGCATTTTATTCGCTGCTGCGATTGGATCAGCTGGGCACCATTCTCAAGCGGCTGGAGATTTTGCCGCAGGCCGAGATTGCCCCGCTGGTGAACCTTGCGGTGCTGGCGCAGGCGGCGGTGGTGGCGTTGCTGGTGCTGCTGGTGCCCTTGCTGGGCGGGAAGCGGATGCGGTTGGCTGGCGGTGGCACTTTGCAGGCGGTGATCTATTTTTCAGCGCTCGGGCTTGGGTTCCTGTTCTTCGAGATTTATCTGATTGAGCGCGCCAGCACGTACCTCAATGACCGCACTGCGGGCTTTGCCCTGGTTCTGACCTCGATGCTGATCTTCTCCGGCATTGGCAGCATGTTGTCGGGCCGTGCTGCCGCAGCACCGCGCCGCGCGATGTGGATTGCCGGCGCGATTGTCCTGGTGTGGGGCGGATTGATGTGGATGTACTTGCCATCCGCGATGCATTGGAGCCTGGGTTGGAGCTATGCCAGCCGCGCCGTGGTGGTGATTGCGGTGGTGGCACCGGGCAGCCTCGCTTTGGGTTTGCCCTTCCCGCTCGGCCTCGACCGCAGCCTTGGCGGCGGGAAAAATGCCGGCTTCCTGCCCTGGGCCTGGGGACTGAACGGTGCGTTTTCGGTGGTCTCGACCCCGCTTGCCAATCTGATTTCGTTGACCGAGGGCTTTAGCTGGGTTCTTTTGTGGGCGCTGGTGGTGTATTCGATCGCGATCGTCACCTTCCCGCGCGCATCTTCGCGCTAGCCAAACGGAATTTCACCCGTGTCCTTTCTTTTACCCCGCCGTACCATCATTGCCGGTGGCCTTGTCGCCGCCGCCTTGCCGATTTTCGCCATCACCGGCCGCGCCGCCGCGGTCACCGCCGCGTCGGGCTGGACCCGCAAGGCCTATCTCGATGCGATGGCCGCGTCCGGCCGCCCGACCGAGATCAGCGAGGCCGGCTTCCAGGCGATCCAGGCGCGCCGCCCGGCCGCCCTCAAGCGGATTGAGTCCTATCTCAAGGAACGCCTTGGCAGCGCCGATCCGGCGGTGATGGAGGCGTTCAGCCAACTGCCGCGCGAATATTTCCACTATATGTATGACGGCAAGCAGGCGACCCCGAGTTCGGCCTACGAAGCCGAGCCCAAGCCCTGGGCGCTCGGCTATGGCTCGGCGCTGTCGGATTATCTGGGTCAGGCCTACATGACCCAGGTCGCCAAGCCGAAGCCCACGGATGTGACGCTCGAAATCGGCACGGGCAGCGGATTCCAAAGTTCGCTGCTGAGCCGGATTGTCGCAAAATCCTACTCAATCGAGATCATCGAGCCGCTTGGTAAGGCGGTCGGCAAGATCTTTGCCCCGCTCGGCTACGACAATGTCCAGACCAGGGTCGGCGACGGCTATTTCGGGTGGCCGGAGGTTGAGGGTGGCTTTGACATGATCATCATCACCTGTGCCGCGCAGTACGCGCCGCCGGAATTGTTCAAGCAGCTGAAGCCGGGTGGCCGCGCGCTGATCCCGATCGGCCAGCCGTTCAAGCGCGGGCAGTTCCTGTACGTCTACACCAAGGACGAAGCCGGCAAGATCCACTCCAAAAAGGACGTTGGCGTGTTCTTCATTCCGATGACCGGCGCGATGATGAAAACCCCGGCACCGGTGGCCACTCCGGGTTAGCAGGCACGGAGCACCAATGAGCGACGCATCCGCAATTGCCGAACTGCAAGCCATGATCGACGCGGCCCAGCGCGTGGTTGTGTTCACCGGCGCGGGGATCAGCACGGAGTCGGGCATTCCCGACTTCCGTTCCCCTGGCGGATTGTGGAAAACTAATGCGCCGATCCGCTTTCAGGACTTCGTCGCATCGGAAGATGCGCGGATCGAGGCCTGGAAGCGCCGCTTCGCGATGCAGGAAACCTTGGCGGCTGCCACCCCCAATCGCGGCCATCGCGCCGTCGCCAATCTGGTGGCGCGCGGCAAGGCAATCGCGGTCATCACCCAGAACATCGATGGGCTGCACCAGGCTGCGGGGGTTCCTGCCGATCAGGTGATCGAACTGCACGGCAATACCATGCACGCAAGTTGCCTGACCTGCGGACAACGCTACGAACTTGGCCCGATCCGCGCGAAATTCGAGGCTGATGGCGCCGTGCCGCACTGCCTGTGGTGCGATGGGCTGGTTAAAACCGCGACTATTTCGTTTGGCCAATCGATGCCGGCCGCCGAAATGCGCCGTGCCGAACAGGCGACGCTGGCCGCGGATCTGTTCATCGTCGCCGGATCGTCGCTGGTGGTTTATCCCGCCGCTGCCTTCCCCGAACTCGCCAAGCATCGTGGCGCCACGCTCGCGATCATCAATCGTGAGGAAACCGGGCTCGACGGGATTGCTGACCTTGTGGTGCGGCGTGGCATCGGCGACATTCTCGGCGGCGCCACCGGCGTAAATTAATAGGGCGGAAAATGTCTCAACCAATCATCACGACGCCGTCGACGGTTCCCAGCCTGACGCGGGACGGCCATCGCGCCACCATCCATTTCAATCGACCGGCGGTGCATAACCGTATCGAGCCTGCCGATATCGTGCAGTTGATGAAGCTGCTCGATCAGGTCGATGCCGATCCGGCGATACGGGTGCTGGTGTTCACCGGGTCGGGCAAATCTTTCAGCTCCGGCTTTCACATTGGTGAAATCGGCGGCGGCAGCGGCGAGGGCGCGCCGGGCTTTGAGGAACTTACCGACCGGGTTGAAGCCGTGCGGGTGCCGACGATCGCGGCGCTGCATGGCGGGGTCTATGGTGGTTCGACCGATTTGTCGCTCGCCTGCGATTTCCGCATTGGCGTGACCGGGATGGGAATGTTCATGCCGGCGGCGCAGTTGGGGCTGCATTATTACCCCAACGGCATGCGCCGCTATATCAGCCGCCTCGGGCTGGATGCGGCCAAGCGGCTGTTCCTGACGGCTGAACGGCTTGAAGCGGAGGAATTGTTCCGCATTGGGTTCCTGACCGAACTGGTTGGCCCGCAGGAGTTGATGCCGCGCGTCGATACGCTGGCCGCGACGCTTGCCGCCAATGCGCCGCTGGCGGTGCAGGGCATGAAACGGGCACTGAATGCCATCGCGCGCGGGGATGCCGATTTCGCCGAGATCGCGGCGACGGCAGGATCGGTGCGGCTGTCGGCCGATTTGAAGGAAGGCCAGCGCGCCTGGGCGGAGAAGCGGCTGCCGCGGTTTGAGGGGCGTTAGAGCGTGATGACCGCAGGTGGAATCACCGAAGGTCTGGCCACGCGACCAAACAAAGGGTTAGAGCGGGATGACCGCTATCCCGGTATCGTCTGATCCATCGTGAGCGCCGGCATGCAGGTGTTGCGCGGGCCAACCGCGCGGGCTGGGATGCCGACCACGGTGGTGTAGGGCGCCACGGACGACAGTACCACGCTGCCGGCGCCGATTTTGGCGCCTTCACCGATTTCGATGTTGCCGAGGATTTTGGCCCCCGCGCCGATCAGCACGCCGCGGCGGACTTTGGGATGGCGGTCGCCGCCTTCCTTGCCGGTGCCGCCGAGGGTGACTTCGTGCAGCATCGACACATCGTCTTCCACCACTGCGGTTTCGCCAATCACCACCGATGTCGCATGGTCGATCAGGATGCGGCGGCCAAGCTGGGCGGCGGGATGGAAATCCACTCCGAAGACTTCGGACATCCGGCTTTGCATCAGCCGTGCGAGATGCTGGCGGCCATTGCCCCAAAGCCAGTGCGACACGCGATGCGCCTGCACAGCATGGAAGCCCTTGAAATACAAAAACGGGGTCAGCAAATCGGGGCAGGCCGGATCGCGGTCGCGGATCGCCACGAGATCCTCGGCGGCGGCTTCGACCAGCCCGGGATCGGCTTCCATCGCATCGGCGACCATGGCCGCGAGGCAATCGGCGCCGAGGTCTTCACTGGCGAGTTTATGCGCGAGCCGGTGGGCGAGTGCGTCGGCGAGGCCCATATGCGGCAGTAAGCCGCGTTCGATGGTGCGGGTCAGCATCGGTTCGCGGCGCATGACCATGCGACCCTCATCGGTCAGCGTCGCCCAGACATCTGCGGCCGGTTCAAGCCGGCGGGAGCGATGGGCGAGGGACGCAGTCAGGTCTTCGCAGCCGAAATTGGACATCTTCAGTCTCCCGTGCGGGATGCTAACACTCCCTGCTAAACGTGAAAACTCTCCCCACAGCCACAACGACCTTTTTCATTCGGGTTGGTGAAGCTGAAGCCGGCGGACAGGGCCTTGACCTCGTAATCCATCACCGACCCGATCAGGAACAGGGTGGCTTTGCGGTCCACCAGCACCGTGACGCCATTATTGGTCACCATTTCATCGGTGGCGGCCGGCGCATCGGCCCAGCTCATGTCGTAGGACATGCCAGAGCAGCCTTTGGTGGAGACTGCGATGCGCAGCAATTTGCCTTCCTGACCGTGCGCGTAAAGCCCGCGTAGGCGTTCGGCGGCGGCATCGCTGACTTGCATCAGGGGTGGCAGGGCGCGGCGTGGGCGGGTTGGGGTAATGGTTGCGGACATTTTTGCTGGCCTCAAAACATGTTCAGCGCAAGGCGGGCATCTTCGGTCATGCGGCTTTGGTCCCAGGGCGGATCCCAGACCACTTCCACATCACATGATGTCACGCCCGGCACCATTAAGATGGCGTCGCGGATTTGTTCCGGCAATTCCTGTGCCGACGGACAGGCTGGTGCGGTGAGCGTCATTTCGACCTTCACCGCGCCATCATCGGTGTGATCGATGGCGTAGATCAAGCCGAGTTCATAGATATTGACCGGAATTTCCGGGTCGTAGACGCTGGCGCAGGCGGCGATCAACTGGTCTTCGGTCGGCTTGGGAGCAACCTCGCCATCCGGCGTCCAGCTTCCTGGTGTATCGTTCATGGGACCCTCACTCACTGCTTACGCGTGGGTTGCCGCCTTCGAGCGCGGCGATCAGGGCGTGCCACGGCAAGGTGGCGCATTTCACCCGGGATTTGTATTTGTGGACGGCCGAAAGCGGCTGGAGCGCGGCCAGGCTCTCGGCAATCGCGGGGCCGCAATCCGGGCACTCGCCGGTTTGCACCAAAGTACGGAACGCCTCGAACAGCGCCTTGGTGCTGGAGGGCGGCAGACCCTGCACCGCTTCGACCATCAGATCGGCGGAGACCACGCTGATTTCGCAGCCACGTGCCTTGTAGCCAGTGTCTGCGATGCTGCCATCAGCGGCGAGTTTGACCCAAACCTCGACCCGGTCACCGCACATCGGGTTGTCGCCCTTGGCGGTGGCGTCGAAGGCGGCAAGCGCGTGCATATGCAGCGGCTTGCGCCCGCGTTCGAGGATGGTCTTGTTGTACAGGTCGCGGACTTCGTCGAACATCAGGTGAAGAACTCCCTGATTTTATCCAGCGTGTCGGCCAGCGCGTCGATTTCGCCCGGGGTGGTGTAGATGCCGAAGCTGGCCCGCGCGGTGCTGTCCACGCCGAGGCGGCGCATCAGTGGCTCGGCGCAATGATGCCCGGCGCGCACCGCGATGCCCTGGCGGTCGAGCAAGGTTGCCACATCATGCGGATGGGCGCCGGCGAGGGTGAAGGAAATCACTCCACCGCGATCCTGGGCGCGACCGAGGATGGTGAGGCCTTCGACATTGGCGAGCCGGGCGAGGGCATGATCGGTCAGCGCCGCTTCGTGTGCGGCGATTGCGTCATAGCCAATCGCCTGCACGTAATCGATCGCGGCTTTCAGGCCGATGCCTTCGATGATTGCCGGGGTGCCGGCCTCGAACTTATGCGGTACTTCGGCCCATTTGCTGACTTCGAAGCTCACCGACGAAATCATGTCGCCGCCACCCATGAAGGGGGGCATTGCCTCGAGCAATTCGCGCTTGCCCCACAGCACCCCAATGCCAGTTGGGCCATAAAGTTTGTGGCCGGTGAAGCAGTAGAAATCTGCCCCCAGTGCCTGGACATCGATGCGCCGATGCACAATCGCCTGGCTGCCGTCGAACATCACCTTGGCGCCGTGGGCGTGGGCGATGGCGCAAATCCGTGCGGCCGGGGTGTAGCTGCCCAGGACATTTGACATGTGGGTGATCGCGACGAGGCCAACCTTGCCGTCCACCAGCAAGGCTTCGAAGGCCGCCAGATCAAGATCGCCGGCATCGGTGATCGGGGCAATGCGCAATTCGATGCCGTGCGCGTCGCGCAGCATCTGCCACGGCACGATGTTGGAGTGATGCTCCATTTCGGAGATCACTACCGCCTGGCCTGGCTTCATGATGCCACGGCCGTAGCTGTGGGCGAGCAGGTTGATCGCGCCGGTGCTGTTGCCAGTGAAGATGATTTCGTGGCGGTCATTGGCGTTGATCAGGGTGGTGACCGCGTCCCGCGCGGCTTCGTAGGCTTCGGTGGTACGCTCGCTCATCCAATGCAGGCCGCGATGGATGTTGGCGTATTGATGTTCCATGGCGTGGACCATGGCATCGATCACCGGGCGCGGTTTCTGCGCCGATGCCGCGCTATCGAGGAACACCAGCGGCTTGCCACGAATGGTTTCGCCGAGGATGGGAAAATCAGCCCGGATGCGCGCAAGGTCGATCATTGTGTTTGCCGATCCCACCAGGTGGCGATTGCGGTTTCCATCGCGGCACGACCGTCTTCGTGGGTGATCGGATCGAGTGCCTCGGTGAGGAAGGCGCGCACCAGCATGGCGCGGGCTTCGGGTTCGGGGATACCACGGGTGCGGAGGTAGAAAAGCTGGTCGCCGTCGAGTTCCCCGATGGTGGCGCCGTGGCTGCATTTCACGTCATCGGCGTAGATTTCGAGCTGCGGTTTGCAGTCCATTTCCGCGTCGGGCGACAGCAGCAGCGCCTGGTTCATCTGGTAGCCATCGGTTTTCTGGGCGATGCGCAGCACTTCTATCTTGCCCTGGAACACGCCGCGCGACTTGCCGGACAGCACGTTCTTCACCGTCTGCCGGCTCGCGGTGTTAGGGGCGGCGTGCCGCACAACCGTGGTGAAATCTGCGTGCTGGTCGCCGCCGAGCAGTTGCGCGGCATTGAGATGGGCGCTGGATTGCGGGCCGTTGAGGCTGGCGTGGACTTCCATCCGGGCGAGGCGGGCGCCGAGGGTCAGGGCGAAACTGTCATAGGTGCCGCTGGCCGCGACATCGGCATAGACCGTCGAAAGATGGAATGCGCCGAGGGCTTCCTGCTGCAGGCGCAGATGCGTGAGCGTGGCGCCCTCGGCGATATTGGCCGACAGCACCGGGTTGTTGAGGTAGACGCCATCGCCGAGCGCGAGGTCAAGCAAGGTTAGCTGTGCGCCGGCGCCGAGGGTGACGGCGTGATTGGGATGGAAGCTGATATTACCGCCGGTGCCGATGCTGACCAGCAGGATCGTTCCGGCATCGTGCCCGGCCGGCACTGTGATGGCAACGCCGTCATCGGCCAGCATGGTGTTGAGCGCGACGAGCTTTTGCTGATCGGGGCGGTTGGTGGCGCCATATGCAGCTGCGCCAACTGTAACCCCGGCCGGCATGTCCGACAGATCGGCGCGGAAACGGCCATCGACAAAGATCAGGCGCGGAGCGTCAACTTTGGGCAAGCGCGCGATCGCCGCACCGACATCGGTTGTGCCATGCGGGGCCGCGACGAACGCCACATCGGTGACCGGGCGCAGCAGGCTGTAGCGCCATTCTTCCTCACGCGGGCCGGGCAGGCCGTTGCGGGCGAAGATCGCGGCGGCTTCCGTCCGTTGCGGAATTGCGCCCTGCCGGTCGTAGCGCGCAATGAAGTTTTGCGCGCCGGCCTGCAACTGGCTCAACGGAGGGGCCGCGTTCATACCGCTTCTGCCACAATCGCGGCATAGCCGTCGGCTTCCAGTTGATGTGCGAGTTCCGGCCCGCCCGAGCGGATGATCCGCCCGCCGGCCAGCACATGGACCCGGTCCGGCACGATATAATCGAGCAGGCGCTGGTAATGGGTGATCACCAGGGCGGAAAAATTCGGCCCGCGCAGCGCGTTCACCCCGTCGGCGACGATTTTCAGGGCGTCGATATCCAGCCCGGAATCGGTTTCGTCGAGGATGGCGAGTTTCGGCCGCAGCACGGCCATTTGCAGCACTTCGTTGCGCTTTTTCTCGCCGCCGGAGAACCCGACATTGACGTTGCGCTTCAACATATCGTCCGGCATCGACAGGCGCTTTGCCTCGGCGCGCGACAGTTTCAGGAAGGCAATCGCATCGAGTTCCGGCTCGCCACGGGCGCGGCGCTGCGCGTTCAGCGCGGTGCGCAGGAAATTGGCGTTGTTCACCCCCGGCAGTTCGACCGGATATTGAAACGCGAGGAACAGCCCGGCGGCCGCGCGCGCTTCCGGTTCCATGTCGAGCAGATCGGCGCCGTCGAAAGTGGCGCTGCCCCCGGTGACCTCGTAACCCTCGCGGCCCGAGAGCACGTAGGACAGGGTGGATTTGCCCGACCCGTTGGGGCCCATGATGGCGTGAATTTCGCCGTCCGGCACCACCAGATCAATCCCGTTGAGGATGGTCTTGTCGTCGATATTGGCAGTCAGATTCTTGATTTCGAGCATTGTTCCTGGCCTTAACCCACCGAGCCTTCGAGGCTGATGGCGAGCAGTTTCTGGGCTTCGACGGCGAATTCCATCGGCAGTTCCTTCAACACGTCCTTGCAGAACCCGTTGACGATCAGGCCGACCGCATCTTCCTGCGACAGGCCGCGCTGGCGGCAGTAGAAAAGCTGATCATCGGCGATCTTGCTGGTGGTGGCCTCATGTTCCAGCTTGGCCGTCGGGTTGCGGCTTTCGATATAGGGCACCGTGTGGGCGCCGCACTGGTCACCGATCAGGAGCGAGTCGCACTGGGTATGGTTGCGCGCGCCATGGGCTTTCGGCAGTACCCGCACCAGACCGCGATAGGTGTTGTTGGACTTGCCGGCGCTGATCCCCTTGGAGACGATGGTGCTGCGGGTATTTTTGCCGATATGGATCATCTTGGTGCCGGTATCGGCCTGCTGATGGTTGGTGGTGACCGCGACGGAATAGAATTCGCCAACGCTGTCATCGCCTTGCAGGATACAGGACGGGTATTTCCAGGTGATCGCCGAGCCGGTTTCGACCTGGGTCCACGATATTTTGCTGCGCGCACCGCGGCAGGCGCCACGCTTGGTGACGAAGTTGTAGATGCCGCCCTTGCCGTCAGCGTCGCCTGGATACCAGTTCTGCACGGTGGAATATTTGATCTGGGCATCGTCGAACACGACCAGTTCGACCACTGCCGCATGCAGTTGGTTTTCATCGCGTTGCGGGGCGGTGCAGCCTTCGAGGTAGGACACGTAGGCGCCTGCCTCGGCGATGATCAGGGTGCGTTCGAACTGCCCGGTATTGCGCGCGTTGATGCGGAAATAGGTCGAAAGTTCCATCGGGCAGCGCACCCCCTTGGGGATGTAGACGAAGCTGCCATCGGTGAAGACCGCGGAATTTAACGCGGCGAAGTAGTTGTCGCCGGCCGGTACCACGCTGCCGAGATATTTGCGCACCAGTTCCGGGTGATCGCGCACCGCTTCGCTGATCGGGCAGAAAATCACCCCGGATTTGGCCAAGGTCGAGCGGAAGGTGGTAGCGACCGACACGCTGTCGAACACCGCATCGATCGCGATCGGCGGGCGTTCGTCCTCGGCGCCTTCAACGCCGGCGAGGATTGCGCGTTCACGCAACGGAATGCCGAGCCTTTCATAGGTACGCAGCAATTCGGGATCAACCTCATCAAGGCTTTTCGGGCCGGGCTTCTTCTTCGGCGCGGCGTAATAATGCAGGTCCTGATAGTCGATCGGCGGATGCTGGATCTTTGCCCAATCGGGTTCTTCGGTCTTCAGCCACGCCGCATAGGATTTCAGCCGCCATTCGAGCAGCCATTCGGGTTCTTCCTTGCGGGCGGAAATCAGCCGGATGATATCTTCGTTGAGGCCCTTGGGGGCCATGTCCATTTCGATATCGGTGGAAAAACCCCATTTATAGCCGCCGTCGGTGACGGCCTGCACGGCATCAAGGGTTTCGGCAACAGCGGCCATGATCGTGGTTTCCTATTCTGCCGGCGAAGCGACGGAGGCTGTCGCCAAGGCGACGATTTGCGCCGCCTGGATAGCGAGATGTGGGGCGGGCACGCGGAACGCATAGGGGACCGACGCTGCACGCATTTCCGCTAGGGTGATCGCGCCAAGCGATTGCTGGATGGCGTGGTTCACCAGGTCCCAGCGTCCCTTGACCGCGCACAGGCTTTGCACGTCGCAGCCGCCAGTGCCGCCATCGACACAGGCGGTCAAGGCGATCGGACCATCAATAGCGGTAATGACATCGGCGACCGAAATCGCGTCCAAGCTGCGCCGCAGGCGGTAGCCGCCGCGCGCGCCGCGCTGGGAGGTGACCATATCAGCCGCGGCGAGGGCTTTGAGCACCTTGGCAACCGTTGGCTCCGGCACGCCGGTAATCGCTGCAATGCCAGGCGAGGTCTGCACCCGATCATCGGTTGCCGGTTCGCTTTCGGCGAGGCGGATCAGGACCACCACCGCATAATCCGTGAGTTTCGATAGCCGGAGCATTGTCGCCTCGTTCTAACCGGACCCCAATAGTCCTGATTGGGCAAATGGCCCATCGGGGCGGTGGCGTCAAGGGGTTGGCGGCGGGTAGGGGGGCGTGTGCGGCTTGGCCGCGTTGAGTTCAATGCGTGCTATTGGGGCGTCTTGTCGATATGCTATGCTTCACGTTGCCGCCTGCATAGCGGGAGCTGCTGCGACTAGCCGACCATCTTCCATGTGGAGCACCTGGTCGGCGATAGCCGCCATAGCGAGGCTGTGTGCGACGATCACCCTGGTCATTGGCAGACCGCCCAGCATGCCGCGGATGTCCGCTTCGCGAGCAGGGTCGAGATGGGCAGTGCCTTCATCCAGGATCAAGATGCGCGGCTGGCGATAGAGCGCGCGGGCCAGCAACACGCGCTGCTTCTGGCCGCTCGACAAACTGCTGCCCATGTCGCCGACCAGACTGTTGTACTGCATCGGGAACCGCATGATTTCCCCATCTATACCGCAGGCGATTGCGGCCTTGCGGACCTGTGTCATATCGAGGCGGTCATCGAACAGGGCAATGTTGTCGGCGATGCTGCCACTGATTAACAGATCTTCCTGCATCACCACACCAATCTGCGAGCGTAGCACATCCAGCCCAAGTGCCTCCACCGGCAGACCATCGAACAGGATTTCGCCCTCGGTTGGTGGAAGCAGGCCGGTCAGAATTTTCAGCAAGGTAGACTTCCCGCCGCCGGATTCGCCGAAAATCACCACGCATTCGCCCGGCCGGATTTCGAGATCGAGCTTCCGGACAATGTCGCGTTCGCGCGGCGCATAGCGATAGCTCACCCCGGACAGGCTGATATGGCCTTGCAGTTGAAACCCCTGATTTGATTGCGACAATAGATGCGGCTCCCGATCCTCCAAGGCGATATCGGCGACCCGCGCCAATTGCACATCCAGCAACCAGAAGCTGATAAGCTGGTCGAGCAGTGCTGTCATGCGGCCAAGGAACTGTCCCTTATAGGCGATGAAGGCAGTCAGCATCCCGACCGTCATGGTGCCGTCGATTGCCTGCGATGCCGCCAGATAGACCACCACTACATCGGTGCCGGCATTCAGCAGGTTGGCGCCAGCGGAGAACCATATATTCACGCCGCTGACCCGGATCGCGGCATTGAGCTTGCCGGCGTAGAGATTTTGCCAGCTGCTTTCGCGCGAAGCCTCCCCGCCGGCCGACTTGATGGTCTGCATGGCCCGCAGGGTTTCGAGAAAGCTGGTTTGCTCCCTGGCATCGGCCACCATGGCATCGGCAGATAGGCGCCGCGCCACCTGCCTGGTTGCCAGCCGTGCCACAGCATAGAACCCGAACGCGCCGAAAACGATTGCCGACAGAGCCAAACTGTAGCGCAACATCAGTAGTGCGGTGAAAATTGCCAATGTGCCATCAAGTACGGTCGAAATGCCGCCGCCAACGACCATCTGCTTGATCGGCTCCAACGAACGGAAGCGCTGCAATACGTCCCCGACATTGCGTTTCTGGAAATAGGCGAGCGGCAGCCGGATAAGATGGTGGAACAGCTGGGTTTGCATGGCGTAGGACAGGGTGTTGCCAAGAAATTGGAAGACAAAGCCCCGAAATGCCGTCGCCGCCGCGTTGAACGCGTAAACCAACCCAAACGCGGTCGCCAAGCCGAGCAGCAGGTCGCGATCACCCTTTAGGATGGCTTCATCCACGACTAATTGCATATAGAACGGGGTAAGAACGACGAATATTTCTAGCAACAGCGACAGCAGAAGGCCCTGCGCCAACGCCTTCACGACATCTGGGGTAAACGGGATCAGATTGAACAGGCCGATTTGACTGCGTTCTGTGCGCTTGCTGAATTGCTGCCCTGGTGTCAGTTCAAACGCTACGCCGGTGAAACTGCGGGTGATATCCTTCCAGGCAATCCGGCGCTCCCCCACGGCCGGGTCGAAGATCAGCGCGTGGTTTGCAGTGACCTTGGCCAGCACAACAAAATGCTTGAACTCCCAATGTAAAATGCAGGGAAGGCGGAGATGTTTGAAATCTTCTATGTCGCAGCGAACGGCACGACTGGTGAGGTCGAGCGCCTGTCCTGTTGCTGCCAGGTCTGCGAGGGTTGCGCCGTTCATGGATAGCGGGAAGCGGCGGCGCAGTGTTGTCAAATCGGTATGCAGGCCGTGATAACCGGCGACCATGGCAAGACAGGCAAGTCCGCACTCGGCGGCTTCGGATTGGCGAGTCATTCCAAGGTGGGAAAAAAAAGACCATACACCCTGATGTTGAATTTTCAAGGAATTTTAAACTTGAGGTGGATCGTTTTTCCGGCGGCGCGCTCGGCGATAAACTCAGGATCTTTCGTAATGTCCCACATGTACTCGATCCCACGTACAAAATAATATTCTTCTAGTTGTTCCTGTGTGGCGATCCAGAAATCTTTAACTTTGGGAATTTCACCTTTTGCGTCGAACGTAGGAAAATATATCAAATCTTTAATTATACCAACGCCTTTGGCTTCTGACTCACGGTGGGGATTCCCCGACGCGGCGATGATGTGATTCAACCTGGCGAGCATTGGAGGCTCGCCCATGGCCCGCGCAATCGCGCTTCGATCTGACTTCACTGGCCCTGATCTTCGCCGCC
>CALQTN020000074.1 GCA_943333505.2 Asaia bogorensis | reverse complement strand
TGGATTCCGCAGCGAATGGGGTGCAGAGGCCTATGCTGCCTTCAGGTCGATGGGAAGCACAGCGAAACTCACCGGACGATCCGTGCTCGATGCGACCCGAAATGCGTTATTCGGATACCCGTTGGTCGGGGTGGGGTGAGCAGTTACCCTCCTTGTTCTTGCTGGCCATAGCCCTGGGATCAGCGGCCTTTTTGACCAAGGAGTTTGATGATCCCTTTAGCGGCGTTATCTTGGTATCAAGCGTCTCGATGGAAAATGCGCTGTTCAGCCTCTCTGAATGACGTGCATGATTGCTGAATTCGCCATTCTGGGCGACACTTCGAGCGACATTGATGACAGAGGAATAGCATGATGGGTTTAGATTTTTCCGGCCGTAAGGTCGTGGTTTGCGGCGGCAGTCGCGGCATCGGCCGTGCGACCGCGATGGGGTTCGCGGCCGCAGGCGCGGCGGTTTCGATCTGCGCCCGTGGGGCCGATCAGCTTGAAATCACGCGCCAAGAACTCGCGGAACATGGCAATCTCGCCCACGCGGGTGTGTGCGACCTCGCAGATCCAGATGCGATCCGCGCTTATATCGCGACGGCAGGTGCAGCACTCGGCGGCATCGATATTTTGATCAATAATGCTTCAGGCTTTGGCATGACCGATGATGCCGCCGGTTGGGCCGCGGGCTTTCATGTCGATGTGATGGCGGTTGTCCATGCAAGCCAGGCCGCGTTGCCATTCCTGCAAAAGGCCGAAACGCCGGCAATTGTGTCGGTGTCTTCGATTTCCGCCTATCGCCCATCCGGCCGCTCCGCGCCCTATGCTGCGGTCAAAGCAGCTGTCGTGCAGTACACCTCAAGCCAGGCGATGATGTGGGCAAAGCAGGGTATTCGGGTCAATGCCGTGGCGCCAGGATCGATCGAGTTCCCAGGCGGAAGTTGGGAACAACGCAAGGAGCAAGGCTCGCCAGTGTACGACGCGGTGCTGAAGGCCATTCCCTTCGGCCGTCTCGGCCACCCCGAGGAAGTTGCCGACGTGATCCTATTCCTGGCCTCGCCGATGTCACGCTGGGTGACCGGGCAGACAATTATCGTCGATGGCGGGCAATTGCTGTTCAGTTAGCCCTACCTTGTCGCCACCGCCCCATTCAATCGCGATGGGGCGGCTAGGCGCTATGCCTATCGCGGTGCCATTCTCAACGCGCCGTCAAGGCGGATTGTTTCACCATTTAACATGCGGTTGGCAACGATATGGAGCGCGAGTGAGGCATATTCCTCTGGCGTGCCGAGGCGGGGCGGGAAGGGGACCGATTCGCCGAGAGATCTCTGAATGTCCTCAGGCAAACTGCGGAGCATCGGCGTCATGAAAAGTCCTGGCGCGATGGTCATCACCCGAATGCCATACCGCGCAAGTTCGCGGGCCGCAGGCAAGGTCATGCCGACCACGCCAGCTTTGGACGCGGCATAGGCGGCTTGGCCGATCTGGCCATCGAAGGCCGCGACGGATGCGGTATTGATGATAACCCCACGTTCGCCGTCCTCCATCGGATCAAGCGCACTCATCTCAGCGGCGGCCAGCCGCAGCATATTGAAGCTCCCGATCAGGTTGACCCGCACGACCTTATCGAATGCGGGTAAGCCGAGCGGGCCGTCACGCCCGACAATCCGGCCTGCATTTCCAATGCCGGCGCAGTTGATGAGCACTCTCGCTGGGCCATGCGCGGCCCGTGCCGCGGCGAGCGCTTGTTCGCCGGCCTCGGCATCGGCAACATCACAGGTGATCGCAACCCCGCCGATACTCACCGCCATTTCTTGGGCGGCGGCAACATTCAGATCAATCACCGCAACTTTGGCGCCGGCGGCGGCCAGTGCGCGGGCGGTGGCGCCACCAAGGCCCGACGCGCCTCCCGTCACAATGGCGGCAACATTGGTAAGGTTCATGCACGTGCTTCCTTCATTTCTGAGATTCCAGATATACCGTGTCTAACGTAAGCGGGACACTCGTCGTCCCGCGTGCCCAATATCTATCGTAAGGCCACCCTGAAGGGATTATTATGCACCCCAAGCCGCCCACCCTGGAATTCGCGTTTGAGGCGGAGGTTTCGGTGTCCCCCCGCATCATTGTCGGTCCTGTGCCGGGTGGGGAGCGGCGCATTATCCCGATAACCGGCGGGATTGTGCGTGGCCCGCTGTTGTCCGGAATTGTGGTGCCGGGCGGCGCGGATTGGCAGGTTGCCTATCCTGGCGACATTTTGGACCTGACGGCGCGTTATACAATTCAAGCCCATGACGATACCTATATCGGCGTGGTCAATCGGGCGCTGCGGCACGGTCCGCCTGCGGTCATCGCCCAGCTAAATGCGGGTCAAGCCGTTGATCCGGGTTTAATTTATTTTCGTGGCAGCCCGGTGCTGGAAGCCCCGGATGGACCCCATGCCTGGGTTAACCGTCATATCTTTGTTGCCACTGGCGAGCGTCATCCTACTGGCGTGTTGATCAGGTTTTTTGTCGTACGATGAAATAAATACGCGGGTAGATTATCCGCTTCGTCGCACGATATCCCACATGAAGGCGTGCCAACCCGGCCGTCCCAAATCACACTTTGGTCCACACTCACATGGTCAACGCCCCCCGCCCGAGATCGGGCCACCTGAGCTGGACCTCAGCCAGATACCCGACAAATTATCCGCATCGGACTTCATTCTGAAAATCTAATCCCAATTGCGGTCGGCGGACCGCTTTTCGTCCGTCGATCCAGCTTGGGTACTATGACATCATCTGTTGTCTCCGGCCGGTCTCCGCCATAGAGTTGCGCCAAAGGTCACTTCACCAAGGAAACTCCGATGGTCATCCTGCAGGTCAATTATCGTTTTCAGAACGTCACAGCTGCTCAATGGGAAGCCCGTTATACGGACGCAACCGGCGAAAAATTTCTCTCTGTCGATGGCTTGGTCTGGAAAGTCTGGCTCGATGGCCTCGAGCCGAACTGTGTTGGCGGCGTCTATCTGTTCGAAAGCCTGGCCCAGGCCAAAGCCTATCTTGCCGGGCCGATTGTGTCCGCCATGCGCGCCAATCCCAACGTTGCCGACCTGACCACCACATTGTCCAACGTGCGTGAACGGATGAGCGCGATTACCCATGCGCCCGTGCCGGGATTGGCGCCGGTGACCCGCATCGCTGCCGAATAGTCGATGACCGACCCAAAGGCGCCAACCGGACTTCGCGCAGGGCTCGCAACTTATGGTGATGCCGAGTTCTCACTTTTTTTGCGCCGCGCGTTTATCAAGGCCATGGGCTATACCGATGACGCGCTCGATCGGCCGATCATCGGCATTACTAACACGTTCAGCGACTTCAATCCGTGCCATGGCAATGTGCCGGAACTGATTGTCGCAGCTAAACGCGGAGTGTTGCTGGCCGGCGGCATGCCGATGGAATTCCCCACGATTTCGATCGCGGAGAGCTTTTCCCATCCGACATCGATGTTTCTGCGCAATCTCATGGCGTTGGATACCGAAGAAATGATCCGCGCCCAGCCAATGGACGCGGTGGTTTTGATCGCTGGCTGTGACAAGACCTTGCCGGCCCAGTTGATGGGGGCGGCGAGCGCGAACATCCCGACCATCGTGCTACCAACCGGGCCGATGCTGGTTGGGCACCATCAGGGCGAGGTTCTAGGCGCCTGTACCGATTGCCGGCGCTTATGGGGAAAGTTTCGCGCGGGTGAAATCGACGAGGCTGAAATTGACATCCTGTCGGGCCGGCTCGCGCCGACCAAGGGCACCTGCATGGTCATGGGCACCGCGAGCACGGTTGCCTGCATGGTTGAGGCGCTTGGCATGTGCCTTCCTGGCGCCGCCAGCATTCCGGCGACCCATGCCGACCGCATTCGTGCGGCCGAGGCGTCGGGTGCTGCAGCGGTAAGGCTCGCCGCGTCTGGCCGTAAGCCGAGCGATATCATGACCAAGGCGGCCTTTCGCAATGCATTGACAGTGTTGCAGGCGATCGGCGGCTCGACCAATGCGCTGATCCATTTCACTGCGGTCGCGGGACGACTGGGTATCAAGATCGACCTCGACGAATTCGACCGGCTGGGGTTGGAGGTGCCGGTGTTGGTCGACCTTAAGCCCAGCGGCGATCATTACATGGAACATTTCCACTGGGCCGGCGGCATGCCGGTGCTTCTGCGCGAAATTGCGGCGCATCTCGATGTTTCAGCATTGTCGGTTACCGGCGGGACACTGGCGGATGCCATTGCCGGGGCTGAAACCGTGCGTGGCCAAACCGTGATCCGCACGGCTGACAATCCAATTGCGGTTGGGGGCGGGCTTGCTGTGCTGCATGGCAATTTGGCGCCATCCGGGGCGTTGATCAAACGCTCTGCTGCGTCCGAGACGCTCATGCATCACCAAGGCCGCGCGGTTGTGTTCGATGGTCTGGAGGATATGGCAAATCGACTGGACAGTGCTGAGCTTGACGTCACCGCTGACGATGTCTTGGTTTTGCGCAATGCCGGCCCAATCGGCGCGCCTGGGATGCCGGAAGCCGGCTATATTCCGATCCCGCGTAAATTGGCGCGCCAGGGCGTGAAAGATATGGTGCGGATCTCCGACGCCCGCATGTCGGGGACAGCCTTTGGCACGATTGTGTTGCATATCGCCCCCGAATCGGCTGCAGGTGGCCCACTCGGCCTGGTGCGCAACGGCGACGTGATTAAATTGGACGCAACCGCGCGACGGATCGATCTTCTAGTCTCTGACGAGGAACTTGCTGAAAGGCGTGCCGCTTGGGTCAAGCCGCCCCCGCATCCCGGATCTGACCGCGGCTATTTGCGGCTCTATGTCGAGCAGGTCACTCAGGCCGATGGTGGCTGCGACTTTGCCTTTTGCGTGCCACCTGAAATTGCCTGAACCTGGGTTGGAAACACGGCTGCCGAGCGACGGTCCTGATCGACGACCGTCGCTCGATGCGATCATACCAAGCGAGAGCGCGCGAGGGATTACCCCTTCATTTTGCGGGTGAACACCAGCAACGCCGCCATCAAGCCGCGCACGAATTCGCGGGTCGGTTCATCGGTCAACCCCCCGGTCTGATCGAAGCGCTGGCCAGCACTGCCGATCATCACATTGGGCTGCACCAGCACCAGACCATTGAGGTTGGCGAGGATTTGCCGCAGATGCGCCTGGGCGCGAACAGTCCCCAGCGCACCGGGGCTGGTCCCGAGAATGGCGATCGGCTTGCCATCAAAAGGTTGTTGGGGCGGGCGGCTCGCCCAGTCGATCGCGTTCTTCAGCACGCCTGAGATCGACGCGTTGTATTCAGGCGTTGTGATCACCAGCGCGTCGGCCGCATGGATTTTTGCACGAAACGCCTTCACGCTCTCCGGCAGGCCATCTGCCGCTTCGAGGTCGCCATCATACATCGGGATTTCGCGGATTTCGCAGGTTTCGAACACTATGCCCTCGGGCGCCAGTTCGCCAGCGGCGCGCAACGCCATGCGGTTGAAGGATGCGGCGCGCAGGCTACCGGGGATGCCGAGGACTTTGATCGGAGCGGTCATGCAGAAAAACTTTCGGGGTTGCGGTCGAGATACTCGGCCAGGCTGAGGGCCACCACTTCGGTTGCCTTGTGCAAATCGTCAAGCTTCACCCGCTCATCAGCACGATGGGCATTGGCTTCCTCGATGCTGCGCGGCCCTGCGCCATACAGGATCACCGGGATCCCGGCAGCAGCGTAGTGGCGGGCATCGGTATAAAGCGGCACGCCGCCGGCAACGACTGGCGTGCCCATGACGGCACTGGCGGTGCGACAGATAATCTCGGTCAGGACCGCGCCGCCGGCTGTTGGGGTCAGCGGTCGGGCAAGCAGGATGCGCCGGACGGTGAACTGTGCCGGCGCAATATCCACTGCTGCGATCACCGAGCGAATTTCGGCTTCCACCACTTCTGGGTTTTCATCGGGCACGATGCGGCGATCCATCCGCAGCACAACCCGATCCGGAACCACGTTGGTGTTGATGCCACCCGAGATCAACCCAACAGTCAATTGTGGCGCACCAATGCCCGGGATGGTCGAGGCACGGTTGGAGAGCGTCTTGCGCCAGTCATAGAGTGCGGCAAGCACCGCGCTGGCAGCTTCAAGCGCGTCAATCCCGGTCGAGGGCCGCGCGGCGTGGGCGGACCGACCTGTAATCTCGACCTCAAGGTGAAGGCAACCATTATGGGCTTCGACAAGTTCGTAGGAAAATCCGGCGCATAGCGCGATATCGGGCGTGGTGATGCCGTGGGCCAATAACCAAGCCGGGCCGATTTCGCCGCCGGTTTCCTCGTCATAGGTGATATGGAGTTCAACCGTGCCGCGGGTCTGCCCGGATGCCTTGAGCGCTGCAATTGCATAGGCATAGGTCGCGATGTCCGACTTCGACACTGCAGACCCACGCCCGATCATCCAGCCATCGCGGATTTCGGCGCCATAGGGGCTGGCGGTCCATCCTTCACCCGGTGGTACCACATCGCCATGGGCATTCAGCGCAATCGTTGGGCCAGGGCCGAAACGATGGCGTACCACGAGGTTGGTGCAACTGAGCATCCCCTGCGCGGCTGTCTCGGCGGCGGGCACCACGTGGCGCTCCACCGTGAAACCCATCGCCTGCAGCAGCCCGGCGGTTACCTCGGCGTGGGGTGCCATATCACCGGGCGGGTTGTCGGACGGGGTACGCACCAGAGTCGCAAGCATTGCGGTCTGGGCATCCCGGTGGGCTACAAGAAAATCCGCGATCACAATGTTTGCTCCGCTAGAGCGTGATGACCGTAGGTAGAATCACCGAAGGTCTGAATCACGTAACCAAACAAAGAGCTAGAGCGTGATGACCGCGCCTATCAGCGGTCATCACGCTCTAGCCTCGTCATACCGCACCACTCAACCGGGTCCGCAAGCGCACTCGCTCGGTCGTGGCCTCACGCATACTGCGATCCTTCACATGCCCAAAGCCGCGTATTTTGTCTGGGAGCGCGGCAAGAGCGACGGCTGTGGACAGGTTTTTCGCCGACAAGGCCTGCAAGACCATATCGATGTCGGCTTCGTATTCCGCTATCAGCGCCCGCTCGGCTTGGCGTTCCGCCGTGCGACCAAACGGATCCAGCTTCGTGCCGCGCAACACCTTCATCTTCGCCAGAAGACTAAAGGCATGGAACATCCATGGCCCAAATGACTGCTTGATCAGATGGCCGGTCGTCTTGTCCCGCTTAGCGAAGATCGGAGGGGCAAGATGGAATTCAACTCGCTCGGTCCCTTCGAACTGGGCAGCGATCTGGGCCTTAAAGGCCGGATCGGCATAGAGCCGGGCGACCTCGTATTCATCTTTATAGGCGAGCAGTTTGGCAAAGTTCGTGGCCACCGCTTCGGTCAGAACGGAGCCCCCAGAAAACAGGACTTCTTCCCGTGCACGTACCTTGGCAACCAAAGCCTGATAGCGGCGGGCGGTGCGGTGGTTTTGGTATGAGACCAAGTGGGATGCTCGACCGGCGATGACCTCATCAAGCGTTTTGGGTGCCGCATCGGTCACGCTAATGCCAGCAGCCGAAGCCACTGATGCGAGATCAACCGCCGCTTCCCGGCCCCAGTTGAAGGCGGTTTTATTGGCGTCGGTCGCAGTTCCGTTGAGTTCGATTGCCCGCATCAGGCTATCGAGGCTGAGTGGCACCAGACCTTTCTGCCATGCGTAACCGAGCATGAATGGGTTGGTCGCAATCGCGTCCCCCATCAATGCCGTCGCCATCGCCGTCGCGTTCAACGCATCAATTGCATCCTCACCGACGAGGTCGGCCACGGATCGCCGCAGCCGAGCGCCCGGCATCACGGTTGTGGTATCCATGACGAAATCACCAGTTGGCGTTTCGTAAGTATTCAATACGGCATGGGTCACACCAGCGCGGATCGTTGCCAGCGCATCCTTGCTTGCCCCGACCACCATGTCGCAAGCCAGCAACAAATCTGCTGTTCCCCGACTGACCCGCAAGCCGTGCAACTGACTTGCCTCGGCGGCGAGGCGGATGTGGCTGAACACGCTCCCGCCTTTTTGCGCCATGCCCATCATGTCGAGGGAGGTCACATGCAGACCGTCGAGATGCGCCGCCATCCCGAGCAGCGCGCCGATGGTGACAATCCCAGTGCCACCGATGCCGGTGACCAGGATGTTCCAGGGTTCGGCCAGTGACGGCAGGATCGGATGAGGCAGATCGAACGTCTTGGCATCCACTTTCTGGGGCTTTTTCAATCCGCCGCCATGGACGGTGACAAAGCTCGGGCAAAACCCCTCAACGCAGGAAAAATCCTTGTTGCAGCTCGACTGGTCAATCCGGCGTTTGATGCCGAACTCAGTCGGCAGCGGCTGCACTGACAGGCAGTTGGAGGCTTTCGAGCAATCACCGCAGCCTTCGCAAACCGCTGCGTTGATAAAGGCGCGCTTTGCCGGATCGGGGAACGTACCCCGTTTACGGCGGCGGCGCTTCTCGCTGGCGCATGTCTGGTCGTAAATCAGAATGGTGCAGCCCGGGGTTTCGCGGAGTTCGCGCTGCAGGGCTTCCATTTCGCGCCGGTGATACACTTTCGTGCCAGGCGCGAGATCGGTGACATCGTCATATTTTTCCGGCTCATCGGTGACCACCACCACCCGCTTGGCCCCTTCGGCCAGCACCTGGCGGCTGATCTGCGGCACCGTGAGTTGCCCGTCGAGCGGCTGGCCGCCCGTCATTGCGACAGCATCATTATAAAGAATTTTATAGGTGATATTAACGCCCGACGCGACGGCGCCACGAATGGCCATGTAGCCCGAGTGAAAATAAGTGCCGTCGCCAAGATTGGCGAAAACATGGGTTTCTTCAGTAAATGGCGCCTGCCCAATCCAGGCGATGCCTTCGCCGCCCATCTGGCTGAACGTTTCTGTGCTGCGATCCATCCACATGGCGAGCGTATGGCACCCAATGCCGCCCAATGCCCGGCTGCCATCGATAACCTTGGTGGACGTGTTGTGGGGGCACCCGGAACAGAAATAGGGTTTCCGCACCGCAAGGATTTCACCGCGCGCAATTTTTGTCGCCTGGTCCTTGAAGAACGTGATCCGGCCGCGAATATCATCGTTGTCGACAATACGGGCGAGGCGGCCACCCAGCATGATTGCGAGCTCAGACGAGGTAAACTCGCCATAGTCGCGCAGAAAAACCTGCCCGGACGGATCGCGCTTGCCATAGATGGCCGGACGATTGGCGCTGTCATACAGCGTGTCGCGCACCTGCTGCTCGATGATCGGGGCTTTTTCTTCAATGATGATGATTTCATCGAGCCCTTGCGCGAAAGCCTGGACGGTGGCGCGATCGATCGGCCAGACCAGCGCGAGCTTCAGCAATCGCACCGGCGCCCGGTCGCCAAGCCCGAGATCGGCGAACGCTTGCCGCGTATCCTGATAGGATTTGCCCGCGGTGATCACTCCGATGCGGGCGCCGGCCGGGTCCATCACAATCCGATCGATGCCGTTCGCACGCGCGTAGTCCACCGCTGCCGGCAGTCCCACCGCGAAGACCCTCGCCTCCTGTTCAAGTGCCACATCCGGCAGGCGGATGCCGGCATCAGGGAATTCGCCGTTGGGCAACCTGGTGCGGAATGATTTCAGGTCGAATTCGACTGACGCCGCGCTATCCATCACATCGCCAACGGTCTTGAAACCGACCAGCCGTCCCGACCAGCGTGACATTGCCCAGCCGTGCAGCCCAAGTTCCAGCAAATCGCGAACATCGGCCGGCACCAGAATGGGCACGCCGGCCGCCATCAATGCCGGTTCGGATTGATGCGGGACGGTCGATGATTTACAGGCGTGGTCATCGCCTGCCATCAGCAGCACTCCGCCATGGCGGCTGGTGCCGGCATAGTTGGCGTGGCGAAACGCATCACCGGCGCGGTCTACCCCAGGACCTTTGCCATACCAATAGGCGAAGACGCCATCGTACTTGGCGCCCCTTGTAAGCGGCAATTGCTGCGTGCCCCAGATCGCAGTCGCAGCAAGTTCCTCGTTTACCGCCGGTCGAAACTGGACGTGATGATTTTCGAGATGCTTTCGCGCGGCCCACATCTGAATGTCGACCTGCCCGAGGGGAGAGCCACGATAGCCCGACACGAAGCCCGCAGTATTCAGGCCGGCGGCAACGTCGAGTTCGCGTTGCAGCATCGGCAGCCGCACCAGAGCCTGGGTGCCCGTAAGGTAGAACCTGTCGCTATCTGTTGCATATTTGTCTTCGAGGGTGACAGCGGAATGCTTCATGGTGGCGAACTCCGGATCGGTTGGCGACAGTATCTGGGGGTTATTGGCGCCGCAAGGAAGCCCGTAGAGCCATTTTCGACAATGCGACATTAAATTCCTGAATGCGGATTGACGCGTCTAAAAACCGCACGCATAAGCCTAGCCAAGAAAATTGGGAGGAATGCTGCGAATGGAAAGCCTGGTGGGGCTGCTGCAGCTTATCATCAACGGCGCTGCAACCGGCTGCATCTATGGCCTGATCGCGCTTGGATTTGTGCTGATCTACAAAGCCACCGAAATGGTGAATTTCGCCCAGGGCGAAATCATGATGCTTGGCGGCTTCGCGGCCTATACCTTCGTTGGCATATTCGGGATGAATTACTGGGTTGGGTCCGGCCTTGCCGTCCTGGCCACGGCAGCATTCGGCTATTTGCTCGACGCGGTGGTTTTGCGCCGGGTGATAGGTCAGCCGCAATTCGCGGTGGTCATGCTGACCTTGGGATTGGCGTTTATATTCCGCGCCGGTGCCGGCATTGCATGGGGTTATGACTCAGTCGCGTTCGTGACGCCCTTCACCAATAGTATAGTGCGATTTGGTGACACTTTGGTGCTGGGGGCTGACAATCTTTCGATTATTTTCGGGACCCTGGTGCTGTGCGGAGTGCTGTATCTGTTCTTCAGCCGAACCAGGCTCGGAATTGCCATGCAGGCATCATCGCAGAACCAGCTTGCAGCCTATTACATGGGCATTCCGGTCCGCAGGGTTTTCTCGCTGATCTGGGCGATTAGCGCCGGGGTTGCCGCAGTGGCTGCGATCTTGCTGGTGCCGGTGCAGATGGTCGATGTGAATTCCGGTATCGTCGGTTTCAAGGCGTTTGCCGCTGCGGTACTCGGTGGGTTTGGCTCCATTCCTGGCGCCCTGGTTGGCGGTGTGGTGGTAGGTGTCGTCGAGCAACTCGCGGGCTTCTATCTGCCGACCGGATTCCAGGAAGTCACATCGAACATCGTGCTGCTTGCAGTGCTGATCCTGCGTCCCCAAGGCCTGTTCGGCCAAGTTATCAGAAAGAGGGTGTAAAGCCATGATTGCACCCTTCAAAGTAAGCTATCGGCAGGACCTGCTGCTGGCCAAGACGCCGGCGGCCAAAGCAACCTACGCCATATTGTTGGTCGCGCTGGCGGTGATCCCGCTGATCATGGGTGAGTTCTACGTCGGTGAGCTCGGTGGGCTGTTCATCTTCGCCATCGCCGGCGTTGGGCTCATGTTGCTGACAGGCTATACTGGCCTCGTCAGTCTCGGACATGCCGCGTTCCTTGGCATTGGCGCTTATGCCCATGCGATCATGCTCGCGCAGGGTTTGCCGTTTCTGATCAGCCTGCCTTTGGCGGGTGTGATAACAGCGGCTTTCGGTGTCGCGATCGGTGTGCCGACCTTGCGGATGAGCGGTCTTTATCTGGCGATCTCAACCCTCGCATTTGGCAGTATCATCGGAACGGTCCTGCAGAAGTGGGACGCACTTACCGGCGGATTTGATGGATTTCCGGTGCGTACGCCGACAATCCTGGGTTGGAAAATCCAAGGCGCGATGGGAACCTATTATACGTCGCTGATCGTGCTGGTGCTGGTGATCTGGCTGGCGCTGAACATCCTGCGTGCGCCGCTCGGACGGGCGATGGTCGCGATCCGGGATAGCGAGATTTCTGCGCAGTCGATGGGTATCAATCTCGCGCTCACGAAGTCGATCGCCTTTGGGATTAGTGCGGGTATCACCGGATTGGCCGGTGGGCTTTATGCCCATTACGTGCGCCATCTTGCGCCCGACAGCTTCGATATTCTGCTGTCGATCCAACTAGTAACGATCGTGTTCATCGGTGGTCTCGGATCGATGCATGGCGCGATTTTCGGTGCCGTGTTCATGCGGCTTTTGCCGCAAGCGATCGCGATGGTGCGTGACGATCTGCCGTTCGGGCTGGGCCGCACCCCGGGGCTTGAACCTTCGCTGTTCGGCCTCATCCTTGTGCTGGTCATCATGTTCGAGCCGGGCGGCATCAACGGTCGTTGGGTGAAACTGAAGCATTGGTGCAAGGCTTTCCCATTGCATCGCCGCGCGGCGTCGCGCCGACAAAAATCCTACGCCAAGTCGGAGCGACTACGATGAGCATCTTTGTCGCTGATGAGATCGCCATGAACTTCGGCGGCATCCGTGCCGTCGAGGGGGTGAGCTTCGGGGTGGAACCGGGCGAGGTGTTCTCGATCATTGGCCCGAATGGTGCCGGCAAGACCACCATATTCAACATGATCAGTCGGATCTACACGCCGTCTGCCGGCCGAATGATGTTCGATGGCGCTGACATCACCAATGTCCCACCGCACACCATTGCGGGTTTGGGAATTGCGCGCACCTTCCAGAATATCGAGCTGTTCGCCAATGCGAGCCTCTTGCAGAACCTGCTGATTGGGCGGCACTGCCACAGCAAAGTCGGGTTGCTGTCGCAACTCGGCTTCACCTCAGCTGTTCGCGACGCGGAAATCGCCCATCGTGAAAAGGCCGAGGAGGTGATCGAGTTTCTTGGGGTGCAACGCTATCGCGATCAGCTGATCGCCAATCTTCCCTATGGCGTTCGTAAAGTGGTGGAACTCGGTCGGGCGTTATGCATCGAGCCACGCCTCCTGCTGCTCGATGAGCCGTCTTCTGGCCTTAATGTCGAGGAGACCGAGGAAATGGGGCATTGGATCGGTGATATCCGACGCGACCTCGGAGTGACGATCATTATGGTCGAGCATGATATGAAGCTGGTGCACATGGTGTCGGACCGGGTGATGGCTCTGGCCAGTGGCCGTATTCTGGCGCTGGGTACCTCGAGCGAAGTGCAAAATGATCCTGAAGTGATCCGCGCCTATATCGGGGGGGCGCCGGCATGAGCGCACCACTGCTCCAGGTCTCAGGGATTGAGACCTATTACGGGCCTATTCAGGCGATCCGCGGCGTATCAATCGATGTGCCCGAGGGTAAGATTGTTACTGTGCTGGGCGCCAATGGTGCGGGAAAAACCACGATCCTCCGCACGATTTCAGGCGTGCTCGATGCGGATCGCGGCGAAATTACCTTTCAGGGCCAGTCGATCGCCGGGCAAACCCCGGACCGTGTGATGAGGGCTGGGATTTGCCATTCGCCCGAAGGCCGTGAAATTTTCCCGTTTCTCAGCGTCGCTGAGAACTTGGTGATGGGCAGCTATACGCGGCGCGACAAGGATGGCATCGCCCAAGACCTGGAAATGTGCTTCGGCTATTTCCCAAGGCTCAAGGAACGTGCGCAGCAGCGCGCGGGCCAGTTGTCAGGTGGTGAGCAGCAAATGCTGGCGATCAGCCGGGCGCTGATGGGGCGTCCTAAGCTGCTTCTGCTCGACGAACCTTCGCTCGGTCTTTCCCCGTTGCTCACGACGCAGATATTCGAGATCGTCAAGCGTATCAATCGTGAGCGTGGCGTGGCGATTCTGCTGGTCGAACAGAATGCTCATATCGCGCTGCAAACCGCTGATTACGGCTACGTACTCGAAGTCGGACGGATCGTGATGCAAGACGACTGTGCGGCATTGCTTGCGCGTGATGACATTCGCGAATTCTATCTCGGTCACAAGGACGCAGGCGCCCGCGGGCAGCGGCGCTGGAAGAAGAAGAAGCTATGGCGGTGAACGATCTTTCGATCCCGGCGCTGCTGGTCCGCCGCGCGGGAGAAACTCCGGGGACAACGATCCTGCGTAAGAAGGATCGTGGGATCTGGAAGGGAACTGATTGGGCTAGTCTCTTGCGTCAGGCGCAGAGTTTCGCCGGTGGTTTGGCAGCAAGTGGTCTGCCGCGCGGCTCTGTCGTGGGCGTTCTGTCCGAGATTTCCCCACATGCCGTTGCGGCTGACCTCGGTACCTTAGGTGCCGGCATGGTGGCACTCGCACTCCAACCGAACGAGGCGAGTGAGGCGGTGGCCCATGTGCTGGCCGATTCTGGTTGTGCGCTGGTGTTTGTTGAAGGCGAAGAGCAGCTCGACAAAGTTCTGCATATCCGTGACCTCTGCCCGAAGCTTCAGCGCGTGGTCATTCTTGATATGAAGGGGTTGCATGATTTTGCTGACCCGATATGCGAAAGCCTGACCGTGTTTCTGGCCCGCGGCGGGTCAGGAGGGTTTGTTGAAGTCGCGTCGGACGATGTCGCAGTCTTGGCTTACTCGGCCGGAAGCGTTGGCGCGCCGCGCGGGGTGCGGTTGAGCAACCGCAACATCATGGCGCAGGTGACGGCTGGACTTGCGCTCGCCAAAATCGTCGACAGTGATGAGCGTTTGGCATTTCTGCCGTTGGCACTGCATGCCGAGCGGGTACTGGGGCTTTATCTGTCGCTGGCGGGTGGGTGCATCAGCAACCTGGTTGAAAGCGTGGAGACGGTACCTGAGAATCTTGCCGAAGTGCGCCCAACTGTGATGATTGCGCCGCCGCGGGTTTGGCAAAGGCTCGCCGGTGGACTTGCGGCACGTGCGGCGGGCGCCACATCCGTACAACGCGGCCTTTATAACTGGGCGTTGGGTTCCGGCGGAGCGTTGGCCCATCGGCTCGTTATCAAACCGGCACTGGCCTCGATCGGCTTGGATCGCTTGCGCTGCGCCTGGGTCGGTGGTGCCCCGGTCGCCCCGGCATTGTTGAAGCAGTTTGCAGCCCTTGGGGTCTCGCTTACTGAATTCTATGGATTGACCGAGGTTGGCGGGCTTGCCAGCATTGACGCTCCTATCGCGGATTTTGATATTCGAATTGCGCCCGATGGAGAAATCGAGCTGCGCGGCCCGCATCTTGGAGTTGGGTATCAAAACGCGGGAGGTTTCGCCGGCGCGGAGGGATGGTTGGCAACCGGGGATCTCGGTCGGATCGAAGGCGGGAAATTATTCGTCGATGGCAGGGCGAGCGATCGGATTACCCTTACTTCGGGCAAGGTGGTGATGCCTGCAGTGCTTGAGACCGAATTGCGGGTCAGCCGCTTTATTGCGGACGCTTTGGTAATCGCTGAAGGTAGTGCGGCGCTCAGTTGCGTGCTGATGGTCAACCAGGATGTATTGGACGATTGGGCGCAAAGCCAGGATTTGCCGCCTGGCAATTTTTCCACGTTGGTGCAGTCCAGCGCTGTGCAGGGCTTGCTGCAAGGTGAAGTCGCCCGGGTGAATGCTACGGCGCCGGTCAGGCTGAGTGCATTTACTGTTATCGACCGCCGGCTTGAACCGGGTGATCCTGAACTCACCCCGATGATGATGTTGCGGCGGAGCGTCGTGATTGAGAAATACCGCGACTTGCCGAAATCTGTGGCATAGTTCGCTTAAGACGCCAGTTCGGACAATCCGGGCTGGAATTATAACAGGGAGGACGACATGAAGAAGCTCTTGCTTGCGAGTGTTCTGGCTATTGGCGCTATGATCGGTTCACCCTTCGCAGCTGGTGCTGCAGGCATCACCGACAAGGAAATCTTGATTGGGACATACACCGATCTTTCTGGTGTCACGGTGTCCTGGGGGGTGAATAACTCCAACGCGATCCGCATGGCTTTCGACGAGGTCAATGCCAAAGGCGGGATCAACGGACGTATGATCCGTTATATCGTCGAAGATAATCAGTATCAGGTTCCGCGGTCGATCCAAGCTGCCAACAAACTGATGAACAGCGACCGTGTATTTCTGATGATCGCCAACGGCGGCACGCCGATGAATAACGCAGTTATGCCTGAGCAGCTCGAAAAGGGCGTACCGAACATGTTTCCGTTGACCAGCGCGAGGTCAATGTATGAGCCGTTTCATCGGCTTAAGTTTGGTCTGGCAGCGTCGTACTATGATCAGACGCGCTCTGGCGTCAAATTCTTTGTGGACAAGCGTGGCAAAAAAGCGATTTGCCAGATGACCCAGGACACCGATTTCGGGCGCGATGTGTCGGATGGCCTGAAGGATCAGCTAAAGGCGATGAACCTGACGATGGTGGGGGAAACGCTGCACAAGCCGACCGATACTGATTTTAGCGCTGCGGTCGCCCGCATGAAAGCAGCGAAATGTGACCTAGTTGTGATCGGCGGCATTACCCGCGACACCATCCAGGTCATTTCTGCCATTCGCAAGTCCGGTTGGGACGTTGAAACCCTGGGCAATATCGCTACGTACGACGCAAGTGTTGCCGAAGTGCCGGGTGGTGTTACCGAAGGCTTCTACACCATGACCTCGGTTCTGCTCCTCGACCCAGCTGATCCGAAGCCCGACGTTCAGATTTTCGTGAAGAACTATAAGGCGAAATTCAACCGTGAGCCGAACTTTGCAGCCCAGATTGGCTATTCTGCAGCTTATCTGCTGGCTGAAGGCTTGAAGAACGCTGGAAAGAACCTGGACCTCGACAGCTTCATCGGCGGAATGGAAGCGATCAAAGACTATCAGGATATTTTCGGCTCGCCCAAATTTAACTACGGACCGAAGCTGCGCCAGGGGTCGAACGCTTCGTACCTGGTTCAGGTGAAATCCGGCAAATGGGTTGTGGCCGACAAGAGCCCGATGGGATACTAATCCTGCTCGTAGTGCTAATCTGCCAGGGGCCGAAGCGCGCTGCGCTTCGGCCCTTATTTTTTGAGACCACGCATATCAAAACAATGACATCTGCGCTTCGGCCATCCCCATGCGTAAATCCGGCGGCACGGCGAACAGGGAACAATCCAACCCATCCCGCCCATCGAGTCCAAATTGACGCGCGGCGCGGCTGAACCTGTTGGCGAGCAAATCGGCATAAGCCCCGGTGCCGTTGAAACGCTGACCAAACTTCGCATCATTCAAAGCGCCGGAGCGGGTTTCACGCACCAGATCCAGGACATGGCGCGCGCGATCCGGGTAATGCTGGTGCAGCCAATCCTCAAAAATCTGCTTTATCTCGTGCGGCAGCCGTAACAGCACATAGCCAGCCCAGCGCGCACCAGCGGTCGCTGCAGATTGCAGGATCTTTTCCAATTCGGCATCGTTCAAGCCCGGGATCATTGGTGCCGCCATAACGCCCGCCGGAACGCCCGCTTTGGCAAGTTCGGCAATTGCATGCAGCCTGCGCATCGCACTCGCCGCTCGTGGCTCCATGCGCCGGGCCAAAACCGGATCGAGCGTGGTCACCGACAGGCATACCCGCACCAGGTTACGCTGCGCCATCGGTACCAAAATATCGAGATCGCGAAGCACCAGTGCCGACTTGGTAACAATGGTTACCGGATGGTTGAAGCGGTCGAGAACCGCCAATATCGACCGGGTCAGCTTCAACGTTCGGTCAACCGGCTGATATGGATCGGTATTGGTGCCAAGTGCGATCGGTTTGGCAATATAGCCGGGCTTGCGGAGTTCCCGCTCGAGGATTTCGGCAACATCCGGCTTGAAGGTAAGTTTGGTTTCGAAGTCCAGGCCAGGCGAGTAACCGAGGTAAGCATGGGACGGCCGCGCATAGCAATAAACGCACCCATGCTCGCAGCCGCGATAAGGGTTCACCGCGCGATCGAAGCCAATATCCGGGCTTTGGTTCCAGCTGATCACACTGCGTGACGCATCCCGTGTCAAAGTGGTTTGCAGCGGAGGCAATCCTTCTTCCACCGTACTCCATCCATCATCGAAGCTTGCTGGTACCTGCGTATCGAAGCGATTGGGAGGGTTAATTGTGGCACCTCTACCCTTGCGTGGTACTGGCCCAACCGGACGCATCGCTGCCGGCGGTTGCGGGATACCGAGACCTTGGCGCGCACGCATCACAGGTTGCTGGATTTCCATCATACCCGCGCGTTCAAATGCTTCGAGTTCCTGCGGGTCGATCTCCCGAGCGAAGCAATCGTCCTGATAGGATGTTAGATGACGGCCCAGATCATCCATTCGTGTGTTCCCTCTATGTTCCTGAGCACTGTGCCGATCAGGCCTATGGCCGTCAAGAACAAAAACCGAACAAAATTGAAAGAGGGCGAATGGCACGCGCGCTTTCCGGCGCGCTTTGCCGGGTGCGATGTCGAGCTATTCGACGTGCCGGTCCTGAGACCATTGCAGGAACATCTTGCTCGTCCACTCGGCGGCGCTGTCGCTCACCGCCATCAGCAGCGGCCATCCTCAGTCGTATCGATAGCGCGACGTCATCTTCTGGAATGGTCTTGCTCGCGACCGCTGCTTCAGCAGCCTGGCCTAGGTATCACAAGGTCTTTCAATTTAGCCGCCATAACGAACTCACCGAAATCCATCGACATTTCGTCTTCGATACCATTCGCATAGTATCGCAGGCTGACTTCATATTCCGACTGTTGCCCGGTGGAGGCCTGGTCAAAAAATGCGATCCGCATACGACCACTCGAGAGGGTCGCAAGGACTGGCCACGGGCCTTGGCGCGGCGGGCCCCAGTTCACGATGGCGACCGTACTGTCCTGAGCGCCTTCCAAGGCTGTCCCGTCGAAAATCGGCATGGCGATAAACTTCTTGCCGCCTTTCGCTGCAGTTATAATCGCTAAGGTATGTGCCATTGGCAGCTGGGTGCCAGGCGGCAGTTTTTTGGTGACGATTTCGGGGGCGGTATAGTGCGCGTCGCCGTCGTCAACCCCGATCGTCGCGTTACCAGCGATCTCGGTGGGCTGTTCTCCGGCATTGCTCTGCCGCAATCGAAAACGTAGGCTACGGCCATCCTTCGTTTCGATTGTCGTGTAGTCGGACAGCAACTCCGTTTCACTGCCATCACGTCCCGTCAACACCATGTGCAAACGCTGCCGCACCGCCCAGGCGTCGCAGGCATCTGTAACATCGAATTCCATGGTCCCGGACGCTGCAATCACATCTCCCCTGCCGCGTTCGAGGGATAAGGCATATTGGGCGCGGTGAGCGGCGAGTTCGTCCGCGACTACTGGGCTCACGCCAACGGTTGAAAAAATAACAATCGCGCAGACCAGGTAGCGCATGCAGAAATATCTCCAGAACCCAATTCACCATAGGAAATGACGGAGGTTTGCGCCAGTCGGTCAATTTTCAATTGTCCTTGGTGGACCGCCTACGTCACAGTAGGCTGCGACACGCGCCCCAAGGAGGATGACCCGACATGTTACGCAAGCTACTGCTAGCAGCTACGATGATTGCTGTTCCAGCCCTCGCCCAGGCACAAATCACGATCGGTGCTGTTTTATCGTTGACAGGTGGCGGGGCATCGCTTGGCATACCTGAACGTAATGTCATTGACATGCTGCCCAAGGAAGTTGCGGGACAGAAGATCCGGTATGTCATTCTCGATGACGCAACCGATAGTACCAAGGCAGTGCAGGCCTTCCAGAAACTCGTCAGTGAGGAAAAGGTCGATTTCGTTATCGGGCCGTCGGTCACCCCGACCTCGCTTGCCGTGCTGGAACCAGCTGGTGCCTCCGGCACACCAATGGTGAGCCTGGCGGGATCCGAGGCGGTCATCCAGCCCCCTGAAGGTAACAGGCGTTGGGCGTTCAAGCTGGCGTCCCCCGAAGCGTCAATGCTGGCTGCGCCCCTTGATTACCTCAAAGCCCGTGGCGCGAAGACTATCGGTAGCATTGCGTTCGCGACTGCGTTCGGAGATGCGTTCGTGGCTGCCCTGAAACCGGAAGCAGCCAAGCGCGGCATCAGCTTTACCGGGGTCGAGACCTACAACCTTACCGACACATCCGTCACGCCACAGGCGCTCAAGGTGATGGCGGGTAAGCCTGACGCGATCTTCCTTGCAAATTCCGGCACACCCGGCGCCCTACCAGTTATAGAACTGCGCAATCGCAATTATGGCGGGGTGATAATCGCCAACCAGGGTATCGCGAGCCCGGACTTTTTGCGTGTCGCAGGGAAAGCTGCGGATGGCGTGATTCTGGCATCGACCCCGGTCACCGTAGCGGAGCAGCTCCCATCGAACCACCCAGCTAAGGCTCCGGCGATGGAGTTTGTTAAGGCCTATGAAGGGAAGTTCGGACCGAACACCCGCACCCTGTTCGGGGCGACGGCTTGGGATGCTTATTTGTTGTTTGCCCGCGCCGTGCCTGATGCTCTCAAGGCCGGCGCGCCAGGTACTGCGGCGTTTCGCACAGCAATCCGCGATGCGATGGAGCGGCAAACCGACGTATTCGGCGCAGCCGGCATCTATAATATGACGCCGACAAACCATAACGGCACCGATAGCCGGTCACTCGTGTTGATCACGATCAAGGACGGCGGTTGGAAACTGATGGAGTAGCTTAGACCTAATGTCCCGAGTCAGAGGTTCGACCTTGTACCGGCTTGCCCATTGATGCGACGATATATCTCTTGATAGGGAGGTGTCGCATGGGTGGGGTGGCCGTCAACATTGACCTTACTGAGGCGGAGCGCTCGGAACTGATGTCGCTATCGGCTCGCCGTAGCACGGCTCAGGCATTGGCGCTCCGAGCGAGGATTGTGCTGGCCTGTGCGGAAGGTGAGCAGAATAACAGGGTTGCGGCGGCGCTCGACGTCGCCGTGGACACTGTGGGCAAATGGCGGCGACGTTTCGCCGAGCATCGCATCGCCAGCTTGCAGGACGATCCGCGCTCAGGAACACCACGAACGATCGACGATACCCGGATCGAAGCCACGATCGTGCGGACGTTGGAGAGCCTGCCTCCGGGTGCGACGTAAGCGTCTGGTCTTCACCGTGTAGCGAAGCATGCGAAACTCGGCGATTTTGCTGATCTCTGGAACGCCTCTCTGGACTCCAGAAGGAGGTATGTTTGACGGAAGTAGACATTCTGGCACCTTCGGATCGGCGTCGGATATGGAG
>CALQTN020000073.1 GCA_943333505.2 Asaia bogorensis | reverse complement strand
GGCTTGCCCAGGCAGTGCGGTTCCATCTTCGCCCACTGGGCATCAGTCAATATAAAGCGTTCCATACAAAGCTTGAATCACACTCCAAGCCGCGCCGGAACCCTCAATCTCAACAGACCCTAGAGCGTGATGACCGTAGGTGGAATCACCGAAGGTCTGAATCACGCGACTAAACAAAGGGTTAGAGCGTGATGACCGCGCCTATCAGCGGTCATCACGCTCTAGGCGGCCTCGCCTTCATCCATCGCGTCGCACCCGGGCCGCAGCATCCCGCGCCATTTCGGCGCACAGCCCGATATAGGCGGTGGGGTCGAGCAAGGCCGCGATCGCATCTGGGGTGAGATGGGCGGCAACACGCGGGTCGGCGGCCAGCAGCTCGCTGAAATTGCGGTTTTCGACGAAGGCGGCCTGGGCTGCGTCATACACGGCATCATGCGCGTGCTGGCGCCCGAGGATGCGGCCGAGATCCAGCATCACCGCCTCGGCCATGATCAACCCGCCGCCGAGATCGAGGTTGGCGCGCATCCGGGCCGGGTTTAACGCCAAACCGCGCATCACCTCGGTGAGGCGGGCCAGCATGTCCCCGGTCGCGATGCAGGCGCGACTTTCGGCGATATCGGACATCAGGCTGGTGGTGCGGTCGGCCTCGTGCTCGGTCATCATCGCTTCGAGCGCGAGCGGCACCATGGCGCGGATTTCGGCGGCGGCGGCGATGATGTCCTGGCAAAGTTTGGGATTGCGCTTTTGCGGCATGGTGGAACTGCCAACGGTGCCGGGGGGGACGGGTTCCTCGACCTCGCCGAACTCGGTTTTCATCAGCGTATAAATTTCACGGCCGATTTTGCCGCAGGTGGCGGCGAGCAGACCGAGCAGCATGACATTTTCGCCGCCGTGATCGCCGATTGCGCGTGACGGCACACGCATATTGCCCATGCCGAGTTCGGTGGCGATGCCGGCCTGCACTGCGGGGCCTTGTGCGCCGAGAGAGGCGTAGGTGCCGGCGGCCCCGCCCAGCATGGCAACGAACATGCGCGGTGCCGCCTGATCCATGCGGTCGCGGTGTCGTAGAATTTCATCGATCCAGCCGGCAACCTTGAAGCCGAACGTCGCCGGCACCGCGTGCTGGCCGTGGGTGCGGCCGGCGATCGGCATATCCGCACCACGCTCGGCGAGATCGGCCATGGCGGCAAGGATATCACCGATCTGGCGACGGAAAATCCCATGGGCCTGGCGCAGCACCAGCAGGTCGCCGGTCTGGGTGATGTTCTGGGTGGTGGCACCCCAATGCACCCAGCCGCCATGCGGCTCCCCGACGATACGGCCGAGTTCCCAGACCAGCGGCACCAGAGTGTGCCCGGTGCGGGCAAAGCCTTCGTCGATATTGGCCCGATCCATCAGATCGAGCCGCGATTTCTCAGCGATCGCCGCCGCGGCTTCGGGCGGGATGATCCCCAGGGCGGCCTGCGCCCGGGCGAGGGCCGCTTCGACAGCGAGCCAGGCTTGCCAACGGTTTTCCAATTTGTAGAGCGCGCGAATACCAGGGTCGGCAACGCGGGTGGCGGTGGGTAAAGTATCGCTCATGACAGGCCTCGGGTGCAGTTCTTACAGTCAATCTATGCCGAGCGTTCAGGATGCGCCAAACTGGCAGCAACAGCAGGAGGAAACAGCAATGTCTGAGTATGAATTTATCATCTATGAGGTTGAACGCGGTCGTGCGCGCATTACATTAAACAGGCCGGAGCGACGCAATGCGCTATCGGGGGGGCTGCTCACCGAACTCGCCGCCGCGTTGTGGGATGCCGATGATGATAAGCGGGTCCACAGCGTTATCCTGCGCGGCGCCGGCACTGCGTTCTGCGCGGGTTATGACATCACCCCCGGCATCAATGCGCCGGAAACCGACATTCCACGCCGCGGTGGCGGCATCTATGAAGAAACCACCATCGACGACGATATCTGGCGGCTCGAGCGCGGCCAGCGACTGCGCATGGTGCTGTTCGACATGCACAAGCCAGTGATTGCCCAGGTGCACGGCTACTGCATCGCCGGCGGCACAGATATCGCGCTGCTGTCTGATATGGTGATTGCGGCCGACAACTCGATTTTCGGCTTCCCGCCGGCGCGTGACCTTGGGGCACTGCCGAACCAGATGTGGCTTTATCATTGCGGTCCGCAATGGGCGAAACGACTGATGCTGACTGGCGACACCATCACCGGCCGCGAAGCCGCGATGATCGGGCTGGTGCTGAAATCGGTGCCGGCCGATTTGCTCGAAGCCGAGGTCGAGGGCCTCGCCGATCGGTTCGCGCTGATCGATCCGGATTTGCTGGCGGCCAATAAGCGGATTGTCAATCTCGGGCTGGAACTGATGGGGGCGCGGACCCTGCAGCGCCTAGCGGCGGAAAATGACGGACGGGCGCATCTGGCGCCGGGAACGAAGAAATTCCGGCAGGTGGCGAAGGAACAAGGTCTGCGGGCTGCGTTGCGCGAGCGTGACCGCCAGTTTGGTGATGGGCGAGCGCGGGTCGATGGGCCGGAAATTCGCGATGAGAATGGGCGGTTGATTTAAGGGGGCTTTTTCGCTTTGGGGCACTGTCGGCATAGGAATTTCGACAGTGCTCCGGGGCATCAAGGACGTAGGAGGCGTATTTTTTTATATTGGTGAAATGAACCGGCTTCCTTGCCCACGCCTCAGCTTTCTGCCTATCATTTAGTCGTGATGCCGAAATAGGCAGTTTGTCGATGGGGTTGGGGCTCGAGCACGGGGGTTTTTTATGTCAGTTTATCGTTTTTCTGCTTCTGCGCTCGCTTTGGCGGTTTCCATCGGGTCTGCGGCGCCTGGGTTTGCCCAGACTTTGCGCTTTGGGCTGAACAACGATCCGGATTTACTGGACCCGACGACCAGCCGCACCTTTGTCGGCACCGCGGTGATGACAGCGATTTGCGATAAGCTGTTCGACTTCGACGCAAGTTTTAATCTGGTTCCGAAGCTTGCCAGTTCGTTCGAATGGACCAGCCCGACGGTGGTGGTGTTGAAGATCAGGCCCGGGGTAACGTTCCATGATGGCGAAAAGCTCGACGCCGCGGCGGTGAAATATACGCTGGAGCGGCATGTCAACACGCCGACAAGCTTTCGCCGGGCTGAATTGAGCGCGATGGAGAAAGTGGAAGTCGTTGCTGCTGACACGGTGAAGATCACCCTAAAGCAGCCATCGCAGGCATTTCTGGCAGCGTTTACCGATCGATCCGGAATGATGGTTTCACCGAAGGCGGCGGAAGCGGCAGGGAAGGATTTTGGGCTGCATCCGGTGTGCGCCGGGCCGTTCAAGTTCGTCGAGCGGGTGGCGCAGGATCATATTACGGTTGAAAAATATCCCGGTTATTGGGATGCGGCGAATGTGCATTTCGATCGGGTCATTTATCGCCCGATGCCTGACAGCTCGGTCCGGCTCGCCAATCTTAAGGCTGGGGCGTTGGATATGGCGGATATTGTGCCGTCCGATGCTGATAACGTGAAGAAGGATGCCAAGCTGCAATTGCTATCGTCCTCGGGGCTTGGCTATGCCGGGATCAGCTTCAATATTGGGCCGAACGCCATGGCGAACACGCCGATTGGGCGGGATGCGCGGGTGCGGCGGGCGTTTGAGCTGGTGATGGATCGCGATGTGATCGTCAACGTCGTGTTCGCCGGGATGTATACCCCGGTGGCACAGGCGATTTCGGCACGCAGCCCCATGCACGTCGCGAAAATCAAGCCACCTTCGCGGGATTTGGTGGCGGCGAAAAAACTCCTGGCCGAAGCCGGTGTGGCTTTGCCGGTGGTAATCAAGCTCACCGTGCCGAATAATCCGCAAAGTCTGCAAGTCTCCGAGGTCATCCAGTCACTCGGCAAGGAAGGCGGGTTCGATGTTCAGGTCACTGTCATGGATTTCGGCACAGCGCTGGCGACCACGCAGCGCGGCGATTACGGGGCCTTTCTGATCGGGTGGTCGGGGTTGCTCGATGCAGACAGCAATGTCTACAGCTTCCTGCGTACGGGCGCACCGCTCAACATCACCAATTACAGCAACAAAATCGTCGACGATGCGTTGGACGCGGCGCGTATCGAGGCCGATCCAGCACTACGACAGGCGGAATATGCGAAGGTCTGGGCGCAGGAACGCATCGATCTGCCGATCATGTATCTCTATACGCCGAGCTATATTGTGGGCGCGACGACAAAACTCAGCGGGTACAAAGTGCTGCCGGATGGGTTGATCCGGCTGCAGGGGGCACGGCTTTTGCCCTAGGGAAGTAAGGCGGGAGCGCTGCCCGATTGGCCCCCGCTTGGCTCAGCCGCGCAAATGGCAAGCAACCCAATGCCCATCCGCGCCTTGCTTCAGCGGCGGCGCTGTTTGGGCGCAGCCGGCTTCAGCGATCGGGCAGCGTGTGTGGAAGTGGCACCCGGTGGGCGGGTTAATCGGGTTGGGGACGTCGCCTTCAAGCTTGATCCGGGTGCGTTTGAGCGATGGATCGGGGATTGGTACCGCTGAGAGCAGCGCTTCGGTGTAGGGGTGTTGGGGGTTGTCGTAGAGGTCTCGGGCGCGGGCAATTTCGACGATGCGGCCGAGATACATAACAGCGACGCGGTTGGATATATGTTCGACGACCGAAAGATCATGGGCGATAAACAGATAGGTCAGGCCAAATTTTTCCTGCAGATCTTCGAGCAAATTGATGACCTGGGCCTGGACGGACACGTCGAGTGCGGAGACAGGTTCATCACAGACGATGAGTTTCGGTTTGACCGCGAGCGCACGGGCAATACCGATGCGCTGCCGTTGTCCGCCGGAGAATTCATGGGGGAAGCGACGGAGATGGCCGGATTGCAGGCCGACGGTTTCCAGCAATTCGACCACACGATCATCGACTTCACGGCGGGTTTTGGCCAAGCCGTGAATAAGCAGTGCCTCGCCCACGATCCCGGCGACGGTATGGCGAGGATTGAGTGAGGCGAACGGGTCCTGGAAGATGATCTGGATGTCACGACGAATGGCGCGGAGTTCCTCACCATCCAATACCGTAACATTACGATTTTGGAACCAAATCTCACCTTCCGATGGTTCGATCAACCGCATCACGCAGCGGCCGGTGGTGGATTTTCCGCAGCCGCTTTCGCCGACCAGGCCGAGGGTCTCACCTTCGGCAATATCGAAGCTGACGCCATCTACGGCGTGCACACGATCGATCTCGCGGGCGAAGATGCCGCCTTTGATGGGGAAGTATTTTTTCAGCCCGCGGACGGACAGCAAGGGGGCAGGTGCGTTCACAGTATGCAGGCCACTTTGTGGTTGTGGGTGACCTGACGGAGCGGCGGTTCGGCGTTCCGGCAGGCATCAACGGCGAAGGAACAGCGGGCGGCAAAGCGGCAGCCTTTGGGCGGATTGAGCAGGCTCGGCACGGTGCCGGGGATCTGCGCAAGGCGTTCGCGACCATGGGCGGCGGCATCAACGCGCGGGATCGAGCGGATCAGGCCCTGGGTGTAAGGGTGGCGTGGATGGGCGAATAATTCGCCGACCTCGGCCTCTTCGACCACTTTGCCAGCATACATCACGACCACGCGCTGGGCGTTTTCGGCAACCACCCCCATCGCATGGGTGATCAGCATGATCGCCATGCCGAAGCGGTTTTTCATGTCGGCCAGCAGGTCGAGGATTTGCGCCTGGATGGTAACGTCGAGCGCGGTCGTCGGCTCATCTGCGATCAACAATTGCGGCTTGCAGGCAAGCGCCATGGCGATCATCACACGTTGGCGCATACCGCCGGAGAATTGGTGCGGGTAGTCGTTGACCCGGCGCTCGGCGTTGGGAATTTGCACCAGACGCAGCATTTCGATGGCGCCGTCGATGGCCGCCTTGCCGGTCAGGATACCGTGGGCGCGGAGTGACTCGGCGATCTGATAGCCGACGGTATAGACCGGGTTCAGCGACGTCATGGGTTCCTGGAACACCATGGCAATTTCACGGGCGCGGATCTTATCCATTGCGGCGGCCGGCAGCGGGATCAGATCACGGCCACGCCACAGGATCTGCCCACCGGCAAACTGTCCGGGCGGCATGTCGATCAGTTTCAGAACACTGCGCGCGGTCACGGTTTTGCCGCACCCACTTTCGCCGACAACCGCGAGCGTTTCGCCGGCATTGATCGACAGACTCACCCCATCGACGGCGCGAACGATGCCGTCATCGGTTTTGAACCAGGTCTTGAGGTCGCGGATTTCGAGAATAGGCGCGCCGCCTGAAGGGGGGGGGGACATCTAGATTACTCGCCGCGGGTCGAGTGCGTCGCGCAACCCGTCGCCGATGAAGTTGATGGTTAGAACGGCAAGGAAGATCGCCGCCCCGGGGAAAATCGCCCAATGCGGTGCGATGTCGAGATAATCCTTCGCATCGAACAGCACCCGGCCCCAGGTAGGGATGTCGGGCGGAAAGCCGAGACCGAGGAACGACAGCGTGCTTTCGGCAATGATCGCGTTGGCGACGTCGATGGTGCCGGCGACGATCACCGGCCCCATGGCATTGGGCAGGATGTGGCGAAGGATGAGACGGAACCGCGAGGCGCCGAGGGCCCGTGCGGCTTCAACAAACTCCTTTTCGCGCAACGAAAAGAATTGCGCCCGCACCAGGCGCGCCACCGGCATCCAGCGCAGGCCGCCAATGACCGCGACAACCATGACGAAGACGCCACCCTCCACGCCGAAGGTGGCTTTCAGGCTGTCACGAAACAGATAGCCGATCAGCAGCAGCAGCGGCAGTTGCGGCAGCGACAGGAACAGATCGGTCAGCCACATCAGCGCGGTGTCGATCCGGCCGCTCGCCATGCCGGCGACTGAGCCGATCACCACGCCGACAAAGACCGCCACAACCATGGCGGCAAGTCCGACCGAGAGCGAAATGCGTCCGCCATAAATCAGGCGCGCCAACACATCCTGCCCGAGATCATCGGTGCCAAGCGGATGAGCCCAGGACGGCGATTGCAGCTTGGCAGTGAAGTCGATCTCGTTGATCGCCACCGGCCACAGGAAGGGACCCGCGACGACGGCGAAAATCAGAACTGCAAGGACAACCATGCTCGCGACCGCCATCTTATGCTTGCGGAAGCGGCGCCAAGCCTCTCCTGCAAGCGAAAGCGACGGGGTCGCGGCGCCGGTGTCAGCGGAAAGCGATGCGGGGGTCGAGCCAGCCATATAGGATGTCTGCAATCGTGTTAAAGAGGATGACGAGGGCGGCGAAGACGAAGGTAACGGCCATGACCACCGGCGTGTCGTTGGCGAGGATGGCCGCTATCAACAAGGAACCAATGCCGGGAATACGAAAGATCTGCTCGGTAACGATCGCGCCACCAAACAACACCGGCAATTGCAATGCGACCAGGGTAACCACCGGGATCATCGCATTGCGCACGACATGGGCCAGCACAACCTTGCGCTCACCAATGCCTTTGGATCGCGCGGTGGTGACGTAATCGAGCTTGATGACATCAAGCACCGATGACCGCACATAACGTACCAGCGATGCACCCTGGAACAACCCGAGCACCATGACCGGCATGATCGACTGGCGGAACTGCTCCCACCACCAGGCCCAGCCAGTGGCACGCAGTGTGGTGCTGTAGACGAAGGGCAGCCATTCCAGTTGCACGCTGAACAGCAGAATCAGCAGCAGGCCGGTAAAGAAGGTCGGCAGCGAAAATCCGATGAATGCCAGAGTATTGGCGATCTGATCGAACACGGAATAGGGCCGCGTTGCCGCCAGCACGCCGATTGGCACCGCAACGATGATCGCGAGAAACTGGGCCGCTCCGATGACCGCAAGTGTCGCGGGCAGGCGCTGAATGATGAGCGTATCCACGTTCACCCGGCTGGCGAAGGAAAACCCCCAATTGCCCTGCAGCATCGCCCACAGCCAGCTGAGATAGCGCTGCCAGATAGGATCATCGAGGCCAAGCTGGGCGCGAAGCGCAACACGGACTTCGGCAGGCACGTTGGGGTTGGTAACCAGTTCGCCGAACGGGTCACCCGGCGCCAGCGCCAGCACCGTGAACAACACGATGCTGATGCCGAGCAGGCTTGGGATAGCAATCAGGATACGACGCAGCAGATATTGACGTGACACGAGGCAATGATCGCTTCAGTTCGGGTCAAGCAGGAAGGCCGATCATCGCCCACGGCAACATGCCAGGGCGCGACGCATGGTCTCAGGCGTCCATGTACCAATTATGCAAGTTCCAGAACGCGCTGTCCCAACCGCTCGGCGCGACCTGCAACTTATTCGTCGCCGCCTGGACGCCCGGACGATACACGACGGGAATAACCGCACGGTCGTTCACCGGCATGTCGTTCAGCGTCATATACATAGCGGCCCGCTTGACCGGATCGAGTTCCGACTCGGCCTCGGCGTAAAGTTTGTCCCAGGCCGGGTTACGATAGCGGGTAATGTTACGACCCTGCCATTTATTGGCCTTGGTAGCGACTTCCGACGACATGTACGACTGCATCCAGATCGCCGGGTCGGGCTGGCTCGGGCCAGTGGTATACATCTGCAGATCGCAATAGAAATGCGGGTAGGTGTCAGGATTGGCGACATCCGACGAGAAGAACACTGTCGCGGTGACCGACTTCAGTTCGATCTCGATGCCGGCCTTCTGGCACGCCTGCTTGACGATCTGCTGGGTCTTCTGGCGCGGCTGATTGATCGAGGTCTGATAAACAAACTTCAACTGCTTGCCGTCCTTGGCGCGAATACCATCCGCACCCTTCTTCCAACCGGCTTTTTCCAGAATATCGATCGCCTTCTCGATGTTGAATTCCTTGACCGTCTTGGTCGAGGCGAAACGCTTGGGATTGTTCAGATAGTTCGCGGTCGCAATGCCGGCGCGGCCATAGATGAACTTCTCCACCGAGTCGCGATCGACCAGCAACGCCAGCGCATCGCGCACCGCCTTGTCGCTGAGCGTCGGGTGAACGGTCTTGATGCTCGACCGCTCGCCATCAACTTCGGTCCAGGGATCGGTGGTGTTGACCTGGATATGCTCAATCGATCCGCTGAGGTTCAGCACGACCCGGCCCTTGCCGCCTTTTTCGAGGCGGGCCAGCACTTCTTCTTCGACCTGAAGGTTCCAGGCATAGTCATATTCGCCGGTCTGCAGCACAGCACGGGCCGCGGAAACCGCGTCGCCGCCACCCTTCATTTCAATCGAGTCGAAATAGGGCCGGTTTGCCATGTGATAGTTCGGGTTGATCACCCCGGTGAGCAAATCGCCGGGTTTGAATTCTCTGAACAGATAGGGGCCGGTGCCCACCGGCGACAGATTGGTCGCTGCTTCGCGCGACTTGGCGCCGGTGAAGCCTTCAAACAGATGCTTCGGGATAATACAGCCGGTAACACCCACAAAGCTGTCGGCCCAGAACGGCTTCGGCACCGGGAAAATCACCCGGACTGTATACATGTCGATCTTCTCGACCTGGACGTCCTTGTAGCTGCCGCTGGTTACCGCCGCAGTGGCCGGGTCGCGGGCGTATTCCCAGTTGAAGATGCAGTCATCCGCGGTGAACGGCTTGCCGTCATGCCATTTCACGCCCTGCTTGAGCTTCCAGGTCACCGACTTGCCATCCGCGGCCAGCCCACCATTTTCACGGGTCGGGATTTCCGCCGCCAGCACGGCGTGCAGGTTGCCATCCGGATCCCAGCTTGCCAGCGGCTCATAGAACAGCCGGCTGCCGTCCTGGTCCTTAGTGCCCGTCGCAAAATGCGGGTTCAACAGCGTCGGGCCCTGCCACCACAACACCTTCAACGCACCGCCACCGCCACGCTTGGTCGGCTTGTAAACGGCAGCGGTCTGCGCCATCGCCACGCCGCCAATGCCGAGCAGCTGAGTCGCCATCGGAGCGGTCAACCCGGCCGCAACCATGCGACCGACAAAGTTACGACGCGACAGGCGCCCGGTGCGCACGCGCTCGATCATGCCTTTGAGTTTGTCGCCGTCCATCATGGCCTCCGATAAAACTGTGAAAATTATGCGTCAGCAAGGTGTCGTTACCGCACTGTCTCGCGCTTGCCCCAATCCAAGCAGCCCCTTGCGTATTCGTCAATGCTCATGCGCGCCGCAAACAACACAATATTCAATTTTCGGACAGACTGGACAGCACGCCCAATCGCCGCGCACACTCTTTGCTTAGACAAATGAACCGCAAGGGAGCGCATTATGGACTTCATCGAAAAATGGTTTGGGATGTCGCCTGATGGTGGTGACGGATCGCTTGAAGCGCTTTGGGTCGGCGCTATGCTGCTCGCCGTCGTGGTCGTCGCCTTCCGCCGTCGCATTCGTACCATGGCCGCCGCCCGCGCCACCAAGCGCTGACACGTTTCGCCAGCGCGGCATTGGACAAACGGTTCAGTGACGCCGCTGGCGAAATCCATCAAGCCCGGTCAACCGTGCTTCACAGCTATTTAATTTCGATATCGTAACGAATAGAGCGCAAAAACACCCAGCCACTCACCCAGGCGAAATTTGAATCGCCGGCCCCACCGCCACCGCCTCCCGCAGCCCATCCCCCACCACCACAGCCCAAACCACCGGCCTGGCCCGCAACCGAACCACCTCCGGCACCGCATCAGGCGTCAACATCCGTAACAACGGCCGAAAGATCCGCCCCGCCTGCTGCCCCCGCGCCGCCCGAACCCGCGCCACCCGAGCCGCCCCCTGACGCGCACGAGCCACCGGCAACGCCCCCGCCCGCCAAAGCGCCACCAGCCGCTCCAACCGCGCCCGCATCCGCGCAACCCGCCCCCACAATGCCACCAACAGCACCGTCAAAGCCCGGTCACGCGCCGCACGCGCCGCAATCACGGCCTGCAGATCGATGAGGATGTTGGAGAGGTAAAACATGCGGCAACATTTACGCTCGCCAAGCTTGTTTGTCAATTAAATTCACATAAAGACACACCAAGCCAGCCTAAGGAAGCGCGTTCTTTTTGTAAACAAAAAGAACCAAAAAAACTTCATCCATTCCTTGCCGTTGGCGCACCCCCACACCAAAAACCATCGTCATCGCGAGGCGAAGCCGTGGCGATCCAGAGGAAGCGGCGCAAAGCTTGGGGAGTGGCGCCAGCAGTGCCACACCCCAAATAGCCCCTCGCGATTGCCCGGATATCAGGAAAAAACATTGCAGCCCCCCGCCAAATGTAGCCTTGTAGCCCTCCCCTCCCAAGGTTCGGCCAATGCCCCCCAACCACCATGTCCAGCCGAGACTTCAACCAGGACATCAGCCGCGCCAAGCGCCAGGCCGAAACCGGGCCAGTCGTCATCACCGATCGCGGCCGCCCCGCCTATGTCCTGCTGCGCTACGAAGACTACGCCCGCCTCGCCGGCAGCGCCCCCAGCATCCGCAGCCAACTCGCGCAGTCCGGCGGCGATGACTTCGGCTTCGATCCCCCGAAACGCGCCGGTACGCTGTTCCGCCCCGCCGAAACAGCCTGATATACCTACTCGATACCAAAATGGTGTCAGAACTGCGCCGCCCCGAACGCTGCACCCCCAATGTCGCCTCCTGGGCGGACGCCGCGCCACCCGCCGCGTTATTAATCTCCGCAATCACGGCGCTCGAAATCGAAGCCGGCACCCTGCAATTCGCCGCGCGCGATCCGGCGCTGGGCGCCATTCTGCGCGCCTGGATCAACCAGCACGTGCTACCCGCATTCGCCGGGCGGATTTTGCCGGTCGATACCGATGTGGCCCTGCGCTGCGCCAGCCTCCATCTCCCCACCTGGCGGCACGACGGTGATAAGCTGATTGCGGCGACCGAATTGGTGCATCGCTTGACCGTGGTAACGCACAATGAAACGGATTTCATCCCGACCGACGTCGCGGTGCTGAACCCATGGATGGCGGGTTCATCATCAGGCGCCGATAAACGGTCAGGCGGCGCTCGGCTGCCCCCGTAACGCGCGTGAACCGCATCGCAGGATAACGTCGCCGATTACTCGACGGAGTTGGGGACGATGGGTGGAATTTAGGCCCCTACTTAGGCCATATCTGATATATCGCCGTCAACCGACTGGGGGGAGAGCATTGATACGATTTATAAGTTCCGCGTCGCAGGTCGTATTAACCTACAAGTCCGACCAGAGAGACAATGGATGGGTTTGGCACGAGCTGCGTGATCACAACACTGTCACCCTTAGCCAGGTCTTCACATTCGAACGTCAGGACTTGGTCGCAGAGCCCATCGAGGCTGATCAGGAGAGTCACTTCGAAAATTTTGAGTATCTTTTCCATTTCGCGAAGCGCCGAAACGGCTATTTTCATATTCAGGGCCGAATTTTCGAAATTGATAACCCGGTCTTCATCGCGGAGGCGGGCCTCAGCATGGAGCGCAAGGTGTTCGTTGCTGAACGAAACATCTCCATTTTTGGCAAGATTGCCGAGCTTATCGCGCCTGATCAGCCGATCACCGTCGGCGGCAACCGCGTGGGGGCTATCCCGATCCCGGATTTCCAGGCGCTGTTGAGCAAGTTCCCTAATACTGGCGAACTCAACCGCTATGCCGCCGTCAGGGTGACAAACGTCATTGGGGACTACATCACGCCGTTGAAGGATGCGCGAGAACATTACGAGGCCTATCTGAATCGCCGGCGCTCGACGATGACAGCGGCGCTGACTCAGCCAGAGCTGCTGCAGACGGAGATCGAAAAGTACGTCTTGATCCGCGACACCATCACCGAATGGCTACGGGATGGCACGGCGCGGTCCGAAATCGACTGGCAGAAGATGATCCTCAACTTCCTACTGCTGATCTTTCCGAAATACGTGGCAGTGCTGCCGAACGTGAAGGTGGTGGACGCCTATTCGGCCCCCGGGTCCACCAAAGACCGCTTTATCGATCTGGCGCTGATCGATGCGGCCGGAAACATCGACGTCATCGAGATCAAAAAGCCTTTCGATGACGCCCTGATGCGCCGCACACCCTACCGGGATAACTATATCCCAACCACGGAACTCTCGGGCAGCATCATGCAGGCAGAGAAGTACCTGTTCCATCTGTCCAAGTGGGGATTAGCAGGCGAGAAGACGCTCACCAAGCGCTACTCCGCTAAGCTGCCGCCCGACATGGCAATCCACATCACGAACCCTAAGGCAATGATCATCCTCGGACGAGACCGGAGGCCGAACGGGTCCTCGGCCCTGGACGCGAGCCAGCAGCTCGATCTGGAGATCATCAAGCGCAAGTATGCCAACATGATCGACATCTTGACCTACGACGACCTGCTGCGGCGGCTAGAGAACATCATAGCGTCGCTGCACCGGCGCGTTGCGCCGGCGGACCAAGGCACAAAGGACGACAGGGCGTTACCAAATTCCGCACCGCTGGCGAATATCTAGGATTTTCGCCGACTGTCTCGTTGGCCGGGACACACCAAATTCACGCGCACTTCATAGCTGGCGAAGTCCACTTCGCACTATGCTTACGATGAGCTACACTCGATCAACTGGGTATCTAAAAACGTTGTGTGGTGCCAGAATTCTGAATACGGCCGATGGCCAACCATACTTTTCGGCATATTCCTCACTAGCCGCCCACGCAGCGGCGACGCCGGGCGCGGCTTCCGCTGGATATAACCCTCTTGCGAATTCACAATAAGAAATTGCAACTTTGTGTAATGATACCCGCATCTCGTCCGTCAGCTCATCCATGAAATGGGCCGCCTCAAGGTGTTTGCGGGCGAGGGCTAATATCAGACCTTTTACCCGCCGAAACTCCGCTCCGTTGTTCGTCTCGGCGGCCAGATCGAGTTCCTCGAAGACGTAATCGACGAAGCCCAGATATTCCTTGTAAGTCATGCCTGCAAACGCCGCCTCAAGCCATTGCTGCTGATCTTGGAAATTCAGGTAGAGCTCGGCATTGCGATCTTTGTCAGGCACCGCTGCAATCTCCTCTGGGACCGAACCAAGTGTGCTTTTTTTTTCACCCAACCACCAAATCCGCAACGTCCGGCTTCCGCAAAAACCCCGACATCTCCACCGTATAAAACGGGTTCATCGTCGCCGACCGCCCAAACTCGCTCCAATAATAATTACGCGCCCGCGGATCGCTCCAAGCCTTGCCAAGATTCCGCTCATCCACCAGCCGGTTATACCGCCAGAACGCATCCTCCCGCACATCCATCGCGTTCGCATTGCCCAGCACCAGCGTCTCCATGCACTGCAGCGCGTACAACGCGATCTTCTCGTGGAACGACGCCACGTTCAGCCCGCCATTGGTGTTCGGCCCATAGATCGACCACATATTGGGAAACCCCGGCATCATGCAGCCAAGATACGCCCGCGCCCCATCCTTCGCCCATAATTGCTCAATCGTCCGCCCGCCAACCCCGGTGATATTCATCGGATAGAGGAACTCTGTCGGCCGGAACCCGGTGGCATAAACAATCACATCCGCCTCGTGCAGCACCCCGTCCTTATCCACCACCCCGCGCGCCTCAATCCGCTCAATCCCCTTGGTCACCAGCGCAACGTTGTCGCGCATCAGCGCGTCAAGTACGGAATATTCCGAGTCGACAACTACCGCCCGCGCCGACCACACCGGATGCGCCGGCGTCATCGCCGCCACCAGCGCCGGATCGCCGAGCTTGCGCTCCAGGAACGCGATGCTCGCATCCCGCGCCCGCTTGTTGAGCGGGTTGCAGGCGTAAGGGTCTTTGAAATCCGGATCGATCTGCGCCAGGTTCGCCAACCGGTCGAGCGTGCAGGTCCGCGCCCGCATGAAATTGGTATGGAACGGCAGATTGCGGTCCAACCAGTTAACCTGTTTCGGAAACGGTGACCGATAGCCCGGCACCGGCGATAGCCATTGCGGCGTGCGCTGAAACACCGTCACCTGTTCGGCCTCCAGCGCAATCTCCGGGATCGTCTGGTAGCCGGTCGCCCCGGTCCCGATCACCGCCACCTTCTTGCCCTTGAGGTCAAACCCTTCCGGCCAGCGCGACGTATGCCAGGACTTGCCGGCAAAATCGTCCATGCCGGGGATCTCCGGCATATTAAGCCGGCTGAGAAACCCAACCGCGGTAATCACTGCGCGTGACCGGATCGTCCGCGGGCCCTCTGGCCCAACCAGGTCGATCTGCCACTCACCCGCCGCCTCGTCCCAGGTCAGCGCTTTCACTTCGGTTTGGAACTGAATATGCTTGCGTAGATCGAATTCATCGGCGACCCAGTCGAAATACTTCACGTTCTCCCGCCAGTCGCAGAACGGGTTGGGATAGGGGAAGTCCACCCCGAAAATATGGGTATAGGACCGGCTGACCGTATCAACCCGCGCGCCCGGATAGCGGTTCTCATACCAGGTCCCGCCAACCCCGGTGTTTTTCTCAATTACCGTGAACGGGAACCCAGCCGCACGCAGTTGCAGCGCCGCGTTCAGCCCGCCCATGCCGGCGCCGATCACCGTTACGGTAAAATCCTTCAGCCGCGCCGGATCGGGCGTCTCCCGCCAGCGCAACGCCCGCGCCGCGGGGTCGAGCGCCAGTTCCTCCAGATGATGCTGCAGGTTCTCGCCCTCCATCGTCTGCCCCAGCAGCAGCCCCAGGCTGGTCGCCAGCCGGTCGCGCGGCCCGATGTCAATCGCCCCGGCGCCGCTGTCGCGATAGGCTTTCAGGAACGCCGCGCCCTTGGCCCGTAACAGCGCCACATCCGCCTCGCTCGCCGGCGCCACCAGGTCGGCATAGCCCGCCTGCACAATTTTTGTCTCAATCGCCGCCAACTCCGGATCACCGGTCAGCTGGTAGAGCAAGCCACGCAGCACCATCGGCTCGGCATAGGCGATCGCGTCATCGATTGTCGCGTCGTCAGCCGCCAGAAGCTCCGGCCGGGAAATAACTTCCTGCTTGGTCATGGGACGCCTCCATATTATTTTTCTTGCGCGACTTGAGGGTCCCGGGCGCGCAGTGTCAAGTCAGATCGGCGCGCTATCCGCCAACCTCATTAATTCCGGCATTGCGCCGAAACGCGGGTATCCCGACGCCGGCCGCATCAAACCCGCCATCATTGGCCAGCGCCTGCCCGTTCACAAAGCTCGCCGCATCGCTGCACAAAAACCCAACCAGCCCGGCCATTTCCTCGACGGTGCCATAACGCCCCATCGGCACCGTGTCGTAATAGTCGGACCGGATTGCCACGCTATGCACCAGCTTGGCCATTTCGGTTTCCACCGGCCCCGGGCACACAGCGTTCACCCGCACCCCGTAATTGCCGAACTCGACCGCATATTGCTTGGTCAGATGGATGATCGCCGCCTTGCTGGTCCCATACGCCACCCGCAAAGTGCTCGCCCGCAGCCCGGAGATCGAGGCGATATTCACAATCGCCCCCGATTTCTGCGCCACCATCACCGCCCCGAACGCCTGGGTGCACAGGAAAGCGCCGTCGAGGTTGGTGCCGAGCACATAGCGCCACTCCTCGAACGACGTTTCCAGCGCCGGCTTGAACACGGCCACGCCGGCGTTGTTCACCAGCGCATCCACCCGTCCAAACTTCGCCATCACCGACGCAGCGGCGGCCGCCACCGCTGAGGGATCGGAGACATCGCAATGCAGCGCCAGCACATCCAGCCGCGCCGCCGTCGCCTCCAGCGTTTCCCGGTCATTATCGATCAGCGCCACCGCATAGCCATGCGCCAGGAACCACTCCCCGATCGCCAGGCCAATGCCGCGTGCCCCGCCGGTAACGACCGCGACCGGCACGCTTACGCATTCCCCGACAGGAAATCGATCGCCGCCTGCGCGCCACCCGGCTTGTGCGGGATGCCCGCCGCGCGCAGCCCCATTTCAATCCCGCCAAGCGTCCCGAGCACCTGCAAATCGCCGAGATCGCCCAGATGGCCGATCCGGAACACGATATCGGTCAACCGCCCCAGCCCGGTCCCCAGCGACATATTGAAGCGCTCCGCGATCAGCGCCCGCAGCGCGTTGGCGCTATGGCCTTCCGGCACCCGCACCGCGGTCAGCGCCGAAGAATAATCGCGCGGCTCGGCGCAGTTCAGTTCCAGCCCCCAGGCCCGGCTCGCCCGCCGGCAGGCTTCGGCATGGCGATCATGGCGGGCGAAGACGTTGTCCAGCCCTTCCTCGAACATCATGTCCAACCCGGTATCCAGCCCATAGAGCAGATTGATCGCCGGCGTGTAGGGAAAATACCCGGTCTTGTTGATCCCCAGCATCTGCTGCCAATCGAAATACGCCCGCGGCAACCTCGCGGTCTCGTACGCCTTCAACGCCTTGGCCGAGATCGCGTTAAACGACAGCCCCGGCGGCAGCATCATCCCCTTTTGCGACCCGGCAACCGTGACATCAACCCCCCATTCGTCATGGCGATAATCAAGGCTGCCCAACGACGAAATCGCGTCCACCAGCAGCAGCGCGCCATGCCCGGCGGCATCGATCGCCCGCCGCACCTGGTCAACATGGGTCACGCACCCGGTCGAGGTCTCGTTATGCACCACGCAGACAGCCTTGATCCGCCCAGCCTTGTCGGCCGCCAGAATCGCACCGATATCCGCCGCATCCGCACCCCGCCGCCAGTCAGTATCGACAAATTCGCACACCAGTTGCAGCCGCTGCGCCATCTGGTGCCACAATTCCGCGAACTGCCCGGTCCGCGTCATCAGCACCGTGTCACCGGGCGACAGCGTGTTCACCAGGGCTGCTTCCCATGCCCCAGTGCCCGATGCCGGGTAGATCACCACCGGCAGCTCGGTCTTGAACACCGCCGGCAGCTTCTCCAGCACCCGGGCGCCGAGCTTGCCGAAATCGAGGCTGCGATGGTCCATGACCGGATTATCGATGGCGCGCAAAACCCGGTCCGGCACGTTGGTCGGGCCTGGAATTTGCAAAAAATGGCGGCCGGCGACGCGCTTGCTGGCAAAATAGGTCATAGGATTCTCCTGTTGCGGCAGATATGCCGATGCCGGACGCTCTTGCCAATGCGCCCGGCATCGTCGATCACGGAATTGGACGCATTGGAGAAACGCCATGAACGCAGAGGCCCGCTTGCGGCGCGAAGTCAAAGGCGAAGTGCTGTTCGGCGCCGCCGACCGTGGCCGCTACGCCACCGATGCCTCAATCTACCAGATCATGCCCGCCGGCGTGGTGATCCCCGAACGGCTCGATGACGTGGTTGCCGCGATGACCATCGCCCGCGAAGCCGGCATATCCGTCCTCGCCCGTGGCGGCGGCACCAGCCAATGCGGCCAGACGGTCAATGCGGGTCTGGTAATCGATTGCTCCAAACATCTCCGCAAGCTGATCTCGGTCGATCCCCAGGCCCAACGCGCCTGGGTCGAACCCGGCATGGTGCTCGGCGCCCTCAATGGCGAACTGCGCAAGCACGGGTTGTTCTTCCCGGTCGATCCATCCACCCACGCCCGCTGCACCATTGGCGGTATGGCCGGCAATAATAGCTGTGGCTCCAAATCGATCCGCTACGGCCTGATGGCCGATAATGTCTCCGCCATCGACGCCATCCTCGCCGACGGCACCCGCCATCGCTTCGGCCCGCTGGGCAACGCGGCCGATCCGCGCATCACCGCCCTGCTCGCCGACATGCGCGCGTTGGGCCTGTCGGAAGCCGCGGAAATTGAAGCCCGCTTCCCCAAGCAGCTGCGCCGGGTCGGTGGCTACAACATCGATGCGCTCACGCCCGCCGCCCGCGCGTCGGGCCGCGACAATCTCGCACGTCTCCTGGTTGGCTCCGAAGGCACGCTGGCGTTTTCAGCCGCCATCGAACTGATGCTGTCCCCCATCAAGCCCCGCAAGGTTCTCGGCATCTGTCAGTTCCCCGATTTCCGCGCCGCGATGGCCGCCGCCCAGCATCTGGTGACCCTCGACCCCGAGGCGGTGGAACTCGTCGATCGCACCATGATCGATCTCGGCCGCGCCATCCCGATCTTCCGCACCACCATTGACCGCATGCTGATCGGCTCGCCCGATTCCGTGCTGATCGTCGAATTCCACGGCTTCGAAGACGCCCCGCTCCTGACAAAACTCGCCGATCTCGACACCATGATGGCCGATCTCGGCTACCCCAACGCCGTCGTCCGCGCCCTCGACCCCAGCTTCCAGGCCGATATCGCATCGGTCCGCGAAGCCGGCCTCAACATCATGATGTCGATGAAAGGCGACGGCAAACCCGTGAGCTTCATAGAAGATTGCGCCGTCGATCTGCCCGACCTCGCCGACTTCACCGACCGGCTCAACGAAGTCTTCGAACGCCACAACACCAAGGGAACCTGGTACGCCCACGCCTCCGTCGGGTGCCTGCATGTCCGCCCGGTGCTGAGCATGAAGGACGGCGAAGACGTATCCCGCATGCGCGCCATCGCCGAGGAATGTTTCGACCTCGTCCACGAGTACAAAGGCAGCCATTCCGGCGAACACGGTGACGGTATTGTCCGCAGCGAATTCCACGACAAAATGTTCGGCCCCCGCATCGTCCGCGCCTTCGAACGGGTGAAAGAAGGCTTCGACCCCACCGCGCTGCTCAACCCCGGCCGCATCGTCCACCCGCCGCGCATGGATGACCGCACCCTGCTGCGCTATCCACCCGACTACACCCCAATCGATTTCACCCCAAAACTCGACTGGTCCGCCTGGCCCGGCGCCCAAGCCGGCATGCTCGGCGCGGTCGAGATGTGCAACAACAATGGCACCTGCCGCAGCTTCGATGCCGGGGTGATGTGCCCAAGCTTCCGCATCACCCGCGACGAAGAACACGTCACCCGCGGCCGCGCCAACACGCTGCGCCTCGCCCTCACCGGCCAACTCGGCCCCGACGCGATCACCGGGCCGGACGTCGCCGCAAGCCTGGCGCTCTGTGTGTCCTGCAAAGCCTGCCGCCGCGAATGCCCAACCGGCGTCGATATGGCCAAGCTGAAAATCGAGGTTACCGCCGCCCGCGCCGACCGCCACGGCGTGCCGCTCCGTGAACGCCTGGTCGCCGAACTGCCGCGCATCGCAAAATGGGCCGCGCGGCTACCGGCGCTCGCCAATCTGCGCAACAAATCGCCCTGGTTGCGCAAGCTCGGCGGCAAGATCGGATTGGCACCAGAACGATCTCTGCCGGAATTCGTCAGCAATCCCTTCCGCGACGATGAAGGCGATGCCGGCCCGCATGACGTTCTGCTGCTTGCCGACACGTTCAACCGCGCCTTCGAGCCGGAAAACCTCCGCGCCGGGCTGAAGGTCTTGCGCGCCGCCGGATTGCGCGTCGGCATCGCCAAAGCCGAAGGCCGGCCGCTTTGCTGCGGCCGAACCTATCTCGCCGCCGGGATGGTCGATCGGGCACGCGCAGAAGCCCAACGGATGGTCAGCGCCTTGCAAGGCGATGCCCCGGTGATCGGACTGGAACCATCCTGCCTGTTCACCCTGAAGGACGAGTTTCCCTCGCTGCTGCCTGGACCCGAGGCGCAGAAGCTGGCGGATCGGGCGATGCTGCTCGGCGAGTATCTCGCCAAGACCAAACCCGCCCTCCCGTACCAAACCATGCCCACAACCGCCCATGTCCACGGCCACTGCCACCAGAAAAGCTTCGGCGCCTTCCTGCCCAGCCTTGCCGCATTGCGCCAAATCCCCGGGCTCGAAGCCAAACCCATCGCATCCTCGTGCTGCGGGATGGCCGGAAGCTTCGGCTACCAGTCCGAAAGCCAGGACGCCTCGCGCGCAATGGCGGAAGCCGGTTTACTCCCCGCAGTGCGCGCTGCCAGTGCCGATGACATCATCATCGCCGACGGCACCTCATGCCGCCATCAGATCAACGATCTTGGCGGACGGCGCGCGGTGCATTCGGCAGTGGTAATGGCAGGCGCGCTCGGCGCAGGCGCCGCCTGAGGAAATCCACCAGCACCCAGACCTTGGCCGCCTCGGGGTGAAGGCGGTTTTGCTGGGCAAGACCGTGATGACCGCGCCTATCAGCGGACATCACGGTCTCACTCAAGACAAGCGTGTTCTTTTTGTGAACAAAAAGAACCAAAAAAACTTTTTGCTACTTTGTTGCCGTTGGCTTGGGACTGCGGTGAGGTCCCGAGGCAACGGCAACAGCGCCGGATGTTTTTTTCGCTTCGTATCCCAACTGG
>CALQTN020000072.1 GCA_943333505.2 Asaia bogorensis | reverse complement strand
TCTCAAACCGCATCTTCCAGTCCTACGACGACATTGTCGACCACTGCTGCCAAGCCTGGAACAAACTTACCGATCAGCCATGGCGCATCATGACAATCGGATTGAGGGACTGGGCACATCGGTACTAGGCTGTGGGAATTGGTATAAGCCCGTAATAAAAGGAGCGCTCGATGGGCACAGCATTGATCACCGGGGCATCATCCGGCATTGGCGCCGACCTGGCGCGGCAATTTCACGCCGCAGGCCACGCGGTGATCCTGGTCGCACGCCGACGCGACCGTTTGGAAAACCTCGCCAGCGAGCTTGGCGCCGGCGCGCGGGTGCTGGTCGCCGATCTGGTGGACCCCGCGTCGCCCGCCCGGATTTTCGCCGAGACCGGCCCGGTGGATATTCTGATCAACAATGCCGGCTTCGGCGATTTCGGCGCGTTCAGCGTCCAGGACGCCAGCCGCCAGCAATCGATGATCGCCGTCAATATTGCTGCCCTGACCGCGCTCACCCAACTTTATTTACCGGCAATGGTGGAACGGCGTGCCGGCCGCATCCTCAATGTTGCATCCATTGTTGGCTTCATGCCCTGCCCAGGCATCGCGGTTTACGCCGCGACCAAGGCCTATGTGCTGTCGCTCAGCGATGCGCTCGCGGCCGAACTCGCCGGCAGCGGCGTGTCGGTAACCTGCCTGTGCCCAGGTTCAACTGATACCGAGTTTGCAGAAATCGCCAACATGCGGGACAAGCTGGCGATGCGAATGGCGATGTCGTCGGACGCCGTCGCGCGGATAGGTGCGTCCGCAACGCTTGCCGGCAAACGGCTGGTGGTGACCGGGCTTGGCAACCGCATTAACAGCGTGCTGGTGCGGCTTATGCCGCGTGCATGGGTGCTGGCCGGCGTGCGGAAATTGTTTTTGGGGCGTTAGATCATCATGCGTTCAATCGGCTTCGATTGGACGCATAAAGATGATCGTGGAAACCAGACTCTCGCCGACGCTTGCCGGCATTTTATTCTCTCCATGCATGAACAAGACGTTTCGTCGGTGGGACGTTGACCGACCAGGCTGTTGCCCTCATCGGTGCATGACTTCGTGCCGCCCCGGCATCTTGCCCATTTTGTGCGTGATACTCTGCACCGTTCATAATCTCCTCAAACTGCACAAGGCGGTCGCACGGCGCCAATCAAAAACGCCAACAGCCAAACCATAAACTCATACAATAACCGGGAAATTGAATTTTCGGACGGGCTCCTAAAACAAGGCGTCAATCAACATCATCACCGCCTCAACCAGTTTCCACACCCCAATCCACGATGCCAAGGCCAGGCCCAAAATCACCGGCACCGCGAGATGCCCCGGCAAACGCGGCGCTGGGGTCCTGCTGCGGGCAGAAAAATCGCTGGCCGGCACGAAGGATAACTGGGTCATGTGTCTCAACCTCTTCTGGCTTGAGCACATATTCGGGTGAAATGATTAAGAAAGCGCTATTTTGGCCGAACATTGCGACGAATAGGGGCGCTGTCTGGCGCGCGGGCTTCTTCGACGATTGCGCGGCTCGGTGCGCTGGGCGCTGTCGGACAGGCGGTAAGGCCGAGATACGGCTTCGGGTCCAGCACCCTGCCATTGGCCCGCACCTCAAAATGCAGATGGGCGCCATTGGCGTGGCCCGACGTGCCGATATGGCCAATTAAAGTTCCCGTCTCCACCGTCACGCCAGGGCGGATGCCAGGTGCAAACTTCGACAAATGGCCGTAGCGCGTCACCATGCCGTTCTCGTGGCGGATATCGATCATCGAGCCATAGGCGAAATAGGTCCCGGTGAAGATAACCGTGCCACCCAGCGCCGCCCGGATCGGGGAGCCATAGGGCGCCATCAGGTCAATCCCGGTATGGCCATGTCCAACGCCGCGCGACACCGTTTTCAACTGCGCCGCCGGCATCAACATGCCGCCACACAGATCAGTCGCGGCGGCCGGGGCGGCCATCGCGGCGAGTGTCACAAAACTGCAAGCCATCAGAATTTTGCGCATCCGAGGTCGGTAGCACGCATGGGTGGGAGAATCCAACCCATCGAATGACAAAATCGTAGGAATTTTTACAAAATAATGCAGAACGCGTGGGGGTGGGAAGACCGTCCTGGTCGGCAAACCAAGACGCAAAAAAACGCCCAAACGCGTTTTCCGGTGGGGTCTTTGCATGGCGAGCACCTTCATTTTCAAAATAACAATTACGATATCGTAATAATAATAGCGCAAAATTCCCCCGCCAGCTCAGTCGTCAGAAATTTCTCGCCCTTTATCCAGTGCGATAATAGTCGCGCGGCTGCCCACACCCCGCACCGCCGCATCACTAAGCCCGGGCCGACCGTTCACTTCCGGCGCTGCAACCCAGGGCGCAATCTTCGGTGTTACCGCCGCCGCTACGCCAAGCATGCCGCAGATCGGCCGCAATACCCGCCCGGCGGCCGGCATTGCTGCCAGCACGGCCTGGCTCTCGATCTCGGCCAGCAATGTCTCCAGCTGGCCCATAAAAACCGCGGCCTCCCAGCCCAGTTCGCGCACAATCCAGCCCCGGCCGCGCGGCAAAGTCAGCGGTCTATCCTGCGCAGCGCTGGCCCGGTGCGCCCGCAGTCGCGGCGCAAGTGGTTTTGCCGGCTTGTGCGTCAACGCATGCTGCAACCGCCGCACCGCCCGGTTGAGCCGGCCCCATAGCAATAGGGTGAACCGCGCCAAATGCGGCATCTTCAAAAACCGCCGCGCAATCAACGCCCCGAGCCCCGCCATGATCACCGCAAACCGCCGCGCCAGAGCGGGCGCGGTGTCGGGCAGACCAAAGGGGATTGCGGATGTATTCATGACAAAAATACTAACACATCGACGCCATGACGGCAAGCCCATTGTATTGGCAAGATCACCGCCGGCTCGGGTGGCAAGATCGCCGCAGGCTTGGGTCTCCGTAGACCCAAGCCTGCGGCAACACGTCAAAGAACGTTCTCTTGCTTCTTTTTGTTCACAAAAAGAAGGTCTTACTTAACTGGGGAAAACGCCGTCGGTGCCAAAATCCGGTTTTCCATATTGACCAGAATGTCAGCGGCGGCCACGGCGGCCAGATACTTGCCCCAATCCGGATCGCCCGCCATCGCCTTGCGGCGCGCTTCGCGGTCGGCCTGGCTGTCATAGCCCCACATATGGACAACCCGGTTCAGCTCGCCTTCAACCGTAGTGTACCAGCCCAGGCAGTTGCCAAGATACTTCTGCTGCAGCGGCCAGGCGAGGTCCTGATAGATTTTGACGAAGTCGCCCATGCGGTTGGGCTTGCAGGTATAGATGCGCAGATCGACGATCATCCCAAGGGTCTCCTATTGTTGTGACGCACCAGTCTAGCCCGACCGGCCCGCGCTTGCCCACAGTCGGCAGGCCGGGCAACATGGGCCATGATCGGACAAACCCTGCAAATCCGCGACCTGAGCTGCCGCTTCGGACCGAATCTTGCGGTCGATAACGTCTCAACCGATGTGCCGCCGGGCCAGATGGTCGGGATTATCGGCCGGTCGGGCGCCGGTAAATCCACCTTGCTGCGGATGATCAACCGCTTGCAGGCGCCGACATCCGGCAGCATTGCCTATGGCGACCTTAAGGTGACCGCGCTTGCGGGCAAGGAACTGCGCGACTGGCGCACCAATTGCGCGATGATTTTCCAGCAATTCAACCTGATCCCACGGCTCGATGTGCTGACCAACGTGCTGATGGGCCGGCTCAACCATCGCAGCGTGATGGCCAGCCTGTTTGGCGTGTTCAGCGCGGAAGAACGCGCGCTGGCGCTGGCAGCTTTGGACCGCTTCGATCTGCTGGAAACCGCTTTGGTGCGCGCCGGGCAGATTTCCGGCGGCCAGCAGCAGCGCGTGGCGATCTGCCGGGCGATGCTGCAACAGCCGCAGATCATGCTGGCCGATGAACCGATCGCCAGCCTAGATCCGCGCAACGCCCAGGTGGTGATGGACGCGCTGCGCCGGATCAACCAGGAAGACGGCATCACCGTGCTGTGCAATCTGCACCATCTTGATACCGCGCGGCATTATTGTGACCGGATTATCGCGATGCAGGATGGCCGCTTCGTGTTCGACGGCACCCCGGCGGAACTGACCGCGCAAAAAGTCCGCGATGTTTATGGCGTGACCGAGGAAGAATTCCACACCGCACCGGGCGGATCGCTGGCCGCCGCCTGACCCGGCTTGCCTTTCCGCCGCCCATCCCCTATACGCCCGCCCCTGTCTGCGCGCCTGGCCTGTGGGGCATGCCCGGCCGCGACAGTCTGCCGAAAGGCGGAACCTTAAACGCAAGGAGATGCAAATGCCCAAACTGAAGACGAAGTCTTCTGTCAAGAAGCGCTTCAAGATCACTGCCACCGGCAAGGTCCTCGCCGGTCCCGGCAACAAGCGGCACGGCCTGATCAACCGATCGCAGAAAATGAAGCGGCAAGGCCGCGGCAGCCAGACGCTCACCCATGCTGACGGTCGTACCGTGAAGCAGTGGGCGCCGTATGGTCTCGGTTGAGCAGGAGTAGCAGCAAATGGCACGGGTAAAACGCGGCGTAACGTCGCATGCACGCCACAAGAAGGTTATCGACGCCTCGAAGGGCTTCGTAGGCCGGTCGTCAACCAATTATCGTATCGCGCTGGAGCGGCTGGAAAAGTCGCTGCAATACGCGTACCGCGATCGCAAGGTGAAGAAGCGCGAATTTCGCGGTCTTTGGATCCAGCGCATCAACGCCGCTGTGCGCGAGCACGGCCTGACCTATTCGCGATTTATCTGCGGTCTCAAGGCCGCCGGCATCGAGATGGATCGCAAAGTGCTTTCGGCCATTGCCTTCGACGACCCGGCATCCTTCGCCGCGATCGTCAAGAAGGTGCAGGCTGCCCTGGTCTAACGGGCGTTTTCGTCCGGTTCGAACCAATTAAGGGGCTGCCCGCGCAAACGGGCAGCCCTTTTTCTTGAGAGTGTCCCCATGAGTGATGATCTTCTCGCCCTTGCCACCACCACCGACGCCGCCCTCGCTGCCGCGACCGATCTGCGCGCCTGGGATGCGATCCGCGTCGGCGTGCTGGGCAAATCCGGCAGCCTGACCGAGAAACTCAAGGGCCTGGGCGCGCTGCCGCCCGACCAGCGGCGCGAACGCGGGGCGGCGATCAATGCCACCAAGGACGCAATCACCGCGGCAATCGAAGCCCGCAAGGCGTCGCTGGAAACTGCGGCACTCGATGCCAAGCTCACCGGCGAACGCATCGACGTCACCCTGCCGCCGCTGCTTGCCCCGCCCGGCCTGATCCACCCGATCAGCCGCACCATGGAAGAAATGGCGGCGATTTTCGGCGCGATGGGGATTTCCATCGCTGAAGGCCCGGATATCGAGGATGACTGGCGCAATTTCGGCGCACTCAACATCCCCGCGCATCATTCGGCGCGCGAAGATATGGACACCTTCTACCTTCCCGGCCTCAACGGCGATCCGCGCCGGCGGGTGATGCGCACCCACACCTCCCCGGTCCAGGTCCGCACCATGCTGTCGCAGGAACCGCCGATCCGGGTCATCGTGCCAGGCCGCACCTATCGCGCCGACCATGATGCGACCCATTCCCCGATGTTCCATCAGGTCGAAGGCCTGGTCATCGATCGCGGCATCACCCTCGGCCATCTCAAGGGCTGCCTGATCGACTTCCTGCGGGAGTTCTTTGGTATTTCGAGCCTGCCAGTGCGCTTCCGCTCCTCCTATTTTCCGTTCACCGAACCGTCGATGGAAGTCGATATCGGCTGGAACCGCCGCACGGGTGAGCTTGGTGGCGGTGGTGACTGGCTGGAAATTCTCGGCAGCGGCATGGTCCACCCGAAAGTCCTGGCCAATTGCGGCATCGATCCGCGCGAATGGCAGGGTTTCGCCTTCGGGATGGGGATCGAACGGGTGACGATGCTCAAGCACGGCATTCCCGATCTGCGGCCGTTCTACGAAAGCGATATCCGCTGGCTGCGGCATTACGGGTTCTCGGCACTCGCGCCCGTTGCCCTGCATGAGGGAGTTTAGGCCATGAAGTTCTCCCTCTCCTGGCTCAAAACCCATCTCGACACCACTGCCTCGCTCACCGAAATCACCGATACCCTGACCAAGGTCGGGCTGGAGCTCGAAGGCGTCGAAGACCGCGCCGCCGCCTTGGCACCCTTCGTGATCGCCTATGTCGTCGAAGCGGTGCAGCACCCGAATGCCGACCGGCTGCGGGCGTGCAAGGTCGATACCGGGTCGGGCATCGTCTCGGTCGTCTGCGGCGCGCCGAATGCGCGCACCGGCATGAAGGCGGTGTTCGCCGCCCCTGGCGCGTTCATCCCCGGCACCGGCATCACCCTGAAGATCGGCGAAATCCGTGGCGTTCAATCGGCCGGCATGTTGCTGTCGGCGCGCGAAATGGGCCTCGGCACCGATCATGATGGCATCATGGACCTGCCGGCGGATGCGCCGGTTGGCACCAGCTACGCAGACTGGGCCGGTCTCGGCGATCCGATTATTGACATCGCCGTCACCCCCAATCGTGGCGATGCGCTGAGCGTGCGTGGCGTGGCGCGCGATCTGGCGGCTGCGGGCCTCGGCACGCTGCGCCCGTTTGCGCCGTCCAGGATCGCCGGCAGCTTCCCCAGCCCGATCAGCTGGAAGATCGAGGGCACCGATGCCTGCCGCTGGGTGCTGGGCCGCACTGTCGCCAACGTCAAAAACGGCCCGTCGCCGCAATGGTTGCAGGACCGCCTGACCTCAATCGGGTTGCGCCCGATCAACACATTGGTCGACATCACCAATTTCTTCACCATCGATCTCGGTCGCCCCTTGCATGTGTTCGATGCCGGCAAGATCACCGGCGGCGTGCTGAGCTTCCGGCCCGGTGCCGGTGAAAGCTTCCGCGCGTTGAACGGCAAGGATTATGTTGTCCGCCCCGAAGATTGCGCGATCGCCGATTTCGCCGGCGTCCAATCGCTCGCCGGCGTGATCGGTGGCGAGGCCACTGGCTGCGATGAAAACACCAGCTCGGTCTTCGTCGAATGCGCGCTGTTCGATCCGGTGCGGGTGGCGCTGTCCGGCCGCCATCACGGCCTGACGTCGGACGCCCGCCAGCGCTTTGAACGCGGGATTGACCCGGCCCTGTTACCGGACGCAATTGAAGCGGCAACCCTGATGATCCTCGATCTCTGTGGTGGCGAGCCGAGTGAGGTCACCGCCGCCGGTGCCGAACCCGCCTGGCAGCGCAATGCAACCTTGCGGTTTGCCCGGGTGCGTGACCTCGGCGGGCTCGATGTCGCGCCCGATGATGCGGTAGAAAGCCTGGTGCGCCTCGGCTTTGCCGTCGTGTCGCGCGATGCGGCGTCTGTCACCGTAGCCGTGCCGCCGTGGCGCAACGACGTGGCCGCCGATACCGCGCTCGAACCCTCACCCGATCTCGCGCCGGACGTGGCCGCCAAGGCTGCCGCCGGCCGTGCGGAAATCGAACCGGAATGCGACCTGATCGAGGAAGTCCTGCGCCTGCGTGGCCTCGACGCGGTGCCGGCCGTCTCCCTGCCGGTCAATTTCGTCGTGCCGCCGATGACCCTCACCCCACGCCAGACCCGCCGTGCCATCGCTCGCCGCACGCTGGCTGCGCGCGGCATGGCGGAATGCGTGACCTTCAGCTTCATGGCGCAGGACAAGGCGGCGTTGTTCGCCGCCACCCCGGAAAGCGCGCGGCTGTTGAACCCGATTGCCTCAGACCTCGATCAGATGCGCCCGACCGGGATTGCCACCCTGACACTCGCCGCCGCCCGCAACGCCGCGCGCGGCTACCCCGATCTGGCGCTGTTCGAAATCGGGCCGGCTTTCCCAGACGAAGGCGCGCAAATCCAGGTTGCCGCCGGGCTGCGTTGTGGCCGCTCGCCGCGCCATTGGTCGGCGGCGCAAACCCCCGCCGGCGCTTTGGATGCCAAGGCCGATCTATGGGCAGTGCTCGCCGGCCTCGGCGTGCCGATGGACGCGCTGACCGTCACCGCCGATGCCCCAGGCTTCTACCACCCCGGCCAGTCCGGCACCGTGCGCCAGGGGCCCAAGAACATCCTCGCAACCTTCGGCACTTTGCATCCGCGTCTGGCGGCCGCCATCGACCTCACCGGCCCGGTTGCCGCCTTCGAGGTCAATCTCGATGCAATCCAGGAGCCCAAGAAGCGCAAGAAAGCCACGCCCGATCTGCCAAGCCTGCAACCGCTGACCCGCGACTTCGCCTTCCTGGTCGATGCCACCGTCACCGCCGATGCAGTGCTGCGCGCCGCCCGCGGGGCAGAACGCACCCTCATCGCCGGCGTGTCGCTGTTCGACCGCTACGAGGGCGACAAGGTCCCCGACGGCAAAATCTCGCTCGGGATCGAAGTGGTTTTGCAGCCGCGTGACCACACCCTGACCGAGGCCGAAATCGACGCGGCCAGTTCTAAAATCGTCGCCGCCGTAGCCAAAGCCACCGGGGCCACGCTGCGAGGCTGACATAACCCATGAAACGGCCTATTTGACCGCCATGACCGACACACCTCTCGCGCTGATCCGCAATTTCTCCATCGTCGCCCATATCGACCATGGCAAGTCTACCCTCGCCGACCGGCTGATCCAGCACACCGGCGGGCTGACGGCGCGTGAAATGAGCGAGCAGGTGCTCGACAACATGGAGCTCGAGAAAGAGCGCGGCATCACCATCAAGGCGCAGACGGTGCGGCTCGCCTATCTCGCCAAGGACGGCAACACCTATCAGCTGAACCTGATGGACACGCCCGGCCATGTCGATTTCGCCTACGAAGTCTCCCGCAGCCTGGCCGCATGCGAAGGCTCGCTCCTGGTGGTCGATGCCTCGCAAGGGGTCGAAGCGCAAACGCTGGCCAACGTCTATCACGCGATCGATGCGGGCCACGAAATCGTGCCGGTGCTTAACAAGATCGATCTCCCGGCCGCCGAACCCGACAAGGTCAAGCAGCAGATTGAAGATGTGATCGGCATCGACGCGTCAGACGCCATCATGATCAGCGCCAAAACCGGCATTAATATCGAGGGCGTGCTGGAAGCCATCGTCACCCGCCTGCCGCCGCCAACCGGGGATGCGACCGCCACCCTGAAGGCGCTGGTCGTCGATAGCTGGTACGATCAGTATCTCGGCGTCGTCATCCTGATCCGCATCAAGGACGGCCATATCAAGAAGGGCCAGAAAATCCGCATGATGGCGCGCGGATCGGTGCATCACGTCGAACAGGTCGGCGTGTTCACCCCCAAGATGGTGCCGGTGGAAACCATAGGCCCGGGTGAAATGGGCTACATTACCGCCGCCATCAAAACGGTTGCCGATGTCTCCGTCGGCGATACAATCACCGATGATCGGGTTCCAGCCGCCGAGGCTTTGGCCGGCTTCAAGCCATCCGTACCGGTTGTCTGGTGCGGATTATTCCCGGTAGACGCTGATGATTTCGAGAAGCTGCGCGAATCGCTCGGCAAGCTGCGCCTGAACGATTCGAGTTTCCACTTCGAAATGGAAACCTCGGCCGCCCTCGGCTTCGGCTTCCGCTGCGGCTTCCTCGGTCTGTTGCACCTCGAAATCATTCAGGAACGCCTGAGCCGCGAATTCGACCTCGACCTGATCGCAACTGCGCCAAGCGTGGTCTATCACCTCAAGCGCAATAACGGCGAGGTCGAGGAACTCCACAATCCATCCGACATGCCGGACCCGAGCCTGATCGCCGAAATCCAGGAACCCTGGATCAAAGCCACGATCATGGTGCCGGATGATTATCTCGGCTCGATCCTGACCTTATGCACCGAACGCCGTGGCCAGCAGATCGATCTCACCTATGTCGGCAATCGCGCCATGGCGGTCTATCGCCTGCCATTGAACGAAGTGGTGTTCGATTTTTACGACCGCCTGAAATCGGTCAGCCGCGGCTATGCCAGCTTCGACTACTCGCTCGATGGCTACGAACCTGGCGACCTGGTGCGCATCACCATTCTGGTCAACGGCGATCAGGTCGATGCCCTCAGCTTCGTCGCCCATAAAAGCCAGGCCGACAAACGCGGCCGGCAGATTTGCGAGAAGCTGAAAGACCTGATCCCGCGCCAGCTATTCAAAATCGCAGTACAAGCAGCAATCGGCGGCCGCGTGGTCGCCCGCGAAACCATCGGCGCGATGTCCAAGGACGTGACCGCGAAATGCTATGGCGGCGATATCTCGCGCAAGCGCAAGCTGTTGGAGAAGCAGAAAGAAGGCAAAAAGCGCATGCGCCAGTTCGGGAAGGTCGATATCCCCCAGAGCGCGTTCCTTGCTGCTTTGAAGATGGACAGCTAGGCCGCAACCGGGGAGCGCGGCGGTTGTGACCGCGACGACCCTTCTGCAGGCGCTGGACCTGATTGGAACCAGCGTCTTCGCCCTCAGCGGCGCGACGCTTGCGGTTCGTGCCCGGATGGATGTCTTCGGTGTTTTGGTGCTCGCGGTGGTGACCGCCGTATCCGGCGGCATCATCCGTGACCTGTTGATCGGCATTGTGCCGCCAATGTCGATCGCAAACTGGCAGCCGGTTGGGCTGGCGGTGGTGTCCGGCGCGCTGTGCTTCCAATGGCCCCGGCTGCTCGAACGCCTGGCGCATCCCGTGCAGTTCTTCGATGCTACTGGCTTGGGTGTCTTCGCCGTGTCTGGCGCCCAGATTGCCTTGGATCACGGGCTGAACGCGCCAATGGCCGCCGTGCTGGGGATGCTCAGCGGCATTGGCGGCGGGATGGTGCGCGACGTGTTGATGGCGCGGGTGCCGGTGGTGCTCCGCTCGGAAATCTATGCGCTTGCGGCCTTGGTTGCCGCGGTTGTGGTGGTCGCCGGACACCAACTTGGCATTTCCCCCACCATCACGACGCCGATTGGCGCGCTCCTGTGTGTATTTCTGCGCATCATGGCAATCTATCGTGGCTGGCGGCTCCCGCAGGCAGGCCGACATTTGGATGAGCCGCCGCGCGGCTGATACTGCGGCGACTGCGTATTTTCATGTCGCCGCGCATGAAAGCCGGGCCGACGGGTCATCGCGGATGGGCTTGTTCTATCGCCTGCCGCAAAATAGCCCGGCCGCGTAGCCGCGCTTCAGCATTCGGGCCGTCCATTGGTGCAACTGGTGGACGCAGCCTCAGCTCGCCCAGGCCGGCCAGCACGTCGCGATAGTTTTCAATCCCGAGTCCACGAAGGGACGTCCAGGTGATGTCGCCAGCGGCGTACTGGCGCAGCAGCGCTTGCTTTTCGTCCAAGGTCATCAGTTTTGCCCTTCCGCGCGCGACTATATCATAGGTTCAGCGCCGCCGCTGTTGAAACGCGACCCATTTTCAGCGAGAGTAGCGGGATGAAGCCCTCCGAGGCCCTTGCCACCCATCGTGTTGAACTGCGGCAGCTTGTCAGTCGCTATAATGTCATACGTCCACGAATCTATGGGTCGGTACTGTCTGGTACCGACACGGACGAAAGTGACCTCGATCTTCTGGTCGATCCCACAGATACCACAACTTTGTTTACCCTGACCGGGTTGGAGCATCAGGCGCAGGAATTGCTTGGCGTTCGCGTATCCGTGCTGACGCCGGGGTTTCTATCGCTGAATTTCCGTGACGAAGTTGTGCGGCAGGCCGTGCCGTTGTGAGCCACGCGGCGCGCGTGCCCGAATATCTGAAGCACATCGTCGAGGCCATTGACCGAGCAACCCGATACATTGAGCCGCTTGCGAACGCGGCGGCCCTGCAACAGAACGAGCAGGTGCAAGACGCCGTTGTCCGTAATCTCGAAATTATCGGGGAGGCCGCGAACCGAATTCTGAATGCCGACCCTGGCTTCGTCGCGGCCCATCCGGAACTGCCATGGGCCGAGATGCGGGGCATGCGGAACAAGATGATCCATGAGTATTTCGATGTGGATTGGCAGGTCGTCTGGGGAACCATCAAGGGCGATTTGCCGCGATTGAGGCAACAGGTTGACGAGTTGCTGATGGGGTTTGGTCGTCCCTGACGGGCTCTATTCAAAAATCGGGGTGAGCCGAGCCATCACTTCGTTCAATATCACCGCCGGCAAGACATCGACCTTGCGCCCCTGGCGGGCATCAATATCGAGCACGCGCGGCTGGTCGCAACGCACGACACCGGTGGTTTTGATGCCCGAAATCGGCACCGCGAACCCAATCCGCTGGGCAAATGCCCCGCCGTTGATAATCGGCAGAACCACTGGCAATTGCGTCGCCTCGTTGAACGCAGATGTCGACACGATCAGCACCGGTCGATGCCCGCGCTGTTCGCGGCCTTCAGTCGGGTCCAGCGACACCATGTAGATGTCGCCGCGGTTCATATCAGTTCTCGCCCGACTGTCGGCGCATCGAGCCATTCCCGATCTTCGGCCGGCTGTGGGTGGGTGTAGTCCGACGCCGCCAGAAGCTCCGCCAGCGTATAGCGTGGCCGGGGTTGGGGTTCGATGACCAGGCGGCGATGCTCGACGGACAACCCAACCGTCGCGCCGGCGCTGAGTTGGAGCAGGTCGAGGATTGCCGGTGGGACCGCCAACATGACGGAGCCGCCGACCTTGCGGAGATTGGTGGTGTGCATGATTGGGTCCGTGAGTTATATTTTTATATAATTCATTTACCCACCAACAGCAAACAAATTCGGCGACCAACTGCTTTGGCCGCCACCCGATGCGTCGGTGTAGGGTGACAATGCCGCTTGGTACTGCACCATCGCCCCCATTGCAGCGGAAACCCTTGCGACACGGCGGCGCCGTAAAGTACTATCTTCGATACGAGGTGATCTATGACGGCTTTGACGAAAGAATTCATTCTAACGGCGTTTGACATTTTTCGTGTTTGGGATTTTGGAAATAAAATTCTTTACAGACTTTGCAAGAAACATCCAAATCATATTCATGATGCCAAAATCATTGCAAAAATATGGCTGATTGGTCGTTCTTACGCTGCTACCGTGGAACGTGGGCGCGACGCGACCAAAAAATCTGGAGATGATTATTATAGCGAGGATGTCGCACCGAAAATCCGAAAATCAGACATTGATATTTGGTTCGAATGCCTTCGAAAAGACCAACATAACAGTTGTGAATTGAATATAAAAATTCATAAAAAACTCACAAAATTACTATGTGACATATCAGGCCAGGAAAAGCGCTCGCTGGCATCAAAGTATCTTCATTTTCATTTTCCAGATCGCTTTTTTATCTATGACGGTCGAGCGGATGGGAGCGTTCAAAAATTGATTGGCAGGGCCTCACATACAAAAAAACTAGGCGCAGTCACTGAAGAAGATATTACCTATTCTGCGTTTTTCAAAAAGTGCGAAAAGCTCAGGTGCAGAATAAAGAAACTCATTGGGCGTGATCCGACACCACGTGAGGTCGATATGGTTCTACTGCACTATAGCAACGAGTGTGAAAAGGCCAGGTCAGGAGCAAGCGGTGGGGTCGGGGCCGCTACGCCCCCCACCCCATAGCCCCCCGCAAAGCCCCCGCCACCCCAGGTGCGGCCGCAAAGATCGGGTTCCCACTCACCAACCCATCCCCCGTCATAAACGCCGAAACCTCCGCCCCAGCCTCCGACAGAATCGCCAAAGCCGCTGCCACGTCCCACAAATTGATATGCAGTTCGATATACCCATCGATCCGCCCCGCCGCGACGTCGGCCAGCCCCAGCGCCCCAGATCCCCCAGCCCGCAGCATCGCCCCGGTCCCCATCACCGCCTGGGTCAGCGCAAAGAATTCCGCGTTAGGCCGTCGAGCCGACCAACCACATTCCACCATCCCGCGCGCCAGATCGGTCGTCTCCGCCGCCCGGATCACCGCCCCATTCAACGTCGCCCCAGCGCCTTGCCGAGCCGCAAAAGTCTCCCCCATCGCCGGCGCGACAATCACCCCGAGTAACGGCGTCCGGTCCTCGATCAACCCGAGCGACACACAAAACCGAGGGTGCCCGCGCGCAAAGTTCGACGTCCCGTCAATCGGATCAACCACCCAGCGCAGCGTCCCATTGCGCCGCCCACCGGTTTCCTCACCCTGGAAGCCATCTTCGGGAAAAGCGGAGGCCAACGCCGCGTCGATATAGGCCTCAACCGCGCCATCAGCCTCGGTCAGCCAATCCTGAGGCCCTTTCAACGCAGCCGTAGCCGCCCCCGGCGCCGGTTGCCGCGCCAGTGCCATCCGCCCGGCCGCCGCGCAAATCTCCAACGCCACATCCAGCCGTCGTTGCAAAGCCGTCATTTGATCCCCGCCCGCATGAAACTCTGCACAAACTGCCGCTGAAACAGCAAAAACGCCACCAGCAAAGGTGCCGATGTCATCAAGGTTGATGCGGTGATGATCGACCAGTCAATTCCCTGATCGGTGGATGCGAACACCGCCAGCCCCACCGTCAATGGCCGCGTGCTCACCGAATTGGTAATCACCAGCGGCCACAGGAAGTTGTTCCAGTGATAGCTCACCGATACCAGCCCATAGGCAATGTAGGTCGGCCGCGCCAACGGCACGTAAACCCGCCACATCCGCCCGAGCAACGAACTGCCTTCCAGCCTTGCGGCGTCATCCAGTTCCTGCGGCACGCTGCGAAACACCTGGCGCAGCAGGAAAATCCCAAACGCGGAGCCAAGATATGGCAGCGCAATCGCTAAAATGCTGTCCACCAGCCCCAGCCGCGCCATGGTGCGATAATTCCCCACCAGCAGCACGTCCGGCATGATCATCAGTTGCAGCAGCACAATGCCGAACACGATGTCGCGCCCAGGGAAAGTCATCCGCGCAAACGCAAACGCCGCCGGGGTGCATAACAAAAATTGCGCCACCAAAATCAGGCTGACCAGCAGCGTCGTATTGAGGAAATACCGCGCGAACGGCGCCGCCTCCCAGGCATTGGCGAAATTCTGCAGGGTCAGCGGCGCAAACAGGCTGAAATGGGTGGCGTATTCCGACGGATGGAACGCCGTCCAAACCGCGTAGAGCAGCGGCAACACCCACAGCACCGCCAGCATCCAGGCGCCGATAATCTCCAGCGTGCGGGTCACCGGTAATGCACCCGCTTGCCGAACACGCCGAATTGCAGCCAGGCCAACCCGCCCAGCATCACCAGCAGCACCACGGTCAGCGTCGCCGCCATCGCGGTATCCCAGAAGCGGAAACCCATTTCATAGATATAATACAGCAGCAGGTTGGTCGCGTTATTCGGCCCGCCGCGCGTCATCACCACCACATGATCGACCACCCGGAAGGCGTTGATCACCGCGTTGACCAGCACGAACAAGGTGGTCGGCATCAGCAGCGGCAAGGTCACCCGGCGGAAGAAATACCAGCGCGATCCGCCTTCAAGGTTCGACGCCTCCTGCAAATCTGGCGGCATCGCCTGCAACGCCGCCAGATAGAAGATCATGAAAAACCCGGCTTCTTTCCAAACCGCCACCACCATCATCGCCGGCAGCGCGGTTGCAGGTTCGCCCAGCCAGTTATGCCGCGCGCCGCCGAACAGCGACAGCACATGGTCGAACAGGCCGTAATCCGGGGTGAAAAAGAACAGCCAGATATTGGCCACCGCGATCATCGGCAGCATGGTCGGGGTGAAATACGCCATCCGCACCAAGGGCCGGCCGGGCAGGGCGGTGTTCACCGCCAACGCCATCGCCAGCGCAAGGATCACCGATGCCGGGATGGTCGCCAGCGCGTACCAAAGATTGTTCCAGAACGCCTTCCAGAACACCACATCATCCCAAAGCGCCGCGTAATTATCGACGCCGACGAAACGTGGAGGCCGGCTGCCCTTCGGCGTGGTGTAGAAACTGTCCACCAGCGTGGTGATTGCCGGCCAGTGGGTAAACGCCACCAGCAACACCAACGCCGGCAGGATCAGTGCCCAGGCTTGCAAGGTCTCCCGACGGATCATGCCTTCTTATAGGGCTTCAGGATACGATCCGCCTCGGCCTGGGTGTCCGCCATCGCCGCCGCGGCGGTCTTGGTGCCGTTCAAACAGGCCTGAACATTATTGGTCAGCGCCGCGTAAACCTTCTGGTTCTCGAACGTCGAAAGTTCCCCCACCGCAACCGGCAGGAACCCGCGCGCCACATCGGCGGCCGGGAAGCCGGCGACGTAGTCTTTCAGCGCCTTGGTTTCATAGGCTTCCGGCCGTGTCGCGATGTAGCCGGTCCTGATGCTCCAATCGGCCGCGCGCGCGGGTTCGGACGTAAAGCGGGCGAACTTCAAAGATGCCACACGTTCGGCGGGCGTCGCGTTCTTGAAGAAATACAGATTGCCGCCGCCGACCACCGTGCGCGGTCCATCGCGCCCGGGCAGCCCGGCGACGCCAAACGGGAACTTCGCGTTGGTCCGCAGATTGGTGAGGTTGCCAGTGGTATGCTGGATGATCGCTGCATTGCCTTCCAGGAAATCCGGCGAAAGCTGCGGCCAGTTCGACACGCCATCCGGGCTCGCCTTGTGCTCGCTCGCCAGCCCGCGCCAGTAGGACAGCGCCTCAATCGCCTTGGGCGCGTTGAAATATGTCTCGGTCCCCGCCTGGTTCATCAGCACATGCCCGGCCTGGTTGGCGAGCGCCCCGAAGGTCCACTGCGCATTGCCGGTGTCGCCCGCCAGTTTCACGCCCCACCGCGTCACCCGGCCAGACGCATCGCGTTTGGTGAGCTTGGCGGCGGCGGCCTGCAACTCGGCCCAGGTCTTGGGAAACGCCCCCGGATCGAGCCCGGCGTCGGCAAAGGCGGCTTTGTTATAGTACATCACTGCGGTCGAGCGCTGGAACGGCACCGACCACAATTTGCCCTCGGCATGGGAGTTGGCGAGAAACGCCGGATAGAACCCGTCCATCCAGGCTTTGCCGGCCGCGTCCAGCCCGATCTCGTCGAGCGAAACCAGGATGTCCATATCCTGTAGACTATGCATTTCCGCCGCCAGCAGCACCGCCATTTGCGGGCCTTGGCCGCCCTTAATAGCGGTCACCGCCTTGGTCAGCGTCTCGCCGTAATTGCCGGCATAAACCGGGGTGACCTCGATGCCGGTCGCCGCCTGGAATTCCTTGCAATAGCCATCGATGATCGCCGGGATCGGTCCGCCCACCGCGATCGGGTAATAGAAGCTGAGTTTCTGCGCCGTTTGTGCGCGGGCCACGGCGGGCAGGGCCAGGCCGGCGGCGAGCAGGCTGCGACGTTTGATCATTTTCTCTTCTCCTAATTAGCGTGCGAAAGGTTTCAGAATTCTCGTCGCGCCCGCTTGCGCGTCATCCAGCGCCTGTTGCGCCAGCTTCTTCCCGGTCAGCGCGGCCTGCAGTTCATCGGTCAGCGCCTGGGCGACCCGCTGGTTTTCGTGGGTCGACAATTCCGCCACCGCGAATTCCAACTGGTCGCGGGCAACTGCGGCCGCCGGGAAACCGGCGACGTATTTGGTCATTTCCGGGGTCGCCCAGGCATCCGGGCGGGTCGCGACATAGCCGGTCTCGATCCCCCATTTCGCCGCCATCACCGGTGAGGTCAGCCATTTCAGGAACGCAATGCACGCCACCTGCTGGGCCGGATTGGCGCCCTTCATCATATGGAAATTGCCGCCGCCGGTGGGCGTGCCGCGCCGCTTGCCGGCGGGCAGCATGGCGACACCGAACGGGAATTTGGCGTTGTTCTTGATGTTGGAAAGATTGCCGGTGGTGTGCCAGATCATCGCAACTTTTTCTTCCAGGAAGTCACGCGGCGTCACCCCCCAATCCACGATGCCGGGCGGATGGGCTTTGTACTTGCCCGACAAATCCATCCAATATTGCAATGCCTCGACGCAGGCCGGGTCGTTGAAATTCACCTTGGTGCCGTCGGCGTTGGCGAGTTCGGTGCCAGCCTGGGCGGCCATTGCCTGATACAACCAGTAGGTGAAGCCGGTTGCGGGGACCTGAACCCCCCAGCGCGTGGTCCGGTCGCCCTCACGCTTCACCGCCTTGGCGGCCAGTTCCGCATGGGCTTCCCACGTCGCCGGGGCCTTTTCCGGATCGACGCCGATCTCCTTGAAGATCGCCTTGTTGTAATACATCACAATCGTCGAGCGCTGGAACGGAATGCCCCAGATATGGCCGTCGATCAGCCCGTTGCGCATGAACGCCGGGTAAAAGCCCGCCAACCAGGCTTTGTCCTCGGCCGTAGTCGCCAAGGTGTCGAATGGCAGGATCAGATCGTCATCGATCAGCGAGTAGGCATCGACCGCCAGCACCAGCGCCATTTGCGGTCCCTGGCTAGCCTTGGTCGCGGTCACCGCCTTGGTCAGCGTGTCGACATAGCTGCCGGCATAAACCGGCTTCACCTTGATCTTCGGGTTCAGCGCCATGAACTCGGCGGCATAGCCATCGATAATCTTGGTGATCGGCCCACCCACGGCAACCGGGAAGTAGAACTCGATTTCGGTCACGCCTTGGGCGCGCGCAATCGCCGGCATGGCCAGCGCTGATGCGCCGATGAGCAGTGAACGACGGGATGTGGCATGCGACATCGGACGGTTTCCTCTTTGGTTCAGAACGGCATCGGGCGGGCTTGGCCGCTGGTTGCATCGAACAGATGTAAATCCACGCGGTCATGGGCAAGATGGATATATGCGCCGCTGGCCAGATCAACCTTGCCGGGCAGGCGCACCAGCACGCGGCCTTCGCCGACCATGCAGGCAACGACAGTATCGGCACCAAGATACTCGGCGCTGATCACCCGCGCTGGCAAGCCAGCTTCCCCGATCCGCAGCGCCTCGGGCCGGATGCCGAGCAATCCAGCGGCCCCCGGCACGACAAAATCCGTCCCGCGAATGCGCCCGCCATCCAGCACCAGCAAATTCATCGGCGGCGTCCCGATGAAGCTCGCGACAAAGCTGGTCGCCGGCTTGGCATACATCTCCGCCGGCGGCGCGTCCTGCTCGATCTGCCCGGCGCGCAGCAGCACGACCTGATCCGCCATGCCCATCGCCTCGGTCTGGTCATGCGTCACGTAAAGCATCGTCATCCCCAGGCGCCGTTGCAGCGCGAGGATTTCCCGCCGCATTTCCGCCCGCAATTGCGCATCGAGGTTCGAAAGCGGTTCGTCCATCAGACACACCGACGCCTCGGCGACAATCGCCCGGCCGAGCGCCACGCGCTGCTGTTGCCCACCCGAAAGCTGGCCCGGCCGTCTGGCGAGCAAATGTCCGATGCCGAGAATTTCAACCGCCCGGTCCAACCGTCGCGCGCGTTCCGCCGGTGCGACGCTGCGCGCTTTCAGGCCAAAAACGATGTTTTCAGCGACCGAAAGATGCGGGAACAGCGCGTAAGACTGGAACACCATCGCCACGCCGCGCGCCGCCGGTGGCAGCGCGGTCACGTCCCGCCCGCTGATTTCGACCCGCCCGCCATTGGCCTGATCCAGCCCCGCGACAATCCGCAGGCAGGTGGTTTTGCCGCAGCCCGACGGCCCCAGCAGCACGCAAAAATTGCCGGCGCGCACGGTGAGAGACACGCCGGCGAGCGCCGTCGTTTCCCCCCAGCTACGGGTGATGCCGGTCAGGCGAACCTCACCGTGTCGGTCATGCGTATCGGTCACCATTTCGAAGACCAGTTAGCTGGGTTTCTTGCCTGGTGCATGTGACATTTCCGATGCGGCCGAACGATACCGATGCAATCACCATTGCCACGTTCGTCGCCCCGGTGGAAACTGCCGCCCATGAAAATCATCGGACTGACCGGCGGCATCGGGATGGGGAAATCGACCGCGGCGGCGACCTTCCATCGCGCGCGCATGCCGATTTTCGACGCTGACCTTGCGGTGCACCGCCTGCAAGGCCCGCGCGGTCGCGCGCTCCCGTATATCGAGGCGCTGTTCCCCGGCACGGTGCGCGACAACACCCTGGATCGTGGTGCGTTGCGCTCGGCGGTGCTCGGCCAGCCCGATGCATTGCGAAAGCTGGAGGGCCTGATCCATCCGATGGTGCGTGAGGAAGAAGCGATCTTCCTCGGCCGCGCCCGCCGTGCCGGCGCCCGCGCCGTGGTGCTCGATATCCCATTGCTGCTGGAAACCCCGGATATCGATCGGGTCGATCTGGTCGTCGTGGTTTCCGCCCCGCGCGCGGTGCAAATCCACCGTGTCGCCAAACGCGGCAAAATGACCCACGCCCAGATTGCAGCCGTGATCGCCCGCCAAATGCCCGACGCCGAAAAACGCCGCCGCGCCGATGTGGTGATCCGCACCGGCCTGTCGCGCTTTGAAACCATCCGCGCCCTGCGCCGTCTGATCGGCAAGGTCCTGGCATGAGGTCGGTTCTATTCGATACAGAAACCACAGGGCTCGATCCGCTATCGGGCGACCGGGTGATCGAGGTTGCGGCCCTCGAATTGTTCAACGATCTGCCGACCGGCAATGTCTTCCATCGCCTGATCCATCCCGACCGCGACATTCCGCCCGATGCAACCCGCATCCACGGCATCACCCTCGACAAACTCACCCAAGCACCACGCTTTGCCGCCATCGCCGATGATCTACTGGAATTCTTCGGTGAAGATCCCCTGGTTGCCCATAATGCCCCGTTCGATTTCGGCTTTCTGAATGCCGAATTCGCCAGGTTGAAACGCCCGTCACTGCCACGCGCGCGCATGATCGATACTCTGGTCATGGCCAAGACCCGCTTCCCCGGCATGCCCAACAGCCTCGACGCACTCTGTCGTCGTTTCAATATCGATTTGTCAGCCCGCACCAGCCATAATGCGTTGCTGGACTGCAAGCTGCTGGCGGAGGTCTATATCGAGCTTACCGGCGGTCGCCAGCGCGGGCTTTCCCTCGCCGATGCGGGTGCCGAGCAGGGGGCGATGCCGGTCGCCCATTACGCGCCAGTGGGTGCGCGGACGCCGCGGGTGATTATGCCAAGCGCTGATGAACTTGCAGCCCATGCGGCGTTCGCGGCCAGACTGAAGGACCCAGTCTGGAACAGTTGATCCGGATCAATGCCGGGCCTGCCGCGCAGACCTAATGTTACGTCATCAGCCGAAAGGGACACGACGATGACGCAGGGCAAGCAACCGATTGTTTGGGTGGTAATAGCCGATGGTGAACACGCGCGGGTGGTCGTGCCGACCGCGACGCCCCATCACTTCAAGACCCTTCTGCTCTACGATTCTGTCGATGCCCATAATACCAACGCCTTTGGCTTCTGACTCACGGTGGGGATTCCCCGACGCGGCGATGATGTGATTCAACCTGGCGAGCATTGGAGGCTCGCCCATGGCCCGCGCAATCGCGCTTCGATCTGACTTCACTGGCCCTGATCTTCGCCGCCT
>CALQTN020000071.1 GCA_943333505.2 Asaia bogorensis | reverse complement strand
TGGGCATCAGTCAATATAAAGCGTTCCATACAAAGCTTGAATCACACTCCAAGCCGCGCCGGAACCCTCAATCTCAACAGACCCTAGCGCGTGATGACCGCTGATAGGCGCAGTCACCATGCTCTAACGCTTTGTTTGGTCGCGTGATTCAGACCTCCATGTGATTCCACCTACGGTCATCACGCTCTAATACCAAGCGCCCGGATGGCTGACTCTTCCAGCCATTCGGGCGCTTGGGATTGCGCACCGGGTTGGCTGGCGGCGGTGCGCCGAGCAAAGACTTATACCGAGCGCCGTTGACCCATTCTTCATGGGTCAACGGCGCTCGGTATAATGCCTAAAATTGCACCATTCGTGTTATTATGCGTGGTATCGCTGCAAATGGAGATTGCCATGAACGTCTCGATCGGCACCCGACTGGAAGATTTCGTCGAGACTGCCGTCAAATCCGGGCGCTATGCCTCGGCCAGTGAAGTGGTGCGTGAGGGGCTGCGTCTGGTCGAGGAGCGCGAGACAAAGCTGATGGCGTTGCGTGACATGTTGGGCGCATCACTTGCCGATCCGCGCCCGTCCTTGGCTGATGACGATGTCGGGGAGCGGCTTCGCCGGCATGTCCGATCGCTCGGAGCCAACGGAGCGAATGCGTAGGCTCACCTACCGTCCCGCAGACCTGGCCGACTTGGAATCAATTCTCGAATTTATCGCCCGCGATAACCCAACGTGCTCGCTCGGCTTTACAGACGAACTGCGCCAACACTGCCGCAAACTGGCGTCTATACCCGGTACCATTGGCCTGTTGCGGCCGGAGTTGCCGCAGGATATTCGCAGTTACCCATTTAAGGGCTACGTGATTTTCTTCCGCTACGCTGACGATAATTTTGAAGTTGTGAACGTGCTGGAAGGGCACCGCGACATTGGCGCATATTTTCGGAACGATCTCGCGGAATAAAGCTTATCCAAGCACTGAGATTTCGTCCGCCAATGCCACACCAACCCGCGCCACCACCCCATCCCAATCCCCCGGTGCCCCCTGCCGAAACAGCCGCAATTTGGGGTACCACGGCGACGTCTCGACGCCCTTGCCCCAGCGCCAGCAACCATCATAGCGATCCATCAACCAAACCGGCACATTCAGGCTGCCTGCCAGATGCACCATCGCAGTATCGACACTGATCACCAGATCGCACGCAGCGGTCAGCACGGCGGTATCAGCGAAATCCGCCATTTCGGCCATCGCATTGAAAATCGGCAGCCCGGTTTCTGCGATCTCCGCGCCCGCTTTGCCCTCTTGCAGGCTGACCAGGCTTACCCCGGCAATTCCGGCGAGCGGCGCCAATCGGGCCAGGTTCATCGATCGCCTGCTGTCCATTTCGGCTTGTGGCAGCAAATCGCTGCGCGGCGCGCCGGCCCAGACCAACCCCACCACAAGACCGGTCGACGCATTGGCCATAATGCGCCGGCGCCCGGCGGAAACACGGGCCGGGTCCACGCGGAGCGGCAATGGCGGGGGGATTGTCGCAAGCGCGGTCGCAAACAGGCGCGGCAGGCTGAGTAATTTCACCGACAGGTCAAACGGCGGCATCGCGGCCCCGGATTCGACGACCTCAATGCACGGTAGCCCGGCAAATAGCCGGGTCAGCGGCTTGTGGGTTTGCACAATCACCTGCCCGCCACGCTGCAATAGTTGCGGAACATAGCGGCCAAATTGCAGGATATCGCCGAACCCGCCTTCAGCCCGCACCAGAATCCGGCGACCATACAGCGGTTCGCCGCGCCACAGCGGCCCCGCGACAGGTGGTGCTGGCGTGCCGGGCGCCAGTCCCCGCCATTCGAACTCCGCCCAACCTTCAGCAAACTGGCCGGCGGTCAGCAGGCAATAGGCCAGGTTGAGATGCGCCACCGGACAGGCCGGGTCGCTTACCACCGCCGCACGCTGGGCGATCACTGCATCGTCCACCCGCCCCATCGCGAGCAAGCTGAGTCCAAGCCCGGTCGCCGCATCCACCGCACTGCCATCCCGGGCGAGCGCCATGCCGAACGCCTCGGTAGCCTCATCATGGCGGGATTGCCGGTGCAAACTATTGCCGAGATTTGTCCACGCCGCGACATGGTCAGGCGCGATCGAGACCGCCGCGCGCGACAACGCCTCCGCCTCCCGCCAGTGGCCATCGTCATTGCACAAAGCGGCAAGATTGGCGGCAGCGTCGGCCTGACGGGGATCGAGCCGCATGGCGGCGCCGAAGGATTGGGCGGCGGACTTCCGGTCTCCCCGCAGATTGGCGGCAATGCCCTGGGCCAGACGCAGCCTTGCCAGGGCGGCACCAATCCCAGGGTCGTGCGGGCTACGCGCGGATGCGGCCAGCAGATGCGTTTCCGCTTCAGCGATCGCACCAGCGGCCAGCGCGACCTCGCCCAGGCCAAGGTGCAAGACCGGATCTTCCGGCGCCAGGGCGCAGGCCCGGCGCAAGCGGACCAGACCTTCCTCGGCACGCCCGATTTGTGCCAGCGCCAGCCCGCTTAGATGCTGGACCGGGGCTGTATCAGGTGCGGAGGCGAGGATATCGTCGTACAGTTCAACCGCGTTGGCGAACGCACCCGCACGATGCAGCGCGACGGCCGCGGCCAGATCCAGGGTTGCAAGGTCGTCAGACATCGGGCGATCCTGGCAGCCAAAGGTAAACAGCAGATTGAAGCCCGCCCCCTACGCCACACTGCATGCTGCCGGCGTGCCCTACCGCGCAGCAATGCGTGCCCGCATCATCGCGGGGGCGCCGAAGCTTTACGACGACAAGGGAGCGGTCATCGCAATTCAGGAAGACACCATAAAAAAAGTGCTCCTTGTTTGAAAACAAAGAGCACTTTCCTTCAATTCCCCAGCTTCATCCCGCCCAGCCGGATCAACCCATCCGGCACCTGCTGAAATCCGTTCAGGCCTGCCTTCATCGCCACGATGTTCTTGCCGGTATAGAGATAGATCAGCGGTAAATCCTTGCGCTGGATGTCCCACACCTTGGCATAAATCGCCTTACGCCCAGCCGTATCGGTAACCGCGCGGGCCTGATCGAGCAGGGAATCCATTTCGGGGTTGCTGTGCTTGCCATAGTTGAACACCCCTTTGGAGTGCATCAACGCCCACATATTGCCGTCCGGATCGACACGTCCGGACCAGCCGATCATGTAGGCATTGAATTCGCCCTTGTAGCCGGCGGATAACGACGAGGCGAATTCCATGGTCTTGAGCTTGAGGTCGAAGCCGGCTTCCGCGACCATCGATTGCAGAACCTCGCCAACCTGTTGCGGTTCCGGTTCATTTGTGACCGTGAGTTCAACCGCGACCCTTCCGGTGACACCAGCCTGGGCCAGCAAGGCGCGGGCCTTGGCGATGTCACGCGCCGGCGGCTGAATGTTGGCGACGTAATAGGGCGAGCTTGGCGGATTGGCCTGCGCGGTCGGCTTGAACATGCCGTTGAACACCACATTGATCACCGCAGTGCGGTCGATCGCCAGTTCGAACGCCTGACGGATCAGCGCGTTCTGCCCGATCGGGGTTTGCGCCGCGGGGCCGTTATTGACGTTGAAATTGATGCCGGTATAGGCCAGCCCGTCACTGACCGCGAGTTTCAGCTTCGGGTCCTTCTGGACGGCCGCGACATCGGTCGGCGGCAAATATTCCACCAAATCGATACTGCCGGCCTGCAAATTCGCCAGCCGCGCCGCCGAATTGACGATGGACAAATACGTCACCTGATCGAAACTGAACGCACCGGCATTCCAGTGGCCCGGGAAGCGCTTCAGCACAATACGGTCCTGGGCGATCCGGCTGTCGAACGCGTAGGGTCCGGCGCAGACCGGGGCGAGGCCAAATTTGTCGCCAGCGGCCTCGGCCGCTTTCGGGGAGACAACAATTCCGGAACGATCGGTCAACTGCGCCAGCAACTGCGATGCCGGGTTTTTCAGATTGAGCCGGATGGTCAGCGGATCGATCACATCGATGCTGTCGATGGTATTGACCTCGCCCACCCGCATGCTGCCCTTCATGGTCAGCGCCCGCACCAGCGAATACTTCGCCACGTCCGCCGTCATCTCGGTACCGTCATGCAGCTTCACGCCTGGGCGCAGCGTGATGACCAGATGGGTCGGGTCTTCGTAGCGAAACCCGGTGGCGAGTTGCGGGATGATATTGAGGTTCGTATCGATATCAAACAGCTTGTCGCACATCGCCGCGTAGACGATGCGCCCGACATAGCTCGACCCGAGGGTCGGATCAAGAATATCCGGGTCCTGGCGCAAGCCGATGCGCAGATTGGTTTGCGCGGCGAGCGGCGTAACAGCCGCGATTGCGAACAAGCCAGCGAGTAGAATTCGGCGCATTGTGCAGCCTTTCAGTTAGAGGGGCTTTCCGTATTTTTCGACGTCGGCGTTGATGATTTCGCGATCGACCGTGCCCCACTGGCTGTCGCGGCCGGCCAGATGCCGGCGGAAGATCGCGAAACGTTCCTGGCTGATCCGATGCAGGCGCCGCAGATCGGCCAGCGGGTCGGGATGGTCGTCTGACCTGATATCGAGATCGGGATAGGAATCCTTCGTGCAGACTTTCAGCGCCGCCGATTGCTTGCCGCGCTTGTCGCCGCCGACTGCTTCGCCAGCCTCCATCGCGCCGATCAACCGTTCCGCGAGGTCGCCCTGGGCGATGGCAAACCCATCAAGGGTTGCCTGCACGACCTGCGGGCCAGCCAGCATGTTGCCGGCGACCGAGATATTCACGCCACGCACCATTCCAGCCCAGCTTACGCAGTTTTCGCCGGTATGCTGGGCAATATACCCTTGCGCATCGAGGATATGGCATTGCCGCTGGTCAAAGCCGGGATCGCCGCGCAGCAGATCATCAAGGACCGCCTGCGGTGCGTCGCCCGCACGCAAGCGCGGCCAGGCCGGCGGGAAATGCATCGGGTTGACCAGCGCCTGGGTCGCCATGGCGGCAACCCCGCCTTCCACCTGGATGCAGATCGCACCGACCGCAAAAAAACGCGAGGCCACCGCCGCCCCCAGGGCGCCAGTGGCGGGATCTCGAACGAGAATGGACCATGTCATGCCGGCAGTGTCTTGCGGGCCGGGGCGCAACGCAAGCTTGCATTGGCGGTTGGCGCATAGAAAGATGACTTCATGACCCAAGATCACATCATCCGCGACCTCGACAGCCTTCGCGCAATCTACGGGACGCCGTCGGCCGGGGCGGTGGCCAAGGAAGTCGATTACCTGCATCCGCACTACCAGGCGCTGATCCGTGCCGCCCCGTTCGCGATTCTGGCGACCGCAGGCGAACGCTTTGTCGATGCTACCCCGCGCGGCGACGGGCCCGGTTTTGTCGCCATCCAGGACGATCGCACGCTGCTGCTGCCCGACCGGCGTGGCAATAACCGCATCGATGGCCTGCGTAACATCCTGCATGACCCGCGGGTGGCGCTCCTGTTCCTGATCCCCGGTATTGGCGAAACCCTCCGGGTCAACGGACGCGCCGATATCTCGGTGGCGCCAGACCTGCTTGAGCGCTTCATCCATGATGGCAAACTGCCGCGCAGCGTGCTGGTCATCCATGTCGAGACTGTGTTTTTCCAATGTGCCAAGGCGATCATGCGGTCGGAATTATGGAACCCGGAGAAACACATCGCGCGCAGTTCGTTGCCGAGTAACGGGACTATCCTGGCCGATATTACCAAAGGAGCGATGGATGGGGCGGCTTTGGATGCGACCGGGCATGCACGGTTGATTGACACGATGTATTAGGGCGCGCCGACCACGCCTGGCAGCGGTGATTTCACGCCTTCCCATAACGTTATATCCAAACTAGCATAGCGCGTCAGGGCGGGTGGGGCAGCGCATGCGTGGAGCGAAGTTGATTTTTGGCCTGTTCGGCTTTCTGGCCTGCTGCATCCTGTCGATCACCGCGCGGGCGGCGCAGACCATCGTTGCCGTGGCCACCAACTTCACCGAACCAGCCAAGGAAATAGCCACCCTGTTCAAGCAGAAGACCGGGGATGTGGCGGTTCTGAGCTTCGGGGCCTCCGGCGCTTTGTATACCCAGATCTCCCAGGATGCGCCGTTCCAGATATTGCTTTCCGCCGATGACGACCGCCCCAGGAAGTTGATCGCGGATGGCTTGGCGGTGGCATCCAGCCGGTTCACCTACGCCATCGGCAAGCTGATGCTGTGGAGCAGGTCCGCCGATCTCGTGACAGGTGCCGAGACTTTGCGGGCTGGGGCGTTCGCCAAAATATCGATCGCCAACCCCGCCATTGCGCCCTACGGCGTGGCGGCGATCGAGACGATGACATCACTGAAGGTGCTGGATGCGCTGGCCTCAAAGATTGTGCGGGGCAATACAATCGCCCAGACTTTCCAGTTCATTGATACGGGTAACGCCGAACTGGGCTTCGTCGCGCTGTCGCAACTGACCGGCATCACAGCAGGCGCGCGCTGGATGGTGCCGCAGGAGCTGTACTCGCCGATCCGCCAGGACGCGGTGCTGCTGAAGACAGGGGCTGGCAACACGGCCGCCATTGCCTTCCTCGCCTTCCTGAAGGGACCCGAAGCAAAGCGGGTGATCGAGAAATACGGTTTCGTGCTGACCGGGTTGAACTGATCCCGTGGGCAATCTGTCAGGCGACATCGTACAAGCGGTTCTGTTGACAATCGAACTGGCAGGACTGACCACGTTGGTGCTCCTGCTGCTGGGCACGCCGATCGCCTGGTGGCTCGCGCGCCGCCCCACCTGGTGGAAGGAGGTCGTGGCAACAATCGTAGCGCTGCCATTGGTGCTGCCGCCCACCGTTCTTGGATTCTACCTACTTGTGGCCCTGGGTCCTGACGGTCCCGGTGGCGCGTTGGCCGGGCTGTGGGGCGGGCGCACCCTGGCGTTCTCGTTTCCCGGCCTGGTGATCGGCTCGGTGCTGTATTCCATGCCGTTTGTGGTGCAGCCGATCCGAAACGCGTTCGAGGCAATGGGCGAACGGCCGATGGAGGTGGCGGCCACGTTGCGGGCCAGCCCGCTGCGGGCGTTCTGGACGGTTGCGGTGCCGCTCGCGCGGCCGGGCATTCTCACCGGCGCCGTACTGGGCTTTGCCCACACGGTGGGCGAGTTCGGCATCGTGCTGATGATCGGCGGCAACATCCCAGGCAAGACCAAGGTTCTGTCAGTCGCCATCTTTGACTATGTCGAAACCGCACAGTGGCGGGAAGCGCATATTCTGGCGGCTGGCATGGTGGTTTTCGCCTTCGTGGTAATCCTGGCGATGCGGCTGATCGATAGCAACGTCGCGCGGAATCGCATCTGGGGCGGCGCATGAGCCAGCTCCGCGTCGCATTCCGTGGCCAGATCGGCGGCTTTCGCCTCGATGCCGCGTTCACCGTGCCTGCGTCTGGCGTGACAGCCTTGTTCGGTCCATCCGGCTGCGGCAAGACCACCGTGCTGCGCTGCATCGCGGGGCTGCACAGCCTGCCGGATGGCGTGTGCCAGCTTGGCGATGAGGTCTGGCAGAGCGGGCGCATGTTCCGACCCGCGCATTTGCGCCGGATCGGTTACGTCTTCCAGGAAGCCAGCCTGTTCGCGCATCTGTCAGTGCGGCGCAATCTGCTGTACGGCATGCCGAAGCACCATGATGGCCCGATGATTGGGTTCGATGAGGTCGCTGGTCTGCTCGGCATCACTGCTTTGCTCGATCGCTCGCCGCGTCACCTTTCGGGCGGCGAACGCCAGCGCGTGGCGATCGGCCGGGCACTGCTGTCGCAGCCCCGGCTGCTGCTGATGGACGAGCCACTCGCAGCACTCGACGTGGCCACCAAGGCCGAGATCCTACCCTACCTCGAACGTTTGCAATCCGCATTGTCACTACCGATGGTCTATGTCAGCCATGACATGACCGAGGTGGAGCGGCTGGCGGACCATCTGGTGTTGATGTCGGCTGGGGGTGTCGTGGCGGCGGGTCCGATCGCGGAGCTGCAAAGCGATCCGACGCAGCCCATCGCGCAGTCTGACCGCGCGGCTGTCAGTCTCGATGCAGTGGTGGTTTCCTATGATTTTGTCTATGAAATGGCCATTTTGCAGGCGGGGGCGGTGACGTTTCTGACGCCGATGCCCGCGGCCCAAATTGGCACGCGGCACCGGCTGCGCATCCAGGCGAGCGATGTCAGTCTGGCGCATGAACCGCCGGGCAGCTCTACCATCAGCAATATCGTGCCGGCCCGCATCCTGACCGCCGTCCGCACCGGCGGGCGGGACGTGACCGCCGTGTTGGGCCTTGGCCCGCTTGGCGACGGCGCCCGTGTACTGGCGCGGGTGACCCGACGGTCATGGGACCTGCTGGGATTTGGTGAAGGAATGAATGTCTACGCCCAAATCAAAGCTGTGGCGCTTGAACGCCGGCGCTAAAGCTTTTTTAGAAATTATTGCCGACACGCCGACGCGGCCGGAGCTCAACGTGGTGGAGAATGTCTGGTCGTTCATGCATGATAACTGGCTATCCAACCGAATCTTTCGGTCATACGACGACATTGTCGAACGCTGCTGCCATGCCGAAACAAAGCGACCGAGCAGCCGTGGCGCATCATGACAATCGGATTGAGGGACGGGGCGCATCGCTACTAGGTTGTGGAAATCGGTATAATATGGTGGAGAAAATGGCAAACACGACAAGCCCGGAGCGCCGCTCGATGATCACCCTCCATCACCTCAACAATTCCCGCTCGCAGCGCATCCTCTGGCTGCTCGAGGAACTCGGCGTCCCGTACGAGGTCAAACGCTACCAGCGTGACGCCACCACCCGCCTGGCGCCGCCGGAATTGAAAGCGGTTCACCCGCTTGGCAAATCGCCGGTGGTGACCGATGGCGCCAACGTGGTGGCGGAATCGGGCGCGATCGTCGAATACCTTATCGACACTTACGGCAATGGCCGCTTGCGCCCGGCCGAGGGCACGCCGGCGATGGTGCCCTATCGCCACTGGCTGCATTTCGCCGAGGGATCGGCGATGCTGCCGCTGATGCTGGCGCTTTACACCAGCCGCCTGGGAGAGGCCGCCGCGCCGCTCGCACCGCGCATCCAGAGCGAGATCGCCAATCATCTGTCGTACCTCAATGACAGTCTTGCAACCGGGCCGTTCCTGCTCGGGGAAGACCTGACCGGCGCGGACATCCAAACCAGCTTCGTGATCGAAGCCGCGGCCGCCAGCCGGTTGCTGGCGGCATACCCCAATCTGGAACGATACGGCGGGCTGATACAGGCGCGCCCGGCCTATCAGCGCGCGCTGGTGGTTGGCGGACCTTACCAGCTCGGTCGTTGATCGTCTGAATTGCGAGGTCTCGACATGGCCGTTCAAGATACGACGCGCCGCCGCGTCCTCGCGTGGTTCGCCAAGCCGCGGATCATGAAGATGCGCTCGATCGGCAGCGTTGTTGCGATGCTCATTGAGGCCCTTTGCGACGCCGTTTTCGATCGGTGGTACCGGCTGGACTTTGGTGGGGTGATTGAGCAGGCCGATCTTTCGACCAACCAGCATGCATCCCACGCGAACGCCGTCCGCTACGAAGCCGTCGCCGGGATCGATCTCCGGGTGGTTGTCTCGGAAGCTTTGCGCGTCGGTCAGACCATCGATAGTTTCCTCGATCTCGGCTCGGGCAAGGGAAAATCCTGTCTGTACGTTGCGCAGAGCTTTGGGTTCAAGAAAATCCTGGGAATTGAATTTTCGGCGCAGTTGATTGAAATTGCGATGGCCAACAAATCACGGTTAAAGACACAAAATGTTGATTTTGTGTTAGCCGATGCCGCACAATATAAAATGCTTCCGACACCGACGATTGTTCATATGTACAACCCGTTTGATGCGGAGATACTCGAAGCTTTCTTGACCAACAATATGGAACACTTCCGTTCCCACGGTTCGGTGATCGCTTATGTCAATGATCGCAACCGCAGCTCACTCAGCAAGTTCGGGTTCGAAACCGTGTATCGCGACCAGACCAGGAAACTTTCGGTCTATCGGTTGCCCGATCCGACCGGTTGATCATCGCCCAGTCGCCGGATCGTTTGCATGCAGGAACGTGCCCACATGCCTTACCGCCAGCGGAATCATCTCCACCGGGTCCTTCCACGGATAGAAACCCACCTGCGCATTCGGCGCCAGGCGGGCACTTTCCATCGCCACCGCATAAGGATGCGCGGGCACGTCATCCAGCAGGACCAGCAAGGGCGTCGGGCAGTTCCGCACGAAATCGCGGTCAACGGTAAAGACGAAGTCAGTATCGGTCCGATACATCCGGGTCAGAAACCCGTCGACCATCGCCATGGTCACATCGGGCCGCCGCGCACATAGCGCTGGCCCCCAGGCGGCCATGTTGTTGTTGTAGAACATGTCACGCATCTCCGGACGCGACCCGCTCGGCTGCACCAGCACTGCCGCGATGATGCGTTCTGGCGCCCGCCGCAGCAGGTTCCAGATGAACGGACCGCCGATGCAGAAGCCCATTACCAGGAATTCGTCGATCCCGAGATGGTCCATCAGCGCCAGCTGGTCATCGCTATAGCTGTCCCATGGACGATCGATCTCAACCGGGCCGCTCGACTGGCCGTCCTGGGCGTTGCGCAAATCCAGCGTGATGCAGCGATATCTGTCCTGGAATTCCACCATCGGGTTAAACGGTGAGCTACCGGACAGGAACCCCATCGTCGCGTTCAACCCGCCGCCGGGGATAATCAGCAACGGGGTCCCGGTGCCGGTTTCGGTATAGTGGATCTGGACCGCGCCATTGTTGAAAATCGGCATTCTTGGTTCCCCCAGCCTATGTCTGCACGCTACGCCTTAAGCCTGATGGGCCGCGTTACTCGACCCGCTCCATATCCGCATTCTCCAAAGCTTCGGCGGCCACCAGCCACTCAGCCTCGGCCACCGCTTCCAGCCGTTTGATCGCGGTCAGCCGGGTCTGTATCGCCAGCGCCTCGGATTTGCGCGACGGCTGGTAGATCGCCGGATTGGCCATTTCACGCTCGATCTTCACGCGCTCGGCCGCGAGGGTTGCCATGCGCTTTTCGGCGTCTGCCACCCGCTTTTTCAACGGCGCCAACTGCGCCCGGGCTTCGGCACGGCCACGCCGGTCATTGCGCAGGGCCTTCGCCGGATCGATCGGCTTGGCCGGTCCGCGTGCACGCTCGGCCAGCACCACCCGGTAATCGTCCAGATCGCCGGCAAACGGCTTGGCCGTGCCATCAGCGACCAGCCACAGATTATCGGCAACCAGATCGACGAGATCGGGATCATGGGTAATCAGCAACACCGCCCCACCGAACTCGGCCAGCGCCCGCACCAACGCTTCACGCGCATCGATGTCGAGATGGTTGGTCGGCTCATCGAGAATCAGCAATTGCGGGGCGTCCCGGGTGGCGAGCGCCAGCAGCAGGCGTGCCTTTTCACCACCCGACAAAGACCCGACCTTGGTATTTGCCCGATCAGCGTCCAGGCCAAACCGCGCCAACTGGCTGCGCACCTGTTGCACCGGGGCTGTCGGCAAGGCGCGCTGCATATGGTCAATCGGGCTTTCGGTCAGCACCAATTCCTCGGCCTGGTGCTGGGCAAAATAGCCCACGCGTAATTTCGGACTGCGCCGCACCTCACCGCTCATCGGCGCCATCCGTCCGGCGAGCATTTTCGCCAGGGTCGATTTGCCGTTGCCGTTGGCGCCCAGCAGCGCAATGCGATCATCCATGTCGATCCGCAGCGACACGTCGCGCAGCACGACCGTATCGCCATAACCCAGCGTCACCCGGTCGAGTGACAGCATGGGCGGCGCGATATCCGACGGCTCGGGGAAGTTGAATCTGGTCGTGGTTTCGTCGAGTGCGGCTTCGACCGGCGGCAGCTTGGCGATTGCCTTGATACGGGCCTGGGCCTGACGCGCCTTGCTCGCCTTGTAGCGGAACCGATCGACGAAGGCCTGCATATGGGCTTTTTGCGCCGCGATCTTCACCGCGACGGCGGCTTGCTGGGCGGCACGCTCGGTCCTGATGCGGATAAATTCCTCGTAGCCGCCCGGCGTCAGGCTGATCTTGCCGTGGTCTAGATGGGCAATCGAGTCGACGCAGCGATCCAGCAAGCCGCGATCATGCGACACAACAATCGCCGCGCCCTGGAACCGCATCAGCCAGGTTTCCAGCCACAGCGTCGCCTCGAGGTCGAGATGGTTGGTCGGTTCATCCAGCAGCAGCAATTCCGGCGCCGAAAACAGCACCGTCGCCAGCGCCACCCGCATCCGCCAGCCGCCCGAGAACGAGCTGATCGGCCGTATTTGGGCCGCGGCATCGAACCCCAAGCCGGCGAGAATGGTCGCCGCCCGCGCCGGGGCGCTATCGGCGCTGATTGTCACCAGACGGTCATGCACTTCGGCGAGGCGTTCGGGTGGGGCGGTTTCGGCCTCCGCCAGCAGGGCCAGGCGTTCCTGATCGCCGGTCAGCACAATCTCGATCAACGTCTGCGGCCCGTCCGCCATTTCCTGGCGCACCTGGCCGACACGCACGTTGCGCGCAATGCGGATTTCCCCGCCATCAGGCTGCAATTCGCCGGAAATCGCCTTGAGCAGGGTGGATTTGCCGGCACCGTTGCGGCCAACCAATCCCACCCGCCGGCCCGGGTCGATCACCAGGGCAGCGTTGTCCATCAGCAGGCGGCCCGCCATGCGGATTGTCAGGTCGCGGATCATAAGAAGACTCATAGCGGTCGTTTAGCCGCCCAAGGGCCGACTCGGGAAGGGGTTGCGGTGCCCTAATGGCTGCTCTAAAGGCGCGCCAGCCAAGCCAAACCGGCTGCAACCTTTTCCAATGAGGCTCCCCCATGGCCATTGAACGCACGTTTTCCATCCTGAAGCCGGACGCCACGCGTCGCAATCTGACCGGTGCCATCAACGCCAAGTTCGAGGCCAAGGGCCTGCGCATCGTCGCCCAGAAGCGCCTGCACATGACCACCGCCCAGGCCGAAACCTTCTACGGCGCCCATAGCGAGCGCGGCTTTTTCCGCGATCTGGTGACCTTCATGACCTCGGGTCCGGTCGTGGTTCAGGTACTCGAAGGCGAAAACGCCATCCTCGCCAACCGCGAGATCATGGGCGCCACCAACCCCGCCAACGCCGATGCCGGCACCATCCGTAAGGAATTCGCCGAGAGCATCGAAGCCAATTCCGTGCATGGTTCCGACAGCCCGGAAGCGGCAGCGGCCGAGATCGCTTATTTCTTTGCCGGAACTGAACTGGTCGGGTAGGAAGAAATCGGGTGCAGTTCGATTTTGAACTGCACCCACATTCCAATTTATTCAATCCAAGGCTTGGAGATTGCCGGGGAAACTGACGTCTACCACTCTGATCGCCCCCGCCAGCCGCTTTGCTGCCTCGCCCGCCCGCGCCACCGGCATTGATGCAAACCCAACGACCAATCCCGCCATTCGGCTTGGACCGACATAGTACCCAGCCAATGGTGACACCGCCAAGCCACGGGCCCGCGCCGCCATCACCACGGCCGCCTCATCCAAGCCGGCCGCCAGCGCCAGCACCAGATGCAGCCCGCCAGGCGCTGCAACCGCGGTAACCGCCGGGCAATGCCGCGCCAAAGCCGCCAGCAGCGCCGCACGACGCTTGGCGTATTCGGTCCGCATCCGCCTGATATGCGGCGCCAATCGCCCGGCGGCCATGAAATCCGCCAGCACCGCCTGGGCCAACGCCGCCGGCCCGCGGTCGGACAAAGCGCGCGCCCGCACGAACGGCGCCACCATTGCCTGCGGCATCACCGCAAAGCCGATCCGCAAGGCCGGCGCCAGGGTCTTGCTGAAGGTACCGCAATAAATCACCCGGCCGGCGCGATCCAAGGTCGCCAATGGCGGCAGCGGTTTGCCCTCCCAGCGGAACTCTGAGTCACAATCATCTTCCAGAACCCAGGCATCGGCCTGCGCCGCCCAGTCCAGCAGCGCCAGCCGCCGCCCGATCGGCAACGCGCCGCCCAACGGTGTGGCGTGCGATGGCGCCACCAGCACCAGCTTTGCATCCGGCGCACGGGCAATTCCGACGGCGACATCCATGCCATCGCCATCGCTTGGCACCGGCACCAGCCGCGCCCCGGCCGCCGCCAGCGCCCCACGGCCTGCGATGTAGCCAGGATCTTCCACCCAGGCCGGATCGCCAGGATCGAGCAGCATGTCGGCCGCAATCCGCAGCGCCTGCTGGGTGCCGGACGTCACCACAATCTGCTCAGGCGTGGTCAGCAACCCACGGGTTGCAGCCAGATGCGCGGCCACTTCACTGCGTAGCGCCAGCAAACCCTGGGTATCCGGGTAAGCCGATAAGTCCGGCGACAGGCCGCGTAACACCCGTGCGGTCGCGCTTGCCCAGGCCGCCGCCGGGAATAAATCAAGCGCCGGGCCGCCAGCCGCGAAAAGCCCATCCCCAGCCACCGTACCCGCAGCCGATAGCGGTGTCGCCGCAATCACCAAACCACGCGCCGACAGCCGTATGGCCGCAGCGTCAGCCCGGCCAGATTGCGGCAGGCCGGCTTGGGGTGGCGCCGCATCGGGCAAATCGGATGCGACAAAGGTGCCGCTGCCGGTCCGCGCCCGGACGTAGCCCTCGGCGGCCAGACGCTCATACGCCAGAACCACGGTTTGCCGGCTGACGCCTAGTTCATCCGCCAGATGTCGGCTCGGCGGCAAACGCGCCCCGCCAGTAAAGGTACCGGCCAGAATCCCCAGCCGCAACCGATCGAAAACCGCCTGCTGGCGAGATTGGTCCGGTAAATTTTCCAGTATTTGGCCTGCCATGATAGACCAATTTTAACGTATCGCAGCCCATCCGCCAACAGGAGCCAGAGATGTATCTACGCCCCGCCTTCACCGAAACCGATCTCGACAAGATCACAGCGATGATCAGCGAAAACAGCTTCGGTGTGCTGGTAACCCGCACCGCAACCGGCATGGACGCATCCCATATCCCGTTCCTGGTGGCGCGCGTCGGGGATGGCCTGGTGCTGTCCGCCCATCTCGGCCGGCCCAACGCGCAATGCGCAGCCTTCAAGAGCGGCGAGGCTTTGGCGATCTTCGGCGGCCCACATGCCTATATCGCGCCGGGCTGGTATGCGACCCAACCAGCGGTCCCAACCTGGGACTACGTCGCTGTCCACGTCCATGGCGTGCTGGAACCGGTTGATGACGCCGCCGGCACCTTGGACATCCTGCACGGACTGTCAGCACACGACCCGCTCGGCTTCACCCCCGATGAACCGCCGGCGGCCTATATGGAGGGCATGCTGCGCGGCATCCGCGCCTTCCGGCTGCGCTCCACCAAGATCGAGGCACAGTGGAAAATGAGCCAGAACCGCAGCGTCGCGGATCGCCAGGGCGTGATCGGCGGATTGCGCGACCAGGGCCACAGCGCGGTCGCCGATATTATCGCCGCGACCCTACCCATCTGAAACACAAAAAGCGGCAGTGGGATGCCCCACTGCCGCAAATCGGCTTGGCGATAACGCCTTGAATTAGAAGCCTTCGCGCTCCAGGCGCTTACGCTCCATCTTGCGAGCGCGGCGCACGGCTTCGGCGGCTTCACGCGCACGACGCTCCGACGGCTTCTCGAAATGGCGACGCAGCTTCATCTCGCGGAAAATACCTTCGCGCTGCATTTTTTTCTTGAGCGCCTTGAGCGCCTGATCGACATTATTGTCGCGAACGAGAACCTGCACTGGGCCGACTGCTCCTTTCAGGGAGACGCCCCGCGTATCGGGGCGGCAAAAAACGCTCCGAGACGGCTGCCCGTCCAGGAAGGAGCGCGCTATAACATGGGCGTCCCAGCATTCCAACCCCCACCCTGCAACCGGAGCATCCCATGGCCATCCTGAAAATCGCCCGAATGGGCCACCCGGTCCTGCTGCAAAGCGCAGCCCCGGTCGCAGACCCGACCGCCCCGGAAATCCGCCGTCTGGTTGCAGATATGATCGAGACGATGGAAGACGCCCAGGGCGCCGGCCTTGCGGCCCCGCAGGTGCATATGCCGCTTCGGCTGTTCGTGTTCCGGGTCAACCCCGACCGCGCCACCGCCGACGCCGACGATACCGCCGTCCTGCCGCATGGCGTGGTGATTAACCCGACCGTGGAACTGCTTGGCGACGACGTGCGGCTGCGCTGGGAAGGCTGCCTGTCGATCCCGGGCCTGCGCGCTGCCGTGCCCCGGTCGTGGCGCATCCGCTATACTGGCGTCGATACCGACAACCGCCCGGTGGGTGGCGAGGTCACCGGGTTTCACGCCGGCGTCGTGCAGCATGAATTCGACCACCTCGATGGGATCATGTACCCCATGCGCATGCAGGATTTCTCGCTATTCGGGTTCTCCGAGGAACTGACCCGCGCGGCCCAGGCGCAGGTCCGGTCGTGACACCGGAACGCAGCCCGGATCGCGACGCAGCCCTGCGCGCGTTACTGCCGCATGTCGCGGACCATGGCTGGCGGTGGGAGGCCCTGGTTGCAGCAGGCTTCGACCGGCTGGACGCCGAATTGCTATTTCCCGGCGGCACCGCCGATCTGCTGGACGCCTGGTGCGATCTGGCCGACCGTGACATGGAAGCGGCGGCCATTGCCCATGGTGTCGCCGATCAACGGCTCAGCCGGCGGGTGCACACCCTGATTGCGCTCCGCCTTGCAAATGCAGCGCCGCACAGAGATGCCATGCGACGTGCCGTGGGGATGTTCGCCCTGCCCCGCTACGCGCCGCTGGCGGCACGCTGCGCGGCCCGCAGCGTCGATGCGATCTGGCATGCGGCTGGCGATAGCTCGGCCGATTTCAGTTGGTACACCAAGCGCGCCATTCTGGCCGGGGTGTGGACCAGCACGTTGCTGTTCTGGCTCGGCGATGACAGCGACGATGATGTCGCAACGTTGGCGTTCCTCGATCGGCGGCTCGCAGGGGTGGCGCAAATAGGTAAATTGCGCGGGCGGATCAGCGGGGCGTTGGCGCGGTTCCGGCCAGGAACAGCAGAAGCCGCCTGAGAACTGTTAGCGCGGGATGACCGCTGATAGGCGCGGTTATCCCGCTCTAGAGGCGTGTTTTCACGATCATCTTTATCCGTCCAATCGAAGCCGATTGAACAAATGATGATCTAATGCCCACCACCTTCAAGATAAGCCGCGCGAATGTCCGGCCGCGCCAGCAAATCCGTGCCCGTCCCCGCCATGGTGATCTGGCCGTTGACCAGGACATAGCCGCGATGGGCCAATCGCAGCGCCTGGAACGCGTTCTGTTCGACCAGCAGGACCGTCAGGCCCGTCATTCGGTTCAATTCGCGGATTGCGTTGAAAATCAACTTCACCACCAACGGCGCCAGCCCCAGACTCGGCTCATCCAGCAGCAGCAGCTTCGGCTTGCTCATCAGCGCCCGCCCGATCGCCAGCATCTGCTGCTCGCCGCCGGACAGGGTGCCGCCGCGTTGGGTCAGGCGTTCCTTCAAGCGTGGGAACAGGGTGAAAACCTGATCCAATTCAGCGCCCAGGCTCGCCTCGGGTTTGCCATGGGCGCCCATCAGCAGGTTTTCGTACACCGTCATGCGCGAGAATATGCGCCGCCCTTCCGGGGACTGGGCAATGCCGCGCCGCATGATCTCATGCGTTGGCATGGCGGAAATATCGTCGCCAAGATGCAGGATTTTCCCGTCGCGCGCCCGCGGGCTGCCGCAGATTGTCATCATCAGGGTGGACTTCCCCGCGCCGTTGGCGCCGATCAGGGTCACGATCTCACCCTCGTTAACCACCAGATCCACCCCGCGCAGCGCCTGCACCGCGCCGTAGAACGTGGTGACGCCGGACAGGGTCAGCACCGCGCTCATGCCGTCCCCTCGTCTTCGTCGCCTTCGCCCAGGTAGGCCGCGATCACCTTCGGGTCCGCGCGGATTTCCGCTGGCGTGCCGTCGCTGATTTTGCGCCCGTGGTCGAGCACCACGACATGGTCCGAAATCCGCATCACCACGCCCATGTCATGCTCGATCAACAGAATGGAACTGCGGCTCGCGACATCACGGCCGTCGCGGATGCGCATCAGAAGGTCGGATAATTCGTCGCTCTCACGCGGGTTCAGCCCGGCGGCCGGTTCATCAAGGCAGAGCAATTCCGGGTCGGTGCACATTGCCCGCGCGATTTCGAGCCGGCGTTGATCGCCATAGGGCAGGCCGCCGGCAGGGTCGTCGGCGCGTGCGGTCAGCCCGGTCGCGTGCATCCACAGTTTGGCTTTTTCGATGGCGACATGTTCAGCCCGCGCATGGCCGCCGAAGCCAAACACCGCAAGCAGGCCATTGATCACATTCGGCATCAGGTCATTATGCTGCGCCACCAACAGGTTTTCCAACACAGTCATACCAGCGAACAGGCGGATGTTCTGGAAGGTGCGCGCAACCTTGGCGCGGCGGGTGATCCGATGGCCCGGCATGGCGGTCAGTGCAAAGCCGGCGCCGTCGGCATGGGTCAACTGCAGCGCGCCCTCGCTCGGTCGATAAAACCCGGTGATGCAGTTGAACACCGTGGTCTTGCCGGCGCCATTCGGGCCGATCACTGCGGTTATCTCGCCGGCGCGCGCATGAAATGACAGTGCATCGACCGCGGTCAGGCCACCGAACCGCATCGTCAGCCGATCAACAGCAAGGAGCGGGGTTAGCATCAGCCATGCCCCTCGGTCATCAGATCGGCACCGATTTTCTTCTTGGCACCGAGCGAAACCGACGGCGTGCGGCCGGACAGGAAGCCACGCGGGCGCACCACCATGACCACTACAAGCGCGCCACCGAAGATCAGCATGCGGTATTCCTGAAAGTCGCGGAACATCTCGCCGCCGCCGATCATCACGATCGCCGCCAGCGCCACCCCCAGCTGGCTGCCCAGGCCGCCGAGCACGACGATGGCCAGCACAATCGCCGATTCGATAAAAGTGAAGCTCTCCGGGCTGATGAAGGCCTGCCTGGTGGCGAAGAACGCCCCGGCGAAACCCGCAAACCCAGCCCCGATCGCGAATGCGGTGAGCTTGGTCACCGTGACATCGATGCCCAGCGCGCGACAGGCGATTTCATCTTCCCGTAATGCCTCCCACGCCCGCCCCAGCGGCAGCCGGCGCAAGCGTAGCGACACCCAGTTGGTCAGCAGCGCCAGACCAAGGATGACATAGAACAGGAAGATCACCCGGTGGCTGATGCTAGGCTCGATCCCGAAGAAATCGGCGAAGCTGCCCTCGCCACCGGCGGAATTGAACACCAGACCGAAAAAAGTCGGCCGCGGAATGCCCGACATTCCGTTCGGCCCACCGGTCAAACTGGTCCAGTTCAGGATCACCACGCGGATGATCTCGCCGAACGCAAGGGTCACGATCGCCAGATAATCGCCGCGCAGGCGCAACACCGGGAAGCCGAGCAACACCCCCCAGAACGCTGCGAGAATCCCGGCGAGCGGCAGGCAGGACCAAAAGCCCAGGCCAAAATTCTGCGCGATCAACGCGTAGGAGTAGGCACCGACCGCATAGAAGGCGACATAGCCAAGATCGAGCAGCCCGGCCAAGCCGACGACAATATTCAGGCCCCATCCCAGCATGACATAGGTCAGCACCAAGATGCCGAGGTCGATCCAGTAACGCTCGGCATAGAATGGCATGGTAATGGTCAGCACCAGCACAATCGGGGCCAGATAACGTCCGATATAGGCGAGGCTATCGGCAATCCGCCCTGGCGCCGGCTTCTGCACCGGCCGTGTCGATTGCCAGGCCAGCAAGCCAAGCCTGCCGAAAAAAACCGCCGCGACCGCGATCAGCACCGCAATCGGCCTTGTGTGCAGTTCGATGGCCGACACCCCGACCTCGGTCTTCAGTCCGATCATCGGGCCGAACAGGCCGAAGGCGACCAGCGCCGACAGCGCGGCGTCGCGCAACATGATCAGACTTTCTCCACATCGGCGCGGCCGAGCAGGCCGGTCGGCATGAAGATCAACACCAGCACCAGGATCGAGAACGCCGCGACGTCTTTGTACTGGACCGAGAAATAGGCCGACCAGAAGGTCTCAATCAGTCCGATGGCGAGCCCACCCAACACCGCGCCAGGGAGCGACCCGATCCCACCCAGCACCGCAGCGGTAAACGCCTTAACGCCGGCGATGAAGCCGATGTAGAAATCAATCACCCCATAATAAAGCAGGAACATCAGTCCGGCGACGGCGGCAAGTGCTGCCCCGATCACGAAGGTGATGCTGATGGTGCGATCCGTATCGATGCCCAGCAGCCCGGCCATTTTCTGGTCCTGCTCGCAGGCCCGCATCGCGCGCCCGAGCGGTGTGTTGGTCACCAGATAGGTAAAGGCGGCCAGCAGCGTGAGGGTCACGATCACGATCACGATCTGCATCCAGCTCAGCTGTACCGCGAAATTATCTTCGGTCATCAGGGTAACCCCGCCGGGCAGCATCTCCGGCATGGGTTTCACCCGCGCGCCCTGGCTGACCTGAACGAAATTCTGCAGCACGATCGACATGCCGATGGCACTGATCAACGGCGCCAGACGGAAAGATCCGCGCAACGGTCGATAGGCGACCCGTTCAACCGTCCAGCCATAGAGTGCGGCAATCCCAGCGGCGAAAATTAAGGTCGACGCCAGCGCCAACGGCACCGATGTCACCCCCATCCCGGACAGCGCCGTCAGCGCAATCAACGACAGAAACGCGCCGACCATGAACACATCGCCATGGGCGAAATTGATCATGCCGATAATGCCGTAGACCATGGTGTAGCCGACCGCGATCAGCCCATAAATCATGCCGAGAGTGAGGCCGTTTATCAGTTGCTGCAGGACGTAAGCCACGGACGCTCCTGGGTATTTTGCGAATCGCGTTTTGGGCGATGCTATTATACCCAATAAGCATGGCAGACGTGGCCACGCAAGCTTGGCGCAGACATGGCAACGGGCGCGGCTGTTATACCGCGCCCGCCCCAATATACCCCGCCGATTGCCGATCAGACGCCGGAAACAACCTTGCTGAAATCAGTGATGATCTGACCTGCAAGCAGATGCAGCGCATCCGGCGTTTCCTGGGCCGCGCCGGCTTGGAGTTGACTGAGCGCCGAACCTTGCAGCGCGGTCTGAAGCGCGGCCGCGGTATCAACGCCATGGCCAGTGCTGCTGTTGGTGCCGCTGACCAATCCGGTATTCGCCGCCAAAGCGCCGATATTGAAGGTCAACGAACTGCCACCCGCGCCGAACAGTTTCAGCGTGTCGTGCCCGGTGACCGAGGTGTCGAAGTTCTTGAAGATCAGATCTCCGTAGCGCAGGCCGCCAGCGACGATCTGCACCTCCAGCGTTGTCGCGTCCACCAAAGTTGCCGCAACATTGGCGTTG
>CALQTN020000070.1 GCA_943333505.2 Asaia bogorensis | reverse complement strand
CGCGATTGCCGCGACCGCCGGGACCCCGGCCAAGCGTGCCCTGCTGCGCCAGCTCGGGGTTGATCTGGTGCTCGACAGCCGCGATCTCGGCTTCGCCGATGCCCTGCGCGAGGTCTGGCCGGATGGGGTGGATGTGGTGCTGAACTCGCTTGCCGGCGGGTTCATGGATCGCAGCCTCGCCTTGGTGCGCCCGTTCGGACGCTTCGTGGAAATCGGCAAGCGCGATTTCGTGGAAAACCGCTTCACCAGCCTGCGGCCGCTGCGCCAGAACGTGACCTATTTCGCCGCCGATGTGGACCAGTTGCCGCGCGCCCGCCCCGACATCGCAGCCCGTATGCTGGCCGATATCAGCGCGCGGATGCAGGATGGCAGCTTGCAGCCATTGCCGGCCACGGTGTTCGGGCATCACGACGTTGAAGCGGCGTTCCGCATGCTGCAGGCGGCCACCCATATGGGCAAGATCGTGGTTGTGCCGCCGCATGATGCACCCGCCAGCTTCGTCGCTGGTGCGGACCTGTCCGGGCGCGGCACTGTGGTTATTATTGGCGGCGTGCAAGGCTTCGGTCTTGCCACCGCGCGTTTCCTCGCCTTGCAGGGGGTAAAGCATCTCGCGTTGATTTCCCGCCAGGGCGCCGCAACCGCCGGGGCTGTGGCCGCACTTGGTGAACTTGCGGGCCTTGGCACGACCGCGCGGGCCTATGGCTGCGATGCCGCCGATGCCAATGCCTTGGCCGCCACACTTGCCACTATTCGCGCCGAACAGCCGCCGATCATCGGCATCATCCATGCCGCAGCAGTGCTCGATGACGGCGCGGCCAGCAGCATGACAACCGCCCGTTTCGCCCCGGTGCTCGCTGCCAAGCTGGCGATCGTAGAAAATCTCGACCGACTGACCGCGGATGACGATCTTGCGTATTTCGTGATGTACTCCTCGGCCACCACCGCGCTGGGCAATCCCGGCCAGGCCAATTACGTGGCGGCCAATGCCGCACTCGAAGGTCTGGCGCGCCGTCGCCGCGCTGCCGGCCGGCCGGCGCTCGCGGTCGGTTGGGGACCGATCGCCGATGTCGGCATCCTGGCGCGCGACGCTGATACCGCCGGAACCCTCAAGCGCCGCATGGGGGCCACCGCGATGCCTGCCCGCGAAGCGCTCGCCGCCCTTCCCGGTTTGCTCGCGCAATCTGCCATGCCGGGTGGCGTGGCAGTGGCGCATTATGCCCGGCTCGACTGGTCCCAGCTTGGCGGGGTGCTGCCGGTGCTGGCGGAGAAATCCTTCAGCGTCCTGCGCGACGGTGCGCCAAGCAATGCGTTGGGCGGGCGCGACATGCTGGAACGGCTGCGCGCAGTCCCCGCCGCCGAGGCTGCCGCAATGCTGCGCGGCATGGTGCGCGAGGAAGTTGCGCGCATTCTCCAACTCGGGGTCGGCAACGCCGGCGATCTCGCGCTCGATGTGCCGCTGCCCCGCCTGGGGCTCGACAGCCTCGGGGGGATGGAACTGCGCGGTGCCCTCGAAGCACGCCTTGGCATTCCAGTACCGCTTGCATCAGTATCCGACACCCTCACCATTGAAGCGCTGGTGCTGCGTATTCGCGATGCAGCCTTGGGCCAGGCCAATGATACCGCACTTCATGTCGCGATGGAGCGGCATGAAGGTAAAGTCGCCGCTGAAGCTGCCAGCGCCCAACATGTCGAGGCCGGGCAATGAGTCTGACAACAAACGCCAAGCTTGCTTTACTGACCCGTCTTTCGCGCAAGGCGCCGGCGGCGGCAACGCCGCTGCCCTCAAATGTCGACAAGGACCGCGCGATTGGCTGGAAGGATCTGCCCAATGGCGGCGAGCTGGCGCTGGTGCATGATGCCGGCGTGGCGCTCGGGTTGGACAACCCCTATTTCCGCACCCATGACGGCATGGCCGACGCCGAAACCACCATTGGCAACCGGCGCTACATCAATTTCGCCTCGTATAACTATATCGGCCTGAACGGCGACGCGCGCGTTACCGAAGCTGCCAAGACAGCCATCGACCGCTATGGGGTCTCGGCATCGGCAAGCCGGGTGGTATCTGGTGAGCGTCCGATCCATCGCGAACTCGAAACCGCGATCGCCGGGCTCTACAACGCCGAGGCCGCCATTGCGATGGTGAGCGGACATGCCACCAACGTGACGGTCATCGGCACGCTGCTCGGCAAAAACGATCTCGTGCTGCATGACGCTGCCATCCATAACAGCGCCGTTGAGGGTGCCAAGCTGTCTGGGGCACGACGCATCGCCTTCGCCCATAACGATTTGCGTGCCGCCGAGCGCGAGTTGGTCACCCATCGCGGGCGCGCCGGGCGTGCGCTGCTGGTGATTGAAGGCCATTACAGCATGGACGGCGACCTGCCTGACCTCGCCGGCTTTATCGCGCTCGCCCGCCGCCACAAGGCCTGGTTGATGGTCGATGAAGCCCATTCGCTTGGGGTTTTGGGCGCCACCGGGCGCGGCATTGCCGAACACCAGGGCGTCGATCCGGCGGGCGTCGATATCTGGATGGGCACGCTGAGCAAGACATTATCGGCGTGTGGCGGCTATATCGCCGGGCAGGAACGGCTGATCAGCTATTTGAAATATTCCGCCCCTGGCTTCGTCTATTCGGTTGGCATGCCGCCCGTGCTGGCCGCCGCCGCGCACGCCTCGATCCAGGTGCTGCTCGCCGAACCCGAACGGGTCGCGCAACTGCAGGCCAACTCAACCTTGTTTCTGCGCCTGGCGCGTGCCGCCGGCTTCGATACCGCCGACAGCGCCGGCATGGCGATCGTGCCGGTTATTCTCGGCAGTTCGCTGGTCGCCGCCCGCCTCGCCCAGGAAATGTTTGACGCCGGCATCAATGTCCAGCCAATCCTGTATCCGGCAGTCCCGGAACGATCAGCACGGCTGCGGTTTTTCATGAGTTCCACCCATACCGAGGCCCAGATCCGCCAGACCGTCGACATCATGGCCGAAGCGGTGGTCCGGGTGCGAAAGATGAAAACCTTCGGCCAATGAGCGGGGGCAGACGTCGGGTTTTTCTCGATGGCTTCAACCTCGCGCTCGCGCAAGGCACCGGGGTCGCGACCTATGCCCGCAATCTGAGCCACGCGGTGCATGGGCTGGGTGCCCAGGTCGGGGTTCTTTATGGCAAGCGCGCGGGTCCGTCGCGCGATCCGTTGGCGCGCGAAGTGGGGTTTTTCGACGCCGGCCCATCGAAACTTCCGCAGTGGCTCGCCGATCTGTTGCGTGCGATTGCGCTGCTCCCAAAGCCGTTCGGCTTCAAGGCATGGGAAGTACCGATAAGCGGCGCGGTGATCACCAGCGGCATGCCGTATTATGACGAAGTCTGGAACGTCGGCGATATGTTTGGTCTCGCTGATGTCCGCTTCGAAATTGTTGGGCGGATGCTCCAGGTCCGCCTGCCCGGCCCACCGCCCGACATTATGCACTGGACTTATCCGTTTCCGGTCCATCTGGTCGGCGCGAAGAACATATATACGCTGCATGATCTGGTGCCGATGCGGCTCCCGGCGACCACGCTTGACAATAAGCGCCGCTATCTGCGTCTCGCCCGGTCGATCGCGCGCGATGCTGACCACATTGTAACCGTATCGGAACATTCACGCCGTGACATAATCGACCTGCTTGGCGTGTCGCCAGACCGGGTCACCAACACCTATCAGGCGGTCGAACTTCCCCAGGCGCTGCGCGACAAGCCGATGGCCCAGGTCAGCGCCGATATCAACGGCAGTTTCGGCCTCACGGCGGGCAATTATTTTCTGTTCTTCGGCGCCATTGAACCAAAGAAGAATATCGGCCGCCTGATCGAGGCCTATCTCGCCAGCGGCGTCACTGGCCCGCTGGTCATTGTCGGCAAGAAGGCGTGGAAATCCGACGGCGAAATGAAGCTGCTGTTCGAGGATCATATCCGCTATCTGCAGACCGAAGGCCCCAACACCTATACCCGTAACCGGGTGATGCATCTCGAATACGCGCCCTTCCCGCTGCTGGTCAGCCTGATCCGCGGCGCACGGGCGGTGCTGTTTCCATCGCTCTACGAAGGCTTCGGCCTGCCGGTGCTGGAAGCGATGCTGCTGGGCGCGCCGGTGATGACCACCAATACCTCGTCCCTGCCGGAACTGGTGGGCGATGCGGCCATGACGGTCGATCCCTACGATGTCGCGGCGATGTCGCAGGCGATCCGCGCGCTGGATGCCGATGATGGTTTGCGTGCCCGGCTATCGGCGATGGGGCCTGGCCAGGCGGCGCTGTTCAGCCCGGAACGCTATCAGGAGCGCCTCGGCGCCGTCTATGATCGGATTTGGAAATGACTGGGATGTTCGATCTCGCCGAACTTGAAACCGCCGCCGCGATTGTCCATGCCGCCTTCCCGCCAACCCAGACCTATGCCTGGCCGCTGCTGGCCGCGCGATTGGGCAGCGAAATATGGGTCAAGCATGAAAACCTAACGCCGACTGGCGCTTTCAAGGTGCGCGGCGGATTGACCTATTTCGCGCGGAACCGTGGCGGCCCCGGCGTGGTGTCGGCGACGCGCGGCAACCATGGCCAGTCGCTGGCCTATGCCGGCGCGAAATCAGGCGTGGCGGTCACCATCGTGGTGCCGTTCGGCAACAGCGTCGAGAAGAATGCCGCGATGCGCGCCTTTGGTGCCAAGTTGGTCGAACATGGCGAGGATTTCGAGGCCGCCCGCGACCACGCTCAGATGCTGGCCAAGCGCGATGGCCTGGTATTCGCACCAAGCTTTCATCCCGATCTGGTGGTGGGGGTGGCGACCTACGCGCTTGAAATGTTCCGCAGCGCGCCGCCGCTTGACGTCGTTTATGTCCCGATCGGCCTTGGCTCGGGGATTTGCGGGGTGATCCTGACCCGCGACCTGCTGGGATTGAGCACCGAAATCGTCGGCGTGCAAAGCACCGGGGCCGACTCCTACGCACAATCCTTCCGCGCCGGACACGTGATCGAAACCAACCGCGCCGATACGCTGGCCGACGGCATGGCGACCCGCAAGCCAGACCCGGAGGCCTTCGCCATCATCAAGGCGGGCGCAAGCCGGATTGTAACCGTGACCGATGATGAGGTCGCGGCCGCGATGCGGGCCTATTGGACCGATACCCATCATCTGGCCGAAGGCGCGGGCGCGGCGCCCTTGGCGGCAGCCTTGCAGGAGCGTGATCAACTGGCCGGCAAGAAGGTCGGGGTGGTTTTGTCGGGTGGTAATGTTGATTTGCAATTGTTTAGGGATTGGATCACGCTCTAGGCCTCCCAATACAGCTCATCATAGGGCGACATCGGCCCCCAGATACCGGTCGGCAGGGATTGCAAACCCTTATGCGCGGCATGGGTGTAGGGGAAAGAATGCAGAACCAGGATCGGCACATCGTCAACGACGATCTGTTGGAATTCTTTATACAAAGCCTTGCGTTTTGCCGGATCTACCTCGCTGGCGGCTGCATCGAGCAGGGTATCAACCTTCGAATTACGGTAAGACTGGGTGTTCGACCAGATGACCCCTTTGCGGATATTGCGCGACAAATAGGTGCGATGGACGCCGATCACCGGATCGCCCCAGTTGAACACCGCATCGAGGGTGAGATCGCACTCCAGCCCGGCGACATGCTGCGCCCAGGTCGGAAAATCCGGCGCCGGACGCAATTCGAGATCGATGCCACCGCGCTTGAACTGCACCTTGAGGAATTCGCCCACCCCGGTGCTGGACGCGATTTCCAGCGGAAGGAAATCGATGGTGAGCTTGAAACGAAACCCGTCCGTGCCTTTCTTGAAACCGGCATCATCAAGCAGGGCTTCGGCCTTTTTCAGGTCGTAGGCGAATTTATTGACCTGGGAGGTATAGAACGTCGATCCAGGATGGATCGGGGACAGCGCCTGGCGAACCTTGTCGCCAGTCAGCACTTTCAGCATTCGCGCCCGATCCGCGAGATAGGCGATGGCCTGGCGCACCCGCTTGTCATCCAGTGGCTTCTTGGCGGTGTTGAAGGTAAGCAAGCTGAGCGCGCCGATGCCCTCATAGCCTTTGTCGGTGACCATGAGATGGGTCTGCCTGGCCAGCCGTTCCGCGTCACGCAAGGTGCTGATATAGGGGGCGTAGACCATTTCCTGGCGTTCCATTGCCAACAGCGCAGTCTCGACGTCAGGCACGATCCGCATCACGATGCGGTCGAGATAGGGGCGCCCGGGAATGAAGAATTTATCGAAACGTTCCAGGATAATCGCCTCATCGGGCTTGAATGCAACAAGGCGGAACGGGCCGGAACCAACCGGGGCGGTATTGGCGGGATGGGTCAGGATGTCGCTGCCATCGCCATAGATGTGCTTCGGCAGGATCGGGCACAAAGCCGGAGACATCGCCAGCAGGATCGCCGGATGGGCGCGCGACATGCGGATAATCGCGGTCAGCGGATCGGGGGTTTCGACGCTTTCGACCGGCTCCAGCATGGTCTTGAACGGGTGGTTCTTCTGGATCACCCCGATCGAAAACGCGACATCCGCACTGGTGATCGGCGTGCCGTCATGGAACACCGCACCAGAAACCAGTTGCAGGGTGAGCGACTTGCCGTCGGCCGCCAATTCCCACCATTGGGCGAGATAGGGCAGCGGGTTCCACGCGTCATCGAAGCGCAAGGGGCTGGCGAAAATCTGAGTGCCGGGAATGCCGGTCGGCGCGCCGGACGCGATCGCCGGGTTTACGTGCCGCGTGTTCACGCCGACCATCACCAGGGTGCCGCCCCGCCTGGGGTCGGTCTGGGCTTCACCCAGCCCTGGCAGCAGCGCCGCGCCGGCCCCCACCAATGCCAAACGGCGTCCGATCGCGACCTGCATTTTGACCTGCTCCATTCAATCCCCGTTAAGGTTTGCGATAGCACACCTGGATGGAACAGGCGGCATGTGCCGTACGCGGCACAGGAAGGGCGGGCCCGGAAGACGTTCTGACCATAATCATCATTTGCCGAAACCGGGCGGCATTGTCAGAGTGTCGCCAAATATGGAGGAACAGGCATGGCAAAAATCGGACGGCGCGGGCTGCTGCAAACCGGGGCCGCACTGGCAATGCCGTCACTTGTCGCGGCCGAGGCCACGCGGGTGATGCGGTTCATCCCGCAGATCGATCTGGTATTCATCGACCCGCACACCAGCACCACCAACATCACCCGCAACCATGCCGGCCTGGTGTTCGACCAGCTTTACGGCACCGATTCCAACTATCGCGCCCAGCCGCAGATGGTCGAGGGCCATGTGGTTGAAGATGGCGGCCTGACCTGGCGCATCCGGTTACGCGACGGGTTACGCTGGCATGACGGTGAACCGGTGCTGGCGCGCGACTGCGTGGCATCGATCCGGCGTTGGGGCGCACGCGATGTGTTGGGCATGGAAATGCTATCAATTAGCAATGAGATTTCGGCAACCGATGACCGTACCATTGTATTTCGCTTAAAGCGCCCCTTCCCGCTTTTGCCCGAAGCGCTCGGCAAACCCGGTGCCTTCATGCCGGCAATGATGCCGGAGCGACTGGCGCTGACCGACCCGTTCAAACCCGTTTCCGAATTAATCGGCAGCGGACCCTATAAATTCGTTGCCAATGAACGCTTGCAGGGCGTGCGCAACGTCTATGAGCGCTTCGACCGTTACGTGCCGCGCCCCAGCGGCACCCCCGATCGCGGCACCGGCCCCAAAATTACCCATTTCGATCGGGTTGTCTGGACGACAATGCCGGATATCGGCACCGCTTTCGCGTCATTGCAGAAGGGCGAGCAGGATTGGTGGGAATACGCCGCCCATGATCTGGTGCCGGCGATGAAGCGCGATCCGAAATTGCGCGTCGAGGTGCTGGAAACCGAGGGCGAGTTCAAGCTGGTGCGTTTCAATCACACCATCGCGCCCTTCGACCGCGCCGCCATGCGGCAAGTGATTTTGCACGCCGTCGATCAGTCCGATTTCGTCAACGCGGTGGCCGGCATCGAGTCGGGCCTGCAGCGCACCGGCATCGGCTTTTTCCCGCCCGGCCCATCGGCCAACGATGCGGGTATGGAACGGCTGAAAAAGCCGCTCGATGTCGCCGCTGCCAAGGCCGCCCTGGCCGCTGCGGGCTATCAGGGCGAACGTATCGTCCAGGTGCTGCCCGGCGATTATCCCAACGTGAAAGCGGCGAGCGAAGTGCTGGCCGATCTGCTGAAACGGATTGGCATCAATCTCGATCTGCAGGTCACCGACTGGTCCACCATGACCACGCGGGTGTCGCGCAAGGACCCGATCGACAAAAGCGGATTTCATATCCACATGCTGTCCATCCCCGGATTGGCGCTGGCCACCCCGCTGGTCAATTCGCGACTGCGCGGCAACGGAACCGTAGAGGCCGGTTGGTATAAGGGGCCGAATTACGAGGCGATCCGCACACGCTGGGCATCGACCACCGATCCGGCGCAGCAGGCGGCGCTAGCGCGGGAAATCCAGTTGGACGCGATGGAAACCGTGCCCTTCGTGCCGTGTGGGCTGACGATGCAACCGAGCGCGTGGCGGTCGGATCTGACCGGAGTGCTGCCGGGGGTGGCCAAGTTTTGGAATGTTCGCAGGGTCTAAAGGACAAGGGGGTCTTTTTGTAAATAAAATGAACCAAAAAAACTTTTTGATACCTGCTGCCTGCGACGAACCTGCCGTCGGAGGACGTGCATGACCGGACTGCCATCGCTCGGTGACGCGACAAAAGTCTGGTTCAGGATCGGCTGCCTGTCCTTTGGCGGGCCGGCCGGGCAGATCGCACTGATGCACCGCGAAGTGGTGGATGATCGCAACTGGGTCAGCGATCGGCGCTTTCTGCATGCGTTGAATTTCTGCACCTTGCTGCCGGGGCCGGAGGCGATGCAGTTGGCGACCTATCTCGGCTGGCTCATGCATGGGCCGGTCGGGGGGGTGATCGCCGGGGTGCTGTTCGTAATCCCCGGCGCGCTGGTGATGCTGGCGCTGTCGCTGATTTATGCCGTGCTGGGCGCGGTGCCGCTGGTCGGCGCGATCTTCTTCGGGCTGAAGGCCGCGGTGCTGGTGCTGGTGGTTGAGGCGTTGCTGCGGATCGGCAAGCGCGCGCTGAAGGGTCGCATCGCCTGGGGTCTGGCGGCGGCGGCGTTTGTGGCGATTTTTCTGTTCGCGGTGCCGTTTCCAGTGGTGGTTCTGGCCGCCGGGCTGGCCGGTTTCCTGGCGCCGGGACATTTCGCCGTCGGCGGCCATGGCAAGCCCAAGGATGGCCCTCCTGCCCTACTCGATGCGGTAATGGATGCCGATCCAGGCCGGTCCGCCCGTTTCGCGCGTGGGGCCCATTTGGCCGGGTGGGTAGCGATGCTGCTCTGGCTTGCCCCAGTTGCGGCGCTGCTGGCGGTAGGCGGGGTGTTTGCCGATATCGCCTGGTTCTTTTCGAAAATGGCGGTGGTGACCTTCGGCGGCGCCTATGCGGTGCTCGCCTATGTCGCGCAGGATGCGGTGGATGGCTACCACTGGCTGTCGGCGCCGGAAATGCTGTCCGGACTGGGCCTCGCCGAGACCACACCTGGGCCACTGATCCTGGTGCTGCAATTTGTCGGCTTTCTGGCCGGCTTCCGTGCCGGCGGCAGCCTGACCGGGGCTGCGGGCGGAATTGCCGGCTCAGCGTTGACGCTTTGGGTCACGTTCATCCCATGCTTTGCGTTTGTGTTTCTGGGCGCGCCACTGGTCGAAAAGCTGCGCGATAACCGGGCGCTTTCCGGGGCACTTTCGGCTGTGACCGCATCCGTGGTGGGGGTTATTGCCAATCTGGCGCTGTGGTTTGGCTTGCACGTGCTGTTCGCCAGCACAATGCCAGTGCGCAGTTTTGGCCTCGCGTTTGATGCCCCGGTGATCAGCAGCCTGGACCCTTGGTCGTTGCTACTCGCCGTGATTGCCGGGCTGGCGCTGTTCCGCTTCCGGCTCGGGGTGCTGCCGACCTTGGGGATATGTTCGGCCGCCAGCCTGATGCTGCATTTCGTGATCCGCGGCGTATAGCCGTGGCCCTGCCCTGCCGGCGCTTAACCATGCTAGGCTGCCGTTCGATTTTCAGGGAATAGTATTGGTGGCGATGGTAAAACGGGCAGCGAAAATCACGCTGGGGGCAGCCGATGTGCTGCTGGTGATCGATGTCCAGAATTCGTTCCTGCCCGGCGGGGCGCTGGCAGTGCCGCGCGGGGACGAGGTGATAGCGGTCATCAACCGGCTGGCTGCGGGCTTCCTCAACGTGGTGCAGACCCAGGACTGGCATCCATCCAACCACGCCTCGTTCGCCTCATCCCATCCCGGCACCCAGCCGTTCGACACCATCATGCTGCCCTATGGGCCGCAAATTCTGTGGCCAGATCATTGCGTGCAGAACACGCCGGGCGCGGCGCTGGCGGCGGCACTGACAATCCCGCAGGCCGGACTGGTGGTGCGCAAAGGCTATCGTCAGGCAGTGGACAGCTATTCGGCGTTCATCGAGGCCGATGGCACCGCAACCGGGCTGGGCGGCTATCTGAAACAGCGTAAGATCAGGCGGGTATTCCTCGCGGGCCTTGCCACCGATTTCTGCGTGGCGTGGTCGGCGGTGGATGCGCGCAAGGCCGAGTTTACCACGTTTGTCCTCGAAGATGCGTGCCGGGCGATTGACACCAATGGGTCGCTCGCCGGGGCGTGGACTGCGATGCGCAATGCCGGGGTGAAGCGCATCCGCTCGCATGACATCGCCTTGCCGGAGTGATTTCGGCAGAACCTGGCGGCGAACGCCCGCGTGGATGCGGGCGGTAGTGCTTCCTACCCCCCCAACTTCTCCAAGACCTTCGCATGCTCCTGCACCACAAGATGGCGCCGCACCTTCTGGGTCGCGGTCATCAGCCCGTTATCGATGGTGAACGGCGCGACAACCGCATGGCGGCGGATGCGTTCGGTGACTGACAGCCGCTTATTGACCATGTTAACCGCAGACGCGACCGCGATGTCGTCATAGCCTTCAGCGGCGACGACCAGCGCGGTCAGGCCGGGTTTACCGTCCCCCAACACCACCGCCTGGGCGATCGGGTCTTCGGCGATCAGCATGCCCTCGATGCGCGCGGGGGAGATATTATCGCCACCGGACAGCACGATCATGTCCTTCTTACGATCGGTAATGCGCAGGTTGCCGGCATCGTCGAGTTCGCCGATGTCGCCGGTATGCAGCCAGCCGCCGCGGATGGCGTTGGCGGTTTCATCGGGGCGGCCCCAATAGCCGTCCATCACCAGATCACCGCGCACCAGGATTTCACCGTCACTGGCGATACGCAGATCAACGCCGGCGAGCGGTGGCCCGACAGTTTCGATGCGGACGCGGGTGGGGATGTTGGCGGAAATCACCGGGCCGGCCTCGGTCTGGCCGTAGCCTTGGATGACCAGCATGCCGAGGCCCTGGTAAAAGCGGCCGATTTCGGGTTCCAAGCGCGCCCCGCCGGAGATGGTGACGCGCAGGCGTCCACCAAAGCGGGCGCGGAGTTTGCGCCGCACCAGGGCTTCAAGCACGGGTTCAAGCAGCAGTTCGACCAAGCTGCGAGGCTTTTTCTCGGCTTTCTTAATGCCGGCGGAAAGTGCGGTGTTGAACAGCCAGCGCTTCCAGGCTTTCTCGCGCGCCATTTGCTGCAGAACACGGGTGCGGATCACTTCGAGCACGCGGGGGACCATGGTCATGATGGTCGGGCGCACGCTCAGCATGTCGGCGGCCAGGGTTTCAACGCCGCGTGCATAGACGATTTCGGCGCCCAGGCTCAGCATGAAGAACTGCCCGGCGGTGTGTTCATAGGCGTGCGACAGCGGCAGGAAGGACAGATAGGTTTCGTCCTGCAGGCCGATCATTTGCAGCAGCAAAAACGCGCCGGCGCAGTTGGACAGGATTGCCTTATGCGGCAGCATCACCCCGCGCGGCGCGCCGCCAGTGCCGGAGGTATAGATCAGGCACGCGAGACCGCCGGGCGGGATGAGGTCAGCCTCGGCGGCGATATCGTCAAACCCGGTCTGATCGTCGGCGAGGCGCGCAAAAGATGCCGTCACCACCCCGCCCTCGGTAAAGTCATCGAGGCTGACAAGAAGATCGAGCGGGCCGGCGGGGATGATTTTGCGAGCGAGCTCTGCGGTGGAAACCACCGCAACCCGGGCGCCGCTATCCTTGAGGACATGGGCGAAATCGGCGGTGGTGTAGGTGGTGTAGGCCGGGACCGGCACAGCACGGATGGCGAGCAGCGCGGTTTCGACGATGGGGAATTCGGGGCGGTTTTCCGAGACGATCAGCACGCGGTCGCCGGCGGAGACGCCAGCCGAGCGCAGGCGTCGTGCGACGGAGGCCGCCTGGCGGGCAAAATCGCCCCAGTTCAGCGACACCCAGGCATCATTGCGAAACGCCCGCAGCATCGGCCGGTTCGGCCATTGCCGCGCCCGTGAAAACATCATGGCCGCCAAGTTTGGCCACTCCGGATAGCGTTCCACTTTCGCCGTCTCCCCAACCCTTTGCGCAATGCGCGTCCTACCCTACATGAGAGCGAGCACCGAGCAACACAGGACCTCGCACATCATGCCCGACGGAGCCGCCGCAAATCTGCCCATCTGGGACCTTTCGGATCTTTATGCCGCCCCCGACAGCCCTGCTTTGGCACACGATCTGGATAAAACCGAGGCTGATGCCAAGGCTTTCGCCGCAAAATATGCCGGCAAACTGGCGGGGTTGAGCGGCGCGGGGCTGGCGGCGGCGATCGCCGAGGTCGAAGTGATCGAGGAGGTGATGGGCCGGGTGATGTCCTACGCCCAGCTGCTGTTCGCCGCCGACTCGACCGACGCCGCCAACGGCAAATTCTACCAGTCGATGCAGGAACGGGTGACCGGGATTTCAAGCCATCTGATCTTTTTCAGCCTGGAGCTGAACCGGATGGATGACGCAGTGCTCGCGGCCAAGTCCGGCCCGGCGATGGCGCGCTGGCAGTCCTGGCTGCGCGACTTGCGGGTTTTCCGGCCGCATCAATTGTCGGACGAACTGGAAAAGCTCCTGCACGAAAAGGAGGTCACCGGGCGCAGCGCCTGGAGCCGATTATTCGATGAGACGGTTGCCGGCATGCGGGTGCCGATGAACGGCGAGGACCTGACGGTGTCCGCCGTTCTCAACAAGCTGTCCGACACCGATCGCGCCACCCGCGAAGCTGCCGGCCACGCCATTGGCGAAGCGTTCGGCAAGAACGAGAAGCTGTTCGCGCTGATCACCAACACCTTGGCCAAAGACAAGGAGATCATCGACACCTGGCGCCATTACCCAACCCCCGCCAGCGCGCGCAATCGCGGCAACATGGTGGAAGACGAGGTGGTGGCGGCCCTGGTCGATGCCGTGGTCGGCGATTTTCCGCGCCTGTCGCATCGCTATTACACGATGAAGGCAAAGTGGCTCGGCCTGGCCAAATTGCAGCATTGGGACCGCAATGCCCCCCTGCCCGGCGATGACGATCGCGAAATCCCCTGGGCTGAGGCGCAGAAGCGGGTGCTCGATGCCTATGGTGCGTTCTCGCCGGAACTCGCGGAAGTCGGCAAGCGTTTCTTCGACAAGCCGTGGATTGACGTGCCGCCGCGGCCCGGCAAATCCGGCGGCGCTTTTGCCCATCCCACCGTGCCGTCCGCGCACCCGTATCTGCTGCTGAACTATCACGGCAAGACGCGCGATGTGATGACCCTGGCGCATGAACTCGGCCACGGCGTGCACCAGATCATGGCCGCCGACCAGGGTTATTTTAATTCGTCGACGCCGCTGACCTTGGCTGAAACCGCGAGTGTGTTTGGCGAAATGCTGACCTTCCGCGCGACCCTCGATGCCGAGACCGATCCGAAGCGCCGCCGTATCATGCTGGCCGGCAAGGTCGAGGACATGCTCAACACCGTGGTGCGCCAGATCGCGTTCTACCGGTTCGAAACCCTGCTGCATGACGAACGCCGCAAGGGGGAATTGCTACCGGAACGCATCGGTGAAATCTGGATGCAGGTGCAGACCGAAAGCCTCGGGCCGGCGTTTGAGTTCACCCCGGATTATCATGTGTTCTGGGCCTACGTGCCGCATTTCATCCATTCGCCGTTCTATGTCTACGCCTATGCGTTCGGCGACTGCCTGGTGAATGCGCTTTATGCGGTTTACCAGTCCGGCCATCCGGGGTTTGCCGAGAAATATCTTGCCATGCTGCGCGCCGGCGGGACGATGCGGCATAAGGAGTTGCTGGCGCCGTTCGGGTTGGATGCGTCCGATCCGGGGTTCTGGCGGCGCGGCCTCGATATTATTTCCGGCTTCATCGACGAGCTTGAGACGCTTCCGGCGTGACCGAAGATCGTGGCAGTCTGTTCGGCGAGGCGATGCGCTTTGCCCGCACCTCGAGCGCGGTTGGCGGCATCGCGGCGCGGGTCATCGGCGAACGGGCGTTTGGGATCAAAACCAACCGCGCCGGACATGCCGAAGACCTCAAGACCATTCTCGGCGGGTTGAAGGGCCCGCTGATGAAGGTGGCGCAGTTCCTGTCCACCGTGCCCGACGCGTTGCCACCGGAATATGCCGATCAATTGGCGCAGTTGCAGGCCAACGCCCCACCGATGGGCGGCAATTTTGTCCGCCGCCGAATGCAGGGGGAATTGGGGCCGGATTGGCAGAAGCGCTTTGCTGTGTTCAATCCGGTGGCGGCAGCGGCCGCCTCCCTCGGGCAGGTCCACCGCGCCACCTTGCCCGATGGGCGCGAGGTCGCCTGCAAGCTGCAATATCCCGACATGGCCAGCACAGTCGATGCCGATCTGCGCCAGTTGAAGCTCGCCATGGCGGTCTATCACCGCATGGATGGCGCCATCCAGCATGACGACATCTACACCGAACTGGCCGAACGGTTGCGCGAAGAACTGGATTACGTGCGCGAAGCCTCCCATTTGCGGCTCTACGGCGCCATGCTGGCTGATACCCCAACTGTGCATGTGCCAACCGTGGTCGCGGAATTATCCACCAAGCGGCTGCTGACGATGTCGTGGCTCGAAGGCCGGTCGCTGGCGTTGCGGCTGGAGGAAAACCCGTCCCAGGACGAACGCAACCGCATTGCCGAGGCCTTGTTCCGGGCGTGGTATGTGCCGTTCTATCACTACGGGGTCATCCACGGTGACCCGCATCTTGGCAATTATCAGGTGCGCCCCGACGGCACGGTGAACCTGCTCGATTTCGGGGTGATCCGGGTGTTCCCCTCGAAATTCGTCCGCGGCGTGCTGGAACTTTACGAGGCGGTGCGCGACGCCGATAACGACAAGGCACGCCAGGCCTATGTGTCGTGGGGGTTCACCAACCTGAGCGATGAGCAGGTTGAGGTCTTGGGCGAATGGGCACGGTTTTTGTATGAACCCCTGTTGCAGGACCGGGTCCGCAAGATCAGCGAAACCGAGGATACCCGCTTCGGCCAGGAGGTCGCCGCCCGCGTCCATGCCGGGCTGAAACGCACCGGAGGGGTACGCCCGCCCCGCGAGTTCGTGCTGATGGACAGGAGCGCGATCGGGCTGGGCAGCGTGTTCTTCCGCATGGGAGCGGAGTTGAACTGGTGCCGGTTGTTTAATGAGCTGGTGGATGGGTGGTCCGAGGCTGGCTTGCTGGCGCGGCAGACTGCGGCTTTGGAGGCAGCTGGGGTTCCAGGATAGGCAAGGCAAGGCGTTCTTTGTTTTCAAACACAGAAGGCGCTTGCCTGAACCTGTGCTTCCACTTATGTTCTCTTTTTGTTCCAAAGAGAACCCGCATGAACCCGGCCTATGCCGAGCTTCAGGCCGCCTCGCATTTCTCCTTCCTGCGCGGCGCGTCAAGCTGCGATGAGCTTTTTGCCCAGGCGGCGACCCTTGGCCTGCACGCGCTGGCGATCACCGACCGGGCCTCGCTCGCCGGCAGCGTGCGGGCGCATCTGGCGGCCGAGGCGGCGGGCATCCGCGCCATCATCGGCTGCCGGCTCGACCTGATCTGCGGCGCGGTTCTGATGGTTTACCCGACCGATCGGGCCAGCTACGCGCGGTTGTGCCGGCTGCTGACCCTGGGGAAATCGCGCGCCGGTAAGGGCGGCTGCACGCTGGATTGGGACGATGTCGCGGCCCATGCTGACGGTCTGATGGCAATCCTGGTACCGGACGACATGGTCGCGGTGAATTTGCGCCGCCTCCGCGAGATTTTTGGCGCGCGCGCCTCGCTCGCCCTGACCTTGCGCCGCCGCCCCGGCGATGCGCGACGGTTGCATGATCTGGCCAATCTGGCGGCCCAGGCGCAGGTCGCCATCGTTGCCACCAATGACGCGCTGTTCCACGCCCCGGAGCGACGGATTTTGCAGGATGTGGTGACCTGCATCCGCGAAGGCTGCACCATCGATGCGCTGGGCTTCCGGCGCGAACGCAACGCCGATCGCCATTTGAAGGCGCCGGCGGAAATGGCGCGGCTGTTCGCACGCTGGCCAGACGCGATCGCGCGATCGGTCGAGATCGCCGATCGCTGCCGGTTCTCACTGTCCGAACTGCGCTATCAATACCCTAACGAGGTTGCGACCCCCGGGGTCACCCCGTTGCAGGAACTCGCCCGCCGCACATGGCTCGGGGCGGCTGAACGTTATCCCGATGGCGTTCCCGCCAAGGTCCGTGCCGCCCTGCTGCATGAGCTGAAGCTGATCGAGACCCTGGAATACGAACCCTATTTCCTTACGGTTGACGCGATCGTGCGCTTCGCCCGCAGCCGGGGGATTTTGTGCCAGGGCCGCGGCTCGGCGGCCAATTCGGCGGTGTGCTTTGTGCTCGGCATCACCTCGATCGACCCGGAACGCCATGACCTGCTGTTCGAGCGTTTCGTATCGCAGGAGCGCCGTGAGCCACCCGATATCGACGTCGATTTCGAACACGAACGACGCGAGGAGGTCATCCAGTGGATCTACGAAACCTATGGCCGGGAACGCGCGGCGTTATGCGCGACGGTGATCCGCTATCGCGCACGGGGCGCAATGCGTGAGGTCGGCCGCGCACTCGGCTTGACCGAGGACATCACCAAGGCCCTCGCCCAGCAAGTCTGGCACTGGGGCGAGGACGGCGTCGATGAAAGCCATGCCGCCGATCTGAACCTCAACCTTGAAGACCGCCGCCTGCAACTGGCGCTTGATCTCGCAAGACAATTGATCGGCACCCCCAGGCATCTTTCCCAGCATCCCGGTGGCTTCGTGCTGACCCAGGACCGGCTGGACGAGTTGGTGCCAATCGAGCCGGCGGCGATGCAAGATCGCGCCATCATCGAGTGGGACAAGGACGATATCGACGCGCTGAAATTCATGAAGGTCGATGTGCTGGGCCTCGGCATGCTGGGCTGCATGCGCCGCGCCTTCGATCTGCTGGCCGATCACAAAGGCATCCGGCTCGACCTGGCGACGATCCCGGCCGAGGACAAAGCCACCTATAAAATGATCCAGAAAGCCGACACGGTGGGCGTGTTCCAGATCGAATCGCGGGCCCAGATGGCGATGCTGCCGCGCCTGAAGCCGGCGTGTTTCTACGATCTGGTGATCGAGGTCGCCATCGTTCGCCCCGGTCCGATCCAGGGCGACATGGTGCATCCCTATCTGCGCCGGCGCGAGGGCAAGGAAAAGGTCGAATTTCCCCATCCGCAACTCGAAGCCGTGCTCGGCAAGACGTTGGGCGTGCCGCTGTTCCAGGAACAGGCAATGCGCGTGGCGATCGAATGCGCGGGCTTCACCCCGTCCGAGGCCGACCAACTGCGCCGCGCCATGGCGACGTTCAAGCATACGGGCGGGGTCAGCCCGTTTCACGACAAGCTGGTGCGCGGCATGGTCGAACGCGGCTACACAGCCGCCTTCGCCGAACGTACCTTCGCCCAGATCGAGGGTTTCGGGTCCTACGGATTCCCGGAAAGCCACGCCGCATCCTTCGCGCTGATTGTCTATGCCAGTTGCTGGATGAAAAACTGGCATCCAGAGGTGTTCCTCGCCGCCATTCTCAATGCCCAGCCAATGGGATTTTATGCGCCGGCGCAGCTGGTGACGGATGCGCGGGCGCACGGGGTGGTGGTGCACCCGGTCGATATCAACGCGTCGCGCTGGGATTGCACGCTCGAGCCCGACCTTGCGGTACGATTGGGGTTTTGCCTGGTGCACGGCCTGGCCAACGCCGATGGCGCCGCGATCGTTGCGGCACGCGGAGACATCCCCTTTGCCAGCATGGAAGATTTATGGCGCCGCGCCGGGGTCAAGCTCGCAGCACTGGAACATCTTGCCAATGCTGATGCATTTGCCGGGGTCGGCCTGTCGCGGCGTGCGGCGATCTGGGCGATCCGTGCGCTCGATCACGAAATTCTGCCATTATTTGCCCCACAGATCGAGCCAGAAGTGGTGCTGCGCCCGATGACCGATGGGCGCGAGGTGGTCGAGGATTATGCCAATATCGGCCTCAGCCTGCGTGCCCATCCGGTCAGCTTCCTGCGCGCTGACCTTGCCGCCCAACGCATCCTGCCATGTGCGCAAACCCTGCGCGCGCGCGATGGCGCAAAGCTGAGCATTTCCGGTCTGGTGCTGGTGCGGCAACGACCGGGATCGGCCAAGGGCGTGCTGTTCATCACCATCGAGGATGAAACTGGCATCGCCAATCTGGTGGTCTGGCCCGACGTGTTCGAACGCCAGCGCCGGCTGATCCTGGCGAGCTCGATGCTCGCGGTCAGCGGCCGGGTGCAGCGCGAGGGCGAGGTGGTGCATGTGGTGGCGCAGGAATTGTTCGATCTGACCGAATTATTGCACAGCGTTGGGGACCGGAAGCTTCGCACTGTCAGCCGGAACTTTCATTGAAGGCGTGCTTGATTGCGTCCAAACACCGCAGACCTTCCACCCAAATTGCCAGTGCTGTAGCCTGCTCTCCCAGAATCAACACGCCCAAGGAAAACAAAATTATGCCGGGACCAACCCGCCGCGCAGCACTCATCGGTGTGGCAGCCCTCGCCGCCCCCAGTGTTTCGCGCGCCCAACGCCGAGACCCGCGCGTGCTGCGCTTCATTCCCAACACCGGCCTGACGGTGCTTGACCCGGTGTGGACCGCCTCTCTGGTAACCGGCAATCATGCCTATCATGTGTTCGATACGCTCTACGCGACCGGCTCGGATTGGCGGCCGGCGCCGCAAATGGCGGCCGGGCACACTGTCGACAGCGACTGGCGGGTATGGAACATCACGCTGCGGGAAAATTTGTGGTTCCATGATGGCACGCCGGTGCGCGCCCAGGATTGTGTCGCCAGCATCAAACGCTGGGCCAAGCGCGACGCATTCGGGGCGATGATGAATATCACCCTCGATACGCTCGATGCGCCGGATGACCGCACCATTCGCTTCCGCTTCAAGCGCCGCTTTCCCCGCCTGCTCGAAGCGCTGGCCCGCACCTCCGCCCTGCCCTGCATGATGATGCCCGAACGTTTTGGCAGCGCCGACCCGTTTACCGCGCTGACCGAAATAGTCGGCTCCGGCCCCTATATTTTCAACAAGGATGAATTCAACCCCGGCAGCATGGTCACTTACCGCAAGTTCGGCCGCTACGTGCCGCGCCAGGACAAAGCCGACCGCACCGCCGGCGGCAAGATCGCCCATTTTGAGCGGGTCGAATGGCACACCATGCCCGACCCCGGCACCGCGATCGCTGCGATGCAGTCGGGGGAGATGGACTGGTGGGAATCGACCCCTGCCGATCTCCGAGATCTGGTGAAGACGTCGCGCAATCTGCGCCTCGAATCCAAGGACCCGTTTGGCTGGATGGGCATCATGCGCTTCAACCACCTGCAGGCGCCATTCAACAACATCAAGCTGCGCCGTGCGGTACTTGCCGCCGCCAACCAGGCCGATTTCATGCTGGCCGGCGCCGGCGAAGGTGCCGAAGCCTGGCGCAAATGCCGCGCCTATTTCCCCTGCGGCACGCCGCACGTGACCGAAACCTTCGGCACCCCGGCCATGCCGATGCCCGAAAACCTCACCGCCGCAAAGCGTGCCATCGCCGAGGCCGGCTATAATGGTGAAAAAATCGCCCTGCTGGTGCCGACCGACATCCACCACCACAACGCCTTCGGTCAGGTCAGCGGCGATCTGATGCGCCGGCTTGGCATGAACCTCGATTTCCAGGCGATGGATTGGGGCACCATGATCCAGCGCATCACCAATCGCGGTCCGGTCGACAAAGGCGGCTGGAGCCTGTTCCACACCGCCGGATCGATGGTGTCTATGACCAGCCCCGCTCTCAACCTTTACATACGTGGCATGGGCGAAAAGGGCTGGACCGGCTGGTACACCAAGCCAGAAATCGAAACGCTCACCCAGGAATGGCTCGACACCGAAGCCGGCGGCAATGAGCAAGGCATCTATGATCGCATCCAGCAGGTGTTGTTCGACGATCCGCCCTTCGTGCCGCTCGGGCAATACACCACCTTTGCCACCTATGGCCGCGACATCACCGGCGCATTACCGGGGATCGGGTCGTATCCGTGGAATGTGCGGCGGGGGTAGCTGATCATTCGGCGGGCGCGACGACAGCGCGCCCGCCCGCAAGTGCCGGGATCATACAATTGACCGCGATATTCACCATCACCCGGACCATATTGGCAATCGGGTCAATAATGATCATCAACGGAACTGCAAGCTCGTAAGACAGCCCGAACGGCCGCAACACCGCCGCAAGCGGGGCAAGTGCGGCAAGGCCGGTTACCCCGAGCGTTGCGAAAGACGCTCCGGTCGATAGCAGTGCCACCAGCAGCAGATCGACGGGGCCAAAACTGCGGCCCAGCAACGCGCCCATGAACAATGTTGCGATAATAAAATAAAGAATGGTTCCAAAGCGCAGTGTTGCGAACCCGATCGGAATGAACAGCTCGCACGGCGCGCCTGCCGCGCCGAGCTCGGATTTCAATGTCTCAATGGCGGTTGGGATGCAAACCAAAGTGTTGCGCGTCGACGCGCCCAGCATCATTGGCCGTAACATGCTGGCGAACACCAGATGGGGCGACACCCGCAGCGCCAGGGAAATCACCGCAAGCGCTCCGATCAGTACGACAGCGCAAACGCCGATGAATGCATAGGCGAACATCGCCAGAACCGCATAGATCTCCGACCCCATCAGCGCCACTTGCGGTGCAATCAGCGCCACGATCCCGATTGGCACCAGCAGGCCAAAGCAGTCGAAGATCAGAATGCACACCGCCTGGATGTGGCGCAGCGAGGAAAACAATGATTGCTCGGCCTTCTGTTCGGTCAGCACCATGCCGATCCCGAAAATCGCCGCGAACACCAGCACCCGCATGCTGTCATTGCTGGAAAGGGCGGCGAAAATATTGGTCGGCACCATCGCCAGCAGGCCCTTGTCGGCAGCAGACTGCACCTGCCCCGCGCGGTTCGGGTTGAGCGCAAACTCGATATCGACCTTGTCGGCGGAGTTACCGACAAGGCTGCCAATCCGCGTGAGGGTGTCCGCATCGACCGACATGAAATGAAAGATCAACTCGGGCACCAGCACCGCAGCGAAGGCAACCGCGGCAATTGCCGAGACTACCCAGATCGCCAACCAGCGCGCCACGTGGCCGGCGGTGCCACTGGTCATGGCCGAGCGCACCGCAAGCGGGATTGTGGTCAGCAGGAACGGCAACACGCACATTTGCAGCAAAGCGACATAGAAATCGCCAATCGGGCGCAAATACTCGACAAACGGCGCCCGCATGCCACCCAATACCAACGCGATCGCCACCGCGCACAGCGTGATGCTGGGCCGGTTGATGGACCGCGACAGCTTAGTCAATGACGCGGCCGAGAGGGAAAATGGCATCGGCCTAGGGTCTGTTGAGGTTCACCGTGAATTGATGATGGCTCCTGCGAGATAGATCAACGCGGAGAAGCTTTGGTCTGTCTTGTCGGCCCGCATGGCGATCCTCTTGAACTCTTTAAGTTTACCAAAAAAGTTCTCGATAAGGTGACGCCATTTGTAAATTTCGGCGTCAATAAGCAGCGGCTGTGCGCGGCGCGGGTGCTGCGAGATGACAATTTTT
>CALQTN020000069.1 GCA_943333505.2 Asaia bogorensis | reverse complement strand
GGCCAGGATCGCGCCGGCAACGACGGCGTATTCCATCGCGGTGATGCCGCGACGGTCGGAAGCGAGGGCTTTGATGGTTTTGTAAGCTTCAAACATTGTCATTCTCCAGCTGATCAGGGATCGTGACCAGGCCGAGCGAGGCCGACCTGGTCATGATCCCTGGGGAAATTTACAGGGTGACGCCGCCGACAGCGGTGGTCAGCTTGGTGCCGAGCGCGTTGAACGCGGTCAGCGCCACGGCCAGGATCGCGCCGGCAACGACGGCGTATTCCATCGCGGTGATGCCACGACGGTCGGACGCAAGGGCTTTGATGATCCGGATATAGGTGGACATTGGTTGGGACTCCGATTGGTTGGTTGGTTGGTTTCTTGCGGGTTAACCCCGTCTGGCCAATTGAGGACAATTCCGGCCTTGGCTTCGCTACATTAGTAAACAAATCTTTCGAATGACTTTCAATGATCGGATAATTTTCCGACCTTTAAAATGTAAAATGTAGAAAAATGCTGTATGTAATTAAAAATCGTGAATTCTCACAAGCGCGTGATGACGGGCGAACAATTAAAAATTCCTACGATTCTGGAGCAACGCCCACCCCGACCGCTTGGGTCGCACGGATCGAGATGATGTGAAAAGATACGATTAGTGAACCGCCATCGCCACGCCGATGTGCTGGTCGGCCACCGCCGTCGCTTGTGGCGCGATCTTCTCGACCGGTTCGCGGACAATATAGCCCGATCCCCAGACCGTGGTGATCAAGCCATCGGCGCCAGCGGCCATCAGGCGTTTGCGCAGGCGGTGCATCAGCACGTCGATTGATTTGATCTCGGAATCGTCAGGATCGGAATAGAGTGCGTCGAGCAATGCCGCCTTGCGAACCAAGTTTCCTTTGCGCAGCAGCAGAACTTGCAAAACCCGGAACTCGTTTGGCGACAGATGCAGCGCCTCGCCATTGACCGATAACTCCCGGCGCTCCAGATGCAACGCCAAGGGCCCCCAGCGCAATGCCGACTGTGTATGGCCTGCGACCCGCCGCACCACCGCCCGGATGCGGGCGGCAACCTCCTCGCCATCCGCTGTCTGGGCGATCACATCGTCCGCGCCAAGATCGAGCAGCTTGGCGCGCTCGGCACCCAGTATATTCCGCGCAATGGCGATGGCGGGCGTTATGCAGCGTGCGTCACGTAGTTTGCGGATCAGCTGCACCCCTGTCATGTCCGACAGCGTGATATCAAAAATAACAGCATCGAAACTGTCGTGCCGCGCTAGATGCAAAGCGTCTTCGCCGGTGTGTACTTGTTCGATGGTTGCGCGCACCGCACTGAAACGTGTGGTAGCGGCAACGGTGGTGGCGGCAAGGGACCCGACGATCAACAGACGCATAGGATATCCTCCTTGAGAATGACAAGGCGGACACTCGATGGTTACCAAAGGATTGAATAGTCGGCCTGATGGATTAAGCCGTATCGGGTAAAGGGATGAAGCGGATGCCATCCCTCATCCGTTCGGACTAGGCCATCAGGACAGGCTGACAATCCGACTGCGATGCGCAATACGTGGCGTATGTTAAAACCAATCGCCGCTTCCCGAGGTCGTTCCAGCTTTATCCGCGATCGGCGCGGTGTGGTGGCAATGTGGGTGGCGGTCACCACGCCGGTTATTGCAATGGGACTTGGACTTGGCGTGGACGTGACCGAATGGGTGGTTGCGAACCAGCAATTGCAGCGCGCCGCAGATGCTTCCGCTACTGCCGGGGCGCGGTTCTTCGGCACCGGGCAGAATGCACAATTGGCGGCGGGGGTCGCGGCTGATGTCGCCGAAGCCAATGGTGCTGCTGGCACAGGAACGCGTACCTGGACCGCTGGCACAAATACACTCGTGAACAATACCATTACCGTTGTGGTCGCTAACGCGATTGCCAATGGAAATAATGCATCGGTCGCTGTTACAATACAAAAATCGATACAACCAACATTTTCGAAGGTTTTTTCATCATCTTCTAAGATGGTTACTACTTCTGCTACCGCAGATTCTACAGGAACCATCACCACCTTCCAGCAGCCCTGCATTCTTACCCTTGGTCAACTGAGCGCGACCACCCCAGACATTATCGTGTCCGGCTCAGGGTCGGTCCGTATGAACGGTTGCTCAATTGTATCTAATGAAGATATATCGATCAGCGGGTCAGCGTATGTCAATGTCGGAACAGCCTATGCCAAAAGCGACATCTTTGTCGGTAGCAGCGCAACGCTGATTGGCGCGCAGGTGCCGGATACCAGCCTAAACCTCAGTGACCCCTATGCCTCCAATTCCAATATGATCTCAACTTTAGCTTTGACAACCAACGGGATTACGGTGGTGAATGGAACAACCCTGGTAAACCGGGGAAATGTCTCAATTAGCGGGTCGGGGACTAATACCCTGAGCCCGGGAATCTACAACAGTCTCAGTATAACCAGTTCCCCAATCGTCGTATTACAATCAGGTCTTTATGTCATCAAAGGCCAGATGTCGATTGCCGGATCACCAGTCGTGACAGGATCGAATGTCACTTTTATCAATGGCTCGACGCTCTCGGTTTCCGGTTCGCCAACGATAACGCTGTCAGCCCCTACGCCGTCCACAGCGTCAGGCGGGTCAATACCTGGGGTGTTATTCGCCAGCAATATCACCAATAGCTCGAACAATCTGGCGAAATGGACAGGTTCTGCCGCCATGACGTTGACCGGGTTGCTGTATTTTCCAGGAACCAACGTGAATATTACTGGCAGCCCGTCATCCAACGGCACCAATGGCTGCTTTGAAATCATTGCCAATATTATTACGATATCCGGCAGCCCTACCATGACCAACGTCGGCTGCCCGGCAATGGGCGTGTTGAACGTGGTTAATCCAGGCGGCAACACCGTCAATGCCAAGCTTCTGCGATAGGTGGCGGGAATGGCGATCCCCTGGAAAAAGATAGCGGGATCGGGTCGGGCGGGCTCCGCGGCCCTCGAATTCGCCATCTGTGCGCCGGTCATGCTTGGGCTGTTCGCCGTCATGGTCGATGTCGGCAATTTGCTGCGCGCGCGGATAACCCTGGCAGAGGCAGTATCGGCGTCCGCGCAGTTCGCCACGATGTCGGGCGCCAATGTTACGGCGGCGAATTTGCAGAACGTGGTGACAAATGTTGCGGCGACCGCGGGTCTTTCCGCCACATCAACCGTCAATGGGCCGGCGTGCTACTGCCCCAGCGCGTATCCGGTGACGCTGGCCGTGGCGACCTGCGGCACCCCCTGCGCGACGAACCAGTTGGTTCCCGGAACCTATGTCGTGATAACCGGGCGTTACGCCTACACCCCGATTGCCCCCAATCTCAGCAAGATTGTCGCCACCACCCTTAGCGAAACAGCCACAGTGCTGCTGCAATGATCCGCGATCGCCGTGGCACCGTGGCGATTGAGGCAGCGGTGGTCATTTCGCTCGCCATCACCGCGCGCTGCCTCGGTATCGGGTCGACCGCGTGCACCGGCGCGAACACCGGTGCCGCCTTCGCGGTCACCACGTCCAAACGCTTCCTGGGCAGCACATCAACTGCCATCACTGCCAGCAATGTTACGGTCACCACCGCCACCACCTGCGCCAGCGCACCTGGGCATTATGTCAAGGTGGCGATCACCTCGAACCTGTGGCTCAACCAAGATCTGTGGACCAATTCGAGCTTTCTCGGCACCGTGCTGCCGAAATCGATCACCGTTACCGCTTGCTACGTAACGGCGATCACCTGAGCTGATAAACTAAATCGCCACCCGCACCCCAAGCTCCACCACCCGGTCGCTCGGGATGCGGAAGAACTCGGTTGCTGAAACCGAATTGCGCGCCAGCACCAGGAACAGCCATAGCCGCCATAGTGGCATTTGCGGCACGGTATCCGGCACCAGGGTTTCGCGGCCAAGGAAATAGCTCGCCTGCATCGGATCAACATCGACGCCGAGCGGGCGCAATTCCGCCAGATCGCGCGGCAGGTTCGGGCTTTCCATGAAGCCATAGCGCACCACCACGCGGTGGATGCCGGGCGAAAGCTCGGTGACCGCGCTGCGCTCGGCCTGCGGCACTTCTGGCACGTCGTCGTTCTGCACAGTCACGAACAGCACCCGTTCATGCAGGACTTTGTTGTGCTTGAGGTTATGCAGCAGCGCTGCCGGCACGAAATCGGGGTTGCCGGTCATGAAAATCCCCATGCCGGGCACCCGCACGGTGCGCGATTGCGGTAGCCGGGCCAGGAAACTGTCCAGCCGCAAGCTATCCGCCCGCCAGCGCGCCAGCAGCAATTCCCGCCCGCGATGCCAGCTTGTCATCATCGCCAGCAAGCCGATGCCAAGCACCAGCGGCACGTAGCCGCCATCGGGGATTTTCAGGGCGTTGGCGGTAAAAAATACCGCGTCGATAAGGACTGCCGTCCCGAACACACAGGCCGTTGCCAGACGCGACCAGCGATATTGGCGGCGGAACACCACCACCGCCAGAGTAGCGGTGCAGATGAAGGTTCCGGTCACTGCAATACCGTAAGCGGCGGCCAGGGAGCCGGAGGTTCTGAAGCTGAACACCAGCAGCAACACCCCAATCAGCATCGCGGTGGTGACCTGGGGCACGTAGATCTGGCCTTCTTCGGTGGCGCTGGTGTGTTTGACCGTCATGCGCGGCAAAAACCCGAGCTGCATACATTGCCGCGTCATCGAATAGGCGCCCGATATGCCGGCCTGGCTTGCGATCACCGTCGCCGCCGTGGCCAGCAGCACCATTGGAACCCGTAACATCGGCGGGCAGAGCAGAAAGAACGGGCTTTCGATCGCCGCCGGATCCGACAGCACCAAGGCGCCTTGGCCGAAGTAATTCAACGCCAGTGACGGCAGCACGAACCACAGCCAGGCGGCGCGTATTGGTCCGCGCCCAAAATGCCCCATGTCGGTATAGAGCGCTTCGGCCCCAGTGACCACCAGTACAACCGAGCCCATCGCGATGAAGGCTGCCCATTTATACTGTATCATCAAGCTGATACCGTAGGTTGGGGACAGTGCGAGCAATACATATGGGCGCTGCACGATTTCAACAATGCCAAGAATGGCAATGCTGAGGAACCACAGCGCCATAATGGGGCCGAATAAAGTCCCAATGCTCGCAGTGCCGCGTGACTGGGCGGCGAACAGCAGAACAATGATAACGCCGGCCAGCGGCAACACATATTCAGCCAGACGGGGGGAGATGACTTCCATCCCCTCCAGCGCCGACAGCACCGAAATCGCCGGGGTGATGATGCCGTCACCAAAAAACAAACACGCGCCGGCAATGCCGACCAGGGCGAGAATCTTGCGTCCACGCTCATTCGAAACCCCGCGCTGGGCCAGCACCATCAGCGACAGAATCCCGCCCTCGCCGCGGTTATCGGCGCGCATCACCAGCAGCACGTATTTAATGGTGACCACCAAAATCAGCGACCAGAAGATCAGCGACAGCACCCCGAGCACTTCGGCCGAGGTCACGCCGGTTTTCTTGAAATGGTCCAGGCTCGCCTTGAACGCATAAAGCGGGCTGGTGCCAATATCGCCGTAGACAACGCCGAGTGCACCGAGCACCGCCGCCGCCCGCAGACTGGGCGCGCGGTCAGCAATCATGGCTGGGGAGTTCATATGTAGCTCCGGAAACGACCAGCGCCCCAATACGCCCGCGCCCGCGGGCCGGCAAGCTAGTCGCGCCTGCCGAAAATTGCAGTGCCGACCCGCACATGGGTCGCGCCGTGGGCGATGGCGATTTCGAAATCGCCCGACATTCCCATCGACAGCACCCCGAGCCCATGCCGGGCGGCGCAGGCCGCGAGCCAGGCGAAATGCGGCGCCGGATCGCCATCGGCCGGCGGGATGCACATCAACCCGACCAGCCTGCCATCGAAGCGCGCCTGGCAGGCGGTAATGAAGCCATCTGCCTCAGCTGTCGGGATGCCGGCCTTTTGCGCTTCGTCCCCGACATTGACCTGGATCAGCAAATCCGGCGACCGGCCTTCGCGCTGGATCGCGTCGGCAATCGCGTCCGCCAGTTTGGGCCGGTCCAGCACATCGATCATATCGGCGATGCGTACCGCGTCACGCGCCTTATTGGTTTGCAGCCCACCGATGATGTGCAATCGCAAAAGCGGATGGGCTTCGCGCAAACCGGGGAATTTGGTCGCGGCTTCCTGCACCCGGTTCTCACCGAACACGGTTTGCCCGGCGGCGAGGGCGGCGATCACCGCCTCGACCGGATGGGTTTTGGACACTGCCACCAGCGTCACCGCATCGGCCGCACGGCCGGCTGCAATGCAGGCGGCGTCGATCCGGTCGCGCACCGCGCGCAGGCCGGCGGGAACATGGCTATAGTCGGATGGGGCAACAGCAAGGTCGGTCATGGACGCTAGGCTTCTATGTTGGGCGCGCGCCGTCAAGGCGCGACAATCACCATCGCGCATGCCGGTGCTGTGGCTGTTCACCGATCCGCAGCGCCTGCCCGATCCCCGCGCGGCGGTCGCGGCCTTGCCGCGCGGCTTGTGTGGGGTGGTGTTCCGCCACGACGACGCGGCACTTGGGCGCGACCTGGCCCGTATCTGTCGCGCGCGTCGCAACGCGCTGGTGGTGGCCGGCAACTGGCGCCTCGCCGCAGCGCTTGGCGCCGGGGTGCATTTGCGGCGCGGGATTGGCCCTGGTCGCGGCGGGCTGGTCACCAGTTCCGCCCATAATAGAGTGGAACTGCGGCGGGCACAGCGCGCCGGCGCGACTCTGGTGTTTCTGTCGCCGGTTTTCGCCACCGCCAGCCATGCCGGTGCGGCGGGCCTCGGCGTCGTGCGCTGGGCGGCGATGGCCGGTGGCGGCGGCGTCGCGGCGTTGGGCGGGATTGATGGGGCGACCGCACGCCGCCTGCCGCGGTTCTGTCCTGCCGTGGGGGCAATCGGCGCCCTGGCGTGAACCAAAACTGTGTTATTTATGCCACAGTGTTTCGGAAATACCATAAACCAGACGCGTTCACCATTGCAGGCTGCAGAAACTGGCGGCAATACTCTGTCTAGGTCTGGCTGCCCCGGTAACGGGACGGGGCCTAAAGACATCAGCCGGGAATTCCGGCGATATGAGGAGAATGCAATGCGTAAATCCATCTTGGCGGCTTCCACCGCCCTGACGCTCGTCGGCCTGGCCGGCGCTGCCGTCGCCCAGACCGCCGCCGTCAACCCGCTGATCGCCGGCGCCCCTCCGGGCCTCTACGGCGTCTATGGCCCGTCGGGCGCTCCGTCGCAGGTCAACATGCCCGGCACCGTGCAGGCCTATGTTCGTGGACGTCTGTATTTTGACGCCGCGATCATCTCCGACAGCGCCGACAAGATCAGCGGCCAGTCCTCCCCCTACGCGCTCGGCGTTGCCGCTCGCCTGTACTGGGGCTTCCAGGGCACCACCGCCCAGGGCCTGACCTACGGCGCCTACATTGAATCACGCCACAATGCCGGCGGCGCAACCGCTTCGGGCAACACCGGCGGCGCGACGTTCAAAGTGCAGCGCGCAGTCGGCTTCGTCGCCGGCAGCTGGGGCACGTTCCGCTTTGGCGGCAGCGATGATCCCATCGCCCTGCTGATGACCGGCACGTTCGAAGCCATTGGTGACACCAGCTGGAACGGCGATTTCGGTGCCCTCGGCCACACGTCGACCTACCTCAACTGGCCGTTCGCTGAAAACTCGGGCAGCTATGCCAACCCGAAGCTGGTCTACCTGTCGCCGCGTTGGAACGGGTTTGACTTCGGCGTCGGCTTCCAGCCGTCGGCCAATGGCGTTGGCTATCCGCAGACCGCCACTGGTGGCGTTGGCGATCCGCGCACCACGACCTCGTCCGTTGGCACCTTCATCGCTGGCAAAGACGATCTGCGTCGCTCGCGTAACCTGGTCACCGCAGCGGCACGTTATGCCGGCGCGATGGGCCCGGTTGGCGTTGTCGTCGAAGGCGGCGTCGCTGCTGCCAGCACCATCAAGAATGGCGGCCTCACCGGCCTGACCACTTCGGGTGCAGCTCAGTACGGCTACAAAAACCCGCTCGCGTTTGACGCTGGCATGATGCTCACCTATGGCGGCTTCGCTGTCGGTGGTCACATCGTGACCGGCGCGATCAACCCGAACGGCTCGAACAACCTGATCGCTGTCGCCAAGGGCAAGGGCAACACGACCTCGTTCATTGTCGGCACGTCTTATGTCACCGGCGCGTGGGGCTTCACCGCCTCGGTGATGCAGAGCCTGACGCCGGGTGCGTATGCTGAAGACTTCGCGGGTGTCGGCACGTTCGGTAAGCGCAAGGAAGTCGGTGCAGTGGCCGCCGTTTCTTACGGCTGGGCTCCGGGCGCCACTCTGAATGTGAGCTACATCTATGGTGGCCGCAAGCAGACCGGCTACAACTTCTACACCGCCGCCAAGGGCACCGCGGGCAACAACACCAAGTCCCAGGGCCTTATCGTGACCAACGTATTCCAGTGGTAAGCCCTTTCCGGATCGTGTCCTACGGGGCGCGGACTGGAAAAGTCTGATCATCGGATCATAAAGAAGCCGGATCGCAGTTCGCTGCGATCCGGTTTTTTTTCGCCTCACCCTTCGTCCTCTCCCTCGGGGAGAGCGCCGGGGTGAGGGTTCTTTGTATGACAAATATCGCGCGATATTGCCGCACTGTTGACATCCTGCCCTGGCCATGATGTCCAAGCCCCGCCGGCCGCTTCGCAGTCGGATTATCGTCCTCAGGAGATCGCTGAATGGCTGCACCCCAATCGACCGGCAAATTTGGCGTGCGCGTTGCCGCTATGGTCGGAATTGCCATGGTCGTTGCGCTCACTGGCTGCGGGAAATCGACGCCGGTGCGCGAAGACGAATATAACGACTCGCGTTTCAAAGGTGCGCTCGGCAAATACCAGGGCGACGGATCGTTGTTCAACACTGGCAGCGGCGGCAAAAGCAGCGGCCAGAACGATGGTGCCGGTACGGGTGGCGCCGGCCTCGGGGTCAACGCCTATCTGTGGCGCGGCACCCTCGACACGCTGTCCTTCATGCCGCTCACCTCGGCTGATCCGTTTGGCGGCGTGGTGATCACCGACTGGTATCAGCCGCCATCCGCCCAGGGCGAACGCTTCAAGGCCACCGCCTATATCCTCGGCCGCCAACTGCGTGCCGATGGGGTGAAAGTTTCAATCTTCCGGCAAGTGAACCAGGGCGGGCAGTGGGTCGATGCCGCGGTGAACCCGACAGTGGCGACCGAACTGGAAAACAAGGTGCTCGAACGGGCGCGCGAACTACGTGGCCTCGGCGGCTCCTGATCGCCGCCCATTGCCGACCGACTGACCGTGTGCCATGAGGCGCGCCGAATTTAACGTTTCCGAGGGAGACCGTTTATGTCTGCTACCCAATCTGCCCCGCAGCCCACACCGCCGGCGCCGCTGGTCATCAATATCCAATATATCAAAGACCTGTCCTTTGAAGTTCCCGGCGCACCGGCGATTTTCACCACCTTGCGCGCCGCGCCGCGCGTCGATCTCAACCTCGACGTCCAGGCCCGCCGCATCACCGACGGACAGGACGTGTTCGAGGTTGTTCTGGCCATCCGCGCCGACGCCGTGGACCCATCAGCCCCGACCAATGGCGCCGAACCGGCCGCCAAGGTGTTCGTGGTCGAACTCGCCTATGCCGGTGTGTTCACCTTGGACGGCATCCCCGCCGAGACGATTGAACCCATCCTGCTCGTCGAATGCCCGCGTCTGCTGTTTCCGTTCGCCCGCAACATCCTCGCCGATGTCACCCGCGACGGTGGCTTCCCGCCAGTGCTGATGCAACCGATCGACTTCCTGGCCCTTTGGCAATCCCGCCGCGCTGCCGAAGCGCCCGGCGCGACGGCCTGATATCGCATCAATAGCCCGGTCATCCTTGGTAGAAACCAGGGATGACCGGGTTTTCTGACACTGTCACCTGTCTGCAATCGCCCAGTCGCGCGATTGAAATTCCGGGCTGCTATCGGGGCATTATTCGTCCTCCCGGAGCCCGTCCCGATGACCAACCTGACCCGCCGCGCCGCCCTGATCGGCGCCGCCGCCATTTTGCCCCGCATCGCCAGTGCCCAGGCCGACCCCCGGCCGGTCATCACCATTGCGGTGCAGCGCATCGCGAACTCAAACACGCTGTGCATCATCAATGAAGCCTCGAATGTCGGCACGCGGCACTATAATTCCTACCACGAACCGCTGATCGATACTGACTGGACCGGCGATTTGTCGCTACGCCCGGGTCTCGCCGAAGCATGGTCTCAGATCGATGGTCGCACGGTGGAATTCAAACTCCGGCAAGGGGTAAAATTCCACAATGGCGACACGCTGACCGCCCAAGATGTCGCGTTCACCTTCGGCGAGCGGATGTTCGGCACGGATGCCGAGCTTGCGGCGGTGGCCGGCGCGCCACGCGACCCGAAATGGGCACCGGCAAAAGTTCGGGCCGGGGCAGCGACTGCTTTTCCAGCGATCGAACGGATCGAGATTATCGACCCCCACACGATCCGTTTCATTAACAAGACCCCCGATGTGACCCTGCTCGGACGCATTTCCATGCGGGTCGGCAGCATCGTCAACGCCCGCCAACACCGCGAGGCGGCAAGTTGGTTCGACTGGGCCCGCAAGCCGGTCGGCACCGGGCCCTACAAGGTCGCGGAATATGTTGCGGAAAACCGCCTGATCCTCGATGCGTTCGATGATTACTGGGGCGGCAAACCGCCAATCCGGCAGCTGCGCTTCATCGAAGTTCCAGAACTATCCAGTCGTATCAACGGCTTGCTTTCGGGTCAGTATGATTTCGCCTGCGACATCACGCCCGACCAGATCGATGGGATCGACAAGACCCCCAAATTCGAGGTCACGGGCGGCCTGATCACCAATATGCGGGTGCTGAACTTCGACACCCACTTCCCGGCGCTCGCCGACAAGCGGGTGCGGTTGGCAATGTCGCTGGCGGTTGATCGGGCGGCGATTGTCGAGACCATCTGGGGTGGCCGATCACGGGTGCCACGTGGCAGCCAGTATCCGTTTTTCGGTCCGATGTACATCGCCGACCACGTGTCCCCGAGCTACGATCCGGCCCGCGCCCGCGTGCTGCTGCAGGAAGCGGGCTATAATGGCGCGCCGATCCCATACCGGCTGGTCAATAACTACTACACCAACCAGACCGCCACCGCGCAGGTGCTGGTAGAGATGTGGCGCGCGGTCGGGTTGAACGTGCAGCTCGAAATCAAGGAAAACTGGGGGCAGGTGCTGGCCACCAATGTGCCGCGTGGCATCAACGACAACTCCATGACTGCCTTCTTCAACGATCCGGTCTCCTTCATCCCCGGCAATTTTGGCGTCAAGGGCGATATGCCGGTCAATGGCTTCTGGAAAAACGCTGAGGCCGAGTCACAGGTGGCGATCCTCGAAGCGTCCACCGATATGGCCGCGCGGCAGGCGGCGATCCGACGCATCATGACCATCGCCGAAACCGACGACCCCGCGCTGATCATCCTGCATGAAACCGCCAATTTCACCGCCAAACGCCGCGACATCCAATGGCAGCCGGCAAAGTCGTTCGTGATGGATTTCCGCAGCCGTAATTTTAGAGCGTGATGACCGTAGGTGGAATCACACGGAGGTCTGGCCACGCGACCCAACAAAGAGTTAGAGCATGGGGACCGCGCCTATCAGCGGTCATCATGCTCTAAAATCGGCTAACCTGTCATACGCCGGCTTATGGGAGTACACTCGGCGCCTGGGGGTGCAGGGTGGTTGATCGCAGTATGGCATCGCTAAGTGGCTTGAACCTGGCGGTTGCCGGGATGCAAACCGCGCTCGGTGCCTTTCTGCCGGTCTATCTTGGCACCAATGGGTGGAGCCATAGTGAGGTCGGCTTTGCCCTGAGCCTGGCAACCGCGGCTGCCATTGCGACGCAAATTCCCGGTGGCGCGCTGGTGGATGCCGTATTGCACAAACGCATTGTGGTTGCGGCCTGCGTGCTGGCCATTGCCGGGTCGGCGTTTGTGATTGCGCGCTTTCCCGCGCACGGGCCCGTGTTGGCCGCCCAGATTGCGCAGGGCATCGCCTCGGCGGTGCTGATCCCGGCGATTGCGGCGATAACCCTTGCGTTAACCCGCCATGATGCCTTGGGGGAGCGCTTTGGCGACAATGCCCGCTTCGCAGCATTTGGCAGCATGGCGGCGGCCGGCAGCATGGGGCTGATCGGCGCATTGTCGCATCAGGCGATCCTGTATGCGGCGGCGCTGATCGGCGGGGTCGCGCTGCTGGCGCTCAGGGGGATCAAGGGCGTTGACTTGGCGGATGCCCCGAGGCGAACCGCCCATCGCGCCGTCATGCCGCGCCACGCGCAGCCGTCGCCGCCGACGCGGTGGCTGGCATTGGCGCGCAACCGCAGCCTGCTAGTGTTCGCCGGGGCGATGGCATTGTTTCAACTCGGCAATTCAGCCTTGCTGCCGATTGCCGTTAATGGTTGGGCGCCTCTCGTCGGCTGGCATACCGACCTCATCGTCGCCATCGCGATCATCGTGCCGCAGGCTCTGGTGGCGGCCCTGTCTCCGTCTTTTGGCCGGCTGGCCGAAACCCATGGTCGTCGGCTGGTGCTGTTGCTTGGCTTCGGCGCCATGCCGTTGCGGGCAATCCTGTTCGCCACCGATGGCAGCCCGTATCTGATGGTGGCGTGGCAGGCGCTCGACGGTATTACCGGCGCGGCTTTCGGGGTGATGATCCCGCTGGTCGTCGCCGACATCACCCACCGCACCGGCCGCTTCAATCTCGCGATGGGCATGGTGGCGCTGGTCGGTGGCATTGGTGCGGTGCTCGGCAACCCGCTGGCCGGCTGGTTGGCGGACCGGATGGGACCATCCACCGCATTCCTGGCCCTCGCTGTCGCAGGATTGGCGGCCTTCACCACGATCCTGGCCTGGATGCCCGAGACCCGCGAAGATTTTACCCCTCCCTCGCCCTAGATCATCTTTATCCGTCCAATCGAAGCCGATTGAACGGATGATGATCTAAACCGGCCGGCCTTCAACCGGATAAGCCGGGTCGTTATAACCCGGCGTTGAAGGATGCCCAGGCACGACGAGGCGATCCACCAGCGCTTCATCCGCGGCGGTCAGCGTCACCTTCAGGCTCGCGACATAATCCTCCCACTGCGCCTCGGTGCGCGGCCCGGCAATCGCGCCGGTGACCAGGGGATTGTTGAGCACCCAGGCCATGGCGAACTGGCTCGCGGTGATCCCCCGTGCGGCGGCGTGCGCGGCGATGTCCGCCGCGATCGTCAGGCTTTCAGGCCGCCACTCGGTTTCGATCATTCTTTTATCCTGTCGTCCGGCCCGGGTACCCTCCTGCGGCGGCATATCGGGCTGGTATTTGCCGGTCATCACCCCGCGCGCCAGCGGCGAATAGGGAAACACCCCAAGCCCGAAATGCGCGCAGGCCGGCAGATGCTCGACCTCGATCATCCGGTTGAGCGCGTTATAGAGCGGCTGGCTCACCACCGGGCGGTCGATCCCGGCCTCGTCACATAGCCGGCAGAACTCCGCGATGCGCCAGGCGCGATGGTTGGACAGGCCGAAATGCCGCAGCTTGCCGGCACGGATGAGGTCGGCCAGGCCGTGGACCACTTCCGAGATCGGCGTCGCGTGGTCCTCCTTGTGCAGATAAAGCACGTCGATGCTATCCGTGCCAAGGCGCTTGAGGCTGCGCTCGACGGCCCCGATCATGTAGCGCCGCGACAGGCCGCGCCCGTTCGGGCCTGGCAGGGTCGGATTGGCGATCTTGGTTGCCAGCACCCACCAGTCGCGGTTGGCGGCAATCGCCCGCCCGGTGATTTCCTCCGATCGCCCGTCATTATAGGCATCGGCGGTATCGATGAAATTCACCCCCTGGTCGCGGGCGCGATCAATGATCCGGCGCGAAGTCGGCTCATCCGTCGGGCCACCGAACATCATTGCCCCAAGACACAAAGGCGAGACTTTGAGGCCGCTGCGGCCGAGATTGCGATAATCCATGATGATCTCCTGGCGATGCCGCATCGTGCCAGCGTTCCATCTGTGGTGCCAGTCTCGCCCCTGGCAACAAGCGTCATACCGGTTGCGATAATGCCGTGACGGTTGCATCAAAGCCCCGCGATCCGCCGTTTTTGAATTTACCCGATCGTCGCTTTGCTTACTGTGCCGCCATAGTCTTGATCGCAGGCACAAAGGACATCAGATGACGCAGATCCGGGAGAGCGTTTCGTGAACGAAATGCCAACGCGCGGCCTGCACGGTGGCGACGGCTGGTCGGTCGCCGATAATTTGAGCATGCACGACGATGCCGACCGCGTCGCGATGGAAGCCAGCGGTCTGTTCGACGCCGAATGGTATCTCGCCACCTATCGTGATCTGGTCGGACACGATCCAATGACCCATTTCTGCCTGCATGGCATAAAGGAAGGGCGCCGGCCCAATCCCTATTTTGTCACCGATTGGTATTTGCGGGAAAATCCTGACATGCAACGCAGCGGGGTCAATCCGTTACTGCATTATATTCGTTCCGGTGAGGCAGGTGGCAGGGCACCCGCGCCGTTTTTCGATCTTTGCTGGTATCGAACCCTGCATCAGGCCGATCCTGGCGAAACTTTGTTGCGACACTTCCTGCTTCTGCGTTTCAGCGGCACGACGAGCCCACTGCCGGAGTTCGATCCGGTCTATTATCTTGCCGCCTACCCCGATATCTCGGCTGCCGGCGTCGATCCGTTCGAGCATTTTTTGCTGTGGGGCTATCGCGAGGGGCGCAATCCGTCTGCCGGCTTCGATACCTGCTACTATCAGCGCCGCTACCTCGATGGCGCGATCGATGAAAACCCGCTCTTGCATTATCGACGGGTCCGCAACGTTCTGACTGTGCATCCGATGCCGTCGGACGCTGAAACCGGTGTGTTCGCAACCCAACGCACGAATGCCAGAGCAGGGCCATATTTTGAGGCGTTCCAGCCGCTGCCACGCAGTGTGCGGCGCCAGGCCAAGCTGCTGGCCTATTATCTTCCGCAATTCCATGCGATCGCCGAGAATGACGAATGGTGGGGCCGGGGCTTCACCGAATGGACCGCGATTGCCCGCGGCATGCCGCGCTTTGCCGGTCACTATCAGCCGCGCATCCCACGTGACCTCGGGCACTACTCGCTCGATGACAGCGAAACCATGCGGCGTCAGATCGCCATGGCGCGCGACGGCGGGCTGTTCGGATTTGTGCATTATTTCTACTGGTTCAACGGGCGCCGCCTGCTTGAACGGCCGATCGAGGCGATGCTGGCTGATCCTAGTCTGGATTTCCCGTTCTGCCTGATGTGGGCGAATGAAAACTGGACCCGACGCTGGGATGGTTCCGACCAATCGGTGCTGATTTCGCAGGACTGGCACGATGCGGACGAGCCGGCGCTGGTCGATTGCTTCGCCCGACATTTCCGTGATCCGCGCTATATCCGGCTGGTCGGGCGACCGGTGCTGATGGTTTATCGTCCCGCGTTGATCCCCGACACGATCGTGACCGTGGCGCGCTGGCGGCGCTTGTTCCATGATCGGCACGGCGAGGACCCGATCCTGTTGATGTCGCAAAGCTTCAATGCGACCGATCCGCGTGATTTTGGCTTCGATGGTGCGATCGAATTTCCGCCGCATAAAGTGATCGGCGGGCTGGCGCTGCAGAACCCGTCTCTGTCCTATTTCGACCCCGGGGCCAGCGCGCAGGTCTATGCCTATGACGATGTTGTGGTGGCGTCGCTCGCAGAGCCAGTGCCGGCCTTTCCGCAAATCAAAACATTAGTGCCAGGCTGGGATAATGACGCACGCCGGCAAGGCGCCGGGCTGGTTATACATGGCGCGACGCCGGCAAAATACGGCGCCTGGCTTGGTGCGCTGATTGCCCGTGCGCAGGAAAACCGATTTTTTGGCGAGACGATTGTCGCTGTGAACGCGTGGAACGAGTGGGCCGAGGGCGCCTATCTCGAACCCGATGTTCATTTCGGTGCCGCCTTTCTCAACGCCACCAGCCGGGCGGTTACCTCGGTATCCGCGACCGCGCCGGGCCTGTTGCTGATCGGCCATGATGGGTTCCCGGCAGGTGCCCAGATGCTGCTCCTGCATCTGGCGCGGCAGTTGCAGCGGCGGATGGGCGTGCGGCTCGAGGTTTTGTTGCTGGGCGATGGAAAATTACGTGCGGAGTATGCGGCCATCGCCCCGACCACCGTACTCGGCGATGCAGTCGCATTGGACGGTTTCCTGGCCGGTGCGGCGGCACGCGGGGTGACGCATGCCATCGTCAATTCTGCGGCCTCCGCCAGGGCTGTCGTGGGGCTGCAACTGGCGGGTATCCCGAGCATATTTCTGGTGCATGAACTGGCGGGGATGATCGAGGCCCACGGCCTGCAACCCGCGCTTGCCGCGGCCGTCCGCGAGGCAACCAAAATAGTGTTTGCTGCCGAGGCGGTTCGCGATGGCACTGCACGGCTGGTTGACCTCGATCCGGCCCGCAGCCTGATTGCACCGCAAGGCTGCTATCGTGCCAATAGTTTCACCACCCGGGCCCGCACCAGATTGCGCACCAGGCTCGGCATTGCGGCCGATGCCAGAATGGTTCTCGGTGCCGGCTATGCCGATTTGCGCAAGGGCTTTGACCTGTTCCTTCAGGTCTGGCGCGCCGCCCGGCGGCGTGACAAGCAGGTGGTGTTCTGCTGGATCGGCGATATCGACCCCGCGCTCCGGGCGCATCTGGCAGGCGAGATTGCCGCAGCAATTGCCACTGGTACCTTCCTGCTGCCAGGCCATCAATCCGATTCCGGCGATTGGTTCAGCGCCTCCGACGTCTTTGCGCTCACCTCCCGCGAAGACCCGTTCCCCAGTGTGGTGCTCGAAGCGATGTCCGCCGGATTAGCGAGCCTTGCTTTCGTCGGGTCGGGCGGTATTCCCAAAATGCTTGAGCAGCTTGAGGCCGGGCAGGTGGTGCCGATGGCCGATTGCGAGGCGATGGCACGGCAGTTGTTGCTGATATTGCGCCAGCCCGGGCTTGCGGCGGATCGTGGCCGCCTGGCTGCCATCGCCCGACGGCATTTCAATTTCGATCGCTATACTGAATATTTGTTGACCACTCTGATACCCGATCTTGGCAGGGTGTCGGTTGTGGTGCCGAGCTATAACTATGCCAGCTACATGCCGGCACGGCTGGCCTCGATTTTCGCGCAAACCAACCCGGTGGTAGAAGTGATCGTGCTCGACGATGCCTCCACCGACAGAAGCGCCGCCGTCGCCGCGCAAATCGCGACTGATTGGGGCCGTGACATCAAGCTGGTGGTGAGCGCCCGCAACTCGGGTTCAGTGTTTCGCCAGTGGCGCCGTGGGGTGGAAATGGCAGTGGGTGATTTCGTCTGGATCGCCGAGGCCGATGATGAAGCCGACCCAAGCTTCCTGACGACGTTGACCAGTCGCCTTACCGCCGCCCCCGACATCGACATGGTGATCTGCGACAGCCGCAGTATCGATGCCGATGGTGGCGCTGTATGGCCAAGCTACCAGGACTACTACGCCGAAGCGGGCGCACCAGGCCTCGCCCGCGATGCGATCATGCCGGCGCGGGAATTCGCCCGAACCTATCTCGCCGAGCGTAACCTGATTTTGAACGCGAGCGCGGTGCTTTGGCGCAGGAGCGCGCTGCTGGCCGCCTTGGATCGGTGTCGGGCGGACCTGAATGACCTGCGTATGGCGGGTGACTGGCGGCTTTACGTCGAGCTTCTGGCCCATAGCGACGGGCATATTGCCTGGGTGGCGGCACCGCTGAACGTGCATCGGCGCCATGCGGCCAGTGTTACCGGGGCGTTGGCGCGCGATCAGCAGGCGCTGGAGATTGGGCGTGTGCAGGCGGCCGCACGGGTGAGCTTGGATCTCGATGGAGCGATGGTGGCGCGGCAGGCAGACTATCTGCGCGAGGTTGCGGCAGGATAAGACTGTTTTCGTGGCCAACAAAACATGTTGCCGTTGGCGCGGATCTGCGGAGGGACCCAAGCCAGCGGCAACAACGTCAGAAAGTTTTTTTGCTTCTTTGTTTTCAAAAAAAGAAGGTTCTTACTTAACCAGGCACGTCATCCCATTTCGGCCCGGTCGCCGGATTAACAAACCGCTCGGTCTTCGGCAGCGCCGCAATCGCCGCCCGGTCTGCATCATCAAGCGCAAACTTCATCGCATCGAGGTTGGCCTGTTGGCTTTCAGCCCGGCCAGCCTTGGGGATCGCGGCGACATTGTCCTGGGCAAGCAGCCAGTTCAATGCAACCTGCGCCGGGGTTACGCTATGCTTGCGTGCGATCTCGTCCAGGACCGGATGGTCAGCGAGGCGCCCCTGGGCCAGTGGGCAATAGGCGGTCAGCGCCATGCCGTGCTTGCGCAGCATCGCCAGCACCGCGGTCTGGTCACGCAGCACATGGTATTCGACCTGATTGCACACAATTGGCGCGCCAATCACTTCAACCGCTTCCCGCAGCATCGCGCTGGGGAAGTTCGACACGCCAATATGGCGCGCCAGGCCCTGTTCCTGGAATTTCACCAACTGGCCGAGCGACGCGGCAAGGTCCATCGTCGGCGACGGCCAGTGGATCAGATAGAGATCGACATAATCGACCCGCAATTGCTTCAGGCTGTTATCCATCGCCGCCCGCATCCGGTCCGGCGCCAGATTTTCGTGCCAGACCTTGGTGGTCAGATGGATGTCGCCGCGTTTGACGGGGGTGTTGGCCAACGCCTCGCCCACCGCGTCCTCATTGGCATACATCTGCGCCGTATCGATATGGCGATAGCCACGATCCAGCGCGCCGAGCACGGCGGTCGTGCATTCCTCGCCCTTCAGCCGCCATGTGCCGAGGCCGAGTTTGGGCATGCGCATTCCGCGCGCTTCGATCATCTGCATATCGGCTCCTATTTCTTGGAAAAATCTACCACGGCTGCGAATCCGGTCTCGGTCCCGATCCCCAGCAAGGTCCCGTTATCATTCCACGCCAGCGCCGAAATCGGGCCACGCCCGCTATCGGCCACCGGCAGGATGCGCGACGAACTGATATCGGCGACCACCACCATGCCATCGGCAAAGCCTGCCGCCACCACTTCGCTCAACGGATGCACCGCGATCATGGTGCAGATGATGTCGTCGCCACCGGCAAGCTCGGTTGGCGCCTTGCCCATCGGGCCGCCGCCAAAGAACGGCCACAGCACGATGGAATCAGCGCCGGACGATGCCAGCCACTTGCCGTTCTTGGTGAAGCCGATTGCGGTGGTCTTGCTCGGGTAGCCGGTCATCCGCATGTGCTGGGTCTCAGCGAGGCGCCAGCCATGCAGCGAATTCTCCTGCATCGCAGTTACCACGGCCTCGGCCTCGGGGTGCATGGCAACGCCGGTGTGGCTGCCCTTCCATTCAAGCCGCTTGGGGTTGTCGCTTTTGGACGTCACAAACCACACGCTCGCGCCGTTATAATGCGATGCCGCGAGCCGCTTGCCTTTCAGATCAAACGCAATCCCGGTCACCGATGACGGATGTTCCAGCGATTTCAGCATCTTGCCGTCAGCAGAGAACACATGCACGAATTTGCCCACGGTGCAGACCACCACACCGGATTTGCCATCCGGGGCTGCGGCGACATGCTCGACCCATTTCATCCCGTAGCTGGCCAATTCGGTGATCGCACCATCGGCCGCAATCCGTAGAAACCGGCCATCATCGCCACCGCTGAGCCAGCCGCCGGACAGATCGACGGCGAGCGACAATACAGCGCCATCATGGGCCGCGATCTCCTGCCATTCTGCCACCCCTTTGCGGGCAATCAGAATGCGGCCATCGCCAGTGGCAAAGGCGCATGCGCCCTCACGATTAAAGGCGGCAGACACGACATACGCATCCAGCCCGCGCTGCACGCCGCGGGTTTGCAGGATGTTGTCGGGATTGACGGTGGCGCTCATGAAGCTTGGCACGACTCAAAGCCGCGCCGCAGTTGCGGGCGGTTGAGGTTGCGGCCGATGAACACCAGGCGGCTGGTGCGCGGGTCGCCGTCTTTCCATGCGCCGATGAAATCGCCGTCGGCGATCATGTGAACGGCTTGGAAGGCGAAGCGGCGATCATCGCCCTCGTAGGCCAGAATCCCCTTTGTACGCAGCATGTCTGCGCCTTTTTCAGCGAGCAGCGCCCCGATCCAGGCGTTGAAGCGCTCGGGATCGAGCGGCTTTTCCGCCTCGAAGCTCATCGACGCGATGTCGTCATTATGTTCGTGCTCGTCATCGGTCAGAAAGTCCGGCGTATGCGCCAGCACCCGGTTGAGGTCGAACGCGCCCTGGTTCAGCAATTCGGTGATCGGCACGTTGGATTTCTGCGCGTGATGAATGCGGGCGAATTTGTTGATCTTACGAATTTGCACCTCGACCGCCACTAATTGTTCCGGCGTCACCAAATCGGTCTTGTTGAGCACGATCACGTCGGCAAAGGCGATCTGGTCGGCGGCCTCGTGGCTATCAACCAACCGCGCCGGCAGGTTCAGCGCATCAACCACGGTGATGATGGCATCGAGTTTGGTTTTGGCGCGGACCGTGTCATCGACGAAAAACGTCTGGGCAACCGGCGCCGGATTGGCGAGGCCGGTGGTTTCAATGATGATGCCGTCGAACTTGTCGCGCCGCTTCATCAGCCCGCCGACAATGCGGATCAGATCGCCGCGCACGGTGCAGCAGATGCAGCCGTTATTCATCTCGAAGACTTCTTCGTCGGTATCGACCACCAGGTCGTTATCGACGCCGAGCTCACCGAACTCATTGATGATGACCGCGTATTTGCGGCCATGCTGTTCGGTGAGGATACGGTTGAGCAAGGTGGTTTTGCCCGCGCCGAGATAGCCGGTCAGCACGGTTACGGGGACGAGGTCGGTATCGGCCATGATGGGCTCCAGTCGCTGCTTTGCGCCCTATATAGGGGTGGAACGTCCGCGCGACCATGCGTCCAATGTTTGTCGGCGCAGCGTCCCAAGCGCGGCACCTACGGGACCGAGGCCGAAGCGGGCGGCGCGGGCCGGGCAGGGGGCGGGATTGGCGGCGGCCCGCACCAAAGTGGCGGCCATGCCGTCGATATTTTCCGGGTCAATGGCAATCCCTGCATCGCCGGCAACCTCGGGGAGGCCGCCATTGGGCGCGTAGAGCAAGGTCGCCCCGCAGGCCAAGGCTTCGAGTGCGGTCAGGCCAAACGGTTCCGGCCAGCGGCTTGGCACAACAACGATCGCAGCGCGCGCCATCGCTGCCAGCACATCCGCGTGCGGGCGATATCCCAGCATGGCGATGCCGGCGGCCTCGGCTGCGGGGCGCAAACTGCGCAGAAACGGCGTGTCCGGGCTGTCGGCGCGAAACCGGTCGGCGCCGATCATCTCCGCCCGCCAACCTGGCAGCAACGGCAAGGCGCGGGCGCAGGCAGCGACAAAACAATCCGCACCCTTGTCGGCGACCACCCGGCCGGCGAACAGGATGGTCATGTCGCGCTCGGGCGGGGAGGCGGGAATGGCGGCCAGATCCAGGCAGTTGGGCAACACCATAATTTTGTCACTCGGCGGCATGCGGCCGGCGATATAGGCCGAAACCGGGATGATCCCGGCGAGCCGGTCGATCAGGCGCTGCCGCTCGGCCCCGGTTCGCGCGCCGCGCATGCCCTGCGGGTCGTTATGCAGAAACAGCGCCACCGGGATCGTGGGAAATCGCCCGGCGAGAAACAGCGCAACGTCCGGCCGGTTATGCACCTCGATCATGTTGGGTTGCAGCACGCGCAGTGCCCGCGCCACCCCACCGGCATAACGGCGCGTGGCAGTGCCGGGAAACCAGCTCGGGCGGACGGCGCGGAAATCGACCGCAGGGAACGGGTGGGTCTGCGGCAGGCCAAACACCACCGAGCCAAATTCCGGGCAGGCCTGAACATGGCGGCGGACCAGCAACCCGACGGCGCCCACGGCCGCGGCTGCAAAGCCTTCGCGCGGTGGCAGGATGATGGCGATAATGGGGCGCATGGCCATGACTTAACCCGCCATCGCACGACGGGCCAGAGGCTGGCATGATGATGGGATGATACGCATCCTGTTTTTCGCGATCCTTGTCGTCACCGCCCTGGGGCTGCTGGCATTGATGGTGAACGTGCTCGCGCCCGGCGGCTGGACGATCGTCAAGACGCTGATCCTGTTCTGTTTTGCCGGGGTGGTGCCATGGCTCGGGATATGCGTCGGCAATGCGCTGCTGGGTTTCGCCGCGCTGATGCTGGCCCGCAACCCGCCGCGCGCGGTTTTGCCAGTGACCGGCGACATCAACGCCGGGCCGATCACCACCCGCGTCGCCTTGGCCGTCACCATCCGCAATGAGCCAATGGACATCGTCTTGCCGCCCTTGCGCGCCTTGCTGGCGGCACTCGATGCGACCGGGCATGGCGCGCAATTTGCCGTCTTCATCCTGTCCGACAGCAGCGATGGCACCGCCGAGGAAGCCGCCATCAAATCCTGGCCCGATCCGCGCCTCCACTACCGCCGC
>CALQTN020000068.1 GCA_943333505.2 Asaia bogorensis | reverse complement strand
GGATGGCAACGTAGGTCAGCGCGATCAGCGTGCCGCCGCCGATCCCTTGCACCAGGCGCGCGGCGAGCAGGATCGGCATAGTCGGCGCCATCGCCGCCAGCGCGCAGCCCACCCCATAGAGCAACGACGCCACCGACAGCACGCGCTTGATCCCGGCGCGCTGGCACAGCACTGCCGTCGCCGCGCCGGCAACCAACGCACCGATCTGATAAAGCGCGATGGTCCAGCCGACATAGGCAATGCCGCCGATATCCTCGATGATCGCGGGGACGATGGTTGCCGTCACCAGACTGTCTGCCGCGTGGAGCCAGACCCCAAGGCACAGCAGCACGAAGCGGCCAAACAGGCCGGACCGCCATAGGTCAGCCCATGTGCCGGCGCTGGTGGTCACCCATAACCCTTTCCTTAGAGCATCAGTGCCCGGACATGGGCCGCGGATGCGTCGGCCAGCGCGTCAAGGTCGTAACCACCTTCCAATACCGAAACCAGCCGACCGTTGCAGTGCCGTTCGGCGACGGCAAGCAGGTGCTGGGTCAGCCAGGTGAAGTCCGGGGTGCGCACCCGCAACTGCGCCAGCGGGTCGGCGATGTGGGCGTCAAAACCGGCGGACACAATCAGCAGTTCCGGCGCGAATGCGTCGAGCGCCGGCAACAAAATATCTTGCCACGCGCCGCGAAACACCATCCCGTCCGACCCTGGCGGCAGCCCGACATTGACCACATTGCCAACCCCGGTTTCGCTCGGCGATCCGGTGCCGGGGTAGCAGGGAAACTGATGGCTCGATCCGTAGAACAAAGTCGGGTCGGCCTCGAAAATTGCCTGGGTGCCATTGCCGTGATGGACGTCGAAATCGACCACCGCGATCCGGGTCAACCCCCAGCGCGCCTGGGCGTGGCGGGCGGCGATTGCGGCATTTGCGAACAGGCAGAACCCCATCGCCTGGCCGGCTTCGGCGTGATGGCCAGGCGGGCGGGTGGCGACAAAGGCGTTGCGCGCCCAGCCTTCCATCACCGCATCGACCGCCGCGATCGCGCCGCCTGCCGATCGCAATGCGGCTTCGGCGCTGCCCGCGCTCATGCCGGTATCGGCGTCCAGCATTACTGGCCCGCGATCGGTTGGGGTGATTGCCAGGATCGCTGCCACGTAGTCGGCCGGATGCACACGTTCGAGCTGCTCATGCGTCGCGAGCGGCGCCAGTTCCCGCAGCAACGGGACGAATTCCTCGGCTTCGAGGGCGCGCAGCACGTAGCGCAGCCGGTCCGGGCATTCCGGGTGCCAATCCCCGACATGATGGGCGAGGCAGGCCGGATGGGTGAACAAGGCGGTAGTCATGCCGGCTTTTTGCGGATGACAAATTGCAGCACGCCGCCCTCCTCGCTCCAGGTCAGCAATTGATGGCCGGTTTCCCGGCAGAACGCGTGGAAATCGGCAACGGCTGCACGGTCGGTTGCCAGCACACGTAACTTCTCGCCCGGCTCAACATTGCGCAGCGCCCGATTGGCGCGCAACACCGGCAGCGGGCAGTTCATGCCCTTCACGTCCAACAGGGTTTCGCTCATGCTTATAGTGTGCCCCGCCACGCCATGCTTGAGCAAGACGGCACAGACAGGCAAACTGCGCCCATGCAAACCCCATCCTATGACTTCCGGCTCGGCGTTGACCTTGGCGGCACCAAGATCGAGATCGCGGCGATGTCTGGCGATAATACGCCGCAACTGCGCCACCGGGTGCCGACGCCCGCCGGCTATGATGCAACCGTGCGTGCCATCGCCGATCTGGTGGGCGAAACTGAAACCAAACTCGGCGGGCGTGGCAGCGTCGGGATCGGCATTCCCGGCGTGATCAGCCCGGCGACCGGGTTGGTGAAGAACGCAAATTCGATCGCGCTCAACGGCCATAAATTCGACCGCGATATTTCGGAATTGCTCGGGCGCGAGGTCCGGGTGGAAAACGATGCCAATTGTTTCGCGCTGTCCGAAGCGGTCGATGGCGCGGGCGCCGGGGCCAATTGTGTGTTCGGGGTGATCATCGGCACTGGCTGCGGCGGCGGGGTGGTGATCAATGGCAAAGTGCTGCGTGGGCGGCACCATATCACCGGCGAATGGGGCCACACGCCGTTGCCCTGGCCCCAGGATGATGAACGGCCGGGCACGCTGTGCTGGTGCGGGCATCGCAACTGCATGGAAACTTATGTCTCCGGTCCCGGCCTCGCCATGTCGTGCGATGGGCCGGATGCGCGCGATGCCCATGGCGTTGTTGCCCGTGCCATCGCAGGTGATGCGCGGGCAAAGCTGGCGCTTGACCGCCATGCGGATCGGCTGGCACGCGGCCTCGCGGTGGTGGTCAATATCCTCGACCCGGATGTGATCGTGCTCGGCGGCGGGCTGTCCAACCTCGACCATCTCTATGCCGAGCTGCCCAAGCTGATGGCCGGCTACGTCTTCTCGGACTTCGTGCACACCCCGATCGTGCGCAACACGCACGGGGACAGTTCCGGGGTGCGCGGTGCCGCCTGGCTGTGGCCCGCGCCGGGATGAAGGCGCTGTGCCGCGATTGTGGGTCCGATCCCGGCGATGCCGTTTCGTGCCCCAGTTGCGGCGGCCGCAGAATTGCGCGGCATGCCGAACTGACCAGCCTCGCCATCGCCCATGTCGATTGCGACGCGTTCTATGCCAGCGTCGAAAAGCGCGACCGGCCGGACCTGGCCTCGCGTCCCGTAATCGTCGGCGGCACCGGCAGCCGTGGCGTGGTCAGCACCTGTTGCTACGTCGCCCGCATCTACGGGGTGCGCAGCGCGATGCCGATGTATCAGGCGCTGAAAGCCTGCCCCGATGCGGTGGTGATCAAGCCGGATTTCGCCAAATACACCGCCGCATCGCGCCAGATCCGTGCGCTGATGATGGAACTCACGCCGCTGGTCCAACCGCTCTCGATCGATGAGGCGACGCTCGATCTTGCCGGCACCGAGGCCTTGCACGGCGCGCCACCGGCCGCGGTGCTGATGGCCTTCGCCCGCAAGGTCGAAGCGCAGGTCGGCGTCACTGTCTCCATCGGCCTTGCCGCCAATCGCCTGATGGCCAAGATCGCCGCCGGCCGCGACAAGCCACGCGGCTTTACCGTGATCGGGGCCGAGGCCGCCGCGATGCTGTCCCCCGAGCCGGTGCGGCTGCTGCCAGGGATCGGGCCGGCATTCGCCAAAAAGCTCGACGCGATGGGTATCACCAAAATCGGCCAGTTGCAGGGCTTTGACGATCGCGAGGCGCGCCGCCGCTTCGGCGATGATGGGCCATCGCTGGTCAAGCGCGCCCGTGGCGAGGATGCCCGCGCCATCAATCCCGCCCGCGAAACCAAATCGATCAGTGCCGAAACCACCTTTAACACCGACCTGTTGACCGCCGAACCGCTGGAGCGCGAACTCTGGCACCTGTCGGAAAAACTCGGCCGCCGCCTGCGCGCGGAAGGCTTCGCCGCCGTCGGCGTGGTGCTGAAGCTGAAAACCTCTGGCTTTGCCAGCCGCACCCGCAGCCAGCGCCTGCCGCAACCATCGGTGCTGCCCGACACCCTGTTCGATGCCGCCCGGGTGCTGCTGGCGCGTGAAATCGACGGCACCGCCTTCCGCCTGATCGGCATCGGTGCGACAACGCTCGCGCCGCTGGAAGATGCTGACCGCCCCGACCTTGCCGATCCCGGGGCGGCCAAGCGGATTGCGGCGCAGGGCGCAATCGATACGCTGCGCGCGAAGTTTGGCGACGGCTCGGTGATAAAGGGGCGTGGCCTGCCCGCCAGGAGAAGCCCGATATGACCCATCGCGCCGCACGCGATGCATCCCACCATGCGGTGGTGGACGGCCGCCGCGTCTGACTGTTGCCGCCCCTACGCCCGCAGTGCCGCCCGATACGCATGCCATGTCGCATGGCCCACCAGCGGCAGCGTCACCGCCAGCCCGACATAACCAGCCGCCAGCCCTGCCGCGGTGAACAGCACGATCAGGCCACCCCACACCGCCATGGCACGGGCGTTGATCACCACCGCCACCGCGCTGGTGACCACGGCCTCGACCAGCCCGACCCGCCGATCCAGCAGCAGCGGCAGCGAGAACGCGCCGAAGGCAAAGGCCAGCATCGCCATCCCGGCGCCCACCACGCTGCCGATGGCCAGGAAGGTCCATCCATCGCTGGTGAACAGGGCGGCGTTGAGCAGTGCCTGGGTGTCGAGCGTGGTCGACGGGAAGCACAGGGCGAAAATCAGCACCGCGAAGCGCATCCAGACGATCAGGAACAGCACCTGCATCAGCCCAAGCCCGATCAGCGCGCCCGGATTGCCGCGCCATGCCAGCAGGGTGGTGGCGATATTGGGTGGACGCCCGGCCTCCAACTCCCGGCTGATGGCATAGAACCCCACGGTGAGCGCCGGCCCAACCAGCATGAAACCGGCGATCAGCGGCCCGATGAGATAGACCAGCCCGGCACGTTCAAGCCCGAAGGTCAGCACGAAACCGCTGGCGACGAAAATCAACCCGTGCCCGACGCTGATCATCCCGGCGGCGCGGAAATCGCGCCAACCTGCCGCCAGCCAGCGAAACGGTTCGTCGGTGGCGATGATGTTCACCTTGTCGGCGAAGGGGAGCGGCGAACGCATCGCGGGCGGTGTGTGATCGGGCATTTTTTGTTTCCTCTCGCCTGGCCCCCCAATTCCCAACCGGGTACGCCGGATTGGTTGCCGAAACTATGCGGCGTGGCGACCCGGTTCGTCCAGCGCTACGTAGCTGATCCGCGCTATTTGACACATAACCAGCCAGCGCTGATGTTTCGCCGAACAGCAACCCGAGGAGCATTCCAATGATTGGCTACACCATGGTCGGCACCAACAACCCCGCCGCCGCGACCAATTTCTACACCCCGCTGCTCGCCATGCTGGGCGGCGCGCCGTTGGCCGCCATCAGCGGCGAAAACCGCACCTTCTTTTCCGCCGGCCCCGGCCAGCCGATGCTCGCCGTTGGCAAACCGCATGACGGCGGCACCGCCACTTTCGGCAACGGCACCATGATCGCGCTGTCGGCGCCGAGCCGCTCCGTGGTCGATGCCATGTATGCCGCAGCCATCAAGGCGGGCGGCAAGGACGAGGGCGCGCCGGGCGTGCGCGGGCCGAACCCGAACGGGTTCTATGGCGCGTATTTCCGCGACCTCGACGGCAACAAGCTCTGCGTGTTCAAAGTCGGACCGGCGTAAGGACGATGCTGCCGCCGCTCGATCCGGTTCGGAGCGATACCGAACTGCCCGCGAGAACCTCGGTTGTCGTGATCGGCGGCGGCATTATCGGCACGTCGACGGCGTTGTTTCTCGCCCGTAAGGGCGTACCCGTCGTGTTGTGCGAAAAGGGCCAGATCGGCGCGGAACAATCCGGCCGCAACTGGGGCTGGACCCGGGTCATGGGCCGCGACATGGCGGAAATCCCGCTCGGGCTCGAAAGTCTGCGCTGGTGGCGCCAGATGAACGAAATGGTCGGTGGCGATACCGGCTTCAAACAATGTGGCATTGTTTATCTGTGTGAGACCAAGAAGGAACTCGAACAGCAGGAAGCCTGGCTCGAAGGCGCCCGCCAGTTTCAGGTTTCGTCCAAGGTGCTGGGGCCAGACGACATTGCCGCAGTCCTGCCCGGCGCCGCCCGCCCCTTCGCCGGCGCGCTCCACACCCCGAGCGATGGGCGTGCCGAGCCGCAAAAGGCCGCCCCGGCGATTGCCCGCGCCATCCAGGCCGCGGGTGGCCGTGTGTTCACCAATTGTGCGGTGCGCGGTGTCGAAACCAAGGCTGGCCGGATCAATGGCGTGGTGACCGAACGGGGCCGGATCGATTGCGAAACCGTGGTTTTGGCCGGCGGTGCCTGGTCGCGGCTGTTCACCGGCAACATGGCGTCGGCTGGGATCGGCAAGGTCGATCTGCCCATCCTCAAAGTGCTGGGCAGCGTGTTTGCGACGCAAAAGCTTGATGGCCTGCCCGAGACCACGGCGGGCAACGATGTCTATGCGTTCCGCAAACGCGCCGATGGCGGCTACACGATTGCCCGGCGCAACGCCGCGATCACCGACATCACCCCCGACAGTTTTCGCATGTTGCCAAAGTTTGTCGGGTCCTACCGCAGCGCCTGGCGCGAATTGCGCCTGCGCCTGGGGCCGCGCTTCATGACCGAGTGGCGCACCCCGAAAAGCTGGGGACTTGATGAGGTTTCACCCTTCGAGACCGTCCGCGTGCTCGATCCTGTGCCACATGACGGGATTATCCAGGAGGCGCGTGACGCGCTGGTGAAATCCTTCCCAGGCTTTGCCAATATGCGCGAAGCCTATCGCTGGGGCGGGCTGATGGATGTCACCCCCGACGCGGTGCCGATTATCGACCAGGTTCCCGATGTGCCTGGCTTCTTCCTTGCAACCGGGTTCTCGGGGCATGGCTTCGGGATCGGGCCGGGGGCCGGCAAGCTGATGGCCGATATGGTGATGGGCGACACGCCGGCGGTTGATCCGAAACCCTATCGGCTCGGACGGTTTTAGAGCGTGATGACCGCAGGTGGAATCACCGAAGGTCTGAATCACGCGACCCAACAAAGCGTTAGAGCCTACTTGCTGGCGGCGAGGGCTTTGGCTTCGTCGAGCGCCGCGCTGACGCGCTTATGCAGCACTTCGGTCGCCTCGGTGTTGGCGCGCTGCATCAGATCGGCCAGTTCTTTCGAATGGGCGACGGCTTTGGCATAGGCATCCTTGATGGCCTCGGCGTTCTTGGCCGGATCGATCTTGGCGATGCCGGCGCCGGACAGGGTTTTCACCGTTTCGGCGAGCTCGGCCATTGTCTGCTGCACGACTTCGGCCTGGCGCCGCATGACTGCCTGGACGCCTTCGATCGCGATGCGGTTGGCCTGGGCCAAAGCGTCGAGGTTGCGCTGATAGCTCGCCATCGCACCGCCCATGTCGGGCATTGATGGCACGGCCTGGAACATACGGCCGAATTCCTCGGCAGCTTTCTGCATCTGCTGCTGGGCTTGTCCGAACGCGGCGTTGAACGGTTGATCGGCCATTTTAAGATCCTTCCGGGAGTTTCACGCGGGTGCGGGTGGCAAAACTGGCTTCGGCCTGTTCGGCGCGGGTGAGTGCCTGGTCGAGGGCGGCCATGGTGGCGGAAAGGTCTTCGGATGTGTCGCCTTGCCAGGCGCGCACGGTCCAGAGCCAGACCGCGAGCATGGCTTTGCTGCGCAGCGCGCCCTTGATGCCACCGGTTGCAACGCCCGCGCCGTGCAGCAGCCAGGACATGCTGTTAAGGCTGCCTGACGCCAGCACCAAGGCCGCCGCCGGATCGAAGGGCAGGGCGCGCAGCAACGCGATCACCCCGCCGCGATCGGCTTGCAGAACGTCGATGCGGTGCATCACGATGTCGAAAAGCTGGTCGCGGACCGGGCCATCGCCGATGCCGGCCAACGCCGCCTGATCGGCGAGTGTGCCGAAGCGACGCAACAGGGCGCAGCGATGCGGGATACGGGCGCGTGCCCGGGCGAGGTCCAGCCCTGCCGCGCGGGCCGCTTCCGGTATGGACAGGCCGAGCCATCCGGCGGTAGCGGCACGCTCGAAGGCGGCAGAAATCAGGGCGCGGTCAAATTCGGTATCATCCATGGCGGCATGATAGCGCGCCGGGATCGCCAAGGCCCATGATATTTTCTTATCCGGCCAAATCCCGTGAACGCTGGGTTGCGGCCGCGATGGCCGCTGACAGCGCTTTCGGCAGGGCGTCCGGCGCCATCAACACCTGGAGCGCTGCTTCGGTCGTGCCTTTCGGGCTGGTGACATTGACCCGCAACTGCGCGGTTTCCTCGGGGCTTGCCGCGAGCAACGCACCGGAGCCGCTGACCGTCTGGCGCGCCAGCAGGCGGGCGAGATCGGCGGGAATGCCTTGCTCGATGGCTGCTTTTTCCATCAATTCGGCGAGCAGGAACACATAGGCCGGGCCGCTGCCGGATACCGCTGTAACCGGATCAAGCAGGTTTTCGTCGTCAACCCAGGCCACCGCGCCGATGGCCGATAACAGCCGGTCACAGAGCGCGCGCTGCACTGGGGTCACGCGGGCGTTGGGGCACCCGACCGTGACGCCTTGGCGGACGGCGGCGGGGGTGTTGGGCATGGCGCGGATGATGGCGGCCTCACCCAGCAATTTTTCCATGCCTGCGATGGTGCGCCCGGCCATGATGGACAGGAAAACCGCGCGGTCGGCATAGCGTCGGTACAGCGGGAGGGTTTCAGCAGCCGATTGCGGCTTGACCGCCAGGATAACGGCGGCCGGGGCAAAATCATCTGGGATTTCGCTGGCATCGGCGACAACGGTCAGTTCAGGGCCGGGGGATGCCGGGCGCATCGGGTCCACCGCGATGGACGCCAGCAGCCCGGCTTCACGCCAGCCGGCCAGCATTGCGCCGCCCATCTTGCCGAAACCGACCAGCAGGATCGGCGGGATTTTCGTTTGGGTCATGCTTCGCCAACGCATTCCAGCATGGCGGCGGCGAGCGCCTCAGCCGGGGTTTTGCCGCCCCACAGGACGAATTGGAACGCGGGATAGAAGCGCTCGCATTCGGTGATGGCGATATCGACCATGTCTTCGAGGCTTTCCGCCGACACGCCAGGCGCGCCGCGCAGCAGCACGGCATGGCGGAACAGCGGCATACCATCATCGCTATCCATGCCGAAATGGCCGATCCACAGCTTCTCATTGGCCAGCGCCAGCAGTTCGTAGAGCGCCGCCCGTCGACGTTCCGGGACTTTCAGATCGAAGGTGCAGGTGAAATGCATCGCGGCAATTTCATGCGACCAGCTGAAATACAGCCCATAATCGCACCATTGGCCTGGGGCCTCGGCAGCCATTTCGCTGTCATTGCGGCGGTCGAAGGCCCAATCATTGTTGGTGACAATCTGCTCCATCACGTCGAGCGGATTGGCGGCAATTTCGTGTTCAATGCTTGCGAACGCGGACATAGTGGGTCTCCCACACCGGAGGAAGGCCAGAGGGCACGGTTCGGGGCCGCACCACGAGATATAGTGGTCGCGGTCGCGTACCTCTACGACGCCTAGCCTACCGATGGCGGCAACCGTACCGCAAGTGGGTATCTCGCACCGCAGCACGAAGTTCACATAATATCTGAGGATAAGTCCTTATCGCGCGGTTTCGAGCGCTGCGATCCGGGCTTCCAGGGCTGCAATCCGGGCTTCGGCGGCGTCCTGACCGGCGCGGGCCGTTGCGGCCATTTCGGCCACGGCCTCGAACTCGTCCTTCTTCACCAGTTCCATCCGGCGCACGGCTTCGTCGAGGCGGGCCCGGACCATGGCCTCGATTTCCTCGCGCAGGCCCGATAATGCTGAGATCGCGCCGCCCGCCATGCCGGCGAGGTCGTCGAAAATGCGAGGGCGATCGGCCATTGGTTTGCTCCTGCTGGGCGCTTCCACGCGCGCACTGGCGGCCCTATACCGCCTCGTCCGCCCTGCGCATATGGGATCAACCATCGATGTTCACAATCCAGCTTTTCCCTGACCCGACGGTGCTGATCCAGTTGGGGCCGCTGCTGATCCGCTATTATGCGCTGGCCTATATTTTCGGGCTGGTGCTGGGCTGGCGGATGCTTCGGGTGCTGGTGCGGCGTGAACCGGTGGTGGCAACCCCCTTGCAGGCCGATGATTTCCTGACCTGGGTGACACTCGGCGTCGTGCTTGGCGGGCGGCTGGGCTATGTGGTGTTTTATCAGCCGGGCGCGTTTTTGGCCGAACCATGGAAGATTTTTGCGGTTTGGCAGGGTGGGATGGCGTTCCATGGGGGCATGCTGGGCGTCGCGATCGCGACGACGTGGTTTTGCCGGCGCGAGGGGATTTCGCTGCTGGGCTTTGCGGATCGGATTGCTGTGGTGGCGCCGATCGGACTTGGGTTGGGGCGGATCGCAAACTTCATCAATGGCGAACTTTGGGGCCGGGCGGCGCCAGAGTGGCTGCCCTGGGGCATGATGTTCCCTGGCGGTGGGCCGATCTTGCGCCATCCGAGCCAGATTTATCAGGCGCTGCTCGAAGGGCTTTGTCTGTTGCTGATGGTGTGGGTGTTATCGCGCCGGACCGCGATCCTGGCGCGGGCTGGGTTGATTACTGGCGTATTCTTGTCGGGTTATGCGGTCGCCCGGATTATCGGTGAGTTTTTCCGCGAGCCCGATGCTTTCCTCGGGTTTTTGGTCGCGGGCGCCACCATGGGCCAGTTGCTGTCGCTGCCGATGCTGGCTGTCGGGCTGTGGTTGATCCGGCGGGCGTGGCGCTGAATGGAGCGGCTCGACCACTTCATGGCGCGGGCCAACGCTGAGTACTACGCCGCGCATGACCCGTTTGCCGATTTCACCACCGCGCCGGAAATTTCCCAGGTGTTCGGTGAATTGCTCGGCCTCTGGGCGGCGGTGGTATGGCAAAGCATGGGCAAGCCCGCTCCGATGCTGCTGGTCGAATGCGGTCCGGGACGCGGCACCCTGATGGCCGACGCGCTGCGGGCCATCCGGCGGATGATGCCGGATTTCGCGGCGGCGTTGCGGGTGCATCTGGTGGAGAATTCGCCGCGGTTACGGGCGGTGCAGGCGGCGGCGGTGCCGGGGGCGCAGTTCCATGACCGGATCGACAGCCTGCCGGATGGACCGATGATCCTGCTGGCCAATGAGTTTCTCGATGCGCTGCCGATCCGGCAATTCGTCCGGCGTGGCGATGGCTGGATGGAGCGATATGTTGCCGATGGCGCCTTCGTCGAGCAACGCGCCAACCATACCGGCGCCGCGACTGACGGCGATGTCGTAGAGGTTGGGGACGCCGCCGCCAGCCTGGTCGCCCAATTGGCCAGGCGGATCACCGCGCAGGGCGGGGCGGCGTTGTTGATCGATTACGGCCCGGAAAAATCCGCGCCCGGCGATAGCCTGCAAGCGCTGCACGGCGGGACCAAGGCTGACCCGCTGGCCAGTCCAGGCCTGTCCGACCTCACCGCGCATGTTGATTTCGAAGCTCTTGCCGGTGCCGCCGCCGGTGCCGCCGTGCACGGACCTTTGGCGCAGGGCCTGTTCCTGACCCGTCTTGGCCTGTTCCAGCGCACCGGCGTGCTCGCCCGCACGCTGCAACCGGCCCATGCTGCGGCCATGCTCGACGGCGCCCGCCGTCTGGCGGAGCCGGACCAGATGGGACGGCTGTTCAAGGCGTTGTGCATCAGCCACCCTGCTTTGCCCGAGCCGCCAGGATTTACCGCATGACCGCCGAGTTTGTTGCCAGCCCAGAATTGTCGGTTCCGCACGGGTTCTTCACCCGGCGCGGCGGTGTGTCGTCGGGGCCGTTCGCCAGCCTCAATTGCTCGCTGTCAGGCTTGGATGCGCCGGAGCATGTCCTGGAAAACCGCGCCCGCGCCGCCCGCGCGCTGGGCGCGGCGCCTGATATGCTGGTGGGGCTGAGCCAGGTGCATGGCGACGTGACGGCCGTCGTCACCACCGCATGGAAACCGGGCGAAGGACCGCGCGCCGATGCGGCGGTAACCGCGCGGCGGGGAATTGCGCTGGGCATTGTCACCGCCGATTGCGCGCCGGTGCTGTTCGCCGATCGGACCGCCGGCGTCGTCGGCGCCGCCCATGCCGGGTGGCGCGGCGCGGTGGGTGGCGTGCTGGAGTCCACGCTGGCCGCGATGTGCGGCCTGGGTGCGACGCTTGCCAACATTGCCGCCGTAGTCGGGCCGTGCATCGGCCAGCCCTCCTATGAGGTTGCGGCCGACCTGCGCGATGCGGTTCTGAAACATGACGCGGCCGATGCGCGATTCTTTCTTGACGGCGTCCGCGACGGGCGCTGGCAGTTCGACCTTGCTGGCTATTGCGCGCGTCGGTTAACCGATGCCGGGGTTGGCACGGTGGCGGCACTCGGCCTCGACACTCTGGCTGACGAGGCGCGGTTTTTCAGCCATCGCCGCCGTACCCTCGCCAAGTCCGGGCCAATCGGGCATCAGATTTCGGTGATCACCCTGTGATGTCGGTTCCCATGCAATACATGTATTTTTTCACCATCCTGCTGTTGCTGACCATGTTGGTGTCCTGTGTTCTGGCGTAACGCGCTGGTTGTGGCGCTGCTGGCGCTCGCCGGTTGCGGTGGCCAACTGCGTACGTTTGATGGCCCGGCGGGCGTTGATGGGGCGCAGCTGGTTGCCCCGCCACCCGCGCGGCTTGCGATCCCGACCCCGAAGGCCGCACTGCTCGACCCGACGCGCGCTGCCCAGCTTGCCACCGCCGTGACCATCGGCTTGCGCGCCCTGGAAGTGCCGGCCTTCGCCCAACCAGCAAGCCCCGGAGACTGGGTGGTCGAGATCACCGCCCAAATGGCGTCCGGCATGGTGACGCCGAGCTACATTATCCGCGACCCGAGCGGCGCTGAGCGCAACCGGACTGCTGGCCCTGCGGTGCCGGAGGCCGACTGGACTGGTCAGAGCCCGGCCGCGTTGGGCCGGATTGTCAGCGCAACTGTCCCCGCGCTCGGCGTCGCGCTGACCGGGATTGAGGCCAGGCGTCGGCAGGATGATCCGACCAGCCTGCTCAATCGCCCAGCGCGGATATACGTGCCCGATGTCACCGGCGCGCCAGGTGATGGCAACACATCTCTCGCTCGGCAAATGCGGCGTGAACTGCCGCAATTCGGCCTGGTGGTATTGGAAAAACCCGAACGGCCGGACTTCACCGTGATCGGTTCAGTCAAGGTCGGGCCGTTGCCCAAGGGCCAGGAAAGCGTCGAGATCACTTGGGTGATCCAGGACGATAAGGGCGCAGAAGCTGGCAAGATCGCCCAGTTGAACCAGGTGGCGAAGAACACGCTGAGCGGTCTGTGGGTCGATATCGCCGTCGTGGTCGCCGAGGAAGCCGCCGGCGGGGTGCGCGATGTGATCCTGAACCGGCTCGGCACCCGCAAAAAACCGTGATCCTGCCGTGCTGCAGGCGGTTCATGGACAATCATCCATCCCGTTGCTAGAACCCGCCCGCCGCAGCCGGATTAAAGCCCTGATGAAGATTGTCGCTTGCAATAGCAACCGCCCGCTTGCCGAGGCGGTTGCCGACGCCCTTGGCCAGAAACTGACCAAGGCCACCGTGCGGCGCTTCGCCGACATGGAGGTTTTCGTCGAAATCCATGAGAACATCCGGGGCGAGGATGTCTTTGTGGTACAATCGACATCCTATCCCGCCAATGACCATCTGATGGAATTGCTGATCGCGCTCGATGCGCTGCGCCGGGCGAGCGCGCGGCGGGTGACCGCGGTGATCCCCTATTTCGGCTATGCCCGCCAGGACCGTAAGTCCGGGCCGCGCACCCCGATTTCGGCCAAGCTGGTCGCCAATCTGATTGTCGAGGCCGGCGCCCATCGCGTGTTGACGATGGATTTGCATGCGGCCCAGATCCAGGGCTTCTTCGATATTCCGGTCGATAACATGTACGCTGCACCTTTGTTCAGCCGTCATATCGAGGAAACCTATGCCGGACGATCGGTGATGATTGTGTCGCCCGATGTTGGCGGCGTGCTGCGTGCGCGCGCCATCGCGTCCCGACTGGGCTGCGATCTGGCGATCATCGACAAGCGCCGCGAACAGGCCGGCATGTCCGAAGTCATGAACGTGATCGGCGAGGTCGATGGCCGGGACTGCATTCTGGTCGATGATATCGTCGATTCGGGCGGCACCCTGGTCAATGCCGCCAAGGCGCTGATCGCCCGCGGTGCCAAATCGGCGAGCGTGTACGTCACCCATGGCGTGCTGTCGGGACAGGCGGTGCAACGGATCGCGGACAGCCCGATCGAAATGTTGACCATGACTGACAGCATCATGGCGACCGAGGCAGTGAAGAACGCCCGCAATATCCGCCAGATCCAGATCGCGCCGCTGATTGCGGAAGCGATGGACCGGATAAGCAATGAGAAATCGGTGAGTTCACTCTGGGACTGACCGCAACGGAGGGAAAGTCGATGACCAAGCTGTTCTACGCGCCCGGCGCCTGCTCGATCGGCATCCATCTGCTGTTGGAGGAAATCGGCAAGCCGTTCGAACTGATCGCGGTGAAATTGTCCGAGGGTGCCCATCTCAAGCCCGAATACGTGGCAATGAACCCGAAATCCAAAATCCCCGCGCTGATCCGCGATGATGGCAGCGTGCTGACCGAATTCCAGGCGATCGCGCTGTGGCTGGCGTTGACCAATCCGGGTGCAGGACTGCTGCCGTCAGACCCCGAAGATCTTGCCCGCGGGCTGGAGATCATGGAATATTCGATCGCAACCCAGCACATGCACGCGTTTTCCCGCATCTTCAATCCGCGCAAATACGCCCAGCACGAGGCGGATTACGAGACCGTCCGCGAACAAGGCCGGGCGATGGTCGCAGCCGGCTTCAAAGTGCTCGACGCGGCGCTGGCGGGGCGTGAGTACGCTGGCGGAAGCTTCTCGATCTTCGATGCCGCGCTGTTTTACGTCGAATTCTGGGGCGCGGCGCGGATGAAAATGACCCTGCCGCCCAACTGCGCCGCGCATTTCGCCCGGATGATGGCGCGCCCTTCGGTGGTGCGGATGCTGGCGAGCGAAGGCCTGTCCGCATGAAGCTGATCCACCGCGCCTTCTGGTTTTTGCGTCATGGCGAAACTGACTGGAACGCCCAGGGCCTGAGCCAGGGAAATGTCGATATCCCGTTGAATGCCAATGGGTTGGCCCAAGCCGAACGCGCAGCGCTGATGCTGCGCAATCGCGGGATCATCACCGTCGTGGCGTCACCTTTGTCGCGGGCATTCGATACGGCCCGGATTGCGGCCACGCCGCTGGGACTGGATGTTGAGATCGATGAAGGCCTGCGCGAGGTGTCGTTTGGCAGCCATGAAGGCCAGCCGATGTCGGACTGGTTCAATGATTGGGTGGCGGGCGATTTTACCCCACCGGATGCAGAACCGTTTATCGATCTGCGCGCCCGTGCGGTGGCGGCGGTGAACCGGGCATTGGCCAAGCCGGCACCCGTGCTGGTGGTAGCCCATGGCGCCTTGTTCCGCGCGCTCCGTGCGGAAATGGGGCTGGAGCCGAATGTGCGGACGGCGAACGCGATGCCGTTCTTTTGCGAGCCGGGTGCGCCGGAGTGGACGCTGACGCCGGCAGTTTAGTCTGATCCAGACGAAGGTGCGGTTCCTGGAGGAACCGCACCTTGTTGATTTATCAGGCAAACATCTCGATGCTGCCATCAAGCGCCATCAGCCCGATTTCGAGCTTCATGGCCGGCTGGCGCTTGGTCATTTCCGCGCGGAAGGCGGTTGCCGCCGTCTTATGGGTTTCGGTTTCGGCAGCCTTGGTCGCCACCGCCGCATCGCCATAGGCGATCTTGGCCGCGCCGCAATCGCGGTGATTGATCGCGATTAGCCGGGTAATGCTGTGCAGTTTGATGGATGTCGCGAGATTATCCCAGAACGCCGGCTGCCAGGACGCGAATTGCGGCGCGACGACGCCAATTGCGGCACCAGCGATAACGAACTGGCTGAACTTGCCGCGTAGGCCGCGGCCAAACATGTAGTCGCCAACCGGGGTCACCATGCGCGGATCGATGCAGGATAGCAGCATGGAATCGAACACCGCGCCGTCGGCGGCACCCACTGCGCCAGGGATCAGCAGCGGGGCTGCCGCGAGGCCGGCAATTACCGTGCGTCGCGATACGCCGCGCGCGCCAGGAAAGCCCGCAGGCAGGCAGCAGGTGCAAGCGACGCCGTGGGTTTGGATTTGCATGGATGACCCCCCTGATGAGTATGTCATTCTTACCAACATAATCTGATGGTCGCAACTAGCTTTTGATCGGGCAAGTGCAGAATTCCCGGCTATTCGGTCAGCGCCGGCGCCTTTTTCACCCGCAACCGCCGCAACCGCCTTGCATCAGCGTCGAGCACCCGGAATTCGATCCCCGACGGATGGCGCAGCACTTCGCCGCGGGTTGGCACCCGGCCAGCAAGGGCGAACACCAGGCCGCCGATGGTGTCGATATCGGCCTCCCGCTCATCCTCGGTCAGGACGGTGCCCATACGTTCCTCGAAGGCTTCGATCGGCAGGCGCGCATCAATGTCAAGCGTGCCGTCCGCACGTTCGGTGATCATCGGCCCGGCAACTTCATCGTGTTCATCGGCGATGTCGCCGACGATTTCTTCCACCAGGTCCTCAATCGTCACCAACCCGTCGATGCCACCATATTCATCGACAACCAATGCGAGGTGCATCCGCGCCTGTCGCATTTGCAGCAGAAGGTCGAGCACCGGAATTTGCGGCGCCACCAACAAGGGCTTGCGGAGAATGGCTTCGAGCTGGAAGGCCTCGGGGCGACCGACATAGGCATAAACGTCCTTGATATGGACCATGCCGATAATGTCATCGAGGCTTTCGCGGTAGACCGGCAGCCTGGAATGCCCTTCGCGGCGGAGTTGTTCGAGCGCCTGGTCGAGGGTGACCTCGACCGACATCGCCACGATATCGGCGCGCGGCACCATCACATCGTCGGCCGACATGCCGCGCAGACGCAGGACATTGGCGATCAGCGCGCGTTCCTGGCGGTCGAGATCGGGGAGTTCACCAGGGGTATCCGGGGTGTCTTCAGCTTCCTGGACCAGCTCGGCGATGCTGTCGCGTAAATTATGTTCCGGTGTGCGTCGACCAAGGTGATGGCGGATACGGCCCATGATGCCAGCGCGGGTGCCGCTCATCGGATGCGCCACGGGTTGGGCACGCCAAGGCGGGCAAGCAAGCGGGTTTCATGCATTTCCATCGCCCGCGCATCCCCGGCGCGATCATGGTCGTAGCCTTGCAGATGCAGCATGCCGTGGATCACCAGATGGGCGAGATGATCGCCCGGGCGTTTACCCTCGCGCTTGGCCTCCGCCGCCACCACCCCCGATGCCAGGATGATGTCACCTGGTTCGAACGTCAGCACATTGGTGGGCTTGTCGCGGCCGCGATGGCGGGCATTGAGCCGGCGCACGGTGGCGTTGTCGGCCAAAAGAATATTGGCGCCACCACCAGCGATGGCGGCCGCGCGACGCGCAACGGCTTCGGGGTTACGAACCAGACGATACCAGCCTGGGTCTTCGACACTAACGCTGATCCCCACCGAAGTGGGGCAACTAGAAGAACTCGGGTCCATTTACCTGCCTGTTGCGTCCGACCGGCGCGCGCTGGTTTCTTTTTCGGCGGCCGCCCGGGCATCATAGGCTTCAACGATGCGTCCGACCAGCGGGTGGCGCACGATGTCCCCCCGATCGAAACGGTTGATGGCGATGCCGGGCACACCTTCGAGTGTGTCGAGGGCATCCCGCAGTCCGGATCTGACGCCGTTTGGCAAATCGATCTGTGACAAATCGCCGGTGATCACCATGCGGGTACCCTCACCCATGCGGGTCAGGAACATCTTCATCTGCACCGCAGTGGTGTTCTGCGCTTCATCCAGGATAACGAATGCGTGCGCCAACGTCCGCCCGCGCATGAAGGCCAACGGGGCAACCTCGATCTCGCCCCGCTCCATCCGCTTGGTGACCTGATCGCCAGGCAGCATGTCGGCGAGCGCGTCATAGAGCGGGCGCAGATAGGGATCGACCTTCTCCTTGAGATCACCAGGCAGGAACCCAAGCCGTTCGCCGGCCTCAACCGCCGGACGCGACAGGACAATCCGATCAACCTTGCCGGAAATCAGCATCGCGACGGCCTGGGCGACGGCGAGATAGGTCTTGCCGGTGCCGGCCGGACCGATCCCGAATACCATTTCGTGCTTGGACAGAAGATCCATGTAGCGCGACTGGCCGGGGCTGCGCGGCCCAACGGCGCCGCGCCGTGTGTGGATCGCCGGCAAATCGGAGAGCGGCAGACGCGGGTCTTCGGCATCACTCATCCGGATGGCGGCGTCGATATCGCTCGGGCCAATCGGCTCGCCGCGTTCGATCCGGCGGTAAAGATCGGTCAACGCGGTCTGCGCCTGCTCGACCCTGCCCGCGTCCCCAGCAATCGCCACCCGGTTGCCCCGGCACGACAATCGCACCCCAAGCCCTTGCTGCAATCGCACCAGATGGCGGTCATGGTCGCCAAGCAACACCGCCAGCAGCGCGTTGTTGTCGAAATGCAAGGTCACCGCGCGGCTATCGGCCTGCGACGGGCGGGACGCGGGAGCGCCGGTAATTTGGGTCAAGCTTGGACTAACTCCTCAATAAGGGTTCCAGCGAGAGAGCCCGGTTTGCCGGTGACTATACGAACCGGAATTTCACGCCCGATCAAATCGGCCGGGCCGTCGAGATGCACCGGCTGCAACCAGGGCGAACGACCGCCGATCTGGCCTGGCCGACGGCCAATCCCGGTAATCAGGACCGGCATGATCTGGCCCTCAACAGACAGGTTGAACGCCGCCTGCTGTTCCCGCAACAGGGCTTGCAGGATTTGCAACCGGCGATCCTTGTCGGCTTCGGAAACCTGCATCGGCGCGCCAGCAGCCGGCGTGCCCGGACGCGGCGAGTATTTGAAGCTGAACGCCTGGGCAAATCCCACCGCCCGGATCAGTGCCAAAGTCGCCTCGAAATCCGCTTCCGTCTCACCGGGATGGCCGATGATGAAATCCGACGATAACGCGATGTCCGGCCGTGCGGCCCGCAGCTTGCCGACCAATGCGATATAATCGGCCGCGGTATGGCGCCGGTTCATCGCCGCCAGAATCCGGTCCGATCCCGACTGCACCGGCAGATGCAGGAACGGCATCAGTTCGGGCACCTCGCCATGGGCGGCAATCAGATCGTCATCCATGTCGCGCGGATGCGACGTGGTGTAGCGAATACGGTCAAGCCCCGGCAGTTTGGCCAGCAACCGCACCAACACGCCCAGCGTGGCCGGTTCGCCATCGGCGCCAACCCCATGCCATGCGTTGACATTCTGGCCGAGCAAGGTGATCTCCCGGCTGCCCTGCGCCACCAGCCGACGCGCCTCGGACAGGATCGCGGCCACCGGGCGGCTCATTTCCGCCCCCCGCGTATACGGCACCACGCAGAACGAGCAGAATTTGTCGCAGCCTTCCTGAATCGTCAGAAACGCGGTGATGCCCTGCGGCGCCGTCGCTTCCGGCAAATGATCGAACTTATCCTCCGGCGGGAAATCGGTTTCGATCACCGCCCCCCCGGCCCGCGCCGCCCGCGCCACCATTTCCGGCAACCGATGATAGGTTTGCGGCCCAAGCACGATATCCACATAAGGCGCGCGAGCCAGAATTTCCGCCCCCTCCGCCTGCGCCACGCAGCCTGCCACCGCGAGCACCATTTTATGCCCCGCCTCAGCCCGCGCATCTTTCATCACCCGCAGCCGGCCGAGCTCGGAAAACACCTTCTCCGCCGCACGATCGCGAATATGGCAGGTGTTGAGGATCACCATATCCGCGTCCTCCGGCGTCGCCGACGGCACATACCCCAACGGCGCCAAAACATCAGCCATCCGGCCACTGTCATAGACATTCATCTGGCAGCCATAGGTGATCATATGCAGGCGCTTGGTCTCGTTCATCGCATGTCCCTTGCCGCGTCCCACATCGTTGGGGCGGATAAGGGTGCAGACATCGCTGCCCCGGACCAATGGGTCAAGATGGGCGGGGTCAATGGCGCATGGGCGAAGCGTGATGCGGCAGGTCTGCCTCCTGTGAACGCCAGGAGTTTGCCAGACCACAGGGGAGGCTTGTCAAGCGAAAGCGCCGCCCGGAATGTGAACAAACCGCGTCACCGCCCAGTGGCCGCCGATCCCCCGCGCGACCGAGGCATTTTTGTCATGTTAATTACGATATCGTAACAAATAAGCCGAGCAAAACCTCACCTGCCCGACCCCCAGTTTTTCCCCGGCACCTCAAACCACGCCCCCTTCGCCACCTGCGGCAGCCCCTTGCGCGGCCAAGCCAAAACCAGCGGCGCCGGTGGTTTCACACGCTTGCGCCGCCCAACCCCCGCCAACCCCGCCGCCGGCAGCGCCAGCACCGCAGGCAGCGCATCAACCGTCAGCATCCGCAACACCGGCCGCAACACCCGCCCCGCCCGAGGCACCGCCGCCACAAACGCCGCAAACCCGGGATCAGCCAGCAAATGCTGCAACTGCGACCCATAAGCCCGCGTCTCCCAAACCTGAACGGCGAGCCACCCAAGCCCGCGCGGCACCGTCGCCCGCACAGTCACCGCGGCCGAATTCGCCCGCACCCCAGCCTTACGCGGCGCCCGCAACCTGCCCGCCAACCACAACCCATAAAGCCGCTCCAACCGCACCGCCGCCCGCGCCAACCGCCCCCAAACCAGCACCAAAACGGCAGTCATCGCCCGGTCACACGCCGCCCGACCCGCAATCGCGGCGCGTAGGTCAGTGAGGATGGTGATGAAGGTTTTCACGAAAGATAAATAATATAACGCTATGGCCCGAGTCAAGAAAATTCAGTTCGGCTTCCCCGCCCCGGCATTGGATGATGGCAGTTTTTGCTGAACTGGCCGGCAGTTAGAGTTCGACTTTGGTGGAGATTGGGTCGATGACGGCGAGCGTGCAAGTAGCAACGATGACAAAGCAAGCAGCAGGTAGGAGTTCTTTTTGTGAACAAAAAGAACCAAAAAAACTTCATCCCTCAATGTTGCCGTTCGCGTGCCTCCTCGGATAGCCCTATTTGCGTTGCGCTATTCCCTCGCGTGAGCCTCGGCCTTTGGTGTAGCGAACCAGGACGGCCTTCGGTTTGATTTTGCAACACTCCAGTATCGCAGCCATGCTCAAGGTACCATTGATGAAAACATATGAATTCGGTGTATGGTCTCAGGAGGGCGCGATTTGACTAACGCGCGAAGCGCGCCCGATGCGTGCAGCGACGGACAAGAGCTCGCCATGGTAAGGCCCACGCCAGCGTCATCGGAGTTTAACGTGACGATAAGTAGTTGTGACTTCGATGCCAACCGCTCCCCGGTCGAAAATAGACCTCGATGGGGGGGGTGGTCGGGCAATGTTTGAACAGGTTTCGAGGTCGCTAATTGCGACGCCCTTCCAGCCCGTTGATATCGATGCAGTAAGCAAGCGGCTGAAACTTGTCGTGCGCGGACGTGAGGACGGCGCCAACGACTTCCCTGCTTTGGACGCATTAATCCCTGCACCAGCGGAACTTGATGTGGTTGCAGATATAAAGGTAGAGCGAGATCGATGCGTCGGGCAACTGGCCGGACAACTTCGAGCGATTCAAGGGGCGCTGGCGCAGATCGACACCCATATGAATATCGCAAAAATGCGACAGGACACCGATACTGCAGTGGCCGACTTCAAAGCGCTTGCGCATGGCGTTGAAACCGACGTCGCAGAAAAACGCAATCTTGCGCGTGACGCTCGCGTTGAGTTTGAACGCTTCCGTGGCGAACACGAACTTAACCGTGCGCCACGCGTGCCTCCCGCGCGGGGGCGGATGTGGCTATGGTTGATCGTCGTTACGGCCCTTGAGGTCGCGCTCAACGGCATCTTTCTTGCATCTGGCTCGGACCAAGGCCTCGTCGGTGGAATGGGTATCGCACTTGGCCTCTCCGTCATTAATGTGTGGATTTTCGGCATCGTCGGCGGTTTTGTTGTGCTGCGAATGCTGCATCACCATAGTGCTATCATCAAAATACCAATTAGCATGTTCGCGATAGGTCTTATGATCTCTATTGTTTTGCTCAATCTCTTCGTCGCCAGGTTCCGTGATATATCGGCAGACTCAGATGTATTGCCTAAACTTAATGATATTTTCGATGATTTATTGCAATACCCGTTCAAATTTACGGGGATAGATTCGCTCTTGTTGTTTGTCTTAGGCATAGCTTGTGCGTGCTTCAGCATATGGAAATTCTTCGGAAATGACGACCCTTACCCCGGGTACGGCGCGGTCTATCGACTTAGAGTTGCAGCCGAAGCAGCCCATGCGATAGCCCGTAGGACGCTTTTGGAGGACGCAACGGATATTCGCGACGCACTTCTTGCAGATTTGACTCGCGCTATGGACCAAATGCAAGCTTATGCTCAACAAAGATCCCAGGCGTTGGCAAGTCGAGCTCGTTATGTTACGCTCTTCGAAGCGCATGAGTAGGAACTTGAGCAGGCGGCGCGAAGACTTCTGGCGGAATATCGGAGTGCCAATGTCAGTGCGCGGAGAGTGCCGGCACCCGTTCACTTTCAGACGATATTTGCATTCCCAGACAAAGGCACATCCCATCCTGCAGTGATTGCTCTCCTGCTCGACCCTCCCGCCCCACCCAACCCGGCTGAGTTGACGAGCGAGTTGGAGAAACTTCGTTACACTGGAATGACGGCGTTTGAAAACGTTATTTCAATGCTGCCAGCGGAGGCATCTTGATATGCCGATAGAACGGCGGCGCCGACGGGGTGAACGATCGTCTGGGACCGGCAACGCATTGCCGATCGCGGCGGCGGCCGTCGCGATCGTCGCTTTGGTCGGTGTCGTGGCCTTGATGGTGTGGCAGCATATGACCGTCGTGCCGCACGACAAGCTGTCCGGTTGCCCGATCGATGGGCCTCGTGCAGTGCATGCGATCCTTGTCGATCGCTCTGATCCATTCACCCCGGTTCAGATGCAAAGGCTCACACAATTGGTCGAAGGTATCGCGAAAGCCGCCGCTGTTGATGAACGGGTCGACCTTTATGTCCTCACCGCAGGCGACGGTGCTGTAGCGAGCCCCGAAGTGTCACTGTGTCGCCCGCGATCCGAAGGTAGCCAATGGAATGAAAACCCCGCACGTCTCCGTCGAGCGTTTGAGAGCCGTTATTTGGATACCATTCGACAGTCACTCATAAATATCGCAACTCCGCAGGAAGCTCCTAGCTCTCCAATCATGGAAAGCGTAAAGGCGGTCTGCGTGGGTGCATTTGGTGCCTTGCCATCAAAGTAACTGCTCACCCCACCCCGACCAACGGGTATCCGAATAACGCATTTCGGGTCGCATCGAGCACGGATCGTCCGGTGAGTTTCGCTGTGCTTCCCATCGACCTGAAGGCAGCATAGGCCTCTGCACCCCATTCGCTGCGGAATCCAT
>CALQTN020000067.1 GCA_943333505.2 Asaia bogorensis | reverse complement strand
GCCACGAATGCCCCCAGGGCGTAGCAGCGCGGATGGCGGGCGATCTCCTTGCCACCGCACAGGATCACCACCTCATCCACGAAGCCCTTCACCAGGACATCCTGAAAGCCGTACCGCGTCGGCACCGAGTAATCATTGCTGCGATACCGAACAAGCGCGGTCGACGACACCCGCGCTGCCCGCTTCTCGCACGGCTCCAGCGCCACCGCCGGCAAGTCGCGCAGGGCTGCGGTATCGGCCACCAGCCTCTCGCCGATCGTCGCCGCATGCCGCCCGGCATGCTCGCCCTGGCGGGCCAGGCAGCGCGTCGTCAGCATGACAATCAGACCATCATAGCTCGCAGCCTCGGGGACCCTCCACCCACCGTCCCAGAGCCCCGCCGGCCACCGCCTCAACCATCATTCCGTTCAAAGCCGATTTCTGTAATGTGGTGATGTTCAACCAATGGGCGCACGCAGCGCCCGACGTGAGGAAACTTCTCGCATGAAAACTATCGCGGCCGTCCAGACCACGCTGAATGCCGACCTCGTCCTCGAAGAGATCGATCTGCCCGATCCAGGCCCCGATCAGGTCACCGTCAAGCTCTATTCAAGCGGCGTGTGCCACTCGCAACTGCACCAGATGCACAACGGTGCTCTCGACCGCCCCCTGCTGCTGGGGCACGAGGGCACGGGCGTGGTGTCGCGGACTGGCAGTGCCGTCACCCATGTCAAACCCGGCGATCTCTGCATCGTGACCTGGGTGCCGCGCACACCGATCCGCGGAGCCGCCCCACGCACGGTCACCGGCGCAACCTTTCGGGGCCAATGCGCGCATGGCGCCGTTTACACCTGGGCGCGCGACGTGCAGGTCAGCGGGGAACTGGTCGTGAAGATCGCCAACGACCAGCCGCATGATCTAAGCTGCATCGTCGGCTGCGCGGTGCTGACCGGCGCCGGCGCCGTGCTGCATACGGCGGGCGTGCGCGCCGGCCAGTCGGTTGCCGTGTTCGGCGCGGGCGGCGTTGGCCTCTCCGCAATCCAGGCCGCCGCCATCGTCGGTGCCTACCCGATCATCGCGGTCGATCTCGACGACAAGAAGCTCGAATTCGCCCGCCAATTTGGTGCAACCCATACCGTCAATGCCTCGGGTAACACCGATGCGGTCGAGGCAATCCGCGACCTGACCAACGGCGGCGTCGATTTTGCCTTCGACGCCATCGGCCACTCGCGTACCATCGAGCAGATCCTACAGGCGACGCGGTCCGGCGGCGTCGGCGCGGACAATTTCGGCGGCATGGCCGTGCTGATCGGCATTCCGCAGGGGAAGGTGACGGTCGATCCCGCGCTGTTCACGTCGGGTCAGCGCATCTTCCGAGGCAGCCTCGGCGCGGCGTTCCCGGATCGCGACTTCAACATGTACCTACGCTGGTATCAGGAGGGCAAGTTCCCACTCGATCGCCTCATCACGCGACGGTACAAGCTCGAACAGATCAATGAGGCCTGCCACGATCTGCACAGCGGGGCCATTCTTGGCCGAGCCATCCTGGAGTTCTGAACCAAGGGGCACCCGCCGACGCGCCCTTCAAGCGAAAGCAAGAAGGGCGCGTCTCAAGCGGAAAGCGCAACCTCAGGCAATCGCGAGGTCCTCAAGGGCGGGTTCCCTAAGGAATCCCGACATCTCGGCGGTGTAGAACGGGTTCATCACCGCCGAACGCCCGTGTTCGGTCCAGTAATAATTATGGGCGCGCGAATCGCTCCACACCTTGGTGATGTTCCGTTCGTCCACCAGGCGGTTGTAGTCCCAGAAAGCCTCCGACCGAGGCTCCATCGCGCCAGCCCCAGCCACACCTGTCCAGCGCTAATTTTTCAAAATAGTTCAATCAGGATTTAAAGTACCAGGTCGTCGGATGCGAACTGCCGGGGGTGCGGCAATGCTGGGCGATGCACACGCGTTGGGGGATGTTGCCCAGTCGGCGGTTTACCAGCCGCACCCCGGCAAAGGCTGGCGACTGGCCGCAAATTCCGATGCTGAACTGCTGATCGATGACGATTTTCCAGATCTCCTGCGCCAATTTGTTGCGCTCGGTCTCGTTCTGGGTGGTGGCGGAGCGGAACATCTCTACCGCTTTCAAGACCTGGGGATCGGTGGGCTTGGTCCCGATCTTACCGTTGGAGGAGTACCAGCGCGCCAGATCGATGCCGAGCACCCCGTTGCTGATATCCACTGGCAGCACGAAATGCGGATATAGGAATAGTTGCTCGGAGCCTGTGTTGCCGAACACAAAGATGTGGTGCTCGCCGGACAGTACCCGCTGGAACGCCAACCCCCGTTCCTGATCACGGACATCGGCGAAGATGCCGATCTTCTTCCATTGCTGGGCGATCATCTGCGAATGCGCGGGCCAGTCGAGGAACGCCTTGGTCACCGTCAGCTGGATTACCAGGCGCTGGCCGTTGTCAGTGCGCAGGCGGTAGCCCTCGCGGTCCTTTTTGGTCAGTCCAAGCCTGTCCAGCATCTGGTTGGCCAATGTGATATCAAGCACTGACCATTTCTTGCGCCACTCTGGTCCCGGGCTTTCTGCCATCACGTCGGCGGGGCCCGCCGAACCCGGGGTTGCCAGGCCGAGCCAGAAAGTGTCGTTGAGCTGGTCGCGATCAATGCCGAGGGACAGGGCGCGGCGGAAATCCGCAGTTGCCAGCAATCGACCGATTTCTGCATCGGCGGTGTGGTTGAGGTTGAAGTGAAGGGCCGTGTCGGCGCCGTTGAACGCGAGATCCAAATGCAGATCGTAGTTGCCGCGGTCGCGATTTTCCAGAATCACTGGCAGTTTGCCCAGATCGATGTGGCGTTCCTGCATGTCGAATTCACCGGCCATGGCGCGGAGGTTCACGATTTCGGTGTTGTCGGCCAGCGTCATCACGACGTTGTCGATATAGGGCAGCTGATTGCCCGCGGTGTCGACCGCGTAATAGTAGGGGTTGCGCTCCATCGCCCAGATCGGCGAGTTGATCGGGCGCGTTGTCTTCCACGGGCCTAGCGTTGGCAATTCGGTGTTGATTGCCCAGTTATGCCGGACTCTCAGCATGCGCACCCAGTTGTCAAAGCCGGCGTCGCGGGCGCGGCGGTTCGCTTCCGCTTCGGAGGAGTATTTCGGCAGGAACTGTTTCAGGTAATGCGCCGGGGCGTAGGCGCCAAAGGTGCCGCTGCCGGATTGCCGTGCCGCCTGGCCACCGCCGATCAGTGTGTCGCCTGCTAGCATCGAGGGGAACAGCAAATGCGGCGCGTCGAATTCGAAGCGGATCGTGGTGGCATCGACCTTGACCATCCGGCCAGGCTTGTCACCGGCGGATAGGTCAGGGATGGGTGACGGGACGATGTCCTTGTTGCCGTAAAGATCATCGAACCAGAACATGAAATCATCGGCGGTGAAGGGGGCGCCGTCGCTCCATTTCATGCCACGGCGCAGGAAGAGTGTTGTGGCGCGGCCGTCGGGCGATATCTCGTAGCCGCGCGCCACTGCCGGGGCGATTTTGCTGCCGGTAAGGTCCCAGAACAGCGGTTTGTCGGACGCCACCAGACGATTGCCGTTCTCACCGTCGCCTGGCCCGATGAAGGCGCGGCGCCAAGTGCCGCCATAGCGGCCGATGCCCTCCAGCGGCTGGATGACGAGGGGCTCGGACGGCACGCGTTCGGTAACCGGCGGCAGCTTGCCGGATTTAACCAGTTCGGCGAGCTGCGGGGCCTCGTGGAACCTGTTCGGCACGGTTGTGACCAGGGTGGCCCCTTCCAGCCTGCCCACAAGGCCTGATTGCCCGAACTGTCCGCTCGGCTGTGCGCGTGTATGGTGGGGTCCAAGCATGGCAGCGGCAAGCCCGATGCTGCCTCCCAGCACATGTCGGCGTGTGGTCATCGGTACATCCTCCACTGATCCGGCTTTTACCGGGTTCACGCGATGAACGGCTTTTTTCCGCCATTGCGGCACGATAGGCTTCAAACTGGCGGTTCAGCAACATCGACGACAACGCGCACTATCACCCGCGCGGTTCGTTGGTTGAGCAAGTGGAGGCGAGGAGGCATGCGGGCGTTTGTTTGACAATGGTGAAGCCCTGCGGTGCGTCTTTCATCTGCTGGGCAGCGAGCGCATAGTCTTCCGGCTGCTGGCCGAGCATAGGCTTGCGGATCGATGCGTTATAAACTCTTACCCGATCGCGCACTTTTCCGCCGAGCAACTTCTAAATCGGCACCCCGGCCGCCCTTTGGCCGCTGCGGCCCGCCACGGCATTGCCACCAAGCTGACTAAGCGGCTGGTGGAGACGATCGCCCCGGTCGAGCGCCGGGAGGCGGTCATTGGACACGCCTGGAACAAACTTACCGATCAGCCATGGCGCATCATGACAATCGGATTGAGGGACTGGGCTCATCGGTACTTGGCGGTGGGAATTGGTATTATTCACCCGATTACCCTGAACGCTGGCACCGATGAAGTTGACACGGGGGCCAAACCAGCGTTGGAGCCTCGACTTCGTTTCTAACGCGCTTATCGATGGCCGCGCTTCCGGGTAATGGTTGTCGTCAACAACTTTACCCGCGAATGCTTGGCGCTGGTGCCTGAGATGATGCTCTCCTGGCTAATCAGATGACGGCGCCGGATCTCGGCAATCATGTCCATAAGCAACACCCCATATTCTCCAGCACAAAGGCCGGATGATCGCACGGACCAGGGTGGAAACTATTGGACGCTGTTTACCCCCGGAATCTGGAAACGTTTGCATGCTGTTTTACAGGTTGACCCGGTCGATCACCGCTGGCGGCGGATCGGCATAGTCGTATTTCGCACCCGGCACCGCGCCGGTCGCCAGAATACCGGAATTGAACGGCCCGCCAATCACCACGCCAACCCCACGTTCGACACAAACCGGCATGAAATCGTCCAATGCTGCCTGTTCCAGCAAGGTGTAGCGCCCGGCGAGCAACACGCAGTCGAGATCGAGCGCGCGAACAAAGCGGGCTGACATATCCGCCTCATTCAGTCCGACCCCGATTGCGCCGATCACCCCGGCACGGCGCAGTTCATCAAGCGCGCGAAACCCGTCATCGACCACCTGGGCAAAGCGGCTTTCCAGGATCGCCCGGTCGCCCACCGTCCAGAAATCAACGTCGTGGATGAACACCACATCGATCCGCTCCATCCCCAGCCGCAGCCAGGATTGTTCGAGCGAACGCATCTCGCCGACATAGGAATAGTCGAAATGCGGCATGAAATTCAGCCCGCCCTGGCGCAGGCCTGTCGTATCCATCCCTGGCCGCAAAGGCGACATCCAGCGGCGATCTTGCTCGAAACGACAAGATCGTCACGCGGCATGTCCCGCAGCGCGCTGCCGAGGCGCAACTCAGCGCGGCCGTAGCCGTAATAGGGTGAGGTATCGAAGAACCGCAGCCCGGCATCATGGGCCGCGGTGATGGTCGCGACCGCCTCGGCTTCGGGAATGCGGGCGCGAAACCCGAGTTGGGTGACAGCGAGCGCGGACTTGCCAAGCTTGCGTCGGGCGGTCGGGTTCATGTCGTCTCCATTCAGCCTTTGACCGCGCCGGCGGTCAGACCATCGACCAGGAATTTGCGCACCAGGATCGAAAACACCAGCACCGGCAGCATCACCATCGCCCCGCCGGCCGCAATGCGTCCCCAGTCCCAGCCATCGTAGTTCATGAAATTGACCACAGCGACCGGTGCTGTCATCGCGTCCGTCCGCGTCAGGATCAGGGCGAAAAAGAAATCATTCCACGCGTAGATGAAGCATAATATGGCCGTCGCCGCGAGGCCGGGGGCTGCAGTCGGCAACACGATGCGCACCATGGTCTGCCACATCCCGGCGCCGTCGATCCAGGCGGCTTCTTCCAGTGCGCGCGGGGTATTTTCAAAAAACGACCGCATCAGCCAGATCACCAGCGACAAATTCACCGTCATGTAGATCAGGATCAACCCGGTCCAGGTGTCGAGCAACTCCAACTCCCGATAGACCAGGAAATATGGAATGGCGAAGGCGGTGGGCGGGGCCAGCCGACTGGCCAATATCCACAGACTCAGCGCGTTGGACCGCGACCGCATCCGTGCGAGCGCATAGGCCGCCGGCACCCCGAGCAGCATCGAAACGACGGTCGAAACGCTGGCGGTGACGAGCGAGTTGAGGAAGGAGTGGCGGAAGTCGGTTTCCCACAACGCGGTGTAGTTGGCAAAGGTCGGGGAGAAATAGAGCTGCGGCGGGAACGAGAATATCTGAGCGTTTGTCTGCACCGACATCCGCAACAGCCATAGGAACGGCGCCAGGATCAGCAGCACCAGCACCACCGCGAGGATTTGCAGCAATAACCGTTCGCGTTTGCTACGCATCGCTTTCCCCCCAGCCGGTCAGCCGCACAATGAACCAGCTCAACGCCAGGATCGCCACCACCAGCACCATGGTGATGGCGCTGGAATAGCCCAGATAAGAAAAATTGAACGCCTGCTGGAAAGCGTAATAATTGGTGACCTCGGTGACTGATCCCGGCCCACCATCGGTCAGCAGATAAATCAGCGGAAACGCCTTGATGCTGTCGATCAGCCGCAGCAGCCCCGCCACCACCAGGGTGCCCTTGATATAGGGCAGGATAACGTGGATCAGCGCCTGCATCCGGCTGGCACCATCGACCCGCGCGGCCTCCAACAATTCTTCTGGAATGGTCTGCAACGCCGCCAGGATCATCAGCATTGTCAGCGGGAACCACTCCCAGGTATCGGCGGCGATAATCGCCGGCAAGGCGAAACTCGGGTGGGTAATCAGCGCCGGGATATCCATCCCGAGCGAACGCAGCCCCCAATGCATCGGTGAGATGTCAGGCGTATAGATCACCTTCCAGATGATCGCGACCACAATCGGCGGCAGAACCATCGGGATCAGGAACACCGTCCGCAACGACTGCATCAGGCTCGACCGCATATTCATCAGCAGTGCGAACCCCAACCCGATCAGCAATTGCAGGCTGACCGTCCAGAACGAAAGCTTCAGCTGCACCCAGAGCGAATTGATGAACCGCGTATCGGCCGGCAATGCCACATAGTTCACCCAGGGGGTGCGGAAATCCCATTGGGTGAGCGGATTGGTGAGGTTGAGCGGCGTCAGGCTGGTCGCCGCCAGATAAACCAGCGGCGCCAGGGTGATGACCGCAAGCGTCGCCAGCGAGGGCGCCAGACACAGGCAGAAGAAAATCTGCCGTTGCCGGCGCAGGCCGAACATCCTGATCACAGATCGATCGGGATGCCGGCCTTCTTGATGTCCTCAACCGCCTGGGCCTGCGCCTGTTTCAGTGCCGCCGGTGCATCAAGCTGATTGCTGGCAATCGCCTCGATGGCGCGGTTCATCTTGTCGCCGATCTGCGGGAATACCGGGGTGGTGCGGTATTTCATGTAATCGCCTTTTTCCCCGCGCTCGAGCACTTGCAGGAATAGCGCGCCGAGGTCCTGGCCGTTCAAGGTCATCGCTTCCCGATAGACCGACGAATTGACCACCGATTTGCGCACGATACTGGGGTAGCCGTGTTTTTCGACGATCCGGGTCAGCATTTCCTTCGAGACCGCCCATTTGATAAATTCCCAGGCCGCGCCTTTCTTTTTTGATCCCGCCGGGATGCCGAAGGCGTGGCAGTTCGCGCCAGGGAAAACCCCGGCCGGCCCGCCAGGCATCATGCTATAGCGCACCGTGTTCTTCACCGTGCTGTCGGCGGCCTTGTACAAAGGCAGCATCCAGGTCATCGACTGGGTACGGATATTGGCGCGGCCGGAAAGCTGCGCCTGCATCGCCTGGTCATCGGTATAAGACAGCACGCCCGGCACCGAGAATTTGGTCAGCAGGTCAGCATACCATTGCGCCGATTTGGCGTTGACCGCGCTATCCAAGGTCGGCGTCAGGTTGACCGGCGCGTTCTTCATCAAACTGCCACCGGCGGCCAGCAGATAGGGCACCCAGTTCCAGTGATGCAATTTGTCGGCAACATAGGCCGCGACGCCATCCTTCCCGTGGGTCATTTCGCAGACATTGCGAAACTCCTCCAAGGTGGTTGGCATTTTCAGCCCGGCTTTCTCGATCAGGTCGCCGCGCGCCGCACCCAGGATCATCGCCCCGGCTTCGATCCCGAAGCCGTAGGTGTGGCCCTTGGTGTCGCGCATCGAGGCTTGTGCGCCGCCGATGAAATCGCCCGGATCAAACTCCGGCGGGGTCGCGTTCTTGTCTGAAGTGAACTCATCAAGATCGGTCATCCAGCCCGCGCCAATCCAGCGTCCGGTATAGGAATAGGTGACATTGATGACGTCGTAGGTGCTGCCCTTGGTGGATAATTCCAGGTCGGTGCGCTGGTTATAGACCGGGAAGGCCTGGACATCGAAAACCACCTTGATCCCGGTTTTTTCCTCGAATTCCGGGAAATAATTGCGCAGGAACGTGTGGAACGGCAGCGAGAATGCCGAGCCGCGAATGGTGGTGCCGGCAAACGGCGACTTGGTCTGGCCGAGCAGCGCGGGCGCAGGCAGCATCGCGGCACCAGCGAGCGCGGTGGCCTTGAGCAAACTGCGGCGCGGCAAATTCCGGATCGACATTTGTGTCCTCCAACAGTTTCTGATGACCGTTAAAAGCAGCCTTGCATGGTTCTTCCGCGGTTGGAAGTCTGATAGCGTGGGTTCAATCAAGCGGGAGGATTTCATGGAGAACCGACCCAACGTGCTGCTGGTAACCGTCGATCAGTGGCCGGGCTGGCTGCTTGGATGCGCTGGCCATCCGGTGGTGCAAACCCCGACCCTGGACCAGTTGGCCAAGAACGGGGTGCGCTTTCCCAACGCCTATTCGGAAACCCCGATCTGCATTCCCGCCCGCCGCACCTTAATGACCGGTACCCCGCCGCGCATCCACGGCGACCGGGTGTTCGGCACCACCACACCGATGCCGATCGACCTTACCACCCTGCCGCAAGCCTTCCGCAACGCCGGCTACCAGGCGTTTTCGACCGGCAAGCTGCATGTCTATCCTCCCCGTGACCGCATCGGCTTTGATGATGCGCTACTGGCCGAGGAAGGCCGCCCCCATCTCGGCGGCACTGATGATTATGACATTTACCTTGCCGAACGAGGCTTTGTCGGGCAGCATTACGCCGGCGGGATGAATAATAACGGCTATATGCACCGGCCCTGGCATCTGCCGGAGGATTGCCATTCGACCAACTGGCTGACGCAATCAATGTGCCGCGTTATCAAGCGGCGCGACCCGACGCGGCCGGCCTTCTGGTACCTGTCCTACACCCACCCGCATCCGCCGCTGACGCCGCTTGCCAGCTACATGAACTATTACCGCCAGTTCACTCCGCCGGAAGCCTGGTGGGGCGACTGGTGCGACAACCCGGACGCCTTGCCTTTGCCGCTGAAAATGGCGCGCAATTACTGGCCGATGCTGTCAGGCGACGCGCTGGTGGAAATGCGCCGCGCCTTCTACGCGCTGTGCACCCATATCGACCATCAATTCCGTGTCGTATTAGGCACGCTGCGCGAGGAAGGCCTGCTCGACGATACCATCATCCTGTTTACCGCCGACCATGGCGACATGATCGGCGATTATGGCTTGTATGCGAAACGGGTTTACTATGAAGGCTCGGCCCGCGTCCCGATGATCCTGGTGGGCACCGCCGGTGACCAGCGTTTGCCGGCCGGCACGGTCGATAACCGCCTGGTTGGCCTCGCCGATGTGATGCCGACCTTGCTCGACCTCGCCGGTGTGTCGGTGCCGACAGAGGTTGAGGGGATGAAAATGCACGCTGCACCCAAACGCGCCACGCTCTATGGCGACTGCCTGGAAAACCGCGGCGCCACCCGCATGATCCATGACGGACGGCACAAGCTTATCTGGTACCCGGCCGCTAATATCAGGCATTTGTTCGATCTCGAAATCGATCCGATCGAGCAAGTCAACCGCGCCGGCGATCCCGCCTATGCGGATGTTCAGGCCAGGCTCGAAGCGGCCATGGTCGCGGCGTCCTGGGGCAGCGACCTTACCGAAGGCTGGGTGCGTGACGGAAAGTTGGTCGGGTTTGATCCGGGACCCTACGTGCCGATGCCGGATCGCAGTTGGGGCGGCCAGCGCGGGATACATTTCCCGCCCCCACCGAACCTGGCGCAGGACAAGATGGTGGGGTTTCCGGGGTAGGGTACCGCGTCGGTCAGCGCACTCGCGCCGCCGCCACTGCGGCGGTGCCCTCGGCATCCAAGATCGTCACCCAGTAAAACCCCGGACCGGACGGCGTCCAGAATACCTCCCGCCGTGCCGGATCAGCGGGAACCGGCGCGGCGCCGACCATGAACGCAATCGGCCTACGCCCACCCATCGCCGCGATGGTGACCGGACCATCGGCGGTAAATCACCGCTTCCGGCGGCCGGTAAAGCAGCAGCAGCCTGTCGGCGCACCAGCCCTGAAGGGCATTGGCAACAAAAAGCTGCGCGGTGGGTCGCACCTGGCGGCAGGCAGCAGTTCAAACACCCTGCCCAACAAAGGCAGCGCGAGCGCCCGGCCAGAGTCGTGGCGATTGTCGCGCACCATCAACGGCCGCGCGCCGATCGGTGCCCAGATCTAGGCGTGCGTCCCTTGCTGACCGACCCTCGCCTCATCCTGATACCAGATTTATATGGGCGTGCCCGGCGTGGTGCCGTTGAGTGCTGCGCACACCAGGCCGGCGAAGTTTTTTTAAAAGTCGCTTCCGCATCTGGATCTTTTTTCGGATGCACCGGACGCGGCTCCAGCCGGGTCAGGCCGAGTTTGCCAAGCCAGGCACCAATCGTGCTCTCATGCACATCGATCGACCAGCGGCGGGCCACTTCCGCCCGCAGATCCGCACACCGCCAGCGGACGACGTTATGCATCGCAGGGTCAGGTACCGACATTGCAGCCCGCTGACCTGGTCATCGCCGACAATCTTGGCAACCACAAAGGGCCAGCCGTCCGAAAGGCGATCCGGGACGCCGGCGCCAAGTTGATTCTGCTGCCGAAATACTCACCCGACCTGAACCCTATCGAACAGGTCTTTGCCAAACTCAAGCATATGCTGCGCAAGGCTGCAGCACGGACACAGGAGACCAACGCAGAGTACCGGGCACGTCTGGCGTTCATCGCCCTCGAACGAGGGCATGAAAGGGTGAACGCCGGAAACCGGCCATACCTCGATTCGTGGACAGCCAGATTGTGTAACTTGACGTCTGGAAATTCATTAGAGCGGCGGCCTTCCTGACAGAATCGGAGGGGTATCCACCCTCGTGGGACCATCTGGCCATCGGCCACGCCTGCGCGCTCAATGTACTGGCCGCAAGGCCAGGCCCCACGGCATTTTCTGCCTGCCCCCGACCTAATCGCCTACGGCACCCACCGCCGCCTCTCCGAAGCCGGCCTGCGTGTGCCCGAGGACGTGGTGCTAGTCGGCTTCGACGACAATCAGCTGAACGACTAGGTCGCCCGCCGACTTCCTCCGTGCGCGTCCCTTACCCAGAATTCGGCCCAGGGATCCGGACGGCGCTGCAAGCTGTCCGGCACGGCGAGGCACCCGAGGCGGTGCTGGCATACCGCCTCTTAAACTGGGATCAGAACACCGGCAGGGCGTAGGGCACGTCATACTTTTTGTGCAGCGCTTCTAACTCGCCCGAGTACTTCATGTAGAAGATGAAGGTATTGATCCAGTTCAGCAGATCCTGCTGCCCCCGCCGCACGCCGATGGCCAACGGATTGTCGCGGATGGACAGCTTGATCTCCAGCTTCTTGTCCGGGTTCTGCTTGGCCATCAGCGCGGCAAACACGCTGCCGGTCACCAGCGCGTCCACCTGACCCGAGAGCAGGGCCTGGTTGGCCGAGCTGTCATCGTCGAAGCGCAGGATGTTCGCCGTCGGCGGGGCGATCGGGGTAAAGGCGATGTCCTGGGTATTGCCGCGAACCAGCGCGATCTTCAGGCCGGCGGTATCCGCCACCGTCTTGATGCTCTTGGCGACCGGCGCCACGATCACTTGCTGCACGTCCGAATAGGGCTGGCTGAACATCACCTGTAGCGCCCGCTCTGGCGTCGGCGCGAAGGTTGCGACAATGATGTCGGCGCGGTTGTTGAGCAGCGTCGGGATGCGGCTCGGGCCGGTCACCGGCACAAGTTCCAGCTTCACGCCCAGGCGTTTGGCGATGGCGCTCGCCATGTCCACGTCCAGCCCTTCCGGCTCCATCGTCTTGCCCATAAGTCCGTAGGGCGTGTTGGACGTATCGACGCCGATCATGACCTTGCCCCGTTTGAGGATGTCGTCGAGGCTCTGCGCCCGGACGCCGAAGGCGCTGAGGCACAGCACCGCCGCAATGGCAAAGATCCGTCCGAACATTGGGGTTCCCCTCTTTTTGTTTTTACGTATGCAAGGCGCGCGGTGAAGACGAGCGCATCAGCCGCCGTTCGAGTCCCTGGCTGGCGAAAGACAGTGGCCAGCATAGGCAGACATACAGAAATGAGACTACAGCATAGACGGCAAACGGCTGCAAGGTGACGTTGCTGACCAACTGCCCCGCTCGCGTCACCTCGGTGAAGCCGATCAGCGCGGTTACGGACGTTCCCTTGATCAACTGCACCAGAAACCCTACGGTGGGTGCGATCGCCATGCGGAACGCCTGTGGTAGAATCACAAGGCGCAGCGATTGCATCCAGGAGAGCGACAGCGCCCGGGACGCCTGCCACTGCTCGCCCGGCACCGCCTGGATTGCCCCGCGCCAGATTTCGCCCAGGAAGGCCGCGGTATGGAGGCTCAGCGCCGCACAGGCAGCCGACCAGGCGTCGATGTTCCAGCCGAACAGCCCCAGCCCGAAATAGGCGACGAACAGTTGCAACAGCAAAGGCGTACCCTGAAACAGTTCGATGAAACCGGCGGCCAGAATGCGCGGCGCCCGCGCGGGCACAATTCGGGCGGTGGCGATCAGCAGTCCGCCGATCCCGCCGATCAGCAGCGCCGCCAGAGAAAGTGCCGCCGTCCATTGCAGCGCCTTGACGATGAAGAAGAACTCGGTGGCCCCGAAGGGTCTCATGTCGTCCACCCCTGCCGCTCGAACAGCACGCGGTATAGCGCGCGGAAGGCCAGCCGGAAGAAGATCGCCATGCCAAGATATAGCAGCAGCACGACGAAATAGACCTCGAAGCTCCGGAAGGTGCGCGATTGCAGCACGTTCGCCACCGCCGTCAGATCCTCCGCCGCAATGGCGGACACCACCGAGGAGCCCAGCAGCAGCAGCACGAACTGGCTTGCAAGCGCCGGAGACGCCACTCGCAGCGCGGGTCGGAAGATAACGAAGCGGAATATCTGCGCCGGCCGCAACCCCAGCGCCAGCCCCGCCTCGATCTGCCCGCGCGGCACCGACTCCACCCCCGCACGCAGGATCTCGGAGGCATAGGCGCCGAGATTGGCGGCCATCGTCAGCACCGCGGCCTCGTTCGGTGAGAGCTTCAACCCGATGGCGGGAAGGCCAAAGAACACGAAGAACAGTTGCACCAGCAGCGGCGTGTTGCGGATCGCCTCCACATACACGGCCACCGAACGGCGCAGCCAAGTGGCGCCGTAGAGTCGCCCATAGGTGCACAGGATCGCCATTGCCAGGCCGAACAGCACTGATATCCCGGTCAGCTGGATCGTCAGCAGCGCGCCGGTCATCAGCGAGTCGAAGGCAGCGAATACCGGTCCGAACTGGAAGATGTAGGTCATGGCTGCATCTTTCCCTTGGATGTTCAGGTGTAGCCGGTCGATCCGTCCGGCCGCAGCGGCAGCTTGCGTCCCCAGTGGACGTAGTCATCAACCGCCAGCGCCTTCTCATCGATCTCGATGCCCCGGCCCGGCCGGTCCGGCGAGGATATGCCGATCTCTGTTGAAATTGGCCGATCGAGCGCCGCTCTTTTCGGACGTTAGGCTGCGGTGCTCTGCCGTTCAAGAACTAGTTTGATGGTGTGCCTAGCGCCATGAGCGGCTAGTGCGGCCTTGAGGATCGGCAGTTGGCGATAGGCCTTGAGTCGGCGAAAGCCTTTGGCGACCTCCAGCATGGCGGCTCCCGTCCAGCGCCGGACCATCGCGGCTTCGCGCCAGTGCTTCACCTTGCGGCAGACGCGCCTGCCGCAGTGATCGTCGAACAGGGTAAAAGCGCTCACTGCTATTCCCCCAACACTCGCTTCAGCAGTCGGCACCGGCTATATTTGGGGCGTGCAACTTGAAGCAGGCAGCGCGGCCACGAGTTACATTCCAACGACCACTGCCAGCGCCACCCGCACGCCCCTGAATTTGATCGTCCCAACGACAGCGTCCGGCGCCATGTACCGAATGGCGCTGAGTTTCAATGCGATCAATGCAGCGTCGGCGGCCAACTTTGTTTCGTATCCGACTGCGACCCGTACAGCTGGTTCAACGCCGCTGAGCCTGACCGTCCTGAACTTCAACCAGCCTCAGCGGTTCCAAGGCCAATCATCACTCTGGCTTCAACACGCCACCTATTATCCCGGCTATCTCGGGCAAAACTGGGTGACCGGCAATTCAAATGGCACGATTCCGTGAGTGCGCGACGATCATAGCATCCTGACAAAGGAGAACCCGATGCCAGAAAACATTCCTCTGAATGTCGCCCGCGAGGCGATCAGGGAAGCCGTCCGCGAATGGCATGATGATCAGTTTGCCAAGTTTGGAAAATGGACCTTCCGAAGCTTTGCGGCGGCCGTCTTTGCTGCCCTGGTCGGCGCTTTCTTTCATTTCACGGCGCGATAGACATGACCCCATTCGACACCGCCATCGCTTTTACCCTGCGTGAGGAGGGCGGCTTTACCGACGATCCGCGCGATCCTGGCGGCCATTGGCGTGACGGTCGACGGCGTCGTCGGCCCCGTGACGGCCCTCGCCGCAAAAGGTACCGACCGCGCCGGCCTGATCAGGGCGCTGCACGACCTGCACGAGCAGCACTACCGCGGCCTCAACGACTTTCCCGTGTTCGGCGCCGGCTGGCTGGCTCGGCTCACGCGATGCACCGCGCGCGCCATTGATCTCGCTGCTTCCATCCCCTGAAAGGACACCCCATGATGGACCTCCTCAAATACCTCAACGCCCGTCTGGGCGAGGCCAGCACGCTGGCTGGTATCACCGGGCTGCTCGCCCTGTTGCACGTCCATGTCGACCCGGGCGTGGTGAAAGACATCACCCTCTACGCGCCGCTGGTCACCGGTGTGCTGTCGATCCTGCTTGCCGATGCCGCCACCAGGAAGCCGCCGGCCGCGGTCGCTCAGGACGTGCTGGCCGGCATCCTGGCCGCACTGCCTGCCGTGCAGCAGGCGCCTGCTGCCACACCGGCCGCTCCGCCTCCCCCAGTCGCCTGACCTTCGACCGCCCGACGACCCCCGAGGCTCCGCCAGCGGCCCGCTACCTCGGAACGCAACCCAGCCGCATCACAGGACATATCATGCGCTCTCTCCCGCTTGTCGCGGCCGTCGCCGGCTGCGCGCTGCTCACCGCCTGCGCCGCCGGTGGCAGCCTGACCCCGCAGGCTGCCACCATCGCCAACGCCGTCATCGCTGACGGTCAGTTGTTCTGCGCCTTCGCCAGCGGGCCCGCCGCCGGTGCCATCGTCGCGGTCGTCAATGCCGCGGACAAATCGGCCGTCACCGTTACCGGCAAGGCCGAGGACGTCGTCGCCGCTGCCTGCCCCATCGTCAACGGCATCAAGGGTTTCCCGGTCTCGCCGCCGGCCAATCCGGCTGCTGTGCCCGTCGTTGCTACGACGGCGCCGGCCTGTTGATGTGAGGATCGAGGTTGGTGACGCGCGTCGCCCTCGCCGGGTGAGTGGTGCACCAACCTTGCTCGCTGCCTCGATCGGGTTTCTGGTAGGCAAGGCTTGGCGGCCCGCCTGCTCGCCAACACGCGGCCGTCTGCTGTTCAGAAGGCCCGGTCAGTGATCACGAGCAGCATGTTTGGATCAATCAACCCCTTCTCTCGGGCGGCTTGCCGGGCTGTGAACAGCACAACTTTCCGGCCATCCTCGTCCAATGCGTCCCAAATGCGCAGGACCTCAGCCCTTTGTACTGCATCCGGTTTCCGCCCGGGAAGGCGCTCCGATGGTGCGCGCCTCGCGGCTTCGAGCTATGAATTTCCACGAACCATTTCGTCCCTCCTGAGGCCGTCGGCGGCAAGACCATATCGCCGAAGTCCAAAACCAAACAGGGTCCAATCAACGATATCCGACACCATCAGCAGCCCACTGATAAAACTGATGTCGATCGCCACAAGCGTCCGTATCCGAAGCCGCGGCTTCCGGATCGTCGAACGCCTGTAGGAGAACCCCATGCCCAATGCCGAGAAAGTCGCGCGGCAGATCGCCGTGCACGAGGCAGTCTGCGCCGAACGCTGGAAACATGTGAATTCGCGGCTGGGACGCATCGAGGCAATACTCGCCGTCATCGTCCTCCTCCTCCTGATCGGTGAAGGGTCGGTGATTGATGTGTTGAAACGGTTGCTGGGCGGCTGAGGTTGGGTGTCGTCCCATCAAAAAAATCTGGAAAATCTGGTCCGCAAATCGCCAAATGCAATGCACGCCTTCCTGAGCCACAACGGACGGTGCTCGGTTAGTTCTGCGAGAACACGTTGAACTCTTATCCGCCATCATCCCGTACTGAGTGCTTAGGAGCATTCGAATGATTCAGCCGACCCGCCGGTGAGTGGCCGAAAACCGCCCACCAGCATGTCACGACTGAATGAGTCAGTTCCTATCAATGCGCGTTGGCCGGAGGGTGCGGCCGAAAGGCCCGGCTTTCAAGCCCGCGCGGTCACGCGCCGGGCAAAGCGCGGCGGATGAGGGCGGCGATATCGGCGAGGTCGGCGAGGTCGGTCAGCCCGTCCGTGTCCACGGTGACGCCGAATTGCGTCTCGAGCAGCGCGATGGTTTCCACCAGGCGCAGGCTGTCGAGCTCAGGCAACGCCTCGATCGGCGTGTCCGACGGGAGGTCCGGCAGGGGCGCAGGGCAGACCCGGCGAAGGGTCGCGAGCAGGGCACGGTGAATGGCCGTCGCGTCAGGCTCGTGCGTCATCGATTCTGCGTGCCTCCTGGCACAGGGTCAGCCAGTCGTCATACGGGCCGTCGGCGCCGGCGAAGCGGGGGAGCCGGGCGTGATAGAGTCCATCGGCCAGCGGCTGCGGAGTGGGCTGGGCGGCGCCGTCGGTCACACAGAGCAGGCGGGCGGGGCCGTGGCGGCGCAGAGCGGCGAGAATGTCATGCATCCGGCTGGGCGGCAGGGCGGCGTGCGGGGCGGTATGAACGAAGATGCGCTCGGCCACCGCGAGGTCAGCAAGCAGCTTGCGGCGCAGCAGGCGCAGGCGGGCGCAGCCGCGCTCCAGGAGATCCTGCTCCCCCACCGCGTCGGTCTGCGTGAAGAAGCTTGTATGGGTGCGCAGCCAGGCGGTTTCGAGGAAGTATTCGTCGCCGGTCCAGATCAACCGGGATAGCGCCACATCGCCGGTGCCCGCGAAACCGGCATCCAGCGCAGCGGGGAGGCGATCCGAGGCGATGCGGGTCCAGGTGAGCAACCCGATGCGGGTGGCGCTGCTGGCGCCGGACGTGGTGGAGGCGATTCTGAATGGCCGCCAACCCTCTGACACGACCCTTGCTCTGCTGATGCAGCCGTTTGGGGGCCTGTGGGCGGAGCAGAGCCAGGGTTTTCAGGGTCTCTGAGCGGGAATCTTTCCGAGAAGCACGATTTACAGGCTCAAACTCAGCCTGGCCGATTGCGCATTAGTCCAAGATGGCTAATATTGAGGCTTCAGTACGAGGAGCCGTATGCGCAAATTTTCGTCTGCAGGAGCCAAGAACCACTTCGGGGTGCTCATCGACGCCGCGCGCATCGCGCCGGTGGTGGTCTCCAAGTACGACAAGCCGTTCGTCGTGGTTATGGCTCTGGAAGAATATGAGCGGCTGCAGTCGAAAGTCTCTACCAAGAAAACGAATCTCGTTCTTCCCAAAAAGGAGAAATGAGAATGTCATCCTTAAATGACAAAATATTCAGCCCCGCCTCCGATTTATTCCAAATCATTGTGCCCGTATACAACGAAAAATCGATTCTAGAAACCACCCTAGGTCACGCTAAAGGCTACGGTTACCTCAAGAATTTAGTCGTCGTTAACGACGCTTCGACTGACACAACCCGCGATATTCTCGACCAGTGGTTAACGGAAGAATCCCTCCGAGTACTTCACTTGGATATAAATAAAAAAAAAGAAGGGGCAATAAGGGAGTTGATGGTGTCTCTCCAAGAGACTGGCACACTCAGGCCGTATACCGTGTTACTCGATGCTGACACATATCTACAGTCCACCTCGCAGACCGAAACCGTAAACGAAAAAATTGAACAAGCAATAACTCAAATTGAGTCTGGCAAGTACTCTGCTCTCGCGCTTAGGCTAAACGCAGTTTACTTAAAAGCGCCCTCCATTTTCTGGATGAGTGCATTCACCACCTACATTGGCATCCAATTTGATAATTGGCTGCTCAGTAAGCAGGCGCAGCTTTGGGTAATCAACGGCGCTGCGGGGATATTCAAGTCATCAGAATTGCTCACGATACTCGACCGCATGGAATTCACTTTTGAAACTGGCGACCTACAGATTACGCTTGATCTTATGAAGGAGAGAAAGCCAATTGCCTTCCACAAAGACATTATTGCCAACTCTTATGTCCCATCAAATTTAAGAACCTTTTTTAATCAACGCAGAAGATGGGAACGAGGAACAACGAAAGTTCTATTCCAAGATCGGCGATTTTACTTTAGTACATTTTTGACTCCTTCATATATCAGCCTGTCGCTGATCATCCATCTATCAATTTACATAAGCTTTTGGGTTGCCATAATTTTTGGGGCGATGGATAACTATAATTGGAATTGGGGCTTGAAAGTTTTCCTGGGCTGTTACGTTGGATGGCTTATATTTGATCTATTCAAAGGTTTTTGGGTTATCCACAAAGAGGGGTACAAGAACTTTCTTCTCTACTTTCTATGTGAGGTAGTAAATGGACCTGTCAATCTCTTAGTAATTATTCCGGCCCGTCTATTCGGTGGCGCTGAGGGACTATTGTATCTTACTAAAAAATGTTTTTTATTTTATCAGGAAGCGTTTATCAGTTGGCTGTCCAATAAAAATATCCGTAGGAAATTCTTTAGGAAAGAGTCATGAAACTTTTTTTTCTTTTGAAAGTGAAGGCCAGCCTCCTAATACGTATACTGTCTATTTACGTGATCACCTTCGGACAATATACGGCCATCGGTTCGTCTGCGCATGCTCAGAGTGGCCCTTCGCCTACAAAGCTAAGTTGGTTCATCCCAGACGGATTTAGAGCAGATCCCGAATTATTTAATATTTTCAAATGGGCTCAGGAAGGAAAACTCCCAAACATAAAACGAATGATGGAAATGGGTTCCTATGGTTACTCGATACCTGTGTTTCCATCCCATACGCCAGCGAATTTTGCGGCCTTGGTTACCGGTATGTATCCCAAGTCTAATGGCGTTCCTGATGGCCCCATGAGGCTTGAAGGACAGTCCCTTCAAAACCCGGCGATTGGTGGATTTAGTTCAAGTGCGCGGAAAGTGCCTGCTATCTGGGGAAACCTTGGGGCAGGCAAGAGCGTCGTCTTGCTATCAATGCCGGGGTCGACGCCGCCCGAGTTAAAACAGAATGCTGTGACAATAAGAGGCAGGTGGGGAGGCTGGGGAGCCGACTTACATTCAGTAATCTACGAAAAAATATCGGTTGAGCAACGCACTAAACTAGCAAAAAATTCTAGATTATTCATGCAGGGGATGGAACTCACGCAATACATCGATCCTAATAGTGAACTGAAATGGCCTAAGACCGCCAAGAACTCCAAGGAATTATTCCTGAGATTGGAATTCTACGGCACACCCATCTATGCGAAAGTGCAGCAATTGTCGGCACCCTCTGGCACAAAGTATGATACGATAAGCTTCTCTAGGGACATGATTAAAGAGGATGCGGTTCTTAAAAAAGGTCAATGGAGCAATTGGATTAAAGCCACAGTGCTCTGGAACGACCGAAAAGTTAATACAAACCTTCGATTCCACGTGATTTCGGTTGGATCAGGAAATTTTTTTCGCATTAGGGTACTGGCCGACAACTTAAATGACTTCATTGTCGAACCTTCTTTTGCGTCCGCGCAATTAGAATCCGACGTGGGCCCAATGGTCGATTTTCCAGATAATTTTCCGCCGCAGTTGGTTTACTATCCAGAAGATAAGATGACCTTCCTAAATGAGTCGAAGATGTCAATCGATTGGCACCTTAACGCTGTCGACTCCATCTACTCGCGCTTCAAGCCAGACATTTTCTTGCACGACATCTACACCCCGAACCAAATGCTCACCAGTAGGTGGTGGATGGGCTACATTGATCCCAGGAGCGCAAGATACAACGATGTGTCGCAGGATGAGCGTGAACTGCTTTGGCGCGAGGTGTACGAGATGTACCGCGGGATTGATGCAATTGTTGGCAAAACTCTGGATAACGCCGACGAAGATACTGTCATTGTGCTTAGCTCCGATCATGGAGTAATTCCGCTGAATGCCTCCGTCCTTCTTAACAATCTATTCGCCCAAAAAGGATGGATTTCATACGGTATCAATAATAAGACTGGTGAAGCAAATATTGATTGGAATAAGTCCACCGTCGTGTTTCTTAAGTCGAACAATATATACATCAACCCAAACGGGCTTGGGCCGATATATAAGCGAGATACTAGCTTGGCCTATGAAAAACTTCGGTCGGAAGTAATCGACACTCTTCGCTCCCTTAGAGATGATAATGGCGTTGACCCCTTGGAGGCCATCGTTAAATGGGAGGACGTCGACCAAGAACTGAACTTGCCACCCGACAGGACAGGGGACTTGGTGGTTGCAAATAAAGCAGGCTTTGGTTTGGACGAAGACATTACTTCTGATTCAAAACTTTATCGCACGCCCATAGAGACAGGTTATAAGCAGGCCGTTATTGCGGACAACGTAAAAGGGCTATGGGCTCCTTTTATCATCGTTGGCAAGGGCATAAAGGAAAACCATGCTCTGAGCACGCCGATTAGACATGTCGATCAGGTACCTACAATTTTTCAGGCTATGAGTCTTAAAGTACCGAAAAACTATGAAGGAGTAGTGGTATATGAAATCTTCAAATAAGCTCTTTTTTTCCGTCTTGTTCTTTTGTTGTCTTATGATCTCAAGCTTTGTCTTTGCTGAGAAAATTGGATTAGAAGAACTTCGGAATTTATTTGGCTATCAGTTCAATTCAAAGCTATCGTTCGGCTCAGTCCAGCACTTTGCATTTGAGGGAGAAAGCGCCTTAATTAGAATAAATTTCATTCCTGCACCTAGTGAAGATATTGCTGAAGCTTTCATTGATGACAAGTTTGCTATGTTTAAATCCGTATACGATGTAAAGCGTGTGGACTATCCAGGACAATACAGCAAAGTTATTGAATGTCCAGAAGAATTCAAACCAAAATTTTTTCCTACTAAGCCGAAGGATGGAAAACTCGCTTACTATCTTGGGTTTGCAAACAAAAATAAAGTCCCCGGAGCATGTGCTTCAGATTTAATTGCTTACACACATTTTTATGGACTCATCAATTGTAAGGCTAGAGCAGAAGTGTTGGAAATAGAGGGTTTTTTTGATCTCGCCAATGATAAGGTTGAGAAACTCGTAAAAGATATCTCATGCGACATTTAGTACTTTTATTATCTTACTCGCTTCTGCTCACTCTCTCGTCGCAACGATTGGCTGCAGAGCCAAAGAACGAACTAGATCTTAGCTGCACCGGTTGTAACGTTTTATTTCTCGACATTGATTTGCTCCGGGCTGACTTCGTTGGAATAATCAATTCTGAGACTGCAAATACACCCAATATCAACGAGTTTTTTAAGCATTCAATAATTTTTCAGGATGTTTCAGCAAGTTCGGGGGTAACCGCAATAAGCAATACAGCCACGCTTACCGCACGAGATGGGCACTTCACGTATCACCTGCTCAAAAATACTTTCGTAGATCTCCCACCACAAATGCCCCTAAAGTACTTAGAGCTTTACTCGGGAATTCCGACGATTGCTCAAGTCCTTCGTAGTTCCGGTTATGAGACGCTAAACGTTAACCACGGTTGGTACGCAGGAAAGCAAATGCTCCTCGACCGTGGATTTAATAGATACTGGGGCACCGGAGAAGCAAATTCCACATCTAATGATCCTGGCGCCGCAATTGATAAAACTATCGAATTTATTTTGGAACAAGCGAACTTATCGACCAAGTTTTTTCTTCTTATGCGGTCCGAAGACTTGAGAGGGTTCCCATATAGATACCCAGTCAACCGTAAACGGCTGGAGGATCGAAGGGTCGTTTACCGACAAGGCGATGCATCTTTTGTAGAGGTACGCTACCAAATAAATGAAGATGGTATTCTTAGAGAAGGTTACGTTTCATTTGAATATGCTAGGTGGATGTCAGATATCCAATTGAAGGAATTCCAGTCTCTCGGGAAATCAATTTACTCTCAGCAATTATCTTACGTTGATGAAAAGCTTGGAGAATTATTTTCACAACTAAAGAAACAAAATATACTTGATAACACCATAGTAGTTCTATACTCGAATCATGGGGATGGTCTATATGACAATTATGTGCCCAATCATGGTGTGTCTTACCAATCCTGCGTATCTGTACCGATGTTAGTTCGGCACCCCAAGATCAAAGCCTCCATTGTAGTATCGACACCAGTGGCTCTAATCGATCTAGTTCCAACCATCTATGAATTTTTATCAATACCCTCACCGAGGGAATTTGATGGAGTCACCCTCGCGAACGTAGTTCGGGGATCAAAATACCCTAAAAAATTCTTTTTCGGAACTGATAAGGTATCGCAGTATGTGCGACACGGGAATCTAAAGCTCATTGTATGGGCAGATAGAACCAAGCAACTCTTCGATTTATCGTTAGACCCCCGCGAAGAGATCAATCTCGCCGAGAAGTATCCTCAGATAGTTGCCTTATTAGATGGAAAGCTTTCCGAGCATGGGATGATCCAACTCTCCAAGGCATTCGGCAGGCTCAAGAGTTACAAGTGATACCAACGCCCTTGGCTTCTGACTCATCGTGGGGATTCCCCGACACGGACTTGATGTGGTTCAAATTGGCGAGCATTGGAGGCTCGCCCATGGCCCGCGCAATCGCGCTTCGATCTGGCTTCACTGGCCCTGATCTTCGCCGCCTGGCCCGTGGCAGCAAGGATGCGTCGCAGGCTCGCCGGCTTCTTGCGATGGCTGTCATTTACGATGGCGGCACCCGCAGCGAGGCGGCGCTGCTTGGCAGCGTCACTTTGCAGATCGTTCGG
>CALQTN020000066.1 GCA_943333505.2 Asaia bogorensis | reverse complement strand
GGCGTCACCTTATCGAGAACTTCTTTGGTAAACTTAAAGAGTTCAAGAGGATCGCCATGCGGGCCGACAAGACAGACCAAAGCTTCTCCGCGTTGATCTATCTCGCAGGAGCCATCATCAATTCACGGTGAACCTCAACAGACCCTAGAGCGTGTCTGCTGATTCAACTTCAACGGATCACGCTCTAGTCGCGGTCTGCCAGGCCGTTCAAAGCCGCGCCATAAACGCGGCGAGCGTCGGTGCCCATTTTGCTGCATCTGTCCCGGCCGCAAGGTGGCCGTGGTCGCTGTCAATTTCGAAATAGCCGGCATCAACGCCGGCCGCAGCAAATTGCGCCATCAGGCCGGGTGCCAGCGATGGCGGGAACAGCAGATCGGTGCGCGACAGCACATACAGGACCTTCGCCTTGAAAGCAGGGATCAACGGTGTCGCATCCAATAGCGACGCTGCGCGCCCGAGCACCATCAGCGAATGGGCATCGAACGCCGCCGACCATGCCTGCGCACGATTGGTGATTTCCGCCGCGATCGCCGCCTTGCTGCCCAATCCGGCAAGTTCTTCCTCGGCACCGTAGCGGCGTAAGGTTTCCTCACGGATCGCGGTCATCGTCGCACCGACCCCACCAGCGGTGTAATAATGCCCGCCATTCCAGTTCGGGTCTTTCTGGAACCGCGCCCGCAATGTATCGCGATTGGTATCGCTCGGCGATTTCGGACCGCTGACGGCGGCGACAATCGCGTCCATCCAGTTCGGATAATATCCCGCCCAGGCAAAGGCCTGAAACCCGCCATAAGACGGACCGGCAACCGCTACCAGATGACGAATGCCGAGGCTTTCCAGCAATTGTTTCTGCGCGCTGACGATGTCCTTCAAGGTGATCTCGGGGAAATCCGGCCCGTAATGGCGGCCGGTTTCGGGATTGATCGTCATCGGCGCGGTGCTACCATAGGACGACCCCAGCATGTTGCTCGACACGACGAAGAACCGATCCGTATCGATCGCGCGGCCCGGCCCGACCAGCCCGCTCCAGGAGCCTTCGCTGTTCGCGCTGCCCATCATCTGGTGGCTGCTGGTATAGCCATGGGTCAGCAGCACGACATTGGATTTGTCTGGCGCCAAATTGCCTTCGACCGCATAGGCCAGATGTGCGGCTTTGAGGGTTCCGCCGCGTTCGAGCGCAAGATCACCGATCCCGCCGATAATGGTTTCGGCCATGCTAAGTCTCCTGGTTGGCAATAAGGACAGCGGCCTTCTCGGCGATCATGTTGGTGGCGGCGTAGGTGTTGCCCGATACCATGGTTGGCATCACTGACGCATCGGCGACCCGCAAACCTGCAATGCCATGTACCCGCATCGACAGCGGATCAACCACCGCCATCGGATCGGTGCCGAGCTTGCAACTGCCGATCGGGTGATAGGTCGTCGACCCGGTGGCCCGGGCATGCGCCATCCAATCTTCATCGGTCACAATCCCGGGACCGGGCAGGGTTTCCTCGGTGACGAACTGGGCCAGCGGCGGGGTTTGTAGCAGACGGCGCATGTATTTCATTGCCGATAGCAAGGCGTCCCGATCAATGCTGTCGGCGAGGTAATTCGGTTGGATTTCCGGCTTCACCCGTGGATCGGCGCTCAGGGCTTTCAGATGGCCACGGCTTTGCGGGCGCAACTGCGCACAGCCCAAGGTCATGCCCGGGCGCGTATCGAGGTCGGTCGCGGCATAGCGCCCGCCGGCATAGCTCGCGGGGGCAAAATATAGCTGCATGTCGGGGGTTTCGAGTTCTGGGCGGGTTCTGTAATAGGCCCCGGCGTGGCTTGGACTTTGCGCCAGCAGGCCCTTGCGGAACAGGCCATAGCGGATCACTTCGGCGACCAGTCGCAGCCCGTGCGATCGTTCGTTGAGCGATCCGGCACCCTTGACCAAGGCTGCCACCCGCACCGCGTAATGATCGCGCAAATTACGGCCGACGCCGGGCAAGGCATGCTGCACTTTCACACCAATATCGCCGAGCCAGTCGGGATCGCCAATTCCGCTCAACTGTAATAATTGCGGCGTGTTGATGCTGCCACCCGACAGGATCACGTCACGTCGGGCGCGAATTTCCTGAACCTCGCCATTGCCGACCCGGTAGCGCACCCCGGTGGCGCGCTTGCCATCCAACGTCACCGCCTCGGCCAGCGCGTGCTGGATCAGATGGACATTGCCGCGCTTGATGGCCGGCCGCAGATAGGCATCGGCGGGCGACCAGCGGCGGCCATCCTTCATCATCTGCTGGTATAAAAACGTGCCCTCCTGATTGCCGCTATTGTAATCGGGCGTGCGTTTAAGGCCGAGTGCCGCGTTGGCGGCAATATAGGCGTCCGACAAGGGTTGTGGATCGCGCTGGTCCTGAATATGCAGCGGGCCATCATTGCCGCGCACGGACGGATCGCCGCCGCCATTGCCGCGGGTTTCGGCGCGCTTGAAATAGGGTAGTACATCGTCCCAAGACCAGCCCCGGCAGCCCAGTTGCGCCCAGGTGTCGTAATCGGCGGACTGGCCGCGCACATATAAATGCCCGTTGATCGACCCCGACCCACCGATGACCTTGCCGCGCGGAAAGGTGATGCGGCGATTATCGATATGCGGTCCAGGCGCGGTCTCGTAGCCCCAGTTGAGCTTGGGGTTATGCACCGTCTTGCTGAAGCCGGCCGGGATTTTGATCATGATGTTGCGGTCAGCGCCACCGGCTTCGAGCACCGCGATTTTCAGCGACGGGTCCGCACCAAGGCGGTAGGCCAGGACGCAGCCTGCGGCGCCGGCGCCGACGATGATGTAGTCGTATTCTTGCATTTGTTGCTCCCCCGGGATGGGAGGACGCAGGTTTCAATGATCCAAAGTGCGAAACCGCCAATCACCCCACCCGATCAAACTGTAACGCCGCCAGCCGCGCATACAACCCACCTTCGCGCACCAATTCATCATGCGTCCCAGTTGCCACCACCCGCCCGGCCTCGATCACCACGATCCGATCGGCGCGCCTGATCGTCGCCAGCCGATGGGCGACCACCAACGTGGTCCGCCCGGTCGCCAGCACCGACAGCGCGTGCTGGACTGCGGCTTCGGCTTCGGCGTCGAGTGCGGATGTCGCCTCGTCCAACAGCAGGATCGGCGCGTCACGCAGGATGGCCCGCGCGATGGCGATGCGCTGGCGCTGGCCGCCGGACAGGCGCACGCCTTTTTCGCCGAGGAAGGTGTTGAAGCCATCAGGCAGGTCGTCGAGGAAATTGGCGGCTGCGGCTTGGGCGGCGGCGCGCACCTCGGCATCGGTCGCATCAGGGCGGCCGTAGCGGATGTTTTCCCAGGCATTGGCTGAAAATATCACCGGGTCCTGCGCCACCAGGCCGATGCGCGCGCGCAATGCGGTCGGGTCGGCATCGGCGATCGCGGTGCCATCGACGCGGATGACGCCTGATTGCGGATCGTAGAAGCGGAGCAGCAATTGCAGCACGGTGGTTTTGCCTGCGCCGGATGGGCCAACCAGCGCCACCATTTCGCCAGGCTCCACCGTCAGGTTGAAATCGGCCAACGCGGCGGTATCGGGGCGGGCGGGGTAGTGGAACCCGACGCAGTCGAATGCGATGCGGCCAACAGGTGGCGGGAACTGCGCGGGCGACAGCGGGGCGGCGATCGTGGGAACTTCATCGAGCAACTCGATGATCCGGTCGGCAGCACCGGCGGCGCGCTGCACCTCGCCCCAGAGTTCCGACATGGTGGCGCCCGATGACGCGACCATCACCGCGTAAAATACGAAGGCCGCCAGATCGCCGCCGCTGATCTGCCCGGTGATGACATCGCGGCCGCCGACCCACAGGCTGAGGGTAATGGCGCCGAAGCCGAGCAGGATCACCACGAGAATTAAACTTGCCCGGGTCAGGATGCGACGCATGGCGGTGGCGACGGAGCGTTCCACGGCTTCCCCGAAGCGCAGCCGGTCAATGGCTTCATGGGTGTAAGCCTGCAACGTGCGCAAGCCGCCGATGGCTTCTTCCGCATAGGCGCCCAGATCGGCGACCCGATCCTGCGCACTGCGCGACAGGCGACGTTCGCGGCGGCCGAACAGGATGATCGGCACCAGCACGAACGGCACCACCAGCAGCACCAGCCCGGCGAGCTTGGGTGATGTCACCACCAGCATGGCGAGTGCCCCGATCAGCGTGACGGTGCTGCGCAACCACATCGACACCGACGACCCGATCAATGACTGCAACACGCTGACATCGGCGGTCATGCGGGATAGGATATCGCCGGTCCGAGCGGTTTCGAAGAAATCCGGGGCCAAGGTCAGCACCTTGTTGAACACGTCGCGACGCAGATCGCCGGCCACACGCTCGCCCAGCCACGACACCAGATAAAAGCGACAAAAGGTCGAGGCGGCAAGCGTGGCGACGGTCGCAATCATGATCGCCGCCGCCTGATTGAGATGGTCGAGGCTCTGCTCGCCAAAACCTTGGTCGATCAGCATCCGCAGCCCCTGACCGAGGCCGAGCACCAAACCCGCCGCCATCAGCAGCGCAACCGATGCGCCGGCCACCCGCCATAAATAGGGCCGCAGATACGGCAGCATCAGCCGGAGCGATGCGATGGATCTGGTGCGTGCTGGTGCGGTCATTGGTCCGATATGGGGCAGGGCGGCTAGATCACCAAGCCACCGCTGACATGCAGGCACTGGCCGGTGATGTAGGCGGCGTCGTTGCTGGCCAGGAAGGCGATGGCGGCGGCAACCTCATCCGGCAAGCCCACCCGCCCGGCGGGGATGTTGGCCAGTTGGGCGTGCAACGCCGCCGGATCGATCGCGGTATGGGTGGCGGCGTCCTTGCGGATGAAGCCGGGAACCACCGCGTTGACCGTGACGCCGCGTGGGGCGAGTTCGAGCGCGAGGGCTTTGACCAGTGCCTCCATGCCCGCTTTGGCGGCGGCGGAAGCGGGGAAGACCGTGACGCCGGGGCGGAAAGCGTGGGCGACGAAACTGCTCACCGCGATGATGCGGCCGCCTGGCGTAAGATGCGGGATGGCGGCGCGGGCGAGGCGGAAGAAGCCCCATTGGATCGCATCAAGCGATCGAGCGAAGGCTTCGTCGGTCAGTTCTGCGGTTTTGGTGCGGTCGGCGAACCCGGCATTGCTGACGATGGTGTCGAGGTGTCCGAAATCGGTCATTGCGGTATCGACCAAAGTCGCCGCGGCTGTTGGATCGGCAAGATCACCGAGCGCTGTCACCACGACGGCCCCTGCCGCACGTGCAGCCTCGGCGACCGCCTCCAACCCGCCCTGATTGCGCCGCGTATGGGCCAGGATCGCAACGCCCGGCGCCGCCATGCGCCGGCAGATCGCCGCCCCGATGCCGCTTGCGGCCCCGGTGATTAAAATACTACGTGTCATACCCTTACCCTATTGCCTGTCACCGGTTGACACCATCGCCCGCCGCCGCCCAATTTGCCGGAGGTCCGGCACGGGGGAAACTATGGCACATCACGACGACGGAATGGACGGCCGCCTGCGCAGCCGGCGCTGGTTCGACAACCCGGGCAACCCGGCGATGACGGCTTTGTATGTCGAGCGCTATCTCAATTTCGGCCTCACCGCTGACGAAATCCAAGGTGGCAAGCCGATCATCGGCATTGCCCAGACCGGCAGCGATTTGTCGCCGTGCAACCGCCACCATATCGCGCTGGCGTCGCGGGTGCGGGACGGGATCAGGGATGCTGGCGGCATTCCGCTGGAATTTCCGATGCACCCGATCCAGGAAACCGGCAAACGCCCGACGGCCGCCCTGGATCGCAACCTGGCCTATCTCGGGCTGGTTGAGGTTCTGCATGGCTACCCGCTTGATGGCGTGGTGCTGACAACGGGGTGCGACAAAACCACCCCTGCCTGTTTGATGGGCGCGGCGACGGTGAATATTCCGTCGATCGTGCTGTCCGGTGGACCAATGCTGGATGGCTGGTGGCAGGGGCGGCTGTCGGGGTCGGGCACCATCGTCTGGGAGGGCCGCAAGCTCTATGCCGAGGGCAAGATCGGCTATGACGAATTCATGAAAATGGTTGCGTCATCGGCGCCGTCGGTGGGCCATTGCAATACGATGGGCACAGCGCTGTCGATGAATTCGCTGGCCGAGGTATTGGGGATGTCGCTGCCGGGTTGCGCGGGTATTCCGGCACCGTATCGGGAACGCGGCCAGATGGCGTACGAAACCGGCCGCCGCATTGTCGGCATGGTGCATGAAAACCTGCGCCCGTCCGACATCATGACCAAGGCGGCCTTCGAAAACGCGGTGCGCGCGGCGGCGGCGTTAGGTGCGTCGTCCAACTGCCCGATCCACATGGTGGCGATTGCCCGGCATATGGGGGTTGAACACAGCCTGGACGATTGGCAGCGCCTGGGGCCGGAAGTGCCGCTGCTGGTCGATTGCCAGCCCGCCGGGCGCTTTCTCGGCGAAATGTTCCATCGCGGCGGCGGCGTGCCTGCGGTGCTGCGTGAATTGCTCGGTGCCGGCAAGCTTGATGGCACGGCAATGACCGTCACCGGCAAGACGATTGGCGAAAACATCGCCGGGTTCCCGGAAGCCGACCGCGAGGTCATCCGCGCCTACGCCAAGCCGATGCTGGAACGCGCCGGCTACGCGGTCATGACCGGCAATCTGTTCGAAAACGCCGTGATGAAAATGAGCGTGATCGACCAGGAATTCCGTACCCGGTATCTGTCCAACCCCGACCGTCCCAACGTGTTCGAGGGCAAGGCGATCGTCTTTGAGGGCCCGGAAGATTATCACGACCGCATCGACGATCCCGACCTTGGGGTGGAAGAACAATCGGTTTTGATCATCCGCAATTGCGGCCCGGTCGGCTATCCTGGCGGTGCCGAGGTGGTGAACATGCAGCCGCCGGCGGCGATGCTGAAGCGCGGGATATCGGCGCTGCCAACGATGGGCGATGGGCGGCAATCGGGGACATCTGGGTCGCCGTCGATCCTCAACGTATCGCCCGAAGCCGCGATCGGCGGCGGGTTGGCGCTGTTGAAGACCGGCGATCGGATCAGGATCGATCTCAACAAGCTCACCGTCGATGTGCTGTTGCCGGAAGGTGAATTGGCGGCGCGGCGGGCGGCTTGGGTTCCGCCAGTGCTGGTCAACAAGACGCCGTGGGAACAGATCTACCGGTCAATGGTCGGGCAGCAGGGCAGTGGGGCGTGTCTCGAAGATGCGACGCTCTATCTGAATGTTCTGGAGACCAGGGGCGAGAGTCGGGATAACCACTAGCTCGGAGGGGCACTGATGCGTCTTAAGGGAAAAACCGCCTTCGTCACCGCCGCCGCGCAAGGTATCGGTCGGGCAACCGCCCTCGCCTTTGCCGCCGAGGGCGCGCAGGTGATCGCGACCGATGTGAACGCGGCGAAGCTGGCGGAGATTTCTGGGCCGGGCGTGCGGACGATGGTGCTCGATGTCCGCGATACCGCCGCGGTGCAGGCCGCCGTGCAGTCGGTCGATATCCTGTTCAACTGCGCCGGTTTTGTGCACCAGGGCAGCGTGCTGGAAGCGACGGAAGCCGATTGGGATTTCGCCTTCGACCTCAACGTGAAATCGATGTTCCGGATGATTTCGGCCTTTCTGCCGGCGATGCTGGCGGCGGGTGGTGGGTCGATCATCAACATGGCGTCGGTTGCCAGCAGCGTGAAAGGCATTCCCGGCCGCTTCGTCTATGGCGCGAGCAAAGCCGCCGTGGTCGGGCTGACCAAATCGGTCGCCGCCGATTTTGCGCGCCAGGGCATACGCTGCAACTGCATCTGCCCGGGGACAGTGCAATCGCCGAGCCTCGATGACCGGATCGCGGTGAACGCGGTCGCCGCCGGCTCGATGGATGCCGCGCGGGCTGCCTTTATCGCCCGCCAGCCTTTGGGCCGGCTCGGCCGCGCCGATGAGATCGCGGCGATGGCGGTTTATCTGGCCAGCGATGCCGCCGAATTTGTCACTGGGCAGGCATTGGTTATAGATGGCGGTATATCGCTTTAAGGGATCACCAAGATGAAACTCGTTCGTTACGGCGCCGTTGGCGCAGAAAAGCCGGGCATTCTCGATGCCGATGGCCAGTTGCGCGAACTCTCCGACATTGTCGGCGACATCAATGGCACCACGCTCGCCCCGAACGTGCTGGCGCGGATCGCGGCCGTTGATCCGGCGACCCTGCCGAAGGTGTATGGCACCCCGCGCATCGGGCCGTGCATCGCGCGCCCGCTGAACTTCGTGTGCATCGGCCTCAACTACGCCGACCACGCCGCTGAAACCGGCGCCACCCCGCCGACCGAACCGATCATCTTCCTGAAATCGCTCGGCGCGTTTCAGGGGCCGAATGATGACGTGGTGATCCCGAAAGGCTCGACCAAGCCGGATTGGGAAGTTGAATTGGGCATTGTCATCGGCACCAAGGCCAAATACGTCTCCGAAGCCGACGCGATGAAGCATGTCGCCGGCTATTGCGTTGTCAACGATGTGTCAGAGCGCGCCTTCCAGAACGAACGTGGCGGCACCTGGGACAAGGGCAAGGGCGCCGACACTTTTGGGCCGACCGGTCCGTGGATGGTGACCAAGGACGAAATCCCCGATCCGCAGGCGCTGGGCATGTGGCTTGACGTCGATGGCGTGCGGATGCAGACCGGCAGCACCAAGACCATGATCTTCAACGTGGTGCAGATCGTCAGCTATGTGTCGCATTTCATCACCTTGCATCCCGGCGACATCATCGCCACCGGCACTCCGCCTGGTGTCGGCATGGGCAAGAAGCCAAACCCGATCTGGCTCAAGGCCGGTAATGTGATGACGCTCGGCGTTGATGGCCTGGGCGAGCAGAAGCAGAACGTTCGCGCCGATTGACCACAGGACGGGCGCTGGCTGGGCTGATCGCGGTATCGAGCGCGATCCGCCTGGCGTTCGCCGGGGCGATCGGCCTCGGGGTTGACGAAAGCTACATGGTTGCCAGCGGGCGGGTGCTCGCCTGGGGCTATTTCGACCACCCGCCGCTGGCGTGGTGGATGCTGGAACTTGCGTGGAACGACAGCGCCATTGCGGTGCGGCTGCCGTTTATCGTGCTGTTTGCAGTTTCGACCTGGCTGATGTTCCGGCTCACGGCGACACTCTATGATGAGCGTGCCGGCCTTTGGGCGGCGCTGGCGTTCAATCTCTCGCCGGTGTTCGGGGTCAGCGCGGCAAGCTGGGTGCTGCCGGACGGGCCGATGATCTGCGGCTTGCTGATCATGGCTTTGTGCCTGGTGCGCGGGCTGGAAAAACCGAATGCAGCGGATTGGATCGGCGTCGGCGTTGGCGCCGGTTTGGCGCTGCTGTCGAAATACACCGCCGTGCTGCCGATTTTCGGGGTGCTGGTCTATTTGATCGCGATTCCACGCCACCGCCGCTTGTTGCGCGGGCCCTATCCGTGGCTGGCGCTGGTGGTGGCGATCGAGGTGTTTTCGCCGGTCCTGATCTGGAACGCGTCGCATAACTGGATCAGTTTCGCCTTTCAGGGCGGCCGGGCGGGTGGGGCGCGGTTCAATTCGCTCGGGCCGTTGACGGTTTTAGCCGGCGAGGCGCTGTTCGTGCTGCCATGGATATGGCTGCCGATGATGCTGGTGCTGTGGACCGCGTTACGGCGCGGCGACTGGCGCGGGCGGTTGCTGGCGTGCATGGCGGTCGGACCGATTATCCTGTTCGTGGTGCTGGCGCTTTGGTCGCCGAGGGTTTTGTTCCATTGGGCGGCGGCCGGATATTTGTTTTTGTTTCCGCTGCTCGGGGTTTGGCTGGCCGCGCGCCAGCCGCGCCTGCTGGCCGGGGCGACCGCTGCTGTGCTGGTTTCGGCGGCGGTTGCCGCGGTTGTGGTGCTACGGGTTAACCCCTGGCCGCTGCCCAAGGACCCAGGCTTGCAAGCGCTGGACTGGACACCGCTGCGCGCCGCGATGGCCGAGCGCGGCTTGCTCGGCCATCGTATTGCCGCGCCGAACTGGTCGGATGCCGGCAAGATCGATTATGCGCTGGGTGGCGATCCGGCGGTGATCTGCCTCAACATCGATGCCCGGCAATATCTGTTCGCGCCCGCCCCGGCTGTGGGCGACGATCTGCTGATCATCGCCCCGCGCCAGTCCGAAGCCCGCATCCGGGCCGATTATGCCGGCGTGTTCGGCGCGATTGAGGCTTTGCCGCCCTTGGTTTTCGCCCTGCCCGGCCGACCGAGCGTGAGCTTCGGCCTGTTTCTAGGCCACCGCCTTAACCGGAGCTTCCCAGCTTTGCAGAACCGGTAGCACCTCCTTGGCGAAAAGACGCATCGAGCGTTCGGCGATGTCGAACGGGATGCCGCCATAGCGGAACGAGGTTGCCATCGAAAAATCACCGACCACGCCGCGGCGTTCTTCCAGCGCGCGCAGGATGCGGTCGGGCTTGCCCCAGATCGCCGCCTTCATGAAGCCGTCCACCATGCCGGACACCCCGGTTTCCCGCGCGATGGCGGATTTCTGCGCATAGGCGTTGTAGCCCTTGATGGTCTGAAAGTGCTCGCCCATCAGTTCATAATGTTCGATATTGCTCTGCACGAACGATCCCATGTAGCGCCGCGCCTGATCCTCCACGTCGTCGTCCGCGCTGCATACGGTGAAGTCGGCAATCAGCAATGGGCCTGGTACCGCGCCATGGAATTCGCGGCATAGTTCGCGGTAACGTTCGATTGCCTGCAGGCGCAACGGCCAGGGGCGGTCGGCGAACATCACCATTTGCGCATTCATCCGCGCGGCGGACACCAGGCTGTCATCGGATGACGCGACGGCGTAAATCCGACCTGTGAAGTCATGCGTCGGGCGTGGGCGCAGTTCTACCCGGCTTTGCTTGTAGTATTTGCCGTCACCCTCAATCCAGCCCGTTTTGACCGCGTCCATGATCATCGCCGCGGCTTCGTCGAACCGTTCGCGGCTTTCTTCCATTGATGTGCCGAAGGCGGCGAACTCGCGCCTCGCCAGCCCGCGCCCAACCCCAAGCCGCACCCGCCCGCCGGACAGCATGTCCAGCACAATGGCCTTTTCCGCCACTCGCAGCGGGTTGTTCCACGGCAGGATCACCGCTGCCGTCCCGAGATCGGCGTTCGGGCAGATATTGGCGAGATAGGTCAGAAGTTGGAAATTATCCGGGCAGAACGAGTAGTCATTGAAGTGGTGCTCGACCGACCAGAGCGCGTTGAAGCCAAGATCGTCGGCGAGTTTGGCCAGGTGGATTTCCTCGTCCCAGACTTGCTTGTCAGTTAGATCAGTCCAGCCGTAGCTGGCGAACACCATTTGAATGCCGACGTCCATTTTTGTTTGCTCCCTTTTAGAAGATGATGACCGCTGACAGGCGCGGTCATCATCTTCTAACGCTTTGTTTGGTCGCGTGATTCAGACCTTTGAGTGATTCCACCTACGGTCATCACGCGCCTAGGTCAGCCCTTAACTTTCTGTCGTCAAAAAGAAGTGCCCCCTCCCTTACGCCAACGTCGCCAGCAACCCCGCCATCAACCGCCCGCGCACCGCCAGGCTATCGACAATGATATGTTCCTCCAAGGTGTGTGCGCCCGCACCCGCCACACCCAGGCCGTCAAGCGTCGCAATCCCCATCGCCCCAGTGAAATTGCCATCCGACCCGCCGCCCGAGCTTTGATGGCTGATGTCGAAGCCCAGCGTGCGTGCAATGCCACGGGCGTGGTCATAGAGCGCCATGGTCTTGCCATCGGCCTCCCACACCGGGCGGGTCACGCCTCGGGTGACCTGAAACTGGGTGTCGTTGGTCGAAGCCCGCAAGGCGAGCATCGCAGCCACGCCACGGTCGAGGTCTTCCTGGCGCTTGGCCATGCTGAGCGCCTCACCGGTGCAGGTGGTGGTGACGCAGTTCACCCAGGTGCCGCCGTTGACCACGCCGACGCTGAAGGTGCAGTCTGACGTGGTCATGTCCTCGATGGCGATCAACTGGCGCGCCATTTCGCGGATGGCGCTGCGCCCGGCGCCGGGTGCCGCACCTGCGTGGCTCGGCCGGCCAGTGGCTTCGAGGTTGAAGCGGGCAATTGCGTAGCGCCCGGTGACAACGCCACCATCGGGGCGCGCAGGTTCGGGCACCAGGACGTATTTGTGGCGCGCGGCTTCAGCTTCGATCACGTCGCGCGTGCTGGGGCTGCCGATTTCCTCATCCGATGTCAGCAGGACCGTCACCGGCAAACGTGTGGCAATGCCGGCGCGGGTCAGTTGGCGGATGGCTTCCAAGGCGATGTAGTTGCCGCCCTTCATGTCCCAGATGCCGGGCCCGTAGCAGCGTTCGCCGTCGCGACGGAACGGAAGCTTGGTCAGGGTGCCAATCGGGTGGACGGTGTCGAGATGCCCCATCACCAGAATGCCGGGAGCCGACGAGGCATGCGGAAAGCTCGCCCGTACACAGTCGCCATAGCCCATGCGTCCGGCAATCCGTTCAATACGGGCGCCTGCGACCACAAGGTCACGGCTCGCCAGGTCCATCATCCGGCCCACTGCGGGGGCGTCGAAGGTGGGGGATTCGCATTCTACCCACGGGCGCAGGCCCGCCAGCATGGCTTCGGAATCGAATGGCAGGCCGGCGATATTCATTGGGGTGCTCCGAATTTGCAGGGTAACGTATGAAAGACGTGGAAGACCGTCGCAACTGCTGGCGATGTCGTCAATGTGCGTGTGGCAGCCCATGCGGAAATGGCCATACGCCGGCGCGCTCCTGACGATGCCGCAATCTTGTTGTGGCCGGCTGAAGCATGTGCTGTATTAACAGGCAATTGACTCTGCCAATCCAGTCTTTAGCTTGTCCAAACATGGGTTAGGCGGCACCTGAAACGGCATTGCCTCACTTCGGCAGGGCTTGGTTGGGGTGTCGCGGCTCTCGCAGATGGAAGACCGAGTGACCGAAGCGATGCTGCCGCAGGATGCCGCTAAAGGGATGGTGCCACCGAATGCGGGGCGTGCCGAGGTCGGCGCCCGCCGCCGTTTCTGGCAACGCCTGTCTGACGGTATCCGTCTGCAATATTTGCTGTTCTTTGCGCTGACCGCGGTAGCCGCGATTCCTGTCCTGACTTTGGATATCTGGGAATCCCATGCGTCGTTCGATCGCGAAGTTGATTCCGTGCGTGAACGGCATTTGCTGGTCGCCCGCAATCTGACATCGACGATGTCGCGCTATGTAGTTGATATAAAAGCAGTTTTTATGGTGGCGATTGCACCCGGAACCTTGAATCCCGACACGCCGGGCCTCACTCAGTTGCTCGATTCACTCGATTTCGTCCATGTCTGCGTCTTTGCGGCAGACGGCACAATCGAGACATTTTTGCCGGTGAAAAAAACACCGGCCCCGCAGGAGATCGGCGCGCGCGGGATAGCGGATTTGCGCGCGTTGGCCGCCACCCGCTCATCGGATGGCGGGAATGATGGCCCTATCCTGAGCAATTTGCGGCGTGACCCGAACGGGCGTCCGGCATTCTATTTGGTTAAGGCATTGCCGAACGGACGCTTGGCGGTTGGCGAAGTGACCACCGAATATCTGGTGCGTCTACAATCGGTGATTGCTTTCGGCGAGCGCGGGCATGCGGTGATCACCGATGCCAATGGATTAGCGATTGCGCATCCCTTTAAGGACTGGATTGCTCGGATGCAGGATTTGTCGGCGGTGCCGACAGTCAAGAAAATGATGGCGCGCCAGACCGGGGTCGATCAATTCTACTCGCCGGCGTTCAAGGACGATATGATCGCCGGGTTCTCCTTTGTGCCCGAAAGCGGATGGGGCGTGATGGTGCCGCAGCCGCTTTCCGAATTGAAACGCAGGGCGCGGGAAATCGATCTGGTGGCCTGGGTTGTCGGCGCGGTGGCGCTTGCGGTGGCAAGCGTGCTCAGCCTGATGATTGCAAGCTTTCTGGCAAGCCCGGTGCGCCGCGTGGCTGCGACCGCAGATGCCATTCTGGCGGGTGATACCACCGCGAAGGTGCCAGAATTCGTGGGTCTGGTGCCGCGCGAAATTCGCCGCCTCGGCCGCGCCTTCAACACCATGGTTGAAAGCCTGCAGCGACGGAATGCCCAAACCCGGGAGGCGTTGAAGCAGGCGGAAATCTCGAATAACGCGAAATCGCAATTTCTCGCGAACATGAGCCACGAAATCCGCACCCCGCTCAACGGTATGCTGGGAATGGTTGAATTGCTCCGCCAAACCGCGCTGGATGACCGGCAGCAGCGTTTTGCGGAATCTGTTACGCGATCAGGAACGGTGCTGCTGGGCCTGATCAATGATATCCTGGATCTGTCGAAGATCGAGGCCGGCAAGCTCGAACTCGAACATGGCGCGTTCGATCTCGCTACCGTCGTGAATGAAAGCTACGAACTGTTCATCGAGCCGGCGCGCGCTAAGGGGCTCGCCCTCGACGTGGTATTGCCGGACGCGTTGCGGCTGAACCTGATCGGCGATCAGCATCGCCTGCGCCAGGTTTTGACCAATCTGCTTGGCAATGCGGTGAAATTCACCAACCAGGGCCAGATTAGGCTGGTCGTGGGGTTGTCCGAGGATCGTGGCGCGGTAGTGGTATTGAAATTCGAGGTCTCTGACACCGGAATAGGTATTTCGGCCGACAAGCAGGCGATTATTTTCGATGCCTTTACCCAGGCCGATGGTTCCACCACCCGCGAGTTCGGCGGCACCGGGCTGGGACTTTCGATCGCAAAACAGATTTGTGCGATGATGGGCGGCGAGCTTGGCGTGCGGAGTGAGGTTGGGGTTGGCTCGACTTTCTGGTTCACCACCACCCTTCACAAGGGCACGCTCTCGGGTGCGCCGTCGTCGGGTACTGAACCGCGTCGTAGCACACAGCTTGCCATGGCGAACGGACGCAAGGCGGTTCGGGTGCTGTTGGTTGAAGATAATGCGGTGAACATGGAAGTTGGTCGCGGCCTGCTGCAAAGCCTGGGCTGCTTGGTCACCTCCGCGGTCGATGGGCAGGAGGCGGTTGATCTATATCGTCCGGGGCTGTTCGATCTCGTGCTGATGGACCTTCAGATGCCGCGCATGGACGGATTTGCTGCCACAAACACGATCCGAGAAGCCCAACAGCGCATCGGCGACAAAACCCCGGTCCTTGCGCTGTCGGCGCACGCCTTGCCCGGCGATCGTGCCAAAAGCATGTCGGCAGGGTTTGACGAGCATCTCACTAAACCAGTGACCAGGGCCGTGCTGGCCGAGGCCATTGCGGCGTGGGTACCGAGCAACGGCGCCAATCTGGCCGCTGGTGCGCAAGACGAGGCAGGGGCGGGCGAGCTCCCGGTGATCGACCCAGGCGCCATTGGCCGGTTGCGGGAGATTGAAACTGCCGGAAATGACGGGCTGGTGCATCGCGTGTTGCAGCAATTTCTGGCCGATGGTGAAGCACTGGTCAACGAGATTGCTCGTGCGATATCGGTTGGTGACCATGTCGCGGTCCGCCAGACCGCCCACACACTGAAGTCGAGCTCGGCCTATCTCGGCGCGGACAGGTTGCGGACCTGTTGCGTGCGTATCGAGGAAGCGGCCGCCAACAGTGATGCGGAGACCGAAAATGGCCTGCTCATTAGCTTGCGCATCGAATATGTGCGGGCATCGACCAAGCTGACCAGCCTGCTGGGCGCATCCACCCCGCTTTGACCTGGGGTGGGCCGACGACCTCAGGCACCCGCATTGCGGAACCCGCCGACGCCGCGCTCGATCTCCGTCACATGCTGGGGTCCGAAGAACATCGGGTTGGGCAGACCGCAGGAATGGGCGATAATTTCGACATCCTCGTGAACCTGGTGGGCATAGCGGGCAACCCGTTCAGCCTTGTCTGTCGGGTCAAGGCCACGGATAAGCCGCGGATCGACCGAGGTCACCCCGGTTGGGCAGAAACCGCTGCCGCATTTCATCGCCTGGATGCAGCCAAGCGACAGCATGAAGCCACGCGCGGACGAAACGAAGTCAGCACCCATGCATAAAGCCCAGGCGACCTTATCCGGGGTGATCAGCTTGCCTGACGCGATAATCCGGATGCGCTCGGTCAGGCCATGGCGGGCGCGGGCATCAACCACCAGCGGCAACGCCATCGTGATTGGCAACCCGACATAGTCGGCGAGCGGGGCAGGGGCTGCACCCGTGCCGCCCTCGCCACCATCGATCTGGACATAGTCGGGGCAGTGCTCGCGATGCATTGCGCAGCCGGCGAACCAGTCATCGAGGAAATGTTGTTCGCCGGCCACGAACTTCACCCCGACCGGCTTGCCGGTCACCATCCGCACCCGGTTCACAAAGGCACCGAGTTCGGCGATGTTGCCGATATCGGTGTGGCGGTTGGGGCTGATGCTGTCCTGGCCCTGTGGGATACCTCGGATGGCGGCGATTTCGGCGTTGACCTTGGCGCCGGGCAGGATGCCTCCCTTGCCGGGCTTGGCACCCTGGGCAAGTTTGACCTCGAACATGCGGATATTCTCGTGCGCCGCGACGGCACGAAGTTTGTCGTCCGACAAATTGCCGTCATCGTCTCGCACGCCATATTTCGCGGTGCCGATCTGCATGATCACATCGCAGCCGCCTTCGAGATGATACGTCGCCAGCCCGCCTTCGCCGGTGGCCATCCACACCCCCGCCTTGCCGGCGCCGCGCGACAGCGCGCTGACCGCCGCATGCGACAAGGCGCCGTAGCTCATCCCGGAAATATTGAAAAAGCTGCGCGCAAGATGCGGTTTCGCGCAGGCCCCAGGGCCCGCAGCAATACCGATAATTTTACCAGGGTAGGTCGATTTTTCCGAATCGAGGACCGGGAAGGCGGCGTTGCGGAACACAAACGCCGGGATGGTTTCGCTGCCGAAGGAGACCAGATTGGAAACGCCCTTGGCCGACCGGTAGATCCATGTGCGTTCCAGCCGGTTGAACGGGCGTTCAACCCAGTCCGGCAGATACTGATATTGGCGCATATATTCGCCAAAGCTTTCCGAGAAATAGCGGAAATGCCCCAACACCGGGAAGTTGCGCAGGATGGTATGCTGGGTCTGGTTGATGTCGTGGACATAGACTATGGCGATGACGATGCTGAGCAGCACGAGTATCACAAGGATGATGATCATTTCGGCGTCCTCCGGCCGGGCCTTTTGCCCGCATCAGAATAGACCAGAGAGTGATCCGTTGCAGTTGAATCAGCGGACACGCCCTAGAATCTTGTTTTCACGATCATCTTTATCCGTCCAATCGAAGCGGATTGAACGAATGATGATCTACCAGGGTATTCATGCGTATCGGGTTAAAGTCTGGTGTTTGCACGCCGGGCCGAAAGCGCCAGCGCGATCGGCAGCCATAGGATATACCACATCGGTCCAGGCCCCTTGGTGACCTGGCTGAGATCGGTCAGCCCCGATAGAACCAGATGCAGCAACAACGCCAGTAAGCTCCACCGCATAATGCGATCGGCGTCCGACCACGCCGCCCTGGTCGCGAGCGCTAGCACCGCAAGCAACAATGCCACGCCGATCAGGCCGCTATAGAGCCAGGTCGATAGGAACAGGTTATGGGGAAAATCCTCACCCGGTCGACCCAGCAGGGTTGCGGGACCACTGCCGAAAATCGGATTCTGCGCAATTTTATCGAGCGAGATGTCCCATATTGCCAACCTGTTCGACCAGCCGCGCTGCATCACGTGCGCGAATGCGGCCTGCAGGCTGCCGGGTAAAGCGACCACCACCGCGCCAAGTCCGAGCATCAAGCCCAATGCTGCGCCCCCCAGGACGCGGGGCCGCAAGGCTGCCAGCAATACCATCAAGGTGCCGGCAATCGCGATCAACGGGCCACGGCTGCCGGTCAAGACAATGAAAATCAGGCCGCTGATGATGGTGGCCGCCATCAAGGCAATCTGGCGACCGCGCAGCATTTCCCCGGCCGCCAGCACCACCGACCCGCCGATGATTGACGCGCCGAGGATCGGGTGGCGGGTCTCCGCCCAGCCTGTCATGCGGTCGGCCGGCACCTGCAAAAACATGCCAATGGCAAATAATGCGTTGAGTAATCCACCGATAATCAACACCATCACCAGCCTGTCGCGCGCTGCCGCATCTTCACGCAACGTGGTAAGGATTGTGATGAAGAGGCCAAGGGTACAGGCCCCATTCCACACCCAGATCAGATGGGCCCCGAGCTGCGCGCCCGCCGTTCTGTCCCATAGGGTGGTGAGTGTGAACCAGACGATCAGTGCCACCCCAAGCCGGGCGCCGAGGTCGTCGGGCCAGTCAGCCCCGCGCGCCAGACGCAGCCCGGCGCCCGGCATGATGGCCAGATAGAACAGCATCGCCCAGCTCGGGTTGGGCACGATCGCAAATCCCGCTCCCAGCACGATCCGCAGCAGCAATGGCCGGCGCACTTGATAGAACGCCAGATAGCGCTTCACGCGGTAGGTAAACCGGGGATGCGATCCGGATCGGCGTCGTGGAGCAGGATATCGAGCAGGCCGGCGGCTACGGCCTGTTCATTGAACAGCGCATGGTAGCGCGCACGCCCGGCAGTGGCGATTGCCCGACGCTGGGCGGGAGCGGCGGTGAGCCGGTTCGCCTGATCGACAAGCTCATCGACGGAGGTGAAAAACACCATCTCGTCATCGCTGAAAATATCGTCGTAGCCGGTCGCACGCTCCATCAGCACGACCTGGCCGTTGCCGATCATCTGGGCGATGCGATCCGAGCTGTAGAGGTAGGAGTCAGGCCGGCGGCTGATGTTCAGACCGACCGCGGCGGTTTCCAAAGCACTCTGATACGCAGCCCCAGTGAGATGCGGGCGTCCGCCTACGCCGCCGAGCAGCAGGCGCAGACCCGGAAGCCGCGCGCCCAGCAGTGCCACGAAATCATCCATGTTCCAATCCCGCCCGCACACATGGCGCAGCGGCCGGGCCGGGTTGCCGCAGGCGTAAAATAAGTCATACGGCAAGTCATAGACCAGATCGCAGCGCCCGCGCTCGATGCTGGCGTCCATCGGGTTGGCCATGAACGCAACCTTGTGGCCGCCCGCGCGCAAAGCGCGCATCTCGGGGCCGGCGGTGGTGACAAAACTCGCATCGACAACACCGAACTTACTGGTCAGCCGGCCGATATTATCCGGCTCGAACAGTGGGTCGACATTGTACTGCGCGATGCGAACGCCTGGGAGCACGCGGCGCACCCGCACCAACGTCTCCGGTGCAATCACGTCGGCGTGGCCGAGCAAAATCACATCGGGGCGATGGAAGCTGCAAAATGTGATCAGCGCTTCATTGGCTGGCCGGCGGCCGAACTTGCGGCTGCCAAAGATCGACCGCGCCCGCGCTATGTCGCGGTCGGAAAAATTCAGCACCAGATGCCCGTTGCGGATCAGCCCGTTCGACAGCTTCACCCCGACGCTGTGCTGGAAGGCCGGGCGCAGGCCGAACGGGAAGCTCGACACGTGAACGATGGTGAGCGACCTGTTCACCTTGGTGCACACTCCCGTTGGGTTAGGACGCCGACCCAGACACCAGCCAGACCGACGCCGGCAGTTTCACCCCATTATCGGCGGTGAACGGCACCAGCGCATCGGCCACCGCCTGCATCGCCCGGGCTTTCACATCGTCGGGCTGGTCACGCAGAATGCGACCGAGCGGGCCGACGCCGCACACTGCGCGCGCGGCTTCAAGGCCGAGGCCGGTGAAGTCCATGGTGAAGTCGAACTGCTTGAACTTCGGGCCACTGAAGCCGGCCGCAGTCAGGATGCTGGTAACGCGCGCCTGATCGCCGAACGCGAACGGGCCAGGATCTTCCGGACCAGGACGCGGAAACGGCGGCACCACGGTCATTGCGGCGCGGAGCGGTATGCTGACCCAGGGATTGTCGCTGGACGCCCGCCAACACGCGAATGCCAACCGACCTTCCGGCTTCATCGCCTTGTGCAGATTGGCGAAGGCTGCCACCGGGTCGCCAAAGAACATCACCCCGAAGCGGCTGAACAGCACGTCGAACATCGGCTTGGGGAAGGTGATTGTCGACGCGTCGGCCTGGATGAATTCGGCCTGTCCGGTGCCATCAAGCCGCTTTTGCGCCATCGCGACCAGGGTCTTGGAGACATCGAGCCCCACCACCCGCCCGGTCGAGCCGACATCCATCGCCAGTTGCTCGGTGGTCGCCCCACCGCCGCAACCGACATCGAGCACTGCTTCGCCAGGTTCGACATCGGCCAGCCGAAACAGCGCGGCCGAGACGCCCCGCAATGCCTTGTCGCTGCGGGCCTCGCTGGCTGCCCAGACTTCGCCCATCGGGCCATCCCAGTTGGCGATCTGTGCCTGGTGGAGTTCGTCGGCGGTGCTCATGATGACAATCCTTGTCGAAGATTGCGCCCGTCATAGCGCGGGTTGGACGCGGACGAAACATCGGTGGCCCGGCGGCGCGCTCCGTCGTAATAAGCCGGCATGGGTGTGACCTTGCAAACTGTGACCGGCGCTGACCTGATGCCATTGCTGCCGGCCTTGGCGCGGCTGCGCATCGCGGTGTTCCGCGAATTTCCTTATCTGTATGACGGCAGTCAGACCGAGGAAGAATCCCATCTTCGCGCCTTTGCCTCCAGCCCCTCCGCAGGGCTGGTCGTCGCCTGGGATGGTGGGACAGCGGTGGGTTGCGCGACCGCGATGAAGCTTACCGATGCTTCCGCAACCGTAGCCGCCCCCTTCCGGGCACGCGGCCTGGACCCGGCGGATTTCTTCTATTTCGGCGAGTCCGTGCTGCTACCGGCTTATCGCGGCGAAGGCATCGGGGTCGGGTTTTTCGCCGCCCGCGAAGCCCATGCCAGGGCGGCCTCGACCTGCGGCTATGCAACATTTTGTGCCGTCATCCGCCCGCACGACCATCCCTATCGGCCGCCTGGGACGGTGGGGCTGGACGCCTTCTGGCACAAGCGTGGCTACACCCCCTATCCCGATCTGGTCTGCACCATGCGCTGGACCGAAATCGGCGGCGTTACTGAGGTCGAGAACCGCTTGAGCTTCTGGATGAAATCGCTCTCCGGGCATGCTTTGCCATGAGGGTCGGCGCGCTCGCCTGGCAGGTTGGTCCCGGCGCTGGGGTCGATGCTTGGGCGGCCCGGCTCGATCAGGCGGTGGCGGCAGCGGACGCAGATCTGCTGTTCACCGCCGAATATGCCCCGGTCGAGATGGTAGCCGGGGCTGCGCCGGATCTGCAGGGCGAGCTTTCCCGTGCCTGCGATGCCGCGCCTGCAGCGCTCGACGCTGCCCGCGCTATTGCGATGCGGCAGCATAAATGGCTGTTGCCTGGCACCCTGCCATGGCGGGATGGCGGCAGGATCCGCAACCGCGCCCCGCTGATCGCACCGGATGGGCGGGTCGCATGGCAGGACAAACATGTGATGACCCGCTTCGAGACCGAGCATTGGGGGATTTCCCCCGGTGCCCCGCCGTCGGTGTTCGACACCGATTTCGGCCGCATCGGGATCGCGATCTGCTTTGACCTCGAATTCCCCCATCTGGTGCGCGCCCAGATCGAGGCCGGCGCATGGCTGATCCTGGCGCCGAGTTGCACCGACACCGCGCAAGGCTTCAACCGGGTGCGGATTGCCGCCGCCGCTCGGGCGATGGAAAATCAGTGCTTCGTCGCCGTCGCCCCCACTGTTGGGTTAGCGCCGTGGTCGGCGGCATTGGATGTCAACCATGGCCAGGCGACGATTTTCGGCCCGGTCGATCGCGGCTTTCCAGCCGATGGCGTGCTGGCCGCCGGCGCGATGGACGCGCCTGGTTGGGTGATCGCCGATCTCGATCCGGCAAGCCTTGATACCGTCCGGCGCGACGGGGCGGTGCGGAACCATCTCGCCTGGCCTGCCGTGCCGCCGGCCTGCCCTGTGGAGCGCCCGCAATGACCTTGGTCTACATCGTCGCCGGTGAGCAAAGCGGCGACGCGCTTGGTGCAAAACTGATCGTGGCCTTGCGTGCCGCCCGTCCCGATCTGCAGTTCGCCGGCGTTGGCGGGCCGCAAATGGAGGAGGCCGGCCTGCCCAGCCTGTTTTCGATTACCGAACTCGCGGTTATGGGGCTGCTCGAAGTGCTGCCGCGCATCCGTCAGATCGCCGGGCTATTGCGCGCAGCCGAACACGATATCCTGGCCCGTCGGCCGGATGTGGTGGTGACCATCGACAGCCCCGGCTTCACCCTGCGCCTGCTTGGGCGGCTGCGTGATAGCGGCCTCAAACGCATTCACTATGTCGCCCCGCAAGTCTGGGCGTGGCGCGAAAGCCGGGTGAAGAAATACCCAGGCCTGTGGGACCGCCTGCTATGCCTGCTGCCGTTTGAGCCGGCGTTCTTCGCGCGCCACGGCATCACCGCGCGCTTTGTCGGCCACCCTGCGATCAGCGCAGGCGTCGAGAACGGGGACGCTGCCAGGTTTCGCGCCCGTCATGGCATCGCCTGCGGCGCGCCAATTCTGTTGGTGCTGCCGGGCAGCCGACGCAGCGAGGTCTCGCGCCTGTTGCCGATTTTCGGCGAGGTGGCGCGACGGCTCGCCCCGCGTCATCCGGGCCTTGTCGTGGTGGTGCCTGTGGCATCGGCGGTGGCAGGGGCGGTGCTAACCGGGACCAAATCCTGGCAGACCCCTCCTGTCATCGTGACCGACCTTGCTGACAAGATCGACGGCTTCGCCGCCGCGACCGCCGCCCTGACCAAATCGGGCACCTCGACCCTGGAACTCGCGCTCGCCAACGTGCCTATGGTGGTTGCATACCGGCTGAACCCGATGACGGCGGCAATCGTATGGGCGACGGTCAAGGTGAAATACGCCAGCATTGTCAATCTGCTGCTCGACCGATTTCTGGCCCCCGAGTTTATCCAGGGTGATTGCACCGTTGCAAACCTGACCGCGGCGACCGATGCGCTGCTGTCCGGTGACGGGGGGGCGGCCCAGCGCGAAGGTTTTACCGCGTTGCGCGCCATGCTCACCCCACCGGGCCAAACCCCTGCGGAGGCCGCCGCCGCTGAGGTTCTGGCACTGCTGCGCGGCCAGGATGATCTAACCCTTGCCACGGCGCGCGTTGACACATAGGGTCCGCCCGGTTCGGGGCGTGGCGCAGCCTGGTAGCGCGCGTGTTTTGGGTACACGAGGCCCCCGGTTCGAGTCCGGGCGCCCCGACCAGCAAGCTTGGAGGCTGCCAACATGACGACCGCCCGCATCTATCAGCACCCGAAATCGGCCATGCAGTCCGGCCAGGCCAGCACGCATGAATGGGTGCTGGAATTTCCGCCCGCCGAGGCCCGCAAGCCCGATGCCCTTATGGGGTGGATCGGCAGCGGCGATACCCAGGCCCAGGTGCGGCTGAAATTCGCCAGTTCGGATGACGCCGTGGCCTATGCCACCCGCAAGAACATCCCGTTCGCGTTGGAATTGCCGAAAGCGCGCAAGTTTAAACCCAAGGCTTATGCGGATAATTTCGCCTTCGCGCGATCGGAAAACTGGACCCACTAACGGCGTAAGCGTCCTTAGCTCAGCTGGATAGAGCACCGGCCTTCTAAGCCGGCGGTCGCTGGTTCGAATCCAGCAGGGCGCGCCATTTCACTGGGACTGCCTGCGCGCGGTCATGACCGCTTTGGGGAGTGCTGCGACGATAGCATTTGTGCCGGTGATGAACGCACCCATGGTGGCGTGCTGAGTTTT
>CALQTN020000065.1 GCA_943333505.2 Asaia bogorensis | reverse complement strand
GCGGCGAAGATCAGGGCCAGTGAAGTCAGATCGAAGCGCGATTGCGCGGGCCATGGGCGAGCCTCCAATGCTCGCCAGGTTGAATCACATCATCGCCGCGTCGGGGAATCCCCACCGTGAGTCAGAAGCCAAAGGCGTTGGTATAATCAGTGCAAGGACTTTATCCCCGCCGTCCCGCCACCGCCGCTGTCGGCTCGACCAACGTCAGCCGCGGCGGGCTGCTCGGCACCGCATCAACCGGCTTGGCGGGTTTGACCACCGGCAGGCTTGCCCGCATCAGCGACGCGAGAAACGACCTTCCCCACAGCGCCGGGGTGCGGTCGGAGATCGCATCCCACAGGCTGCGCCAGCGCGCGCGGCGATCGGCGATGTCCATGCGCAAGGCGATGTCGATGGCATCGGCCATCGCATCGGGATCGTGCGGATTGACCAGCAGAGCCGCATCCAATTGGCGGGCAGCCCCGGCAAACCGCGACAGCACCAGCACGCCGGGGTCTTCCGGTTCCTGGGCCGCGACAAATTCCTTGGCGACCAAATTCATCCCGTCGCGCAGCGGCGTCACCAACCCGACGGCCGCAAGCCGCATATAGCCGGCGACCGCGGCGCGATCGACGCTGCGGCTCACCATGCGCAGTGGCTGCCAATCGGGTTCCCCCAGATCGGCGTTCATGCTGCCGGCCTTGGCGTCCAATGCCGCGCGCAATTGCTGGTAGCTGCCAACATCCTTGCGGCTTTCGGCGGCGATCTGCAGCACCGTCGCACGCCTGATCCAGTCCGGGTGCTTTTCGAACAACCGTTCCAGCCCGTCGAGGCGTTGCAGCAGGCCCTTGGTCGGATCCAGCCGATCGACACCGAGGATTAGTTTCTGTCCGTCCAGACTGCGGCGCAGTCGTTCGCCGGTGGTTCCGAAGGCGTTGCGGCCTGCCATCATGGCGAATTTCTGCGCCTCGATCTCGACCGGGAACACCCCGAGCTTGACCCGGCGACCGCCGAATTGCAGCGCCTGGCCGGACAGCTTGGTGGCACCGGCAAGCGATTGCGCGGCGGCGGCGAAATTGGCGACATCATTGTCGGTCTGGAACCCGAGCAGGTCCGCCGCCAACAGATCGCGCACCAGGGCGGCGACTTCAGGGGCCGCAGCCAACACATCGGGGGCGGCGAACGGGATATGCAGGAAGAAGCCGATCGGGTTTTTCACCCCGCGTTCGCGCAAGGCGGCCGCGAGCGGCATCAGATGATAATCATGAACCCAGATCACGTCCGAAGGGCGCAGCAAGGGCTGCAAGGATGCTGCTAGGCGATGATTGACCTCGCGGTACACTTTCGCGTCCCGTCGGTCGAACTTCATCAGTTCGGGCATGGTGTGGAGCAGCGGCCATAGCACGCCGTTGGAGAAATTATTATAGTAGCGGTCGTGTTCATCCTGGGTGAGGTCGATGGTGGCGTAGTCAATCCCGCCAGCCTGTTCCATGCCCGACAACACCGGCTGCCCGCCGGCGACGATGGGGGCGATCCGGCCTGACCAGCCGAACCACAGCCCGCCACGCTTTTCCATCAGCCCGTCCAATGCGACCGCGAGCCCGCCCGCGCGTGCGCCGGCAGATGGCAAGGGCACCCGGTTTGAGACGACAACAAGGCGGTTCATGGGACCTCCGGACGCGCACGTGCACGATGCACGCCGTTACATATGCCCGACAGTCATGGCGAGATAGAGGCAGGAAATGGGGTATTGATGCCTTGTTTCGGACATAATCAAACCCTCTGGCATTTTTTGTGCAGGGATGAGAAGGTGAGCCATGGAAAATTTGCTGCATGAAAAACTGGTTGGCTGGCGCCAGCATTTGCACGCCAACCCCGAACTCTCCCTCCACGAGGCCAATACCGCCGCATTCGTGTGCGCACGTCTGGCCGAAATGGGGATCCCGTTTACCCCTGGTGTGGGTGGCCACGGCGTGGTGGCCACTATCAGCCGTGGCCATTCCAACCGGTCGGTGGGCTTGCGCGCCGACATGGATGCGCTGCCGATCACCGAAACCACCGGGCTGGCATATGCCTCGAAAAACCCCGGCGTGATGCACGCCTGCGGGCATGACGGGCACACGGTCAGCCTGCTCGGTGCCGCCGAATTGCTGCGCGCCGACCCAAATTGGACCGGCACGGTGCATCTGGTGTTCCAGCCTGCCGAAGAAGGTGGCGGTGGCGCGCAATCGATGATTAACGATGGCTTGTTCAACCGCTTCCCGATGGAACAGATTTTTGGCTATCATAATTGGCCCGGCCTCGCGGCTGGCACCGTCATGGTCCATAACGGCCCGGTTATGGCTGGCGGCGGACGGATCGAGATCATTATGGATGGCCTCGCGGGGCATGCGGCGTTGCCGCATCTGACCCGCGATCCGATGCTGGCGGCGGGCCATTTGCTGGTGGCGCTGCAATCTTTGGTATCGAGGAATGTCGATCCGCTCGATCCGGCGGTCATCACCATTGGCAGCATCGAGGGCGGTAAAGCCTCCAACCAGATCCCGTCGAGCGTGACCATGCGCGGCACGTATCGCTTTTACCGCAACGAGGTCCGCGACCTTCTGATTGACGGCATTGCCCGGATTTCCCATGGGATTGCAGCCACGTTCGGGCTGACCGCGCAGGTTGACGCCCAGATCGGCATCGGCCCGACGGTCAATCATGCCTCTGGCAGCCTCGCCGCGGTCGCGGCCTGTGCCGAATATGGGATCACCTCCCGCACCGACATGCGCCCAGCGATGACCGGGGAGGATTTCTCCTGGTTCCTGCATGAAAAGCCCGGTGCCTTTGTCTGGATCGGCAACGGGCCGGAAGGCGATGGCCGCGGGCTGCATAATGACGGCTACAACTTCAATGACGCCATCCTGCCGCAAGCTTCGGGGTTCCTGGCCGGGGTTGCCCGGCACGCACTCAAAGGCTGATCGCGATGCGCCGACGCGGCATGCTGCTGAGTGCGGCGGTCGCGTTGGTTGCAAGCGGGGCCCGGGCGGACGGTGCCGCGCGTGAGGAGGTTCGTGCCTACGCGCGCTGAGGTTTGGCGGATTGAGGATGCCGGGTTGCGCGGCCCGAACGGCAGAACCCTGTTTCGGTTGCCAGGACATGTTGCCTGCCGGTTCGCCTGGGCCGGGTATTTTCCTGATCAGTTCTGAACGCCGTCCGCCGGAGCATCGCGACAATGTCCAGCAGCACCGATCGCCGTCCGCGCAACTGGCTGGACCGGCTTTGGTCGTCGATCGCTGATCGTGGCCGCGCCTATGCCGAGGTGCCCGCAGACAGCGTCGCCCCCGGCGAGCGGGCAATCCTCCTGGCCCGGGACCTGCTATCCGGGCGTGGTGAGGCGTCGGGGGCTGCGCGTGCGCGGGCATTGCTCGATGTGCTGCGCGGGCTGGATGCGGCCGAGCGCATGGTGTTCTGCCGTCATTTGGCGGAAGGCTATCTGCCGGACCCCGTGCAGTTGCGGGCGGCGGCGGAGGCCTATCTTGCTGACCCGACACCCGCGCGGGCGAGTACGCTGGCCGACGCCGCCGAACCGCCGCGCCAGGAATTGTTGCGCCGGATGAACCAGGCGCAAGGTGGCACCGCGGCGCTGGTTGCGCTGCGCCAGGAAATTCTTGGGGTTTTACGCTCCGAGCCTGGTTTGGCCGCGCTCGACAGTGATTTGCGCCATCTTTTCGCGTCGTGGTTCAATCGCGGCTTCCTCGAATTGCGCAGGATTGACTGGAACACGCCGGCCTCGGTGCTGGAGAGGTTGATCCAGTACGAGGCGGTGCATGAAATCCAAGGCTGGGACGATCTGCGTCGGCGGCTCGCACCTGATCGGCGCTGCTTTGCATTTTTCCATCCTGCCTTGCCGGGTGATCCGTTGATCTTCGTCGAAGTAGCCCTCGTGCGCGGTCTCGCCGGCGCCATTGCGCCACTGCTGGCGCCCGAACTCGGTGTCCCGGAGGCGGCCGACACGGCGATTTTCTACTCGATCTCCAATTGCCAGGACGGGTTGCGCGGGATTTCCTTCGGCAACTTCCTGATCAAGCAGGTGGTTGAGGAGCTGAAGCAGGAATTACCGCATCTGCGGGTTTTTTCAACATTGTCGCCAATGCCTGGGTTCCGGCGTTGGCTGGAACGCCGCGCCGACGCGCCGGCCGATCCTGCGGGCGCCGATGTCGAAACGGTACGACTTGCGGCACTCTACCTCACCAATCCTGGCCCGAAAGCCGGCGACCCGGTGGCCCGTTTCCATCTCGGCAATGGCGCGCGGCTTGAACGGATCAACTGGATGGGCAATCCGGCGCCACGCGGGATGGCGGAGTCGTTCGGGGTGATGGTCAATTATCTATACGACACCGATACGATTGAGGAAAACCACGAGGCCTATGCGCGTGGCGGTATCGTGGCCCGGTCGGCCGCCGTTGCCGCGCTGGTGGCGTCAACGGCAAGCTAGATCATTATTCGTTCAATCGGCTTCGATTGGACGGATAAAAATGATCGTGAAAACAAGAATCTAGAGCTTGTCTGCTGATTCAACTTCAACGGATTACGCTCTAGGCCTTGTGTTCGGCGACAAAACTGGCGAATCGGCGGCATCGGGAGGAAATATCGATGATCGTTTCACGCCGTTAGATTTTTGCGCTCGGTGCAGCCCTGGCAGCCCCGCCGTGCTCCGCCCGAATATCGTCCTGATGCCGAGCCTGTGAGCGGCTACGCCCAAGGCATGGCGTGGAAGACCTCAGCGATCGGCCGCGAGCTTGAAGCCCTCCTCGACAAACGCGGGGTGAAGATCAACACCTGGATCTGGCAGGCCGGCGGTTGCGCCTGATAACGTGAAGGGGATGAAAATCCGTGTTGGCTCCCCCGAGATGGATTTGATGCTGACGGCGGCGGGCGGGATTGTTTCGTCGGTGCCATCGGATGAAATCTATGCCGCGATGCAGACCGGGTCTTTGGATGCTGCGATCACGTCGTCCACCAGCCTGATCAGTTTCCGGCTTAATGAAATCGCCAAAAACGTCACCAGCGTGCGCGGCGGCAGTTTCTGGTTCGTGCTCGAACCGCTGATCATATCGAAGGCGATTTATGATGCGCTGACCGCGGGTCGGCAAAAGGTGGTGACCGAGATCGGCCGGTCGCTCGAAGCGTTCGGACTGGCGCAAGCAAAGGCCGATGACGACGTCTTGGCCGCGATCTGCGCCAAAGCAGGCGTTAAGGTGCAGGATTTCAGCACCAATGCGCTCACCAAATGGCGGGTGGTGGCTGATCTGCTGTCGGCGGTATTCTGCGGCTATTTCACTTTCAAGTGTTCACAAATGCTCCATGAAACCTGGACCGAGGGCCACACTACGCCGTCGTCCTGGGGGGCACCGCTGTTTGTGCCTTATAGCTGCATGACGCTTGGCATGGGGCTGCTCAAACTTCAGCTTGCGGTTCAGGTGTTCGGCAAACGGTCATGAGCACGGGTTTCATTGGCGTATTATAAGGGCTTGCCACCGCAGTGATCCTGACCATCATCCCCGATATTGCCATGTGGCTGCCGCATATGGTCTATAAATGACCGATGGACACTGTAAATTTTGACGCGATCGTCATCGGCGCCGGCATCGCGGGCGCGACGGTTGCCGCCGCCCTCGCCCCCACCCATCGCACCGCGCTGATCGAGGCGGAGGAAGCTGCCGGTTATCATTCGACCGGGCGGTCGGCGGCGAGTTGGATCCTCAATTATGGCCCCCCGGATGTGCGTGCGCTGACCGGGGCGTCGCGTGATTTTCTGGAAAACCCGCCTGCTGGGTTTACGGATACGCCGATCCTGCGGCGGCGGATGAATGTCTATCTCGCGCCCTCCGATCAGGTTGGCGAGCTTGACGCGATGCTCGTAGATGGCGTTGGCATCCGGGAAATCTCGATCGCGGAAACCAAGACCCTGGTTCCAGCCTTGCGCGATGGCTACGCGGTGCGCGCGCTGGTCGAGGAAGATGTGTTCGACATCGATGTCGCGGCCCTGCATCAAGGGTTTTTACGCCAGGCGCGCCGCAATGGCGGCACGCTGGCGCTGCGCAGCCGTTCCATGCGGATCGAACGTCGCGCCGGGCTGTGGCATGTTGAAGTCAGTGGTGGCGCCAGTTTTGTCGCCCCGATCCTGGTCAATGCCGCCGGCGCCTGGGGGGACGAGGTCGCCGCCCAGGCCGGCCTGGCATTGCTCGGCCTGGTGCCGAAGCGCCGCACCGGGGTCATCATCGATCCCGCGCCGTGGCAGGTTGCCGACTGGCCGTTCGTGATGGCCGCCGACGGCAGTTGGTATTGCCGGCCGGAGGCACGCACAAGGCTGATGGTATCCCCCGCCGACGCCACCCCGATGCCGCCGCAGGACATCCAGCCGGATGAATTCGATGTCGCTGTGGCCATCGACCATATGACCACCGCGCTTGATATTGAGGTGAGGCGGGTCGAACGCAGTTGGGCGGGCTTACGGACGTTTACGCCGGATGGCAGTCTGGCATTGGGCAAAGCCGGGGATGACTATTTCTGCTGTCTGGGGCAGGGCGGCTATGGCATTCAGACTTCGCCGGCAGTTGGTGCGCTGGTGGCAGCGTTGGTTGCCGGCACCAATCCTGGCTACGCGCCGGAAATCCTGGCGATGGTGGACCCGCGCAGGTTTGCTTAACCCTGGGTGGGGTTTTTACGATTTCGATGCGGTCTGCCCATTGCCAGGGGGTGGGACCGCAGGCACGATAGGGCTCAATTTCGAGGACCCCTGCCATGCGTGCACTCGCCCTCTCGCTTCCCGCCATGCTGCTCGCTGCCGGCGTCGCGTTTGCCCAGCCCAAGGACACGCTGATCGTTGATCTGCCAGGCGATGTCGCGACGATGGACCCCCATTTGCAGTGGGATACCGAAAGCTACATGGTCTATCGCAACATCTTCGATAATCTCGTCACCCGCGACGTCGCGGGCAAGATTGTGCCGCAGGTCGCGACCGCTTGGCGCTATACCGACAACACCACGATTGTCTTTGACCTGCGCAGCGATATTCTGTTCCAAGATGGCAGCAAGCTGACGCCTGAGGACGTCGCCTTCAGCGTCCGCCGCATCATCAATCCGGCGTTGAAAAGCGCGCAATTGTCCCAGTTCGATCAGATCATCAGCGCCGAGGTCACTGGGCCGGCGCAGGTTACCTTGCGGACCAAGACGCCCTACCCGGCGCTGATGGCGCAACTGGTCAAGCTGTCGATCGTGCCAAAGGCCTATGTCGAAAAAGTCGGCGATCAGAAATTCAACCAGGAGCCGATGGGCAGCGGCCCCTACAAACTGCGGACCTGGCAGCGCGGCGTGCAGTCGGTTCTCGACAGCAATGACAGCTACTGGCGGGTGAAGCCGCCATTCGCCCATGTGACGTTCCGTGCTGTGCCCGACATCCCCACCAGGATTGCCGATCTGCGCACCGGACGTGCCGACATCACCCGTGGCCTTACCCCTGATGACGCCGAGGCACTGAAGGGCGATAAATCGCTGCAAGTGATGCCGGTGGCGACCGAGCGGGTCGCTTATATGTTCATCAACGCATCAGCCGGCCCGACCAAGGATAAGCGGGTGCGCCAGGCGATTGCGATGGGCGTGGATCGCGACACCATCATCACCGCCCTGCAGCAGGGCTATGCCAAGCCGGTGAATGTGGTGCTGACCCCGGCGAATTTTGGCTATATCGCCGATATTCCGGGCTGGAAGTTCGATCCGGTCGCGGCCCGTGCCCTGGTGAAGCAGGCTGGTGCCGAAGGGGCGACCATCGAATTACTGACCTCGCCGGCCTACGACCGGCGGCTCAATGAGGCGATCCAGCAGATGTTGGGAGAAATCGGCCTCAAGGTCAGCATCACCATGACCGACCAGCCGAGCTTCCTGCGTCGCCGCCAGGGCACGCCGGAAGAAGCCGGCGCCTTGAGCCAGGGGCGCTGGTCCTGCGCCTGCCAGGATGCGGACGGGGTGATTTTCCCGCTGTTCCGGTCGGGCAGCATCTGGTCGAAATTCAACAACCCGGCGTTTGACGCCGAGGTCGATGCGGCGCGCACCATCCTCGATGAAACCCAGCGTCTGGTGCATTATCGGAAGGCCTTTGAAATCCTGAGGGAAGAAGTGCCGGGGGTGGGGTTGTTCCAGGACAATGCGATTTATCTGGCGCGCAAGGAGTTGAAGTGGACGCCGACGGCGAATGAGGCGTTTTTTGTAACGGAAATGATCTGGCAGAAGTGACGGAAGCGCTTCTTTGTTTGAAAACAAAGAAGCAAAAAACCTCGCGCTTTGCTGCCGTTGGCACTGGACCTCACCCCAGTCCCAAGCCAACGGCAACAGCGTGATAGAAAGTTTTTTTGGTTCACAAAAAGAACACGCGTCCCTCACCTGACATGAAATCCCAACTCGTTTCCCGCTTGTTCCAGGCCCTGATCGCAATCTTCGGCGTGCTGACCATCGTGTTTTTCATCATGCGGCTGTCGGGCGACCCGACCCTGCTGCTGGTGCCCGATGGCGCGACCGCCGAGCAGATCGCGGCCTTGCGCCATGAGCTGGGCTTCGACCGGCCGCTGCTGGTGCAATATGGCGCTTACCTGTTGGATCTGGCCCGGCTCGATCTCGGGGAGTCGCTGGTTCAGCATGCCCCGGTCGCCGGCATTGTGTCCGAGCGTATTCCCTACACCATGGCGCTGGCCGGCGGCGCGCTGCTGGTGGCGCTGGGGGTGGGCTTGCCCGCCGGTCTGGCGATGGCGGTCTGGCGTGGGACCTGGCTCGAACGCGCGTTGGCGGGCTTCGTGCTGGCGGGCCAAAGTCTGCCGACCTTTTGGTCCGGGCTACTGATGATCCTGTTTTTTGGGGTTTATCTCGGCTGGTTGCCGACATCGGGATCGGATGATTTGGCGTCTCTGGTGATGCCATCGGTTGCGTTGGGTGCGATCACCATGTCGAGTTTTGCCCGCATGACGCGGATAGCTGTGCTCGACGAATTATCGCGCGATTATGTCGCCGCCGGGCGGGCGCGTGGGCTTTCCTACGGCGCGGTGATCATGCGCCACGTGCTGCGCAATGCGGCGATCCCGGTGGTGACGATTGCCGCACTCGAGGTCGGCAATCTGCTGGCCGGGGCGGTGATTGTGGAGACCGTGTTCGCTTGGCCGGGCATCGGGCAACTGGCGATCCAGTCGATTGCGGCACGCGATTTTCTGGTGGTGCAAACCATCGTGCTGTTTGTTTCGATGGTTTATATCTCGATGAATCTGCTGGCCGATCTTGCTTACGGGGTCATCGATCCGCGCATTCGGCAGGATCGCTGATGCGACGGATCTCACTGGGTACGGCGCTGATCTTCGCGGGATTACTGGCCTTCATTGTCGCCGCGATTGGTGCTGATCTGTTCGCGAGTAACGATCCGCTGCGGCAGTCGCTGTTGCTGCGGCTGCGTCCGCCTGGCACCAGCACGGCGATGGCGTATTTCCCGCTTGGCACCGATGATCTGGGCCGTGATCTGCTGGCGCGGATATTATACGGCGCGCGGGCATCCCTGATGGTGGCGGCCCTGTCGGTGTCGGTGTCGCTGCTGGTCGGGGTGACGCTCGGGCTGCTGGCGGGCTGGTTTGGTGGCTGGGTTTCGATCGTTGCGATGCGTGCGGTCGATACGATGCTGAGCATTCCGGCGATTTTGCTCGCGGTGCTGACGGTTGCCGTGCTTGGGCCGGGTTTTTTCAATCTGGTTCTGGTGCTCGGGTTGACGCGCTGGCCGCGCTACACCCGCGTGGCCTTCGCCCAGACCTTGCAGGTTGCGGCACTGCCCTATGTGCGCGCCGCCGAAATGGCTGGCTGTGGCCCAGGGCGCATTCTGCTGCGCCATGTGCTGCCCAATATTGCCGGGCCGTTGATGGTGGTGGCCACCAGCGAATTCGGTCTGATGATCCTATACGAGGCGAGCCTGTCGTTTCTGGGTCTCGGCATTCAGCCGCCCTACCCATCCTGGGGCTCGATCATGAGCGCGGGACGGCAATATGTCGTGCGCGCCTGGTGGCTGACCGCGTTTCCTGGCGCGTGCCTGTTCGGGGTGGTACTGTGCGTAAACCTGTTCGGCGACTGGCTGCGCGACCGGGTTGACCCAAGGTCGCAAGGCCGATGACCGCGCTTGCGGTCCGCAACCTGTCGCGTGCCGCTTTGGCGGTCCGCGACTTGTCGCTGGCGATCGGCCGCACAAATATTGTCGATGGCATCAGCTTCGAAGTCGCGCCGGGCGAGGTGCTGGCGCTGGTGGGAGAGAGTGGTTGCGGCAAATCGGTGACCGCCCAGGCGATCATGCAGCTATTGCCGGCGGCGATCCGCCAGACCGGGGGCGAGATTGTTCTGGGCACGACGAAGCTGTCGACACTTTCGGCGCGGGCGATGCGCGACCTGCGCGGCCGGCAACTGGCGATGATTTTCCAGGAACCGCAATCGGCGCTCGATCCGCTCTCCACCGTCGGTGTTCAGATCGCCGAGGCGTTGCGGCAACCTTTGGCCCGGGTGCGCGCCGAGGTGCGCCAGATGCTGGTCGAGGTCGGGATATCGGACCCTGATCGTCGCATCGACCAGCACCCGTTCGAGTTGTCGGGCGGTATGTGCCAGCGGGTGATGATCGCGATCGCGCTGATTGCCCGCCCGGCGGTGCTGATCGCCGATGAGCCGACGACGGCGCTCGATGTCACCATCCAGGCGCAAATTCTGGCACTGCTGCGTCGCCTTGCACTCGAACGGCAGACCGCGGTGGTGTTGATCACCCATGATATGGGGGTGGTGGCCGACATCGCCGATCAGGTGGCGGTGATGTATGGCGGACGCGTGGCTGAAACCGGGCCGACGATTTCGGTGTTTGCCGCCCCCGCGCATCCCTACACGGCGTTGCTGTTGGCCTCGATCCCGCGTTTGTCCGACGTGCCGAAATCGGCTTTGGCGGTGATTGATGGGCAGGTCCCGCAGCCGGCGGATTATGGCGCTGGTTGCAGGTTTGCCGGGCGGTGTCCGCGCGCCGATGCACGCTGCGTGGCGGAAACCCCGGCGTTGCAGCCGGTTGCCGGAAAGCGCCTGGTGGCGTGCTTTCATCCGGTGGACGTGTGATGGACCACGTGCTCGCGATCACCGACTTGCGCGTGCATTTCCCCGGCCGGGGCGGCGCGCCGGTGCGCGCGGTCGATGGGGTCTCGTTGCATATTGGGCCGGGTGAGACTTTGGGGCTGGTCGGCGAGTCCGGCTGCGGCAAATCGACCATTGCCAACGCGGCAGTCGGATTACTGGCGCCGACCAGTGGGCGGGTTGTGGTGGCCGGGACCGATATCGTTGGCGCCTCGCCGCGGGTTCTTCGGGACGTTCGGGCCCAGGTGCAGATGGTGTTCCAGGACCCGATCACCTCGCTCAACCCGCGCATGACGATCGGGACGGCGATCGGGGAGCCCTTGCTGGTGCGCGGGCAGGCCAAGGGCGCCACATTGCGGGCGCGGGTTGGCGCCTTGCTGGAGGAGGTTGGCTTGCGGCCGGACCACGCCGACCGCTACCCGCACCAGTTCAGCGGCGGGCAACGCCAGCGCATCGTGATCGCCCGGGCATTGGCGCTGCGGCCGGCTTTGCTGGTGTGTGACGAGGCAGTGTCGGCATTGGATGTTTCGGTGCGCGCGCAAATCCTTAATCTGCTGGTGGCGTTGCAGGCGCGGTATGGCATGGCGATGCTGTTTGTCAGCCATGATCTGGCAGTCGTGCGGCATGTCTGCGACCGGGTCGCGGTGATGTATCTCGGCCAGCTTGCGGAAATCGCGCCACGCGATGCGCTGTTCGCGGCCCCGAGCCATCCCTATACGCGGGCACTGATCGCGGCCGTGCCGGACCCCGACCCGGCCGTGCAGCGTGCCCGGGTGTCGGTGCCGTTGGTTGGCGAAATCCCCAGCCCGGCCAATCCGCCGCCGGGCTGCCGGTTTCACACGAGATGCCCGGTGGCGGTGGCGCGCTGCGCAGTAGATGTTCCGCCGTTGCGGGCGGTGGGGGCGGCGATGGTTGCGTGCCATCTGGCGTGATCGCTGGACGAAAGCCGCCGTATCGGGGACACTCGCTGCAACCTTGAGGAGGCCCTGTTATGACCGATGCAATTCTTGCCCCCAATCTGCCGAAATGGATGCTCGACCACGTTGCCCGCTATCAGAGCAGCGGCGGCACGGATGGGCATATGTATACCATCAAGTCGCCCAACCTGCCGGAGATGTCGGTGCCGTCGCTGTTGCTGACCACGACCGGGCGTAAGTCCGGCCAGAAATATCTGTTCCCGCTCTTCTACGGCGAAACCGGCAGCAGCTATTTTATTATCGCATCAAAGGGCGGTGCACCGGAGCATCCCGGCTGGTATCGCAATATTCTTGGTAATGCGGCGGTTGAAATCCAGGTCGGCACCAAGAAGATGCACGCGGTCGCCCGCACCGCGACGGGCGCTGAACGGGCGGCGTTGTGGGAAAAGGCGGTGGTGATCTGGCCGCCGTTTGCCGATTATCAGAAGAAGGCGATCGACCGGGAAATCCCGGTGGTGGTGCTCGACCCCGTCGCCTAGATCATCATTCGTTCAATCGGCTTCGATTGGACGGATAAAGATGATTGTGAAAACAAGACTCTAGATCATCATTCGTTCAATCGGCTTCGATTGGACGGATAAAGATGATTGTGAAAACAAGACTCTAGAGCGTGTCTGCTGATCTAACTTCAACGGATTACGCTCTAGTTTTTAGAGCGCGCTTGATCGCGCTTGTAGCGATCAAGCGCCACCTGCACCATCGGGCGACGCTTGCCTTCGGGTACATGCAGGGCAAATCCGGGGTCGCGCTCGGCCTGCCAGTTTAGCATGTAGTGCGCGTGCGACCCCTGGATGGCGGCGGTGAAGCCCTGCTGGTCCTGGACCTGATTGATCGCGAGCTTGACCAGCCGCATCTGCATTGGATCGTTCTGTGTCACGTCGCGGGCATAGTCCATCACCGCGTCGAGCAGTTCGGTACGCGGCATCACCCGGTTGACCAGGCCGAGTTCTTTCGCCTGCGTGCCATTGATGAACTTGCCCTGGAACAACATCTCCTTGGCGCGGCGTGGATGGATGTCCCACGGGATCGAGAAATACTGGAACAGCGACCCGAGAAACATCGCGTCATCAGCTGCGTAAACGATGTCGGCGGTCGATGCGATCATCCAGCCGCCGAAGATGCAGTAGCCCTGCACAGCAGCGATCATCGGGGTCGGCACGTTGCGCCAGCGTAAGTGCATGTCGACATAAAGCCGCCAGGTACGATCGAAAAAGCCGCGCATGCCCGGTTCCATCGGGTTGGCGGCGCGATAGGCCTGCTCGTCCGGGGTGCCGAGATCGTGACCGGCCGAGAAATGATCGCCCGCGCCGGTGAGCACGATCACCCGGACATCGCTATCGGCGCCGGCGGCGAGGATGGCTTGGTCGAGTTCGATCAGCAACTCGGTCGCCTGACCGTTGCGGTATTCGGGGCGGTTGAGGGTGATGCGGGCGATGTGGTCGGCGACTTCGTAGAGGATGAAGCGGTAGGCTGGCATTTTTCAGGATCCTTTCAGGCAAGCAAGCTGTTCTTTTTGTGAACAAAAAGAACCAAAAAAACTTTTTATCCATGGCGCAACGCTGTCCGCGCGCACTCCCAACCAAGTCGGACGCTTTCCTGCATCTGATGCCAATTCCCCGGCATCGCCCATGGCGTGAATTTGACGTTGATGGCCGGCCGGGCCGGCAGAATGGCCGCCAGGACTGCACATATCATTTCGGAACAGGAGAGGTCATGCCGCGCGCGTCGAGATCGGCGATTTCATCCGGTGGCAGTTTGATGATGTCGGCCAGGACGTGGCGCGTATGTTTGCCGAGCACCGGCGCGGCGAAACGGTCGTGGCCCGGGGTGAGGCTGAGATGGAATGGCAGGCCTTCCTGGATGACCGGGCCAATATCGCTATGCACCAATGGGGTGAAATAGCCGCGATGGTGCAGATAGGCGCTGGTCGCGCCGTCGCGTGGGTCGTGCACGGCAGCGGCGGCGATCCCGTGTTGTTGCAGCAGGGCGGCCGCCACATGCTTGTCCTGATGACGCGCCCAGCCGGCAATGGCCACGGCAATCATGTCCTCGTGGGCTTTACGCCCGGCGAGGTCGGCAAAGCGCGGATCCGGGTTCATCCCGATGATCTCGGCGAGCGCGGCCCAGGCAGTGTCAGACGTGGCCGCGATGGCGATCCACTGGTCCTCGCCTGCGGCCTGGAAGGCGTCATGCGGTGCCGCCCAGGCCACGCGATTGCCGGATGGCACCGGATTTTCCCCGGTTGCCAAGGCGTGCAGGATTTGTGGGCCGATGAACTGCATCGCAGCCTCGACCTGGCTGATATCGATATGCTGGCCCGCCCCGGTCGCCTGGCGGTGCAGCAGTGCGGTAAGGATCGCCGCCGCGCCGTTCAGTGCCCCCATCGGATCGAGATAGGTTGGCCCGGTGGTGGTCGGCGGGCCGCCGCGATAGCCGATCATCCCGGCCATGCCGGCGGCCATTTCCATGCTCGGCCCGATTGCGGTGCCGTTGGCCATCGCACCGGTGCTGCCGAAGGCCGGCATTTCGGTGACGATGATGGCGGGGTTGAGTTCGGCCAGCCTGGCGTAGCCGAAGCCCATGCGCGACAGGGTGCCAGCGGTGAAGTTGCAAAGCACGACATCGCTTTCCGCCATCAGCTTTAGCATCGCGGCGTGCCCAGCCGGGTCTTTCAGTTCAAGCGCCAGGGATAGTTTGTTGGCATTCTGCGAATTGAACAGCGCTGTGCGGTCCCATGGCCGGTCGCCGGCACCATCGGGCGGGAAGCGGTAGCGGCTGAAGACCTGATTATGCTGGCGCCACGAATCGAGGCGGGATGCGGACTCGACATGGATCACCTCCGCCCCGAGCCAGGCCAGGATGCGCCCGGCCATTGGACCGGCCCAGGCGGTGGTGAGTTCAATCACCCGCAATCCTGCGAGCGGCAAGATGCCTGGGGTTAGGGCTGCCGGTGACGGATAGGCGCGACGAGGGCTGGAAAATACAGCTTTCGCGCTACTGAGGGCGGGCGCACCGGCCTGAATGCTGCGGGAGGTTGCCGAAAACCGAAACGCCGGGCCCAGGATGGTACGCGGGCCGGTCTCGGTTGGGACCTGCTCCCAGAAGCCGCGCTCGGCCAGATGCGGGCAATCATCGCGCAACTCGGTGAGGCGGTAGGATCGCGCCGCCACCACCCGCACCGATTGCAGGATCGCCAGCACATCATCCGCGCGCCAGGCGGCGACATGGGCCTGCACCAGGGCGACGAAAGCGTGCCAGTTATCGAGCCGGGCGCCGGGTGGCTTGAAGCGCGGGTCCTCGGCGAGGTCGGGCAGGCCGAGCGCCTCGCACATGCCGGCAAAGAGATGGAGATGCAAATAGAACCCGACCCAGCCATCCGGGCAGCGCAACTGGCCGACCGGGGTTTTGCGGTCACCGCGTGGTTCAAGCAGGCCGTTATAGAGGTAGCCGGTGACGTAGGGATTGGCCATCGCGGCGGCGGTTTCGGCAATATCGACCGAGACCGCCTGGGCGATCCCCCAACGACCCTTTGCATATAACGCGGCCAGAACGGCGCTGTAGGCGGCGGCCCCGGCGGAGAACGAGGCACGGTCGCCGCAGCCGTATAACGGTGCGCGATCGGGGCTGCCGGAGGCGTGCATCACCCCGCCAATGGCCTGATAGATCATCTCGCAACCGGTCCAGTTCGCGAACGGGCCATCGCTGCCAAAGGGCGAGACCACAGCAATGATCACGTCAGGCGCAAGCGCTGCGAGGGCGGCGCGATCGGCTTCGGTATCGACGATCGCCACATCAGTGGCTTGTGCCAGCTTGGTGAAGGCTTTCAGGCCCTTCGCGGTGGTGCGATCGAGGGCTGTTGAGCCCTTGCCGGTGTTGAGGTGAAAAAACAGCAGCGATGCGCCATCCGGGCCAAGTGGCGCTGCGTTGCGCATGGAAGCGCCCGATAACGGCTCGACCAGAAGCGTTTCCGCCCCATGATCGGCCAGCATCCGCGCGCAGAACTGCCCGGCGATGCTGTCGGTAAGGTCGAGGACCCGAATACCGGCGAGGGCTGTGGCCATTGGTTTCGTCCATCTCCGTCTCGTGGATTTGGCGAAGCTTCGGAGGGGGGGAAAGCTCTGTCAATCTGGCGCGGGTGGGTTGGCGGATCGTGCCGCGACGGGGTATGTTTCAATCGTCGCGGCGCGATCCTGCAAATAATTGCCCCGCAGGCGAAGAACGGTGGGGCAGTCGCGGTAACTGGCCGGTCAATTCCCAGGCCCTGGTGGATGAACTGGGGCTGGAGGCAGCGTCAGAAAGCGCTGAGTGGTTGCTTGACCACCGGAAACGGACGATCGATCCGAAGGCGGGTTAGCCCGCCACCGCCATCCGCATCACCCCGTCCTGGTCCCGACCAAACCGCAACTCCCCGGTCGCCGCCAGATAATTGACGTGGGCGAGGGCCTCGCCAAAGGCGAAGCCGGTCTGGTGGGCATCGAGGGGGCGGTTGAACATCGCCGGCAGCACCTCGGCGACCGTGATCGGACGTGCCGCACAACCACGGATGATGTCGCCGCAACGGGCCTCGTGATGGTCCATCAACTGCTGGACGCGGGTGTGGAGGCCGTAGAAGGGTAGATTATGGGCGGCGAGGACGAAGACATTGTCGTCGATTTCGGCACGCAGCTTGGCCAGCGACACAAGATAAGCGCCGAGCGGATCCGCGTTCGGCTCCCACGGCCAGACGCCGATATTGGGGGAGATTTTCGCCAGAACCTGGTCTGCCGCGAAAAACAGCGCCTCGTCCCGGCACAGCAGCATGACCTGTTCGTTGGAATGGCCCTCGCCGGTCATGATCTCGAACACCCGGCCGCCGATCTTGATGGTGCGGCCGGGGATCAGCCGGTTGAACTGGGACGGCATCTCGGTCGTCATGCGGATATAGGAATGTCCGCGGGTCAGCACGCTTTCGATTGCGGTCTGGTCAAGGCCGTGCTGGACATAGAAATCCCGATGATGGCCGCGGCCGATCGCGGCCGGGTTGTAGCGCAGGTTCTGCGCCTGCAGGAACTCAACCTGGCTCATCCACAGTTCGATATCGTGGCGCGCACACAGCCAGCCGGCGAGGCCGACATGGTCAGGATGCGAATGGGTCACAATCAGCTTGGTCGGCTTGCGGCCCTGCAACTGAGTGTCGAACACATAGGTCCACAACTCCATCGTGCGCTCATCAGCCAAACCAGTATCGAGGATCGCCCAGCCGGCGCCGTCCTCAATCAGGTAAATATTCACATGGTTGAGGGCAAATGGCAGCATAACCCTTAGCCACAACACCCCGGGCGCAACTTCGACCGGAATGCCATCGGTCGGCGGCGGGGCGGGATGGGGAAAACGCAAAGACGGGGCATCAAGGGTCATGGACATGAAAAGACCCTAAGTGCCGGCGCGTCTGGCTGCAAGCGCACGAAGGCAGGTCCGGGTTGCAGGCGCGCCGAGGTTGCTTGCTGGCGGTGCTGGGTGGGAGAGGAAGGCAAGTGCCGGGGCGCTGCCCCAGACCCCGCCAGGGAAGGTCCCTGGACGCCAAACCCTTAAGAGGGCTGGATGAGAAGGGTTCAGGGGGTTGTCGCGCAAAGCACGCTCTCGCGCGACACCCCCTGGCCTTCCTAGCTAGCCAATCCCACTAAGCAACGTTGGTAAACACCACCGTTCCGCTCGCCCCGAACATGCCACCGACGCCGTGGCAGACGGATAGCTTGGCGCCCGGGACTTGGGCTGCTGCCGTGCCGCGCATCTGGCGGACTGATTCCTGCAGGGCGAACATGCCGTACATCCCGGTATGGGTGTAGGACAGGCCGCCGCCGTTGGTGTTCATCGGCAGTTTGCCGCCTGGGGCGGTGTTGCGGGCTTCGATGAAGGCGCCGGCTTCACCTGGTTTGCAGAAGCCAAGGTCTTCCAGGCCGTAGATCGGCAGATGCGCGAAGGCATCGTAGATCATCAGGTGATCGACGTCGGCGTGGCTGATGCCGGCGGCTTTGATTGCCGTCGGGCCGGCGACCTTAAAGGCGGCCGACGAGGTGAAGTCTTTCATCTGGCTGATCATCGGGGTTTCGACCGACTCGCCGGTGCCCAGGATGTAGACGGGCTTGGTCGGGAAGTCTTTCGCACGTTCTGCGCTGGTCAGGATCAGCGCGCCGCCGCCATCGGTGACGAGGCAGCATTGCAGGATGCGGAACGGGTAGGCGATCATGCGGGAGTTCAGCACGTCTTCGACGGTGATCGGGTCACGGAAGCGGGCGCGCGGGTTCATTGCCGCCCATTCGCGCTGCACGACTGCGACGTTGGCGAGTTGTTCATGCGTCAGGCCGCGTTCCTTCATGTAACGCAGCACTGGGATGGTGAACATGGTCGGCGGGCCGAACGGGCCGTAGGGCATTTCGAACTGGCCGGCGAGGCTTGCCGGGTTCGGCGCCGGGCGGTTGAGGCCGATGCGCGACGATCCGCTTTCGCCATGGGTGATCAGCACCGTGGTGCAGAGCCCGGCGGAGATTGCGGCCGCGGCATGGCGGACATGGATCATGAACGAGCAGCCGCCGACGCCGGTGCCATCGACATATTTCGGCACGATGCCGAGATAATGCGCGAGGTTGGTCGGGCTTTCGCCGGCGCAGGCAATGCCGTCAATGTCGGTGATTTTCAGCCCGCAATCCTTGAGCGCGTTGAGCGCGCTATCGGCGTGGAGCTGGAGGTTCGACATGCCGGGGATTTTGCCCAGGCCGGTGGTTTCGGCGGCGCCGACGACCGCGATATCGCGAGGTTTCAACATCTGATTACGCCTTGCTCGGACGGAAAAGGGGAAGGGTGATGGTATCGTCAAGCACGGTGGGTGCGAGCTCGAGCGGCATGTCGAGCACCAGGGCTTCCGGGGTTTGCGGGCAGTCGACGATGTTGGTCATCATCCGCGGGCCTTCGGCCAGTTGCACCACGGCAATCGCGTAAGGCGGGGTGAAGCCGGGGGCGGGGTTGGCGTGGATCACGTAGCTGTAGAGGATGGCTTTGCCGGAAGCCTTGAAGACTTCGATATTGGTGCTGCCGGTGCCTGGCACGAACGGACGCGGCGGGAAGTAGACTTCGCCGGTGTCCTTGTCGCGTTGCAGCAGCAGTTCGCCGCGCTTCATTCCGTCCCAGAAATGCTGGGTTTCCGGGGTCGGCAGGGGTTTCGGTCGTTTCGGGTCGAGCATTTGGGTTCCCTCCTGGTTTAGCTTAGGTAGCGATCGCGCAGCGCCTGTTTGTAGAGTTTGCCGGTCGGCAGGCGCGGCATTTCATCGATGAAGTCGATGGTCTTAGGCACCATGTAGCGCGCCACGCGGTGGCGCAAATACGCGGTCAGTTCGGCGGCAACTTCGGCGCTTGGTTCGACGCCATCGGCGAGTTCGACGATGGCTTTGACCGCTTCGCCCAAATCCGGGTCAGGTACCCCGATCACGGCGGCGTCGCGCAGTTTCGGGTGGGTGACCAGCGCATCTTCGATCGCCTGCGGGTAGATGTTGACGCCACCGGAGATGATCATGAAAGCTTTGCGGTCGGTCAGATACAAATAGCCGTCGGCATCGAGGTAGCCGAGATCGCCGAGCGCCGACCAGTTTTCGTGCTGGGGATGCTGGGCGCGGCGGGTTTTCTCGGGGTCGTTATGGTAGGAGAATGGAACGACATCGCGCTCGAAATAGATCTGTCCTGGTTCGCCTTGCGGCATTTCGGCACCGTCATCGTCGCAGATATGCACCACGCCGAGTTTGGCGCGGCCGACCGAGCCGGGATGGGTGAGCCATTCGGCGCTGCTGATCATGGTCTGGCCGTTACCTTCGGTGCCGGCGTAATATTCTTCGAGGATCGGGCCCCACCAGGTGATCATCGCGCGCTTGACCTCGACCGGGCACGGCGCTGCGGCATGGATGGCCATTTTGTGGCTGGAAAGATCGTAGCGGGCGCGATCGGCATCGGGCAATTTTAGCATGCGCACGAACATGGTCGGCACCCATTGGCTGTGGGTAACACCGAAGCGTTCGATGTCGGCCAGCGCCGCTTCCGGCTCAAACCGGGTCATCATGACAACGGTGCCGCCCATGCGTTGGGTGGCCAAGTTAAACACCAGCGGGGCGGCGTGATAAAGCGGTGCCGGCGACAGGTAGACCATATCGCTGTTGAAGCCGTAGTCGGCGGTGAACACCCCCAACGCGCCGGTATTGTCATAGATTTTGGCATCAGGCAGCACCCGCTTGATGCCCTTGGGCCGCCCGGTGGTGCCTGACGAATACAGCATCAGTTCGCCAGCCCATTGTTCGGCGATCGGCGCGGCGGGAAAGGACGCGATGGTTGCTTCATATTCATCCCAGCCCGGGATGGTGCCGTCGATCATCAGGCGGATTTTGCACAGGGGGATACTGGCCAGCAGCGGCGCCACGACATCGGCGCGGGCCCGGCTGGTAATCAGCGCCTGGGCGGCACAGTCGTTGACGATATAGGCTGCTTCATCGACGGTCAGATAGCGATTAATCGCGGTGATATAGAGCCCCGATCGTATCGCTGCCCACACCACCTCGTGGTAGCGCAGGTTATTTTCCATGAACAAAGCGATATGATCGCCCCGCCGCAGCCCCTGTGCGAACAGGAACTGGGCGAGTTGATTGGATCGATCATTGAGGTCTCGGTACGTCAACACCGCCCCGTCCTCCGCCCTGATGACCGCCGGTTTGTCCGGGGTAACAAGGGCGTAGGTGCCGGGGTATGGGCCGGTATTGATGTCGTCTGACATCAAGGAAGACTAGTCGAGGTCTTTGCCGTTCATGCCGGCGTTCATCCGGGCGCGCTTCTGCAGGTCCATCATCGTGGCGCCCAGCTTGGACGGATCGGCGATGGGCTCCGCAGTCGGGCCGCGATGCCAGCCTTCGGCGATTGCCAGCAGGTCGCCACCGGCTTCGACGATACGGCCAGTGAAGTCACCGGCTTCGAGGCTCGCCATCCAGATGATCGGCGGCGAAACACGACGCGGGTGACGGGCTTCTTTTTCTGCGTCGGTCAGTTCGCGCAGACCTTCGGTCATGCGGGTCTGGGCGACCGGGGCGACCGCGTTGACCGTCACGCCGTAGCGCTTCAGTTCGCGGGCGGCGATTACCGTGAAGGCGGCAATGCCGGCCTTGGCGGCGCCGTAGTTGGTCTGTCCGGTATTGCCGTAAATGCCCGACACCGACGAAGTGTTGATGATGCGGCCATGCACCGGACCACCAATTTCCTTGGACTTGTTGCGCCAATAGGTGGCGGCATGGCGTGACGGGCCGAACGTGCCCTTCAAATGCACCGCGATCACCGCATCCCATTCCGCTTCCATCATGTTGACCAGAACGCGGTCACGCAGAATGCCAGCGTTGTTGATCACGATGTCGAGCGTGCCATAGGTGTCGATCGCCTGATCGATCATGCGCTTGGCGCCAATGAAATCGGCAACGTTGTCGGTGTTGACGCAAGCCTGGCCGCCCATCGCGATGATGTCGGCAACGGTCTGCTGTGCCGGGGTGGCGTCGGAGCCTTCGCCATCGGCTGATCCGCCGAGATCGTTCACGACGACTTTGGCTCCGTGCTGGGCCAGCAGCAGAGCGTGTTCACGCCCGATGCCACGGCCGGCGCCGGTAACAATGGCCACGCGGCCTTCACATAATCTGGTCATTTTCCTGGGTTTCCTCATTGTTTCAAGACGAACGAAAGACAAACATCGGGGCCGCCCGAAAGCGTCCGTAGGGATAGTTTGCCGCCCCGCCGGGATTGAGTCTACCCTGCGGCAACGCTTGCCAGGGATGGGACACCACAACCATGAATTTCGACTTTTCCGATGAGCTGAAACAGCTTCGCGATCAGGCGCGCCGGTTCTTGAGCGAACACTCCGCGCCGAAGCAGGTCCGCCAAATTCTCGAAGGTCGCGCCCCGTATGATCGCGCCTTGTGGCAGGGGATTGCCGAAATGGGCTGGATGGGCACCGCCATTCCGGAAGAATATGGCGGCGCTGGCATGGGCCATCTCGGGCTGTGCATCCTGGCCGAGGAAATGGGCCGCTCGCTCGCGCCGATCCCGTTTGCATCGTCCGCCTATCTCGCTGCCGAGGCGATCATGCTGGCCGGCAGTGCCGCGCAAAAAGCCCATTGGCTGCCGAAATTCGCCGCCGGTGAAGCCATTGGCTGCTTCGCCTGGGCCGAGGGCAGCGGCAATCCGAAAGCCGCGAAAGTCGCCGCGCGCTTTGCCGGTGGGCGCCTGTCCGGCAGCAAATGGCCGGTCGCCGATGGCGGCGTCGCCGATGTTGCGGTGGTGGTTGCCCGCGGCGAGGACGGCCGCATCACCCTGGTTCTGGTCGAACTGCGGGCCAGCGGCGTCCACCCGGAAACCCTGCAAACTCTGGACCCGACGCGCGATACCGCCAAACTGACCTTCGACGACACGCCCGCCGAGGCGCTGTCCAGCGGTGGCGATGGCTGGGCGGTGGTTGAAGCGCTGCTCGACCGGGCAGCGATCCTGCTGGCGTTCGAACAAATCGGTGGCGCATCGGTCTGCCTCGATATGGCGGTGCAATACGCCCGTGATCGCCACGCTTTCGGTCGGCCGATCGGGTCGTTCCAGGCGATCAAGCACAAGCTCGCCGATGTTTATGTCGCCAACGAACTGGCGCGGTCCAATGCCTATTTCGGCGCCTGGGCACTCGATACCGGGTCCGCCGAATTGCGTCTGGCCGCCGCATCCGCGCGCGTGTCGGCGACCGACGCCTACCACCTGGCCTCGAAGGAAAACATCCAAACCCATGGCGGCATGGGCTTTACCTGGGAATCCGATTGCCACTTGTACTACCGTCGCGCCAAACATCTGGCGCTGTCGATCGGCGCCATCCAATTCTGGCGCGACCGCGTCGTCGATGAACTCGAAGCCCGTAACGCAGCTTAAGGAACCGATCCAATGAACTTCGATGACACAGCCGAAGAAGCCGCGTTCCGCGCCGAGGTCCGCACCTTCCTGTCCACCAACGCCACCCTGAAATCGGCCGGCAAACCCGGCGCCCGCAGCCGCGCCATGGGGCCGGAAGAACTCAAAGGCGCCAAAGCCTTCCAGGCCAAGAAACAAGCCGCCGGCATGGTCGGGCTAACCTGGCCGAAAGAATGGGGCGGCCGTGAAGCGCCGCAAATCTTCCAGGTCATCTACAACCAGGAAGAAGAAGCCTACGCGGTGCCGCGTGGCGCCTTCGAAATCGGCCTCGGCATGTGCATCCCCACCATGATGGCCTTCGCCAAGCCGGACCAACTGAAACGCTACGTCACCCCAGCCCTCAAAGGCGAGGAAATCTGGTGCCAGCTGTTTTCTGAACCCTCGGCAGGATCAGACGTCGCGGGCCTGCGCACCCGTGCTGAACGCGATGGCGATGACTGGATCATCAACGGGCAGAAAATCTGGACCTCGGGCGCCCATTTCTCGGATTTCGGCATCATCGTCACCCGGTCCGATGCCAATCAGCCGAAACATGACGGGCTGACCTTCTTCTTCCTCGATATGAAAACCCCCGGAGTCGAGCCGCGCCCGATCAAACAAATCTCTGGCGCATCCAACTTCAACGAAGTCTTCTTCACCGATGTCCGCATCCCCGACAGCCAACGCCTCGGGCCGGTTGGCGCTGGCTGGAAAGTCGCCCTCACCACCCTGATGAACGAACGCCTCGCCATCGGCGATACCCCGCGCCCCGATGTGTCAGACCTGTTGGAACTCTGCCGCCACCTCGAACTCGATGACGGCCCGGCGATGCAAAACCCGCTGGTCCGTGAACGCATCGCCGACTGGCACGTGAAATCGCAGGGTCTGAAATACACCCGCTACCGCACCATGACGGCGCTGAGCCGTGGGCAAACCCCAGGGCCGGAATCGTCGATCGGCAAGCTCGTCAACGCGAGTAAACTGCAAGATATCGCAAGCTTCGGCATCGACCTGCTGGGCAGCGCCGGGATCGTGATGAACCCCGATCTTGCCCCGCTCCAGGCACTGTTCCAAGACGCGCTGCTGTCGTCCCCGGCATCGCGCATCGCCGGCGGTACCGACGAAATTCTGCGCAATATCATCTCCGAAAGGGTGCTCGGCCTGCCTTCCGACATCCGCGTCGACAAAACGACAGCGTTCAACCTGTTGCCGACCGGGAGCCGGTAGCGGGTTGGTGGTGGGGTGAGGAAGTAAGGCCAGGGGGCGCTGCCACCTGGCCCTCCGCCAGGGAAGGTCCCTGGACGCCAAACCCGAAGAAAGAAAGCCGTGAATGAAGATGGGGGCGTAGGTACTGGTTCGAACCAGTACCTACGCCCCCATCTTCAT
>CALQTN020000064.1 GCA_943333505.2 Asaia bogorensis | reverse complement strand
GCCCCCCGCACGACGACGCGCCGATCCTCGAATGGCCCCGGCCAACACCAAGCGCTGCCGGACTCGCACAGCACCTCGAAGCTCAATCAACGCTCGTAACCGAGCTTAAATTCCGAACCCCGCTGTATCAAAGTCGTTGACACGTTCCGATATGAACACAGTTTATCGCGGAGACGATCCGCGCTAAACTTATGGGCACTTTCCACATGCCAGAATACAACCGGGAAACGAAGGAAGTCGTGTAGCGAAGGCATCGCGCAAGCCCTCCGGAAGTTAGTTGACTAGCAGGTTTTCACTCCGTTTGCCGCGCCCGGCAGGGGGGCGGGCAAGTTCAAGGGTCACATCATCAGGCTTGCGGCAGATCAGCCGCTCATCAACAACCATAAAAATGGAAGCGATCATCTTACATCTATGCGTCTGACGCCGCCCGCATAAAATCCACCCCATCATAAAGTTCCACAACCGAAATTTCGACCCCAATTTCCGGCAAAAGCAGAACATCGTCGGCCATCAACGTCGTAACAGTCCATTTCTGCCCGACCGCCGCCCGCTCATGCACCGTCAACCCAACACTCGCGGACTCAACAATCACAAACCGCCGAATACTCTCAACAGCACCGTATTCCCGGACTTTGATAATCCTGTCCACATGCCCCGAACGCGGGCTGATAACCTCGAACACCACCACAGGATCGGGCACCAACCGACTGACTCCATCGGTTTTGGCGCATGTGACAACCCCATCCGGATAGCGGACAGTATCGCCAACCGTCGCCACGCCCACGTCAACCCCGAACGCCTCACAGCCACCGCCCTTAAGCTGCCCGCGAAGCGCCGCGTGAATATTAAACGCCAGCCGATGATGATTGAGGTTCCCCCCAATCATCGCGACCGGCGCCAATCCATCAAATTCATACCGCGCGCTCTGGGCCTCAGCCCAGTCGAAAAACTGCTCGCGGGTCATTATCGAACACAAACGCTAACGCTGATCAGCGGAAGCCTGCCCGAAAGTCCCGCCCCCTCAATACCCCTCGCCAAACCGCAGCAACGGAAACGCGCTATGCACCCCAGGCGTCACCACCGACGGCGCCGCATGCACAAAGCTCCGGTCCAGCTCGGCAAACCGAGAAACCCCGGCTAGCGCCAAGCATTCATGCACCTCGTCCTCAAGGATATCCAACATCGTCACCACGCCCTGCGCCCCATCGGCCGCCAGCGCATAAACATACAGCCGGCCGAGCACGATCAGATCGGCCCCCATCGCGATGCCCTTCAGCAGGTCGGACCCACGGCTGAACCCACCATCGATCCAGATTTTCGCCCGTCCCGCCACCGCATCAACAATCTCCGGCAGGATATCCATCGTGCCCCGGCCATGGTCCAACTGCCGGCCGCCATGGTTCGAAACATGGATCACATCCACCCCATGTTCGACCGCGACGCGCGCATCCTCATGCGTCGCAATCCCCTTGAGAATCAGCGGCAGTTTGAACTTGGATTTATAATCGGCAACGTTGGCCCAGCTCAGCCGCGCCTGCCAGTCCCGCGCCTCATCAGCGCCCGCACGCCACGGCTTGCGGAAGCGCTTGGCGATATCGCGCTCGCGCCGCGAATAATGCGCGGTATCAACCGTCAGGCAGAACGCGTCATAGCCCGCATCGATCGCCCGCCGCACATGGTCGTCAATGAAGTTCTGATCGCCGCGCACATAAAGCTGGAAAATCTTCGGCCCGGTCCCGGCCTTGGCAACTTCTTCCAAAGAAGGCTGGCTCACCGAGCTCAGCATCATCGGCACGCCATAGCGCCCGGCCGCTTCGGCCACGCTCGCACCACCACCGTCTTCGAACGACTCGAGCGACCCGACTGGCGCCAGACACACCGGCAGACGAATTTTTTTGCCGAACATTTCCCAGCTTGCGTCGGTCTGGGACACATCCACCAGCACCCGCGGCCGCAGCGCCAGGCTGTCGAGCGCCAGACGGTTGCGCGCCACCGCGGTCTCGGTTTCCGCGCCGCCGATCAGATAATCCCAGATATAGCTGTTCAGCTTCAGCCGGGCCGCCTTGATAAATTCGTGGAGATTGAGAAACTCGCCCTCGGTGTTGCTGACCATTTCCGTGTTCCCTCTTGATATAGCCGGAGTTTGTGACAGGGTTGCGCCGGCGGCAAGCAGGGGGGAAACGATGGCAGATATTCGCCGCATAGGCACACGCACCGACGAACTTGGCGAAGGCCCGGTCTGGTGCCCGCGCGAACGTGCGCTCTACTGGGTTGATATTCGCGGCCAATGGCTGCGGCGCTGGGTCGAACGCGGCGAACAAGTGACCTCCTGGCCCATGCCGGAACAGATCGGCAGCCTGGCGATCGCCGAGGAAGGCGGAATTCTGGTCGCCCTGCGCTCCGGCATGGCGGTGTTTGATCCGATGACCGGCGGCTTCCAGAAGCTGGGGGATTTCCCCGGCCACGGCCGAACCTTGCGCGCCAATGACGGCAAATGCGACCGCCAGGGCCGCTTCTGGGTCGGCACCATGGAACGCGAAACCATTGCGCCGACCGGCAAACTCTATTGCCTCACCGCCGGCGCATTCACCACAGCGATTGACGGCGTGAAGATCCCAAATTCCCTGTGCTGGTCCCCCGATGGCACCATCATGTACTGGGCCGACAGCCTGGACCGCGTCATCTGGGCGTTCCCCTATGACACCACCACCGGCGCGCTCGGTGAACGCCGCGTCTTCGCGACCATCGATCCATCCGAAGTGCCGGACGGCGCGACCGTCGATGCGGACGGCTATCTGTGGTCCGCCCGCTACGGTGGCAGCCGCGTGGTGCGCCACGCGCCGGATGGCTCGGTCGATCGGGTGCTGACGCTCCCGGCGCGCCAGATCACCAGCTGCGCCTTTGGCGGGTCCAACCTGTCGACCCTGTTCATCACCTCAGCCACACAAAACATGACCGAGGCCGAGTTGGCCGCCGAACCGCAAGCCGGCCATTTATTCGCCGTCGATGTTGGCGTGAAGGGCCTGCGCGAACCGCGTTACGCCGGCTAGCCAATCGCCGCCGCGACCCACTGCGCCCAACCGAGCGTCGCCCGATCATCGCCGCGCCGCCCGACAATCTGCACCCCAAGCGGCATCCCCCCCGGCCCCTGCCCGGCCGGCACGGTCACGCAGGGGACATGCAGCGCCGTCCAGATATAGTTGAACGCCGGATCGCCGGTCCAATCCAACCCGTCAGGCGCTTCACCCGGCGCTGACGGGGTCAGCAGGATGTCGCATTCCCCCATCGCCGCCGCAAACACGTCCTGCAGCCGCCGGAAAACCATCTGCGCCTCCGCCAACGCCGGCGCCCCCTGCGCCAGGCCCCATTCCAGCCGCTCACGCAAGCCATCGCTCAACCCGTCGCGTGCGGCCGAGAGTTCCCATCCCATCGAGCGCGCGCTTTCCCCGTTCATCACGATCGGGTGCGCCACTTCCAACGCGTCGAATGCCGCCGGCAGTTCGCAATCCACCACCGTCGCCCCAGCCCGGATCAACGGCGCCGCAATCCGGTCGAACAGGGCTTGGGTTTCCGCCGCCGCATGCTTCCAACTCGGCGACCGGCACAATCCGATCCGCGGCGCCCGCCCTGGCTTCTGATCGGGATCGCCGAGATCGACCCCACCTGCCACCCCAGCCAACAACGCCGCGTCAGCCACGCTGCGGGCGATCGTACCGATGGTGTCGAGGCTTTCCGACATCACCTTCATCCCCAGACGCGGGATCATCCCGAAGCTCGGCTTGTAGCCCACCACCCCGCAAAACGCCGCCGGACGAATGATGCTGCCAGCGGTCTGGGTGCCAAACGCGAACGGCACCATAAAATCGGCAACTGCGGCCGCAGACCCGGATGACGATCCACCCGGCGTATGCGACAGCCCCGCCGGATTGGCGGTCGGGCCTGGCTTCCTGGTAGCGAATTCGGTGGTGACAGTCTTGCCCATCACCACCGCCCCCGCCGCGCGCACCCAGGCGATCGCGGCCGCATCCGCGAACGGCCGATGTCCCGCCCAGATCGGTGAGCCATATTCGGCGGCTTGATCGGCAGTATCGAGCACGTCTTTCACCCCGACCGGCATACCGTGCAGCGCGCCTTGTGGCGCATGCCGCGCACGACGGCGCACCAGATCTGGGTCAAACCGGGTAAAGGCCCTTACCGTCGGTTCGCGCACCGCGATCCGCGCCAGGCAGGCTTCGAGATAATCGCCGATCGCTATTTTGCCCGCTCCCAGGCCCCGCATGGCGTCAGTCGCAGACAGTTCATGAAGGTCGGCCATATGAGTTTCCCGAGCAAAAAAGTGCAGCCAATATGTCACCACGCGACCGAACCAGGCAAACCGCTCCGACCGCTCGCCAGTGGACAGGTCAGCGCGGCGTGTTCGAAATCCATGACACGATTTCTGTGTAGTCGGCTATCGGCAGTCGATCAAAGTTCTCAACGAACACGTCAAATTCCGCCCTATCAAGGCGCGCGGAATAATCGGGAATGCTGACCGTCCCGCCGGTTTTGCGCAACACGCCAACACCGTGATCGATCGCCGCGATTTTGAATTCCAAACCGCTTGCCTCAATAAGCTCAAGCGCTACCTTCCAACAATCGCCCGTCCAGGTTGCCTGTATCCGGGGCACATGGTGCTCCTTCCAGTCGGCCGGGAGGAAGTCATGGAAGGCGATCCATCCGCCCTCGTTCAACACCTTCAATGCGTTAACGGTATCCCGCTTCACCTGATCATAATGATGCAGACCATCGATGAATATGACGTCAAAAGTGTCGGCATTTGCCGCAAAAAAATTATCGGACAGCATCCGGTGCGTGCCGCCGGCCGCCGGATCGACACCAATTTTGCTTGTGCAGGCGACGGCGTCGAACAAATCATTCCCCGCGCAGCCGATTTCAAGATAGTGTGCGTCGACACCCTTGGTTTTTGCAATCAGACTATTGACCAATGCGATACGATTGAAGCGTATGCTATTCCAATCCCAATTATAGACTTTCGGATGACTGGCACTGAGATATTTTCTCTCATCAGTCCCATAGCGCAACTTTGTTAAAATACGGTTCACGGACACGTTCAAAATTTTGCCGACCCAACCCATGCTATCCACTCCCAAGCATTTGATTCAAAACAATAATTTATGCGTCCGCAATTTCCGCCACCTTAGGCGCGACAAACCTTTCGTTAGCATAGCCACAGGATCGCTGCCATCCCAGCCTGGCGGGCCTCGAAAATGGCGTCACCCAACGTCTTCTCGCCCACCAAACACCTGCTGATCATGCTGGGGTGACCGACCGAATCACCGGGTTGATCTCGATTGAGCCAAACGCAATGCTCGGTTAAACTGCACTGACCGATGAAAAAACAGATCCTCCTTTGGCTCGGCCTGGCGTCTACGCTTGCCCTGCCCGCCCCCGCCCAGGCCCAGACGCCGCCCACGACGCGCGGCGCGGTCCCGTCGCCCAGCGTTACCCCCGATATGCCAGCAGCCCCGCCTGGTGCCCCGGTCATCCTGCCGCCAGCGCCGCCCGTGCCGACCCGCCCACCGCCGCCACCGCCGCCCTTGCAGGTTTCACCCGATGCCCCCGGCATTACCGAGCCATTGGGAACCGGCTTGCGGGTCACTTTCGGGCCGGGACGCGGCGATCTTAACCCGACCACCGAGCGCGGTATCCGCGCCTTGGTCCACAGCGCCCCGGCAGATGCCCGCTTCACCTTGCTGGCCACCGCCGCAGGCAAGCCCGACGATGCCTCAGCCAGCCGGCGACTATCACTGACCCGCGGCTTGACCGTACGCGGCGTCCTGATCAACGAGGGGGTCGCCGCCGGCCGGATCATTCTGCGATCCCTTGCCGCCCCCCCGCCCGCCGGTGAAATTGCCGACCGCGTCGATATTGAAGTCTCGCCCACCCCCGCCGCCCAAGCCAAGCCCACCAGGTGATCTTTTCTGCAAGGAACAAGCGATGACGTCGGCACCTGTCAGGATTTTCGTGCAATGACCCGGCCAATTGTTTTCCTGCTGCGCATGGTGCTGTTCCTGGCGGCGGTCGCGGTTGTGTGTGCCCTGCTTGGGGATACGTTGTTCGGCGCCTTTGCCGCCAACCCGCTGCTGAATGGCCTGATCTCGTTCGTGGCGCTGCTGGGAATTGGCTGGAATTTGCGCCAGGTGATCCGCCTGTCACCAGAAGTCGCCTGGCTCGACCAGTTTCAGCGCAATAAGGGGCGCCCCGGTGGGTCGCCACCGCCGCGCCTGCTGGCACCGATGGCGCGCATGCTTGAAGCCCGCCAACAGGAGCGCGGCGACGGCAACCCGCGCTTTACCCTGTCATCGCAGGCGACACGGGCTCTGCTCGATACAATCGGATCGCGCCTGGATGAAAGCCGCGAATTGTCGCGCTACATGATCGGGCTGTTGATCTTCCTTGGACTGCTCGGCACGTTCTGGGGTTTGTTGCTGACCATTTCAGCGATATCAGACGTTATCGCGGGCATGTCGGTCGGCTCGGGGGACATCAATGCGCTATTCGAGCAGCTGAAATCGGGATTGTCGAAACCATTGCGCGGGATGAGCACCGCTTTTTCCGCCTCCATGCTCGGCCTGTCCGGCTCGCTCGTGCTCGGCTTCCTCGATCTCACCGCCGGTCAGGCGCAGAACCGTTTTTACAATGAGCTGGAGGAATGGCTCGCCGGCCTCACCCGCCTGTCGTCAGGCGTGCTTGGGGGCGACGCGGAGGGCGGTGGATCGGTCCCGGTTTATGTCCAGGCGCTGCTCGAACAGACCGCCGAAAACATGGAAGGTCTGCAACGAACCCTGGCCCGCGGCGAGGATGACCGGCGCGAAGGTACCCAGGCGCTGATGGCGCTCAACGAACGGCTCGGCGCGCTCGCCGAAACCATGCGAACCAGCCAGCAGTTGATGTTGCGGCTCGCAGAAACCCAGGCCTCGATCGCGCCTGCCCTGCAAAAGCTTGGCGAACGCAGCGGTGACGACGTTTCGCGCGCCCATCTCCGCAATATTGAATTAATTCTCCAGCGCCTGATCACCGAAACCGAGCAGGGCCGCAGCCAATCGACGACCGATCTGCGCAACGAAATCAAGATCCTGACCCGCACGATCGCCGCGATCGCTGAGAACGAGCCACGATGAGGGTAAGCTAGACATGGCCCGCCGACGCAACGGCGGCAGCCACGGCGAAATGAACGCCTGGCCCGGCTATGTCGATGCTTTGTCGACATTGCTGATGGTGATCATCTTTGTGTTGCTGGTCTTCGTGCTCGGTCAGGCCTTCCTGTCGGTAGCGCTGTCCGGCCGTGACCAGGCGCTCGATCGCGCCGGCCGCCAGTTGACCGAGCTTGCCGACATGTTGTCACTCGAACGCGGCCGCAGCATCGAACTTAAATTGTCGCTTGCCCAGTTGAGCCGTGACCTCGCCACCGGCAACACTTCGCGTGACACGCTGGTGCAGGAACTCGCCTCGCTGCGCAGCCAGCAAGGACGCGCCCTGACTGAACGCGACGCGCTTGCCCGCGATCGCGATCAGCTTGCCGCACGCCTCGCCGATGCTGATACCCAGATCGCCGCCCGGCAAGCCCGCAATGATGCTCTGCAGGCCCAGTTGAGCGCGCTCAATGGACGCGTCGATACCGCCAACAACGACGCCGCCGGCAATGCCGCCAAAATCATCGTCGCGCAACGCCAACTCGATGCCACCACCCGCGATCTTGCCGCAGCGCAGACCCGTCTCACCGAAATGCAGCGCCAGTCCGAGGCGTTGGACCGCACCGTCAAAGCCGACCGTGCCACTTTGGAATTGCGCCTGTCCGACCTCGCTCGCCTTGCCGAGCAGAACAAGGCCTTGGCGGCCTTGCGCGATGAGCTTGAAATCCAGGCCCGCGACGTCGCCGCCCGCGCCAGCACCGAAGCCGATCGCAGCAAGGCCGCAACCGCGTTGCTGGCCGACGAACGCCGACTATCCGAGTCCGCGCGCGCGCAAATGTCGTTGCTCAACCGCCAGATCGCCGAATTGCGCGCCCAGATGGGCAGCGTCCAGCAAGCCCTCGATGCCGCCGAAAGCTCGGCACGGGACAAAGACGTGCAGATCGTCAACCTCGGCAGCCGGCTTAATGCAGCGCTCGCGCAAAAAGTTGAGGAGTTGCAATCGTACCGCAGCGACTTCTTCGGACGCCTGCGCGCCGTGCTTGCCAACAGGCCAGGAATTCAGGTGGTGGGTGACCGCTTCGTTTTCCAATCGGAAGTCCTGTTTCCGGTCGGTAGCGCCGATCTCACCGTCAATGGCTGGGAGCAGATCAAGGCGCTGGCGGCAACGGTCCGGGAAATCTCCGCCAAAATCCCGCCTGAGGTGAATTGGCTGCTGCGGATCGACGGCCACGCCGATCGCCAGCCCCTGCAGGGCGGCGGGCGGTTTGCGTCCAACTGGGAATTGTCGTCGAGCCGGGCAATTACCGTCGTGAAGCTATTGGTTGGCGAAGGGGTGCCGGCCAACAGGCTGGCAGCGACTGGGTTTGGTGAGAATCAGGCTTTGGATAATGCCGATACATCTGAGGCTTACGCGAAGAATCGGCGCATTGAGATACGGTTGACGGATCGCTGATCGCGACAGGATGTTGGCCCGGACGCGACGCCGCTGGGCGTGGACACGGAATGGGTCTTAAGTGCCGCCGGCCCGCCGCTGTCGTTGACGACCGCGCATCTCCATTCAGCCTTTTCAAGATCCAACGTTTGGCAATGGTCGCTGGCAGTGACATGATGGGAATTAGAGCGTGATCCGTTGAAGCCGAATCAGCAGACACGCTCTAGAGTCTTGTTTTCACGATCATCTTTATCCGTCCAATCGAAGCCGATTGAACGAATGATGATCTAGCAATGCTGGGAGCGCGTTCAATGACGATCACCAAAACCCTGTCCGACTATAGCGCCACGATCACGCTCGCCGATCTGCCGGATGAGGTCGTGACCCGTGCCCGTTTCCTGCTGCTCGATCTGGTCGGCAACATTATTCGTGGTCGCTATGACGCGGAAAGCACGCCACCCTTGCTGGCGGCGGTGCGCGCGCTCGGCATGGCCGGCGGCACTGCAAAAGTCTTCGGTGACCCGGCAGGCTACACCCCGATGGGCGCGGCGCTGCTGAACGGCGCGCTCGGCCACTCGCTCGATTTCGACGACACCCATGCTGCGGGATCGCTGCATCCAGGCGCCCCGGTGATCCCGGCAGCGATTGCGGCCGGTGAAATGGTTGGCGCGTCCGGCGCCGATGTGCTGGCGGCGATCGTCGCCGGCTACGAAGTCACCTGCCGGGTGGCGCTCGCACTGCCCGCCGGCGCCCATTACGCGCGCGGCTTTCACCCCACCGCCACCTGCGGCGCATTTGGCGCGGCGGCCGCGGCCGGGCGGGTGTTCGGCCTCGATGGCGACACCATCGCATCGGCTCTCGGCATTGCCTTGAGCCAATCTGCCGGATCGCTGCAATTCCTCGCCAACGGCGCCTGGACCAAGCGTTTCCAGGTTGGCTGGGCGGCAGCGGCCGGCTTGTCGGCGGCGACCCTGGCGCGCGAAGGCTTCAAGGGCGCAGCCGATGCGCTGGAAGGCAAAGCCGGCTTCCTCAACGCCTACGCCCCCTCCCCGATCCCCGAACGCGCGGTGCAGGACCTCGGCACGGTGTTCGAACTGATGAAGACCGCCGTCAAACCGTACCCGTCCTGCCGCTATGGCCATGCCGGGATCGACGCGATGCTGGCGCTACGTGCCGAACACGGCTTCAAGCCTGCCGAGATCGAGCAGATCATCTACGGCACCTCGCGCTCCGGCATGATGCTGGTCGGCGAGCCGCCGGAAAAGCGCGCCAACCCGCAAAACGTCGTCGATGGCCAGTTCAGCGGCCCGTTCGTGCTGTCAACCGCACTGGTCACCGGCGCGATGGGCTGGGACAGCTATCGCGAACTGCAAAACCCGGAGATCCGTGGCCTGCTCAACAAAGTGCGCTGCGAGGACGACCCCGAGATCGAGGCGCTGTTCCCGGAAAACATGTCCGGCAAAGTCACTGTGCTGGCGCGTGGCCAGCGCTTCAGCAAAACCGTTAAGGTGCCCAAGGGCGAACCGGACAACTTCCTGTCGGAAGCGGAACTGCGCGCCAAGTTCGCTGGCCTCACTGACGCGGTGCTGACCAAGTCTCACGCCGCCCGGCTCGCGGAACTTGTGCTTGCCGTGCATACCGCCCCTGATGTGGCGGCTATGCTGCGGGCCGCTGTGCCGATAGCCGAAGTCCGACTTGCCGGCTAGCATCGACCCAGAAGCAGGCCATAAAGGTACTGCCAACCCGGAGAACACGTTCATGGCTATTCGTTACGACAATCGCGTTGCTATTGTGACCGGCGCCGGTGCCGGGCTCGGCCGGTCGCACGCTATGCTGCTCGCCAGCCTGGGCGCCAAAGTGGTGGTCAACGATCCGGGTGGATCAGTGAGCGGCACTGGCGGCGCCAATTCGGTCGCCGATACCGTGGTCGCCGAAATTCGCGCCGCCGGTGGTGAAGCAGTGGCCAGCTACGGGTCGGTGTCCGATGAAAAAGCCGCACAAGGCATCATCGATACCGCGATGAACACCTGGGGCCGCCTGGATATCCTGGTCAATAATGCCGGCATCCTGCGCGACAAAAGCTTCAACAAGATGGACAACGAAGACTTCCGCGTTGTTGTCGACGTGCATCTGATGGGCACCGTCTACTGCACCAAGGCCGCTTGGGTGCACATGCGCGCGGCGAAATATGGCCGCATCGTCGTCACCACCTCGGGCTCCGGCACGCTGGGCAATTTCGGCCAGGCCAATTACGGCGCGGCGAAAATGGCAGTGAACGGCTTGATCAACGTGCTGCGCCATGAAGGGCAAAGCTACAACATCAAGCTCAACGCGATCTCGCCATCGGCCCGCACCCGCATGACCGAAGACCTGATCTCGCCGGAAGTGCTGGAATACATGAAGCCGGAACTGGTCTCGCCAGCCGTTGCCTGGATGTGCGCCGAGGAATGCGATGTCTCCGGTGAGATTATTTCCGCCAATGCCGGCGCCTATTCGGTGGTGAAGTATGTCCAGACCGAGGGCGTGCAGTTCGACCCGATCGAAGATGTCACCGTCGACATGTTCGCCGAAGCCTGGCCGCGGATTTCCGACATGACCGACGCTGCCCCGATGGGCCGCAGCCGTGGGCGCCTCGAAGCCCGTCTGCGGGCGATGGGTCGCATCAAATAACGATCACCTAAAGCGGAGTCGTGTTCGGAAGCGTAATTATCTGGACACGACTCCACCGTCGCGTACAGCGTGAGTTCTCCACATCCAAAATGGGGGAACTCAATGCCGCATATCACGGGTATCTACGCAGCCCTGATCGGCCTGCTGGCCGTCTATCTGATCGCAAATGTCATCCGCTTCCGTCTGCGTTTCAAAGTCGGCGCCGGCGATGGTGGGCACCCCGAACTCGCCCGGGCGATCCGTGCCCATGGCAATCTGATCGAGCATGCTCCGCTCACACTCATCCTGATCGGTTCCGCCGAGGCTTTAGAGCGTGATGACCGTAGGTGGAATCACACGGAGGTCTGAATCACGCGACCAACCAAAGAGTTAGAGCATGGTGACCGCGCCTATCAGCGGTCATCATGCTCTAAAAGCCAATACCAGCCTGATCTACGTGCTCGGCGCGCTGCTCGTCATCGGACGGCTTATGGCGGCGTGGGGCCTCAGCCAATCCAGCGGCACCACCCAGGGCCGCCAGATCGGTATGGCGTTCACCCTGATCGCATTGCTGGTCGCGTCGTTGACCGTGCTGGCGAAAATCGCCAGCGGGTTCTGATTACGCGTTGGCTGCCCACACTGCGCGATACAGCGCAATAATCTCGGACTTGTCGGGCACTCGGGGGTTATTCCCCGGGCTGCCTGACGCCAGTGCCTGATCGGCCATCAAGTCCAATTTTGCCTCCCAAACCGCAGCATCGATGCCAAACCCGCGCGGAGTCGGCACCGATAATTCGGCGTTGAGCGCATCGAGACCATCGGCCAACTTGTTGGCTGCCGCATCGTCGTCATCGGCCGCACTGGCAAAGCCAATCCGGCGCGACGCTTCGGCGTAGCGGGCGAGGCCAGCGGCCAGCCCGAACCGCGTCACTGCCGGCAACAGCATCGCGTTGGACAGCCCATGCGGGACATGAAAATGCGCGCCGATCGGGCGCGACATGCCATGCACCAGCGCCACCGACGCGTTGGTAAACGCAATCCCCGCCTGCATTGCGCCCAGCATCATCGCCTCACGCGCCGCCGCGTTGGTCGGTTCATGATAGGCTTTGCGCAAATTGGCACCGATCAACGCCATTGCGGAAACCGCGAGCGCGTCACTGAACGGCGTGGCGCGCTTGGAGACATAGGCTTCCAACGCGTGGCTCAACGCATCGACCCCGGTATCGGCAGTGGTGCGTTTCGGCACGCTGAAGGTCAGTTCGTAATCGACAATCGCCGCCAGCGGCAACGCACCGAGGCCGGAAATCAGCATTTTCTCGTCGCGCGCGGCGTCGGTGATGACGGTAAACCGCGTTGCCTCACTGCCAGTGCCGCCGGTCGTCGGAATGGCAATCACCGGCATGGCGGCGAAATCGGCCTGGAACGGCACCTTGTACGCCGACATCGGCTTGTCGCCCGTGGCAAGGATCGCCATCGCCTTGGCGGTGTCGATCGGCGAGCCACCCCCAAAACCGATCAGGCAGTCGTAATTGCCCGCCCGCATCGCCGCCACACCGGCGACCACCACGGTATCGGTGGGCTCGGGGATGGTATCGCTGAACACCCCAGCCGCAATGCCGGCCTTGGCGAGTGGCGCAAGGCAGCGCTCGACCAGGCCGGATTTGACCATGAACGGATCGGTCACCACCAGCGGGCGCGACAGGCCGAACTTGGCCAGCACATCGGCGACCAGGGCGACGCTGCCGCCACCGACCTGGATGAAGCGCGGGGCGACAATGGTAAAATCGCTCATGCTGGGATGTAGCCTTCAACCAGGGAAACGTCGGATTTAGCGGTTCTTTCGCGCATCGCCTTGATCGGCGCATAGTCAGCCCCGTCATAGAACGCGCGCAGTGCCGCCATGCTGGGATATTCCAGGATCACCAGGCGCTTCAGCGCCAGGTTGCCCTCAACCGGGGTCAAGGCACCGCCGCGCAGCAGATACTTGCCGCCGGTGGAGGCTACCAGTGGCGCTACCATGCGGCCATAGGCCGCAAAACCCTCAGGGTCGGTGACCTCAATATTGGCAATCAGATAGGCGGGCATGGCAGTCTCCGGTTCACCCGGCGACGACAGGTCCGCGGGCACGGCGGGCAGCGTAAAGCGCGAGGCGCTGGGCGGCAACCGGGGTCTGGGCACGATCAGCCTCGGCGTCCTGGCGCGGCAGATCCTCGAAATGATGGCAGGCGACCAGATGGGCGGCCCCACCCGCGCCACGCAAGCCTGGGTCCTCGGACCGGCAGATATCAGTCACGAAGGGGCAGCGCGTGTGGAAACGGCAGCCCGATGGCGGGTTCATCGGGCTCGGCACGTCACCGCCGGGAATTTGCCGCGCGGTCACCCGATGCGGATCGGGGCGCGGGATCGCGCTCAGCAAGGTGCGGGTATAGGGATGGCGCGGATTGGCAAACAGCTCATCCTTCGGCGCAATTTCGACGATGCGGCCGAGATACATCACCGCCACCCGGTCGGCCATGTGCTTCACCACCGCCAGATCATGGGCGATGAACAGATAGGACAGCCCCAGCCGCGCCTGCAGATCCTTCAGCAGATTGACCACCTGGGCCTGGATCGACACATCGAGCGCGGAGACCGGCTCATCGCAGACCACCAGCGCCGGCTCGACCGCGAGCGCGCGCGCGATGCCAATCCGCTGGCGCTGGCCGCCGGAGAATTCATGCGGGTAGCGGCGGGCGTGGTAATCTGACAGCCCGACCAGTTGCAGCAACTCGGTCACCCGTTTCGCCCGCGACGCCGCATCGCCAATATTATGAACCTTCAACGGCTCCTCAAGGATTGCCCCCACCGTCATGCGCGGGTTCAACGACGCAAACGGGTCCTGGAACACGATCTGCATGCGCCGACGCAATTTGCGCAATGCCGCACCACCCAGCTTGGTGATGTCCTGACCTTCGAACGCGACATCGCCAGTGGTCGGTTCGATCAGCCGCAGCACCAGCCGCGCGGTGGTGGACTTGCCGCAGCCGCTTTCGCCGACCAACGCCAGGGTTTCGCCCTTATGGACCCGGAACGACACCCCATCGACCGCGCGCACCACGCCCGTGGCTTTACCGCCCAGCAGCCCGCCGCCGACCTTGTAATGTTTCGCGAGGTTGGCGACCTCCAGCAGAACGTCGCTCATGCTGCCACATCCACAATATTTTCGACCGGTGCGCGCAGGCAGGCCACTTGGTGCGCTTCGCCGAGCGGACGCAATGCCGGATCGGTTTGCGAACATCCCGCATCCGAAAACACGCAGCGCGGGTGAAAGCGGCAGCCGGTTGGCAGGGCGAACGGCGGCGGCACCGCGCCCTCGATCGCCAGCAGCCGGTCGCGGTCTTCCTCAAGCTTAGGAATGCTGCCGAGCAGGCCGAGCGTATAAGGGTGCTGCGGATCGTCGAAAATCTTCTTGGCGCTGGTGCGCTCGACCACCCGGCCGGCATACATCACCGCAACTTCGTCCGCCATTTCGGCGACGACGCCAAGATCATGGGTGATCAAAATAATCGCCATGCCGGTCTGGGCCTGCAAATCGCGCAGCAGATCCAAAATCTGCGCCTGGACCGTCACATCGAGCGCGGTGGTCGGCTCATCCGCGATCAGCAGATCGGGACCGCAGGCCAGCGCCATGGCGATCATCACCCGCTGGCGCATGCCGCCCGACATCTGATGGGGATATTCGTCGAACCGTCTTGCCGCCGCCGGGATGCGCACCCGATCCAACGCCGCAATCGCACGGTTCTTAAGGTCAGCCGCCGCAGTGCCGCGTTCATGCGCGCGCATCGCCTCAACAATCTGGTCACCGATGGTGAAGACCGGGTTGAGGCTGGTCATCGGTTCCTGGAAAATCATCGCGATCCGCCGGCCACGCAGCGCCCGCATCTGATCATCCGGCAGCGCCAGCAGATCCTGGCCGTCGAACATGATCCGGCCCGCGGCGATCTTGCCCGGCGGCGGCACCAGGCGCATCGCCGACAGCGACAATACCGACTTGCCACAGCCGCTTTCGCCAACGATGCCAAGGGTCTTGCCCCGCGCCACAGATAGCGAAACGCCATCCACAGCGGCGATTTCGCCGGCATTTGTGCGGAAGACGGTGCGGAGATTTTCGATCGAGAGCAGTGCGTCCATGGGTGGCATAGTCACCCAGGCGCGCGCTGCGGTCTAGTCCTAATCTGGTGCAGTGCAGCAGGAAAGCAGCGTCTTCTTTTTGTGAACAAAAAAATCAGTTCGGGAGTTCACGCGGTCCTGTGCCTTCGAACGCCCACGCGCACTCATCGGCGCATGCCAGGCCGCCAGACGCGACGGAAGCAACGCCGAAAAGGGCGGCACCCTGCGGCACCGTCCCTGTAACGCTAACCGATAGTTGGAAAAGCTTAGAGCGTGATGACCGTAGGTGGAATCACCCGAAGGTCTGAATCACGCGACCCAACAAAGAGTTAGAGCGTGATGACCGCGCCTATCAGCGGTCATCACGCTCTAGTAGCTGCGCCGGCGCACCAGCACGAGACCGAGCAGGCCGGCGCCGAGCAGCGCCGCCGAGATCGGCTCCGGCACGCTGCTCGTCAGCACGCCGGTCGCCGTAATCGTGGTGGAGAGGCCGATCGTTTGCATGCCGCCGGTGCTGCCGGCGTTACCACCGGACGTCCAGAGCCAACTTGTGCCGGGGAAGGAGTTGTTCGGGCCGGTATAGGTGGCGGCGGCGCCCGTCGGCTGCACCCAAGGCTGTTCGACCGGGGAGTTAAAGTCGGAGAAGTTGCTGATAAAGCCGGCGCGCCAGCTGGTGGCGGAGGTGGTGTCGAAGCTCGTCAGGCCGTTGGCGAAGGTGAAGCCCGAACCGGTCAGCAAGAAATTGCCTGCGAAGCCTTCGTATCCGCCGGCGCCGATGATCTCGGTGTGCAGGAAGTAAGTTATGCCCGCGATCAGCGGAACGTTGTCCGTGGGCGAGAACTGGTAGGTCAATCCATGGTCGTTGCCCTGGCCAATCAGCGTGCCGCGCTGCGTGTCGTCAGTGCTGAGATAGGCGAAGAAGGCGTTGTCGGCGGTCATATTGCCACTGATCGTCGTGGCCCGGGCCGGCACGGCAGTCAGCAGCGGAAGGGCGAGGGCGGTCCCCAAAAGAAGTCGCTTCACGACAATAGGTCCCTTGACAGGGTGCCGGGCAGGAAACCGCCAGACGGACACGAGAAGCAGCTTTTCATGAGGAGACTCCATTTGCATAAATTTGGACAAACTCGGCATCGTTAAATGTTACTTAACCTTAAATAGCAAGACGATTTATGACGCACTGGACCAAATTTGGTTTGAAGCGACATTCCTAAGATGCTGGGCCAACGCGACCAGCATCTCCAGACCGATCCAGGCCGCAAAATCCACCGTCGAAACCAGGCGGACGCAACGCGGATTGGGGGCGGGCGTCGGGGCGCCGTAGAGGATCTTTGCCTGCAAGCCCCTATGCGTGTCGATCGAAGGCGACAATCCCGCCACGCAGCACAAGATCAGCCCGTGTGTCGGGAATTGCTTCCACATCGCCGGCAAAAATATCCTGTGACAGCACGGTGATATCGGCGATCTGCCCGGGCAGGATACGCCCCGCATCGGCCTCGGCGAACTGGCTGTAAGCCCCTGCCCAGGTATAGGCGTCCACCGCTTCGGCAACACTCAGGCACTGATCGGCGCCCAGCACCGTGCCGCGATTGGTGCGCCGGGTGACCAGCGTATGGATATTGCGGAACGGATCGGTGGACGAAACCGGCGCGTCAGATCCGGTCGCCGGATGCATCCCGGCATCGACCCAGGACCGCCACGGATTGGACGCATGCGCGCGCGCCGCGCCGAGGTTGTGGATATACATATCGCCAAATTCGTAGATGAAGATTGCTTGCGGCATCGCCTCGATCCCGCGCGCGGCCATGCGGGCAATCTGGTTCGCGGTGGTGAACTCGCAATGCTCAATCCGGTGCCGCCGGCCGGCGAGCGGGTGGGCGGCGCTGTCGGCCTGTTCCATGCCGACCAGGGTGGTTTCGATCGCGGCATCGCCGATCGCGTGGATCGCCAATTGCCAGCCCTGGCGATGATATTTGCCAAGCAGGTCGTGGAATTGCGCGGTCGGGAAAATAAACATCCCGGTGCCGCCCTGCACGTAGGGTTCGCTAACCGCGGCAGTGCGCCCGCCGGCCGAGCCGTCGCAGAACACTTTCATCGCGCCATAGCGCAGCATGTCGTCGCCCTGCATCGGCCTTATGCCGCGCTGCCAGGCGGCATCGGCAATGCCATCGGGGTTGCCGGCCAGGCACATCCAGGTCCGCACCCCAAGCTGCCCACCATCGCGCGCGGCGTGATAGGCGTCGATCTCGCGAATTCCGGCAGTCATCCCGACATTGGCGTCCATGACCCGGGTGAAGCCCTGGCGCAGCATCGCCTGGCTGGCGAGATCAATGGCATCGACCAGTTGCGCATCGCTCGGCGGGGCGATCTTGCGGCTGACCAGGCGCATCGCGTGCTCCCGCAACGATCCGTTGGGCCGGCCATCGACCCGGTCCAGGCTGCCGCCGGGTGGGTCCTGGGTGGTGGCGTCAATCCCGGCGGCGGCAAGGGCTGCATGATTGGCAACCCCGACATGGCCGCAGGTGCGCACGATAAAGACCGGGTTATTGGGGGCGGCGGCGGATAATTCATCGGCAGTCGGGTTGCGCCCGACATCGAGCACGGAATCATCGAACCCGCGCCCACGGACCCACTGCCCCGGCGGGGCCTTGGCGGCCGCAGCGCGAATGGCACCCAGCAGCGCATCGAGCGTCGGCACAACCTCGTTTCTCAGATCAACCTGCCCCATCGTCAGGCCGAGCGGCAGCAGATGCTGGTGCGAATCGTTGAAGGCCGGAATGGCGATCCGGCCAGCGAGGTCGATGCGCCTGGTATCCGGCCCGGCCAGCGCCTGCACCGATGCACGATCACCGACCGCCACAATACGACCGCCGGCGACGGCAACCGCTTCGGCGAAGCCTTCGCGCAGGCCACGGAAAATCCGACCGCCGGTCAGGATGGTGTCTGCGTACGACATCGGCCTACCCCAGAGCCGCGGTGGGACGCATTTCGCCAACCTGGATACCGTTCCAGTTGGTGAGCGTCGGGCGCGAAAGCTCCTCCAGAATGCTCAAATCGCCGTTCTGCGGCAGGAAGCGCGCCACCAGCGCGGCGGTGGCAATCTGCGCCGCGCGCCCTGCCCCGTCATCGCACTTGACCGCAATGCCCAAGCCGAGTTCCGGGATCGCGCCGCAGAACACCCCCTCGGCGCCCGACTTCACGAACACCCGAACCCCGAGGGCTGCCATCAATTTGGTATCGAACCGCCCGGTGCCGGCAACCATTTCCGGGTGGGCCGCAACCGCGGCCCGAATGCGGCGTGTCGCGGCAGCGCGCTCGGCCGACAATCCCTGGCCGCTGCCGAAGCGCGCAAAGGCCAGCGCCAATGCGCGCAGCGGAATGGCGAAGGTCGGGATCGAACAGCCATCGACGGCGATGTTGCTGTCGTCCAGCCGTTCGGAGGTCATATCCGCCAGCGCCGCCGTAATCACCCGCATGGTGGGGTGATCGGGCTTCACATAGCCCGCAGGATCGTCACCGCGATCACAGGCAAGGCAGATAAACCCGCTATGCTTGCCGGAGCAGTTATTATGCAACGCCGACGGCTTGCCGCCCGATGCGGCCAGCACCTGGGTCGCCTTGTCATAGCCCGGCCAATGGGTGCCACATTCCAGCACGGTCAGGTCCCGACCGGCTTTGGCCAGCATCGACATGGCAGCGGCGACGTGAAAATCCTCGCCATTATGCGACGAGCAGGCAAACGCGATTTCAGCTTCGGTCAGGCCCAACCGGTCGGCCGCCCCGGTTTCAACCATCGGCAGCGCCAACAACGCTTTGACCGCGCTGCGCGGATAGACCGGCTGATCGATATCCCCAATCGCAAACACCGTGCCGCCAGCGGCATCCAGCACAATGGCGGCACCGCGATGGGTCGACTCGACACGTGCGCCGCGGGTAACTTCGACGAGAACAGGGTCCATGGGGCGGCTCCAATTGCGTTGCTTGCGGCAGGGTTAGCCGATGGCGGGCACTGGTGCCAGTGTCACGCCCCAGTTGCGAGTGTCACGCCGCAGTCGGCCGATCGGTTTCCAAGCGCACGACAATTCCCTATTCTCTGAACCAATTCAATTTCCCGGACTCTATTCCCAATGCCTGAAACCCATCGCTGCAAGGTCCTGATCATCGGCGCCGGCCCTGCCGGCTACACGGCCGCCATCTACGCCGCCCGTGCCGGGCTGGAGCCCATCCTGCTCGCTGGCATGCAGCCGGGGGGGCAGCTGACCATCACCACCGATGTCGAGAATTATCCAGGCTTCGCCGAAACCATCCAGGGCCCCTGGCTGATGGAGCAGATGCAGGCCCAGGCCGAGCATGTCGGCACAAAAATCGTTTATGATCTAGTGACTGAGGTTGATTTCAGTGCCCGCCCGTTCCGCTGCACCACCGATAGCGGGGATGTCTATCTTGCTGGATCGGTGATCATCGCAACCGGTGCGCAGGCCCGCTGGCTCGGCCTGGAGTCAGAAAAACGCCTGGGTGGCTATGGCGTATCGGCATGCGCGACCTGTGACGGCTTCTTCTTCCGCGGCAAGAAGGTCGCCGTGGTCGGTGGTGGCAACACCGCCGTGGAGGAAGCGCTTTATCTGACCCACCATGCATCCGAAGTCCTAGTGATCCATCGGCGGGACAGCTTCCGGGCCGAGAAAATTTTGCAAAAACGGCTCTTTGCCAATCCGAAGATCAAAGTCCTGTGGAACCATCGGGTCGAGGAAATCCTCGGCGCTGGCAGCCCGGCAACGGTGAGCGGCATAAGGCTGGCCGACACGACAAATAACGCCATCCAGGATATCGCGCTGGACGGGGTGTTCATCGCCATCGGCCACTCGCCGACCACCGCGCCATTTATCGGCCATGTCGTCCTCGACAGCGATGGCTACATCGTCACGACCCCGGGCAGCACCAAAACCTCGGTCCCTGGCGTGTTTGCCGCCGGCGACGTCCAGGACAAGGTATGGCGCCAGGCGGTTACCGCCGCTGGAACTGGCTGCATGGCGGCGCTCGAAGTGGAAAAATACCTTGCGGGCGAAATCGATTGACAAGAAACGGCCCCGACTCGGTAATTCGTGTTAAGCGCCTCCACTTGAAGTGTGTATGAACAGCAAGCGGCCCCATAATCATCATGGCAGGCTGCGGCAGGGGAAGGCTTAAGACATGGATTGGGACAAGCTGCGCGTTTTTCACGCGGTCGCGGAAGCCGGCAGTTTCACCCATGCGGGCGATACGCTGAACCTTAGCCAATCTGCGGTCTCCCGCCAGATTTCGGCACTCGAGGAAGCCTTGCAGGTGCCGCTTTTCCACCGCCATGCGCGCGGCCTGATCCTGACCGAGCAAGGCGAGAGCCTGAACCGCACGGTGCGCGAAGTTTTCGCCAAGCTGGCGATGACCGAAGCCTTGCTGACTGAAAGCAAGGAAAGGCCGGCAGGCCGGCTGAAGGTCACCACCACGGTGGGCTTTGGGTCGTCTTGGCTGGCGCCAAGATTGCCGATCTTCCTCGAGCAATACGCCGAAATCACCATGCAGTTGCTGCTCGACGATACCGATCTCGATCTCGCGATGCGCGAAGCTGATGTCGCGGTGCGCATGCACACCCCCAAGCAGCCCGATCTGGTGCAACGCCATCTGACCTCGATTGAGTGGCATGTGTGCGCGTCGCCGGAATATCTGAAGAAACACGGCACGCCGAAAACCGCCGAGGAGCTCGACGCTCATAAACTGATCCTGTTCGGGGATCATCATGCCCCGGTTGCCGACATCAACTGGCTTGCCGAAATCGGTCGCCGGCCGGGCAGCCCGCGCAAGGCATTGCTGGAACTGAACTCGCTCCGCGGTATGCTGGTGGCTGCCAAAGCCGGGCTCGGGATCGCGGCAGTGCCGGACTACATGCACACCGAAACCGACGGGCTTGTGCAGGTGTTGGCCGACATCAAGGCGCCCAAGGTCGATGTCTATTTTGTCTATCCGGAAGAGTTGCGCAATTCCAAGCGGGTGTCGGTGTTCCGCGACTTCCTGCTGGCACAACTCGCCGGACGCTGAACGGATCGATTGGGGCTGCGGCGTGTGCCACAGCCCCAATCAAAAGCCTGGCTATCGAATATTTTTCTTGACCGAACCGGGGCAACAGCCTCCCCTGACAGCCGGTGGAAGACGACGATCCACCAGACGGGATTATCACACGCTATGACGCTTGGTTTCGGCATTGCAGACCTAATGCGCCATGCGGCCATTGCCCTGCTTGCCGTTCTGTTTTTGCTTGCACCCAACCCAACCGCCCAGGCCCACGGCGTGGATCGCACAGACCACGATTTTGTATCGCTGCCAATGTCAGTGTCGGAGCAGGTCTGTTTGGCAAAAAATATGGACTGTGCCGGCCATCACGGCATGGCCTGTTGTGTGGCTGGTCAATGCGCATCCTGCGTGGCGGTATGCCCGATGGCGTCACGGGGCATAGACAAGCGGGCACCGGAATTTGCCCCCTACGGGGAAACCCGGACCAAAATCCTGGCCAGCCTGCGAACCCGCCCATCCAATCCTCCCCCCCGACTGCACGCTTAACGCTCTGTTTCCGGCGTTCTGACGTCTCACGGAAGCAGTGTTTCGATGTCGCGTTATGCGGTCCTGCGCATACGTGTCGGCGTTCACCTCTGCTGCAATCGGGTTCCCCATGTTTCAATCACTTCGCCCTATCGGCGGCGCTTTTGCGTGCGCGCTGCTGACATCGGCACTGTTCGGCGCGCCTGCCGCATCCCAGAGCCTGCATGATTTTGTCGAGGCTGCGGCCTCCCGCAACCCCGACCTTGCCGGACTTGCAGCGCGGCGTGACGCAATCGCCGCAAGACGCATGGCGGCAGATGCGCTCACCCCCGGTGCACCGATTTTCAGCGGCAGCTACCTCACGGACCAACTGATCCGCAACCGCCAGCAGCGCGAGCTGCAAATAGGGGTCAGTACCCCGATATGGCTGCCAGGCGAAGGGAGCGCCGCCCGCGCCCTGGCCGATGCCGAGGCTGACCGCGCTGCAAGCCAGGTTGCCGCTACCCGGCTGAAACTCGCTGGGCAGGTACGCGACGGATTGGCAGGCTTTGCCCTCGCCCAGGCCGAACTGGCGCTGGCCGAACGGCGCTTGCGGGATGCCCGCGCAACTGAAAGCGATATCGACCGCCGCGCCCGCGCCGGTGACGCGTCCGAAGCGGACCTCTTATTGGCCCGCGCCGAGCGACTTGCCGCCGACGGCGAATTGCGGGATCGCCAAGTCGCCGTGAAGCAGAGCCGGCTCGCGTTTCAGACCCTGACCGGACTGCAACCGTTGGCGGCAGCATTGCGCGAAGCTTTGGCCGCCGTGGCCGCCGCCCAGGATCCCCGTCTTGGTGAAGCCCGCGACGCGATCACAATGGCCCGCGCCAACCAAAATCTGGCCGGCATTCAGCTTCGCGACAGCCCGGAAATCGGCGTCGTGGCGCGCCGCAGCCGCGATGCGCTGGGCAGTTTCTACAACCACAGCATCGGCATCGAAATGCGTATCCCGTTCGCAACCGACGCACGAAACCGTCCACGCCAAACTGCGGCCCAGGCGGAGCTAACCGAAGCAACGGCCGGTTATGACGCGATATCCCGAGACCTCGACGCAGCCCGGGAAAAGGCCCGGATCGACCATGACAATGCCGCCATCCAGCGTGATCTGGCCCGCGCCCGCAGCCAGGCGCTCGCCCGGCAAAGCGCGTTGGTGGGCCGCAGCTATCAGGCCGGGCAGGTCTCACTCGAAACCGTCTTGCGCGCCAGGGCATTTGCCTATGAGGCCGAAGCCACCAGCATCCGCGCCGATATTGGCAGCGCCAGCGCGATCGGCAAACTCAATCAAGCCTACGGAGTGATGCCATGATCGTCGCCCGGCTTGCCGCCATCCTGCTAATCGCGGCGCTACCCGCCCCGGTCGCAGCCCATGCCGGCCATGACGACCCTGAACCGATCATCCTCGGGCCCAGCCTGCCGCGGGTGGAGGCGGCATCGGATGATTTTGAACTTGTCGCCGTGCTGTCCAACCGGCAATTGACCATTTATCTCGACCGCTTTGCGACCAACGAAACCATTGCGGCGGCGACCATCGCAGTCAGCGCGGCCGGTGGGGACCCGGTCAATGCCGAAGCGCAACCCGATGGCAGCTTCGTGGTGCGCGCCAAATGGCTCGACAACCCAGGCAAGCATGACCTCAGCTTCACCATCATAGCCGGGGACACGACCGATCTGCTGGCAGCCACGCTCGACATTCCGCCAACTGCAACTGCCGCAGTGGCAACGCCGGTGCGACACATCCGCGCCTGGCTTGGCAGTCGCGCCGAGCCTGTCGCGCTTGGGCTCGCGGTTGTGTTCGGTGGATTGATCACCCTGGGCGCCCAGGCGGGCGGTCGCTGGCGTTTGGTCATCGCCGCCTCTGCCCTCGCGGTCGGTCTGCTGATCGGCGGCGTCGCGTTCGCCGATGAGGCACCGCGCCGCCAGCCTGACGGCGCGGTGGTAATGCCCAAGGACGCGCAGCGACTTTTGGCGGTGCGCACCATGCCCGGGCAAACGGTCGGCGCGTCGCGCACCGTGGAGATCATCGGTCAGATCATCGCCGATCCCACCGCTTCTGGCCGGGTCCAGTCGGGCCAGCCCGGACGGATCGACGCCGGCGACACCGGGCTTGCCCATCTCGGAATGCGGGTGCAGGCGGGCGATTTGCTCGCCGTCATCGCGCCGGCAATTGGCGCTGTAGAGCGCGGCGCGGTCGCCGCCCAGCTCGCCGAGACCGATCAGCAACTCCGCCTGGCCGAGCAAAAAAATGCCCGCTTGGCCGCGTTAACCGGCAGTGTGGCCGGCAAGGAGCTCGACGAGGCGCGGACAGAGCTCGCCGGCGCCCGCGCCCGCCGCATCGCGTTGGCCAACAGTGTTACGGGCCGTGAAGACCTACGCGCCCCGGTCAGCGGGATCGTCGCGGTCGCCAATGCGGTCATCGGACAATTTGTCGAGGGAAAGGACATCCTGTTTGAGATTGTCGATCCGACCCGGCTCTGGGTCGAGGCCACCGGGTTCGATCCTGGCCTGGCTGGGGCGCAGGGGCGCGCATCCGCGCGGCTCGCCGATGGCACGGTGTTGCAACTGGAGCTGGTCGGGCGTGGGTTGAGCCTGCGCCAAGGGGCGACACCGATGGTGTTTCGCATTCAATCGCCACCATCCGGCCTGTCGATCGGCTCCCCAGTGACGGTGGTCATGGCGCTCGGCGTCCCGCAAAGTGGCATTTCCCTGCCGCGCTCGGCAATCATCCGCCTGCCCAATGCAGGGCAATCGGGTGAATAAGCGAGTGACAAACTGCTGAATTGCTGAATCTGTGTCTGTCCTCTGATGCGCTTTGTGGAGGCCGACGATGGAAAATCTGGAGACAGACGACGGTTCGTTTTTGGAAGCAACCGTCTTTCTAAGCCATTT
>CALQTN020000063.1 GCA_943333505.2 Asaia bogorensis | reverse complement strand
CGCCGCCGGCACCGATCCAACTATAAGAGAGAGACACCCTCCCATGACGCAGTTGACCCGCCGTACCGCCCTTGCCCTCGCCGCCTCCACCGCCGCGAGTTTCGCCGCCCGTGCCCAGTCGCCGGCCAAGCTGACCTACTGGCATCATTACACCGCCCAGGAGGAATTCGTCGGCCTGCAGAAGGTGATGGCGCTGTTCCACCAGCGTTTCCCTGGCGTAGTGCTCACCCAGGAAAACATCCCCAACCCGGAATACATGCCCAAATTCATCGCCGCCGTGATGGCGAAATCTCGCCCCGATATCAGCATGGTGTACACCGAACGTTTGCCCGACATGCTGGCGGCGGACGGGCTGGTCGATATTACCGAGCGGGTCAATGGGTGGAAAAACAAGGCCTTCTTCCCCGCCGATCGTTGGCTTGGCGCGACGTCGAAGGGCAAAATCTGGGGCGTGCCGGCGTTCGCCATTGTTGACTGGACCTATTATCGCAAAGACTGGTTCGCCGAGGCCGGGATTGCCGGCCCACCAGCCACCCTCGATGAATTCGTTGCCGCTGCCAAAAAGCTCACCAATCCATCGAAAAACCGTTACGGATTCGGCATGCGCGGTGGCACCGGCGGGGCGCCCATTATCGTTGATATAATCGAGTCATTCGGCTCGAAATTCGTCGTCGACGGCAAGAACGCGATGGATCGCGGCAAAACCCTTGCGGCAATAAAATGGTATTCCGAGCTCGCCACCGTGCACAAAGTGGTGCCGCCAAGTGTCACCAATGACGGATTCCGCCAGATCATGGAAAGCTTCAAGGCCGGCCAGACCGCGATGACCTGGCATCACACCGGATCGCTGGTCGAATTGATCCGTGGGATGAAGCCGGAACAATTTGGCACCGCGGCCAAGCCGGCGGGCCCGGCGGCGCTGGTGGCGCGGCTGTCCTATCTTTATAACGGCCTGATGAAGAAGGACAATGAACAGGCCGCCTGGGACTGGATCAGCTTCTGGGCCGAACCCGACCCGTCAATCGCCTTCCTGACGGAAACCGGCTACTTCCCGGCCAGCACCGAAACTGCCAAGGATGTCCGCATCACCGGCAACCCGCTCTTCAAGCCCGCCGTCGAAACGCTCGGCTTCGGCAGCCCGGTGCCGGCTTTCCCCGGCTACGCCGGCTGGTCGCAGACCGTGGTGCTGCCGGAGTTCCAGAAAATCCTGGTTGGGCAGTCGACTCCGGCGAAGGCGACAGATGCGATCCTCAAAGGGCTTGATGCGGCGCTTGACTAGGACCGGGCAATGAAGATCACTAATATCCGCGCCTATCTGATCGAGGATCCCTATGAGGGCGACAGTTTCCGCTGGCGGGCCGGCCTGCCTGGCAGCGGTGACGGCACGCCGGACGGGCATGTCCCGCGCAGTGCGGTGCTGCGCGTGGACACCGACGCGGGCATCACCGGCTGCCTGAAAGTCGGCCGCGGCGACGCGGTGATGTCGCTGGTGCTGCGCCGGCTCAAGAAGTTGGTCGGCGAAAACCCACTGCTGACGGAGCGGCTTTGGCATCTGGTGTGGGAAATCGACCGGCTGGAGGAAATCCAGCTCCACAGCATGGCGCTGATCGACATGCTGTCATGGGACATCAAATCGAAAAAAGCCGGTCTGCCACTCTATCAACTGCTCGGCGGCGACAGCAATCGGGTGCCGGTTTATGCATCTACCGTGACCTGGGACACGATGGACGAGTATGAACGCCACATCAAGGAATGCATGGACGAAGGCTTCACTGCCTTCAAACTGCATGCCTGGGGCGATGCCAAGGCCGATGCTCTGCTGTGCAAAAATTTGCGCCGCTGGACCGGACCTGATGCCGATCTGATGTTCGACGGTTCGGCGGGCTGGGACTACCCGACCAGCCTGTGGTTTGGCCGCCGGCTCGAGGAAGAAAACTTCCTGTGGTACGAGGAACCGATGCGCGAGTTCGAACTGCGCAGCTACAAGAAACTGTGTGACGACCTCGATATTCCAGTGCTGGCCTGCGAAACCTCGGACGGTGCGCATTGGAACGCGGCGACCTGGATCCAGGATGGCGCGCTCGACATGATGCGCACCAACCCGGATATGAAGGCGGGACTGACCGGGGCGCTGAAGATCGCGCATCTGGCGGAATGCCACGGCATGAAGGCGCAGGTCCACGGCATGGGGGTGGGGCAGGCGCATCTGTGCGGCGCTATTCGCAACAATGATTATTACGAGCAACTGGTGATTTCCAGCCAGCAGATCCGCGGGTTGAAGAATCCGGCCGGCCTGATGCCGATCACCGCCGGGGTGCTGGCCGTGCCCGACACCCCAGGTCTGGGTTGGGATTTCGACTGGGTGGCCCTGGAAAAGACCGCCATCGCAATCGTTTAGCCATGCAGCGATCCATCCTGTCACGGCTGGCCGGCGTGTCGGACACCAAGGCATGGCCCTGGCTGTTGCTGGCGCCGTGCCTGCTGCTGGCGATGGCGGTAGTGCTCTATCCGACCGCCACCGGGATTGATTTCAGCTTTCGCCAGATGCGGCTCAACCGGCTCGATCTCGGCACCGGCTATGTCGGGCTGCGGCATTACTGGGCGATGCTGGACGATCCGGTGTTCTATGTCTCGTTGCAGAACACCTTCGTCTGGGTGGTCAGCACGATCGGCATCGAACTCGCGCTCGGCATGCTGGCGGCAGTCGTGCTCGACATGGAATTGCCGTGGTTTCGAACCATCGCGGTGATCATCCTGCTGCCATGGTTTCTGCCCATCGTGGTCGCCGGCAATATCTGGGCGTTGCTACTCGACCCGCGACTGGGGGTGATCAACGCGGCCCTGGTCGGCATCGGCGTGCTCGACGATTTCAAGCCCTGGTTCGCCGACCCGGCATGGGCCCTGCTGATGGCGATCCTGGTGGAGGCCTGGCACGGCTTCCCGTTCTTTGCCCTGCTGCTGCTGGCCGGATTGAAGGGCATTCCGCCCGAACTCTACGAAGCCGCCGCCGTCGATGGCGCCAACATCTGGCACCGTTTCCGCCATATCCAACTCCCGATCCTGACCATGGTGATGACCGCCTCCGTGGTGCTGCGCGCGATCAGCCTGATGAATTCCCCCGATCTGATCATGATTCTGACCGGCGGCGGTCCGGGTCGATCCACCCAGGTGCTATCGCTTTACGCATTTCAGAAAGCCTATCGCGAGTATAATTTCGGTTATGCCGGCGCCTTGTCGGTCGTGATGCTGCTGCTGCTGATGGGCTCGGCCTGGCTCTATGTCCGGCTCACCGGCGCCTTGAAGGACGATTAATTTGGCACGGCGCCCACCAAGGCCGGAGCGGTTCTTCGCCTATCTGATCGCGCTCGCGTTTGCCTTCTTCGCGGCGTTTCCGATCGTCTGGACCCTGATTACGTCACTGAAGGAAGAAAAAGACATCATCACCAAGACCATCCAGCTGATCCCGACCGCGCCGACCTTGCACAATTACTATGTGATCTGGACCCAGTCGAACCTGCCGAGGCTGATGATCAATTCGGCGATCACTACCTTCTATACCATGGTGATCTGCGTTACCGCCGGCACGCTCGCGGCCTATAGCCTGTCGCGCCTACGGTTTCGCGGCCGCAAGCATGTGCTGCTGTTTCTGCTGCTGCTGCGGATGTTCCCGCTGGTGCTGATGGTGATCCCGTTATTCATCATCCTGCGCGATACCTCGTTGCTGGATACCAGGATCGGCCTCGCTTTGGCCTATAGCGGCTTTCTGTTGCCGATTTTTACCTGGATGATGAAGGGTTTTTTTGACGCCATCCCGCTCGAACTCGAAGAAGCCGCCCGTATCGATGGTTGCACCCGGCTTGGCGCGATGGTGTGGGTCGTGCTGCCGCTGGTGCAAGGTGGCCTGTGGACCTGCGCTGTCTTCATTGGCATCGCGGCGTGGAATGAATATCTGTTCGCGCTGATGCTGAGCACGTCATCGGGATCGCGCACCTGGCCGGTCGGGATGCAGTTGATGGTCGGCGAATTCCAACTGCCGTGGGGCGCGCTGTCGGCCGGCGGCATCGTCAGCATCATTCCGGTGCTGGTGGTGTTCGCTTTCGTGCAGCGGGCGATGGTGCGTGGCTTGGCGGCGGGTGCGGTCAAGGGATAGGGGCTGAATATTGACATGCGAGATCATCATTCGTTCAATCGGCTTCGATTGGACGGATAAAGATGATCGTGAAAACAAGAGTCTAGAGCGTGTCTGCTGATTCAACTTCAACCGATTAAAGCGGTGGCGTTCGGGCGGCTCGCCCGTTTCCTGCGTGCAGCCCAACTGCACCGCCATCAATCCGACGCGTTGCAGGCCGGGCACCGTCAATTCGTCTACCGTCTGCGCCAGCCAGTGATCGACCTGCTCGGTCCAGGGTCCGACAGCCTGGCCGCCATCGACCTGCTGCTGACCTTTGAGGCATGGCAGCGCCTGCGCACCGATCAGGGCCTGGACGAAGCCGCCGCCTGCGCGGGTCATCGCGGCAGTGCTGACCAACAGCGCAGACCATGGCGGCGCAGTGCAATCCGTGGGAGTTTGATCGGGCGCGCCGACCGGCGTCGTTGTGATTTCGGGTTGGACGCAGATGGATATTCAGTACCCAGACGGCCTTCCGCCTGCGCTGCGGCGCAAGGCAATGGTCACGCTCGGCCTTGCGGTCGGAATTTCGGTGCTCGGCACCACCTTGCCCAATATCGCCCTGCCGAGCATCGCCCATGATCTCGGGGTAAGCCCGGCTGAATCGATATGGGTGGTCAACGCGTTCCAGATCGCGATGACGGTGACCTTGCTGCCGCTGGCCTCGCTTGGGGATAGTTACGGCTACCGGCGGGTTTACCTCGGCGGGTTGATCGTGTTTGCGCTCGCGTCACTTGGCTGCGTGTTCGCGACAACCTTGCCCGTCCTGACCATCGGCCGGGTTTTCCAGGGGCTGGGCTGTGCCGGCATCACCAGCGTGAATTCTGCCCTGGTGCGGCAGATTTTCCCGCGCGCCTTGCTGGGCCAGGGGATGGGGTTCAACGCATTGGTGGTCAGCACCTCGCTTGCCCTGGGGCCGACGATTTCGGCCGGCATTCTCGCCGTCGCGGATTGGCCGTTTCTGTTTGCAATCTCAGTGCCGGTTGCCTTGCTGTCGCTGGCGATGCTGCGGGCTTTGCCGAACCCGCCCGGCAGCCGCCATCGCTTTGACTGGATCAGCGCGGTGATGAACGGGCTGACCTTCGGGCTGTTCGTGTCCGGGTTGGATGGACTTGGGCATGGGCAGTCGCGCGGGCTCGCGATCGCCGAGCTGCTGATAGCCGCCTCGGTTGGCGTTTTATTTGTCAGGCGCCAAAGCCGCCTCAAGGCGCCGATGCTGCCGGTCGATCTGCTGCGTATCCCGATGTTTTCGTTATCGGTGGCAACCGCGATCTGCTGTTACATCGCCCAGACCAGCGCCTATGTCGCGCTGCCGTTCCTGTTTCAGTCGCGCGGGGCGACGCCCATCGACATCGGGCTGCTGATAACCCCCTGGCCGCTGGCCGGCGCGTTGATGGCGCCAATTTCGGGCTACCTGTCCGATCGGTTTCCCGCCGGTTTGCTCGGCGGGATTGGCCTCGGCGGGATGGCGGCGGGACTGTTCGCCGTGGCGATGTTGGGAAATGATCCGGTCTGGTGGGATGTCGCCTGGCGTATGGCGTTGACCGGGGCTGGGTTTTCGATGTTCCAATCGCCTAACAACCGGCTGCTGATCAGCGCGGTGCCGCGCGAACGCAGTGGCGCTGGCAGCGGCGTGATCTCGACCTCGCGCCTGCTCGGTCAATCGATCGGGGCCGCACTGGTGGCGGTGATTTTCGGGCTGACGGAGGCACGCGGAGTGGCAGCTGGCGCGACCACCGTGCTGCTGATGGGGGTAGGCTTCGCCGCGATGGCGATGGGGCTCAGTTGGGCGCGGGTGATGCGCTAATTTTCCGGGTCCGAAATTCGCCCTTGTACGGGCTCGCCTTTAGAGCGTGATGACCGTAGGTGGAATCACACGAAGGTCTGAATCACGCGACCAAACAAAGAGTTAGAGCGTGATGACCGCGCCTATCAGCGGTCATCACGCTCTAACTGATCCCGGCATCCACGATGAAATTCGCCCCGGTGCAGCCAGCGGCTTCGTCGGACGCCAGGAACAGCGCCATTCTTGCGATATGGCTGGCATCGAGATCAATTTTCAATGCTTGGGCGGCCTGGATATCGGCCTCGACTGCCGGCGTTCGCCACAAAGCAGTCTGCCGCGGGGTGCGCGCGGCACCGGGCAGAATGCAGTTGACGCGAATGCCATGCGGACCGAGCTCACGCGCCAGGGTTCGGGTCAGGCCGTTGATGGCGGCTTTGGCGGTGGTGTAGCCAACCATGCCGGGCCGGCTTCGCATCCACGAAACCGATCCCATCATGATGATCGCGCCGCGGCCCTGGGCGATCATGCCGGTGCGTACCGCTTGGGTTGCGAAAAATTGATGGTCAAGGTTCAGCGCCAGTGTGCGGCGCCAGGACTCGGGCTCCACGGTTTCCATCTCGTGCCGGTCATCCCGGGCTGCGTTGTTGACCAGGACATCGATCGGGCCAGTTGCCTCGATCGCGGCAATGGTCTGGCGCAGGGCGGCAATATCGGTGACATCGCAATGATAATAGCGCGCGCCGACGATGTTTGCCGCCGCCCCGTCGTCGATATCGATGAAACTGACCCGTGCGCCCTGCGCCTGGAACCGCCGCACCATTTCCGCCCCGATCCCCGACGCGCCGCCTGTGACCAGCACGCTGCGATTTTCCAGCGAATGATAGTGAACCGTGTTCATCTTAAAGACTTTCGATCATGAAGCGTGCCTGGCTGGTCAGGCGCTGGTTGCGGCCCAACACCACCATGCCCTGGGTAGGCTCGGTCGTTAGTCGATTGAGCGCGTCGGGCATGTGTGACACCGGCTCGACACAGAAAAACGCCTGACCGTCCGGCACGAACACGACAACATGGCCGAGCTCCTTATCCGCCTCGATCCGCACCCGATAGCCGAGATCGGGATAGCTCAGCAGCGCAACACGGTCCCAGCCGCCGAAGCAATTATCGACAAAATCGGCGCCCACGTTCAACCCAGCCGAAAAATCCCACTTCGCCGGTGGCGTTAGTTTCGCGGTCGGGATCGCGTCGGCGTCACTGGGCCAGACATGGTCGGTGCGAAGTTGCAGCGTCGCGGCGGGCGAGCGCGGAAAGAACGGATGCAGCCCGAACCCGAGCGGCGCTGGGTGATCATGGCGGTTTTCGATCATCAGATCGACCACCAGCCGATCGGCCGACAACGTAAAACGCTGGGTGGCAACAAAGGCGAATGGCCATAATGCGTTGGGCTGATGATCGAGCCGCATCGTCGCAGACCGCTTATCGGCATCTTCGATCTGCCAGTGCTCCTGCCAGCCGCAGCCATGAATGGCGTGGGTGCCAAGCAGCGCCGGCAGCTCATAAGTGATGCCGTCAAACGTGAACTGCCGATTGGCAATCCGCCCGGAAAACGGAAACAGCGGGTAACTTGCGAGACTGCGCGGCAATGCCTCCGCCAACGCCCCATCGGCCAGCGGGCGCATGATCGGTCGCTCCCCCTGGGTCCAGGATGCGATCGAGCCGCCAATCTCCGGGGCCAGGACCAGGCGACTATCAGCGGCGACAAGGGTGACAAGCTTGGTCATGTGGGTCCTGGCGTTGGGGTCGTTTTCGATGGCATATTGACCCAGGCCGGGACACGGCGCCAGATGCGTGGATCGGTGCGAGGAATGATGTCGGACGCAGCAAGATCGATTTCCCTGCCACTTGGGTTGCGTCGCAGCCAACGTTATTTCAATCAACCGTTCGGCGACGTGCCAGGCGGACATAGTTTCGTTCTGGTGCAAACCCTCGAAGCGCCCTGCGATCGGGTCCGCCTGGTCTATGCCAATGACGGTGTCGCGCCTTATACGGTTACCAGCGCCGCCATCGGTATCGCGCGTGAAAACACGACGCAGATGGTGTGGGCGCCGGTCACCTTCAATGCAGGCGGGCGGGACCTGCCGTCCCCCAGTCCAGCCGGCGGCATGCGGCAAGTGGAGGTGCCAGGCACTGCCAACCCGAAACGCCCGAGTTTGGCCTATTCTGACTGGACCCCGGTGATCGGTGGTACGACCCAAACCAGCCGATTGCCAGTTTTGCTGTGCCGCAGCTTCTTGGCCAATGGCGGGCGCGCCATCACGCCGGTGCCGGAACATCTGGCGAGCTTCAATGCCGGGTCCGCCCATTGCGGACGCCAGATTTGGGGCTTCCATCAGCCCGGCAACGCGGTCGATGCGGCGGCAGACCTGTCGGACGCGCAACAGCACCCGTTCATGGTGCCGCATATGGTGCAATCGCTTGGGCGCGCGCCCGGCGCCACCATTTTCTGCGTTGGCGACAGTCTGACCAGAGGGCAGGGGTCACACAGTCATTACAGTTCCTGGGGCATGCGCGCGGCTGTCAGCCTGTCCCGGCCGGATCGCCCGGTCTCGTTTGTCAACGCGGGATGGAGCGGGCAGGTTTCACCAGATTACCTCGCCAACGGCACCGCCGCGCTGGCAGCAATTGCGCCGGAAATAACCTGCATCGCCCCCTATACCCCGAATAATGTCTTTCAGGGCGATGAGTCGATCGCGACGGCCGATGCTGCCTATTACGGCGCGCTCGCTTTGGCGAAAACCGTGCGCCAAAGTGGCGGCGTGGCGGTGCTGTCAACGCCGCTGCCATGGGTGTCAGCTTCGATGGCGCATCATCTGGTCAGGCTGGGCATCGTGGCGCGGGTGCGCGCGCTCGCCGCAGCCGGGGTGCCGGTGCTGGATTTCGACCGTGTGCTGTCCACTGGCGGCGACCGACCCGGCCTGCGGGCGGAATTCGATTGCGGCGACGGACTGCACCCGAATGACGCGGGGTATGCCGCGATGACGGAGGAGGCGGTTTCGGTGTTGGGCAAGATACTGGAAGGGTAAGGACGGCGGTCTTTGTGTTAAAACAAAGACGCAAAGGACTTCCCCGCTCGGTTGCCGTTGGTGTGCCAACTCGCTGAACTGGCACACCAACAAACAATAACGCCTTGTGGTGCCTCTTAGATCATCATCCGTTCAATCGGCTTCGATTGGACGGATGATGATCGTGAACACGCTCTAGCTGTTCGGGCCGCGCTCCATCGACATTGGCTGCCAGCGGATCCGATCCAGCTTGGCCAGCACCGACGGATTAACGCAGCTCATCGGCCAGCGGCCCTTCAGCGCCAGTGCCAGTTCCTGTCCAACCCGGCGCTTGCGGGCCGGATCGAAGCGGCCGGATGCCGATGCGGTATGCGCCGACAAGATCACGTTCGGCATTTGCAGCAGCGGATTGTCCTGGCGCGGTGGTTCGATTTCCAGCACGTCCAATCCAGCGCCGGCGATCCATTTCTGCTCCAGCGCTTTGATCATCGCCGCTTCATCGACCGTCGGGCCACGGCCGACATTGATGAACCAGGCAGTCGGCTTCATCTTCTTGAAGTGGGTTTCCTTCAGCATCGCCTGCGCTTCCGGGGTCGCCGGGGCATGCATCGAGACGAAATCCGACGTCGAAAGTACTTCGTCCAACGTGCAGGGCAGCACGCCGTGTTCGACCATCACCAGTTCCTCGATGAACGGGTCATAGGCTTTGATGGTCAGGCCGAACGGCTTGGCGCGCTTGGCAACCGCGCGCGCAACATGCCCGAACGCGATCAGCCCGAGGGTCTGCCCCATCAGCCGCGGGATTTGCAGCAGCGGCGTGCGCCCCTCGCGCCAGCGGCCTTCGCGCACCAGTTTGTCCTGCACGATCACATCGCGGAAACAGCCCAGCAGCATCATCATTGCGTGGTCGGCAACTTCCTCGATGAAGGTATCGGGGCAGTTGGTGACCGGAATGCCGCGCGCGGTCGCCGCAGCCACGTCAACGCTATCGACGCCAACGCTGCCGAGGGTGATGGTCTTGCAGCGGGTCAGGCTGTCGATGATCTTCTTGCTGATCGGGATGCCCTTGGCATAAATCGCGTCGGCGTCGCGCGCGACCTCGATAAAGCCGTCTTCATTGTTGGGGCCCTCGACGATTTCGTAGTCGAGCCCGGCGAGCGCCTCGATCTCGTAGTCGTAGTCCACCGGGGCGGTGGTGAAGCTGGCGCCGGATGGCGTCGCGATTTTGAATTTGGCCATTTAGGTTTCCTTCTTAGACGACAAGACAATTAAGCAGTTCTTTTTGGGAACAAAAAGAACCAAAAAACTTTTTGTGACTCTGTTGCCGCTGGCTCGGGAACTCACCACAATCCCACGCCAACGGCAACAAAGTGGGACGTTTTTTTGCGTCTTTCTTCACCCTTTCGGCGGCCGAGCCCTGACCGCTTTCTCATTCACATCAATCCCCCACCCAGGCCCGGTTGGCATCACCAGTTCGCCATTCTCAATCACCGGCACCGTGGTGAAGAACTCATCCCGCCACGACACGCTGTCGATATCGATTTCCATCACCCGGAAATTCGGCACCACCGCGCACATCGTCGCTGAGATGATACTGCACAGATGGCCATAGAAATTATGCGGGGCGACATTCATTTCATAGACATCGGCCATCGAGGCGATTTTTAGCGACTCGCCCAGCCCGTTCCACACCACATCAATAATCGGCACATCCATCGCATAGGCTTCGAAGAACGGCTTGAAGTCCCGCCGGCCCAGCAGGGTTTCGCATGACGCGATCGGGCAGGGCGCGACGGCACGGATTGACGCCAGTGACTGCGCATCATGCTGGTCGATTTCGAGCCAGGTCAGGTTATAGGGCGCCACAGTATCGGCGATGCGGCGGAAGCCCTCGGTTTTGAAATGGAAGTTGGTATCCAGCATGATCCCGATTTCGGTGCCCGCCCCAGCCCGAACCGCAGCCAGCGTGTCGGCGGTATAGCGCAGCGCCTCGGGGGACCAGTTCAACTCCGGCCAGCCCGGGGTGCGCCCGAAGCCGGCGCCAAAGCCCGACAGTTTTTCACCATCCCAGGCCATGATGTTGGTCTTCATCGCCTTGTAGCCGAGTTTGCGGATTTCCTCGGCGTGGCGGGCGACATCATCGTAATTGCGCAGCGGACCAGCGCCCACCAGCGCCGCACTGCGCAGCCGATAAGTGCCCATATGCGACCAGTAAACCGGGATGCGGGTGCGGATCGGCCCGCCCATCATTTCGTAAACCGGGATGCCGAGATCTTTCGCCTTGATGTCCAGAATGGCGTTCTCGATCGCGGCGATCGCCTGCTGGTTAATGCCGCCGCGCGACTGACGGGTCAGCACATGCAGATGCGCGACGATCAGTTCGGTCGGGCGCGGATCTTTGCCGATCAGCGTCGCACCCAGTCCGGCGATGACGTCGGCAAGCCCGGTGCTGCCAAAGGATTCGGAAAATTCCGACCAGCCGATCACCCCCGAGGAGGTCGAAATCTTCAAAAAAGAAAACATCCGCCAGCCGGCATCGGCGCGAAGGGTTTCTATTGCGGTGATTTTCATGTTTCCTCCTGGGTAGCACGCAAGCTCACCACGGGAACGGCTTCGCGGCAAGGGAGGATGATATGGGACAACTTCAAGGTAAGACGGCTTGGGTCACTGGTGCAGGGACCGGCATAGGTGAAGCTGCGGCGATTGCGTTGGCCGCCGAGGGCGCCGAAGTGGTGCTCACCGGGCGTCGCAGCGCGCCGCTCGAAAGCGTGGCGGCACGGATTGTGGCGGCCGGTGGGCGCGCCCATGTCCGGCCGGCCGATCTGATGGTGCCGGCCCAGGTGCAGGGTGTGGCCGATTACATCAAAGCAAATTTTGCCAAGCTCGATATCGTGATCGCCAATGCCGGGTTGAACCTTGGCGAGCGCGAATGGGGCCGGCTTACCATGGCCAATGCTGATCAGCTGTTGGGCGGAAATTTGTCGAGCGCGTTCTATACCGTGATCGCCACCTTGCCGATCATGCGGCCAGCCGGCGACGGGCTGATTATCGTGACCGCCAGCATGGCCGGCCGCTTCATCAGCAGCCTGTCCGGGCCAGGCTACACTGCCGCCAAGCACGGCGTGGTGGCGATGTGCCACAGCATCAACATGGAAGAATGCGTGAACGGCATTCGCTGCACCGCGCTGCTGCCGGGGGAGGTCGCGACCCCGATCCTCGATAAGCGGCCCGTACCGGTGACCGCGGAAGATCGCGCCAAGATGGTCCAGTCCGAAGATGTCGGCGACCTGATCCGCTACATCGCCTGCCTGCCGCGCCATGTGGTGATCAATGAGGTGATGATCTGCCCGACCTGGAACCGTGGCTACGTCGCGGCTTTGGGCCGGAAGGGTTAACCTCGCCGACCGATTCCCTCACCCCGGCCCTCTCCCCTTGGGAGAGGGCCGGGGTGAGGGGGCTTCCAGCACACAGCCTCCAAAATAGAGTCCATCGCATGCTCCTCCCCTACCGCCCCAATGTCGGCGCGGCCTTGTTCAACCCGCACGGCCATGTCCTGGTCGCACGCCGCCGCGATGTGCCGCGCGCGCTGGGTGGCTGGCAGATGCCGCAAGGTGGGATTGACGCGGGCGAGGACCCGCGTGGCGCGGTGCTGCGCGAACTGGCCGAGGAAATCGGCACCGCCCATGCCGAGATCATCGGAGAACATCCGGACTGGCTGAGCTACGATTTGCCCGCCGACCGGATCGGCAAAGCTTTGGGCGGGCGCTATCGAGGCCAGACCCAGCGCTGGTTTGCGCTGCGCTTCCTCGGGCAGGACGCCGATATCAATCTCGACGCCGATCCGCATCCGGAGTTCGATGCCTGGCGCTGGGCGGAACTGGACGAGCTGGTCGGTCTCGCCCCCGATTTCAAACGGCCGATCTATGCCGCGCTGGTGCTGTCCTTCGCGCCGCTGGCGCGGTCGATTGCCGCCCAAAGCACTTCATAGGCTTCTGACGCCCCCATCCCGAGGCTGCGCAGCCGCACCACCATCGCCGCCCGGCCGGCTTCGTCGTCGAGTTTGCCTGCGTTGAGGGCAATGGCGAGGTCAGCCATCACCTGCCCGAGGCTTACCGTGTCGGAATGGACCGCAATCATGGCCGCCGGGTCGAAGGGTGGCTCGGACTTGGGCGCGAACGGACGCAGGCGCAATTTGGCCATGTGATCGACGATCACCGGCTGATCGGCCATGTCGTCGCCCCGGTAATAGCGTTTTTGCCAAGTCTCCGCCGGCAGCAGGTGACGGCTCTCCGGCTTGGTCATGTCCGCATTGAACTCATTGCGCGACGCGCTCCATGCGCGGAAATGGGCCTGGAGTTCAGGTTCGCATGCCATGTCCTCAAAGCGCGGTTGCACAGCTTCGAGCGTCGCGCGTTGCACCGGGAACACAAAGCAGAACGGTTCCCCTGCTTCAAAGCGGATTTTGTGGTGCGGGCGGGTGAACCGCCAGTTCATCGTGAAGCTGTAGGGCGACCAGTCGGTTTCAACCACGCCGGTCAATGCCGCTATCCCGTCCTTGGGCCGGTTGGGCGATCCGCCAATCCACAAATTCCATCCCGGTGGGGTGCGGAACAGCCCGTTGACATGAAATGTCAGCAGGCCGGACCCGAAGAGCGAGATCGGCAAATCTGCCTTATCACCACCATCGGTCGGGGTGATGGTGATATCGACCTTCCCCGGATCGCCATTCCAAACTGCCTCAAACCCTGTCGCGCACAGAACTTCCCAGCCATGCGCGTTGGCAATGTTCAACGGCAGGCAGCGATAGGCAACGGATTGCGGGGTTGCGTCCATCCAGTCCCGGGTTGCCAGGGCCGGCCGGATATGGGGTGCCCAGCCATCGCGGATGTAGCAGATCAAATCCATGGTGAGCGGCCTAAGCGTGGAACATGTCGGAAACAAAAAATGGCGGCCCAAAGGCCGCCATTTTCCGGATCAGGAGAGTAACGCCCGCATCTAGCGGCGGCGACGAATGCCGGCGAGCCCGGCAAGGCCGGCCATCAGCACCGCAGCAGTCATCGGCTCCGGCGCGCCTGTCGGCGGCGGTGGGATAAGATTGTAGGTGTAAGTTATCTGCCCATCTACGTCGAGATTGGTCAGCTGCGTTGCCGCAGTCGCACCGCCAGTATTAGAGACCTGGGTGTCGGTCAAGGTGGTGAACATGCGAGCCGAGAAGCCTGTCCCAGTCAGGTCGACGTTGTTCGATCCGACGGCGCTATACGCGGTCTTGTCGGTCGCGTTGGTCGAGCCCCGGAGGATGCTGATCGGGCCCGAGCCGTCCGAGTCGCTTCCCACTACCGTCGATTCGCCAGCACCCAGCGCGTAGGTGAACGAAGGCATCGCGAAGGTTTGCGTCACCGTCACGGGGCCGACTGTGTTGGTGAATAGATTGGTCTTGGCCACGATGCGGGTGTTCGCGTCGCCCGTGCTGGAAGAAATCGCGCTGTTAACGATCGATAGGACTGTCGAGTAATCAATGTACAATTGGATCGATATCGACGTCAGCGTTCCCAAATTCGTGTTGAATTTCGCGAACTGAAGGCCAGAATAATTTCCCGCCGTGATGTCGGTCAACGAAGACCGCGGTCCGGGGCTGGCGAAAGTGGGCTCACCGCCGCCGATCGGGTTGCTGAGAAACGCGCTTATGGTCGCAGCGGAGACTGAACCTGAAGCGAGCAAGGCGGCAAACCCCGCTACACTCGACATATAAAATAGTTTTCTCGACATTTTAAGTCTCCTGATCAAAAACCGGACACGCATGGCTCCATCTAAGGGCGCCCTGGTAATCCACGTGCATGGATCGTGCCACAAAAAAATATATATTCTTATCAATGCATTGGTGAGATTTAAACTGAGCGACTGTCACGGAGTGTAAAATTTTCTGACACTTGCAGGTGGCTGAGCTAGCGGCGGGGCGGGCCAAATCCAGAGTGCGGCTTTGCCGCGTTGGGATTAACTAATTGATTATAATTTAATTATCACACATTCATCCGCCCAACGGTCCCCGATTTCTGTAGGCTCTTGGTTTGGTACGAACTGTAATAACGCCTGACTCTCGCGAAAATTCGAGAGTTGACGGCGCCCGGCAACGCGGCATTCTGGCTCGTGACGCCGCCGCTGCGCGTGCCTTGTAACAATCCGCCAAAACCAACCGGAGATCCATCATGGGCAACACCATCACCCTCACCGCCGCCGACGGACATGTATTCAGCGCGTATAAGTCCGGGCCCGCCGACGCCCGCGCCGGGATTGTCGTCATCCAGGAGATATTTGGGGTTAACCATCACATCCGCAATATGGCCGACCGGCTGGCGGCGGAAGGTTTTCTGACAATTGCGCCAGCGCTGTTCGATCGCGCCAAGCGCGACGTGGAACTCGGCTATACCGGCGATGATATTGCCGCGGGTCGGACATTGCGCGGGCAGGTGCCCGACGCTGGCGCAATGCTGGATGTCGAAGCCGCAGCCGCAGCCCTAGGCGGCATTCCCGCCGGGATCGTCGGCTATTGTTATGGCGGCACGATCGCCTGGTGGGGTGCGACGCGTACCAAGGCGTTCAAAGCCGCGAGCGGCTGGTATGGTGGCGGAGTTGCCGCGACCGCGACCGAAGTGCCGAACTGTCCAGTGCAACTCCATTTCGGTGAAAAGGATACCGGGATTCCGATGTCCGACGTCGAAAAGATCCGCACCGCCCAGCTTGGCGTGGCCATCTACGTTTATGCCGGCGCCCAACACGGCTTTGGCTGTGACGAACGCGCAAGTTTCAGCGCACCCGACGCGGCCTTGGCCCAGGCGCGGACGGTCGAGTTTTTCCGCAAGCACCTGGTTGCCTGAAATTCGTCAGGTCTCCTGTTGGGTTGGTCAGGGCCGCAAGGGCCTGGCCGACCTCGGCTAACACCCCGGGCCAATCGCCCGGGCGCGGCTGACGGAACGGTCGGATGCTCGGATACCAGGGTGTTTCGGCGCGATCGATCAACCATCGCCAGTCGGGTGTGAAGGCAAGCAATAGCCAGACTGGTTTGCCCATCGCGGCGGCCAGATGGGCGACGCTGGTATCGACAGTTATGACAATATCAAGCATCGCGATCAGTGCGGCGGTATCGTCAAAGTCCTGTAAATCTTCGCCGAAATGGCTGACCCGTCCGAACAGCTTCAACACCTCGGCATCGGTTTCACGCAAATCCTTTTGCACGGCGACCCATTCGGCGTCGTGGGCGATCAGGCTACGCCACATTGCCAGCGGAATGCTGCGGCTATGGTCGTTGGTATGCTTGGGGTTGCCGCTCCACGCGATGCCGATGCGCGACCGATGCCCGGGCCCAAGTCGTCGCTGCCAGGCGCGCTGGTGGCCGGGGCTTGGCGTGATGGGCCACGGCATCGTTGGCACGGTCGTGCCATTGGTCCTGAAAGCACGCGGCAGGCTGAGCAGGTCGCAGAAGAAATCGCAGTCCGGTGGGCTATCCTGTTCGTCGATCACTGTCACGCCCACCAAGACGCGGTCGAGCAGGGCGCGCAACGGCGACTGTACCGAGAGTACCACAAGCGCGCCACGTTGGTGGAGCGCCGTGGCGTAACGACAAAACTGAAGCGTATCGCCGAAACCCTGTTCACATCGGACAAAAATCGATCTGCCGGCGATGTCAACGTCGCCGTTCCAGGTAGCAAAAGGTATCCGGGTTTGAAAATGCGTGGGATCGACTTGTTTGCGCCATTCATAACCGGCCCAACCGGCCGCGAAGTCGCCTAGTAACAGCAGCGCCACGCCAATATTCCAATGTGCCTCGGCAAAGTCCGGCCGGAGCGCCAGCGCGTGCCGGTAGGCGGCCAGCGCCGCTTCGTGCTGGCCAAGCTCGCGCAACGCACTGCCGAAATTGTTATGTGCGTCAGCGAAGGTGGGATCAGCCACCTTGGCGCTCTCGAAACAGTCGCATGCCTCGACCGGGCGACACATCTGCATCAGGATAATGCCACGCAGGTTTTGTCCGCGCGCGAATGTCGGATGCGATGCCACAAGTTCATCAAGCAGCGCCAGCGCCTCGGTAGGCCGTCTGCTCGCGTTCAGCGCGACCGCGAAATTATACGATGTTTCCGGATCGCGGGGATAAAGGCGCAAGGACTGCTCGAAGCCTGCCAGCGCATCGTCCGGGCGACCCAGCAGGACCAACAGATTGGCGCGGTTGAAGTGGGTGCGCGCGCCATGGGGCGCCAGCGTAATGGCCCGATCGAACGCTGCCAAAGCCTGATCCAACCGGCCAAGAACAACAAGCGCCAAGCCCAGGCCGCGATGGCTTTCGGCGTTGGCCGGCTGCCCGGCAATCGCCCGTGCCAGCAGTTCGGCCGCCCACGCGGGGTCACCACGGCGTGCCGCGAGCAGGCCAAGCAGATGCAAGGTCTCGGGATGATCGGGTACCTGCTCCAGCACGGCTTCGAAGGCGCGATACGCCTGGTCGAGCTGCCCTGATTGCTGCAAACCCAGTGCCTCGGACAGTTGGTCCTGCAACGCCAGGGAAAGGCGTTGCGGCAGCGGTGGTGACAGCTTCAAGCTGCTAGCCCGGCGACATTTGGCCCATAGCGCTCCAGCAACGCGCGGGAAACCGCCGATAGCGCGCTTGTCCAATCCCCCCGCTTGGGCTGCCTGAACAGGCGCATGGTCGGATACCAGGGGCTGTCTTCACGGTCACGCATCCAGCGCCAGTCAGGGTCGCCCGCCACCAACAGCCACACCCTGCGACCTAGTGCGCCAGCCAGATGGGCCACGCTGGTGTCTACAGTGATCACCAAGTCAACCATATCGAGCAACGCCGCCGTATCTGCGAAATCCCGCATCACGTCGGGATAATGGTGGGTCCGATCCAATTTACGAAGGATGTCGGCATCGGCGGCGCGCACGTCTTTTTGGATCACCACCCATTGCGCGTCGAATTGCAGCAAAGATTGAAAATCGGTAAGCGGAATGGACCGGTGGCGATCATTGCGATGGTCGGGGTTCCCCGACCAGGCGATGCCGATCCTCGGTCTGGACCCGGTGTCCTGTGGTATCAGCGTTGCCCACGGTGCCCGACGTGCCGGATCGGAGTGCAAATAGCCGATTGGCCCTGGAATGGTGCCAAGGGTGGTACCAAGGGCCAACGGCAGGCTCAACAATGGGCAATGAAGATCGAAATTCGGGGCGGGAGCGAACTCGTCAATCAAGGTGACCGCGTCTTCGAGGTGGGCCAGCAATGGCCGGACCGCGCTTTGAACCGCGAAGGTGACCTGCGCGCCTTGTGCCACCAGATCCGGCAAATAGCGACAAAACTGCAACGTGTCGCCCAAGCCCTGTTCGGCGTGGACGAAAAGCTTGCGTCCCGCCAATGGGGTTTCCCCCAGCCAGGCCGGCATTTTCAGGCCGCGATGTCCGACGGGATTGTCGATCTTCTTGCGCCATTCATAGCGGGGCAATCCACCCTCGATGTCACCGCCCTGCAGCATCAGCAGTGCCGCATTGAATTGGGCCGAAGCCAGGTCCGGCTTGATTTCACAGGCTTTTTCCATGCTCACCAACGCTTCCTCGCGCCGATCGAGTTCCCATAATGCCATCCCCCGGAAGTGATGGGCGTCATGCATGTCTGGTGCGACAGCGAGCACGTCATCCAGCATCGTCAGCGACCGCGCCGGATCGCCTGCCGCACGGATCGAGGACGCACTGTTGACCCTGGCGCGCAGATAACTGGGGTCAAGCGCCATGGCGCGGTCGAAGGATTCCAATGCCTCGTCGTGTCGGTCCATGCGATGGAGCGCAACACCAAGCAGGTCATGCGCCATTGGGCTGTTGGGCATCAGGTCCACCACTTTGGCGAAGCCGGCATGCGCCTCCTTGAGCTGCGACACGCGCAAATACCCGAGAGATTGGGCGATATGGGCCTCGGTCGAGTCCGGCGCCAGCGCCAGGGCCGCCGCAAAACTCTGCTGCGCTTCGTCAGGTCGATCGGACTGAAGGAGCGCGGTACCAAGCCGGATGTGGGCGTCAACCAGATCAGGCTTCAGAGCTATGGCGCGCCGCAAGCTGGAAATCGCCTCAGCGTACCGGTTCAGCAAGACCAGGCATGCACCACGGCGGGCATGGGCTTCGGCGAATTGCGGCTCGAGCGACAATGCACGGGCGTACGCATCCAACGCTTCGTCGGGGCGTTTCAGCAACTGCAGCGCCATACCCCGATTAGACCAAGCATGGGGGTAGTTCTGCCGCCGTGCGAGGGCAAAGTCATAATCAGCCAGTGCGTCGGAGAGCTTGCCAAGACTAAGCCGGGCGTTGCCGCGGTTGTTGTGCAGTTCGGGATCGCCAGGCAACATTGCGAGCCCGTGCTCGTAGCAGGGCAGAGCATCGCCAGGCCGTTCCAGTTCCAGGAACGCGTTACCAAGGTTATTATGGGCGTTGGCAAGCTTGGGATCGATCCGCAGCGCCGCTTCGATCAGCTCCACCGCCAGCGCCGCGCGGTCGGTGCGCAGCGCCACCGTCCCGAGCAAATGCAGCACTTCCGCATCGCGCGGCGCCTGCTTGCGCACGCCCTCATAAATCTTCTCCGCCTCCAGCAATTTTCCTTGCTGGTGCAGCGCCCAACCCTTCGCCAGTTGCGCTCGCTGCGACTTGCTCAGTGCCACGCGGCCGCCATCCCTCAGGCGTGCCCGGCCACCCCCGACAGCAACCGCGGATCGACGCCGAGCTTACCCATGGCGCGCTGCCATTTGCCCTCGTTGCTCGGATCGAACAGCAGCGTCTCGTCGGGTGGCGCGGAAAGCCAGGTGTTCTTCTGGATTTCGGCGTCAAGCTGCCCTGGCCCCCAGCCGGCATAGCCGAGCGCGAGCACGCATTGGCTCGGGCCACCGCCCTCGGCGATGGCTTTCAGCACATCGAGGCTCGCGGTCAGGGCGAATTTGTCATCGACCCGCAGGCTGCCCTCGCCGGTCCAGTCATTGGTGTGCAGCACAAAGCCGCGGCCCTTGTCGACCGGGCCGCCATCGCACAGGCGGATGTCGCGGGCGGGTGGGGTGGGGGCGACTTCGAGTTGCTTCAGCAGATCGGCGAAGCGTGGCGCATTGAGCGGGCGGTTCACCACAATGCCCATCGCGCCCTCATCAGTGTGGGCGCACATATAAATCACGCTGCGGGTGAATTTCGACTCGGTCAAATTCGGCATCGCGATCAGGACCTGGCCGGACAACGAGGTCTCAGTCGGGTCACGAGGCGAAGACGCGCGGGCACCGGGCGCAAGGCGGGTGGATTGATCAACCATATTGCCTATTTTGGCGAGGTTTGCCGGCAAAGCAAGCCTCTCGTGACTCAATCGCCCGGACCGGCTAGGACTCGGCTCCGAGCGAGGCGGGTCGGCCGCCCGCCGCAATCCAATAAAGGCAGCCCCTAGATGAGCCAGATTAAAGTCGGCGACGCGATCCCCGCCATGAAACTGATGCGCAGCACGGCCGATGGCCCAAAGGAAGTCACCACTGACGACCTGTTCAAGGGGAAGAAAGTGGCGCTGTTCGCGGTGCCGGGCGCTTTCACCCCGACCTGTTCGGCCAAGCATTTGCCGGGCTATGTCGAAAACGCCGGCGCCCTCAAAGCCAAGGGCGTGGACAGCATTGTCTGCATGTCGGTCAATGATGTGTTCGTGATGGGCGCCTGGGGTAAGGCCGGTGGCGTCGGCGACGACATCATCATGGTCGCCGATGGTTCGGCGGCGCTGACCAAGGCGATGGGCCTCGAACTCGACCTCGTGGCGCGCGGCATGGGCGTGCGCGCCCAGCGTTTCGCGATGATTATCGATGATGGCAAGGTCACCACCCTGAACATCGAAGCCCCCGGCGACTTCAAGGTCAGCAGCGCCGAAGCCATTCTCGCCGCACTCTGACCGGCGGCCCGGGCGTGCGCCATCCGCGATGGTTGGTGGTCAGTGCGCTCGGGCTTGCCCAGATTCTGGTCTGGGGCAGTTCATTCTATCTGATCGCGGTGCTGGCCCGACCGATTGAGGTCGATACTGGCTGGAGCTATACGATCATCGCCGGCGGCTTGTCCTTCGGGTTTCTGATCTCGGGGCTGGTATCGCCGAAGGTTGGCCGCCTGATCGAACAATTCGGTGGCCGCCCGGTCCTGGCGGGCAGTGCGGTGATCCTGTCGGTCGGCATGGCACTTTTGGCTGTTGCGCCAAATCAAATTGTCTATCTGCTCGGCTGGACGGTGATCGGCGTCGGCATGGGCGCCGGGCTTTACGATCCGGCTTTTGCGGCCTTGGGCCGGCTTTACGGCGATCAGGCCCGCAGCGCGATCACCATGACAACCTTGTGGGGCGGCTTTGCCAGCACGCTGTGCTGGCCGCTGAGCCAGTATATGGTGTCTACTGTGGGTTGGCGCGGCGCCTGCCTGACATATGCCGCGATCGATCTGCTGGTGGTGCTGCCGCTTTATTGGTTCGGCCTTCCCGCCGAGCCCGTACGCCCCCCGCTGCCCCCGGCGGCCGCCAAAGCCGCGGGTATTGTCCCGCCCCGGCTGCGGCTGGCGTTCTGGCTGGTTGCCATCAACACCACTGTCTCAGCCGTGGTGATGACGGTGATCTCGGTGCATCTGATCGCCCTGCTGGAAGCGCGTGGCGCGAGTGTCACAACCGCAGTCGCGCTCGGCAGTTTGATCGGCCCGGCCCAAGTCGGCGCGCGATTGATCGAAATGTGGCTGGCGCGCAGCCATCATCCGGTCTGGACGATGCTGATCGCCTCCGCTTTACCCAGCGTCGGCTTGGCGTTGTTGTTCGGCGCCCCGGTCATCGCGGCCGGTGGGATTATTCTTTACGGCTGTGGATCGGGCTTGCGGTCGATTGCCCGTGGGTCGGTGCCACTGGCGATTTTCGGTCGCGAGGGCTACGCGACCCTGATTGGGCGGATCGCGATGCCGGCGCTGATTTTCCAGGCGGCAGCCCCCGCCTTGGGGGCCATGCTGCTGGATATCAGCGGGCCATCGGGCACCTTGCTCGCGATGGTCGTGGTGTCGGCGATCAATACCCTGTTCGTCCTGCCCTTATTGCGTCACGCGATTGCGGACGGCAAAACCGTATAGCCAATGCTTGCCTGCTGGGCCTCGGCCTCGCGCCCCACAGCAGCATGTCAGATGACCGCTGCCTGCATCACCGCCCACAAGGCGGCGACATCTTCGGCCTCGGTCGGCAACGCGCCGATCGATACCCGCACCATCCACCGGCCATCGAGCGTGGCGGGCGTGACATAGGCCGCGCCCGAGGTGTTGATCCGCGCGGCCCAGGCCTGGGTGTGGCCGTCGAGCGCATCGTCCGTCATCCCTGCCGGTTCGTGGCGCAGGCAGATGGTTTGTAGTGCAACCGGCGCAACAAGGCGCCAACCCGGTGTGGCGGCAACCGTCGTCGCAAAATCGCGCGCGTTGGAAAGGTCGCGCCGCAGCCGCGCCTGCAATGCCGCAACCCCTTGTTCGCGCAGCACGAACCAAAGTTTCAACGCCCGAAAGCGCCGCCCCAGCGGGATGCCCCAATCGCGCAGATTGGCGACCTCGCCATCGACGGCCGATTGCAGATAGGACGGGTTGGTCGACATCACTCGCACCAGATGCTCGGGGTCGCGGACGAAATAGAGCGAACAGTCGAACGGCACGCCAAGCCATTTATGGGCATTGATCACCAGGCTGTCGGCGCCATCGATGCCGGCCCACATATGCCGGCATTCCGGCAGGATCATTGCTGAGCCCGCCATCGCGGCGTCCACATGCAGCCAGATGCCGTGCTGGCGGGCGATCGCGGCAATCGCGCCAACCGGGTCGAAGGCAGTGGTCGCGGTGGTGCCGACCGTCGCCACGATCGCGCAGGGCTGGTGGCCGGCGGCAAGATCGGCGGCGATCATCGCCGCCAGTGCCTCGGCCCGCATCGCGTAATTTTCGTCGCACGGTACCAGCCGCAGATTGTCACGTCCGTAGCCGGCCATCAGCGCCGCTTTGTCGACCGAGCTATGGCTGTGCGCCGAGACATAAACCAGCAACCGCTTGCCGCCGCCCTGCAATCCCACGCCTGTCAGCGCATAATTGGTCGCCCGTTCGCGTGCGCAGATCAGCGCCACCAGCGCCGAGCTCGATGCGGTATCCTGGATCACCCCGCGCCAGCCAGCGTCCAGCCCGACCATCTGGCGCACCCAGTCGGTCACCACCTGTTCAACCTCGGTGATTGCCGGCCCGGACTGCCAGGACAAGCCGAGCACCCCAAGCCCAGTGCTGACCAGATCGCCGAGAATCCCGGCTGGCAAGGCGTTGGCGGGGAAATAGCCGAAGAAATTCTTGCTTTGCCAGATCGACAGGCCGGGCACGATCAGCCGATCGAGATCGGCGATCACTGCGCTGAACGGCTCGGGCGCGTCGGGCGGGCTGGATGGCAGGCTCGCCGCGATTTCACCCGGCACGCTGGTGGCCTGCACTGGCAGGCTATCGCGCCGCGCGTGATGGTCGGCGAGCCAGTCGATCAGGTCATGGCCGTAGCGGCGGAATTCGTCGGGCGTCATCATCGACCTTCGCGGTTCGGGTTGGCCTCCGCGATAGGCCCTTCACCCCGCCCGCAGCAAGAGGCGAAATCCTGCCATGCCGGCGAGCATCGCCGCCACCGAGCAATCATTCGATGGGTGTGAACAGTGTCATCTCGATCCCCCATATTGGCGTGTGTTGACGTCGTTATATTCGCGTCGCAGAATTTGTTTCGCTGTCTGCGGCAGGCGATCCCTGGCGCAGGACGTTCTGCCGGGAGAGTGCCGTGCCGTATAATCGCACGCAACAGCGGGCTGCCACGAGCGGCGCGCCCGCATCACACAAAGGATCATGGTATGAAGCCCATTGAACAAATATCGCCGTCGGTTTCGGTCAGTGGCGAAGTCGGACCCGACGATCTTGCCGCGATCGCCCGGCTGGGATTTCGTACCATCATCAACAACCGCCCGGATGGCGAGGCGATGGACCAGCCCACCAGTGCTGCGATCGAAAAAGCCGCACATAAGCTTGGCCTCACCTACCGCCATATCCCGATTGTACCAGGCGACTTCCCGGCTGAAGCGGTGGTCGAGTTCGCCGCGGTGCTGATGGCGTGCGAGGGGCCGGTGCTGGCGTTCTGCAAAAGCGGCATGCGGTCAAAAAACATGTTCGCGCTGGCGACCCACGGGGGCTGAGCGGCGGGTGATGGCTACCGCGCCGCGTCTCGCGCCGCGGTCGCCATCACATCCACCCGCTCGTTCATTTCATCGCCGTTATGCCCACGCACCCAGCGCCAGTCGATCGTGTGCGGCTTGGCGGCATCGAGGATCCTGCGCCACAAATCCATATTCTTTACCGGATCGCCACCGGCGGTGCGCCAATTCTTGCGCACCCATCCGGTGTGCCAGCGAGTGATGCCGTCCTTGAGATACTGGCTGTCAGTATGCAGCACGACATTGCATGGCCGCTTGAGGCTTTCCAGCGCCATCGCAGCGGCCGTCAGTTCCATCCGGTTATTGGTGGTCACGGCCTCGCCGCCTGACATTTCGCGTTCGGTGCCCTTGTAGCGCAACACAACAGCCCAGCCGCCGCGACCTGGATTGGGCTTGCAGCCGCCATCGGTCCAGATTTCCACCAGATCAGAGTCCGTAAGCATGTTCGTCCCGTGCGTTAAGGTGAAAGCGCAGCTTGCGGACGTATTCCATCGGGTCCTTGCGGGTCACCATCGCGCCGGCCGGGGTGTTGATCCAGTCGAACAGCCGTGTCAGCGCGAAGCGCAAAGCCGAGCCCTGGCACAACACCGGCAACGCCGCGCGTTCGGCGGCCGAGAGCGGTCGGACCGTATCATAAGCAGCCAGCATGGCGCGTGCCTTGGTAACATTAAAGCTGAAATCGGTCTCAAAACACCAGGCGTTGAGGCATATTGCCAGATCGTAAACAACGATGTCAGTGCAGGCGAAGAAGAAATCGATGATCCCGGACAGCGTGTCGCCAAGAAAGAAGACATTGTCCTGAAACAGATCGGCATGGATATGCCCGACCGGCAGACCGGACGGCCATGCCGCCAGGATACGGTCATGGGCGCTCTGCAATTCCGCCCCTAACCCTGGTGAAACCGCGTCCGATCCCGGCAGGCTGCGTGCCAATAATGGCCCCCACGACGCCGTCCCTAATGCGTTGGGCCGCACGGCCTTATAGTCGGCAGCAGCCAGATGCAGGCTGGCGAGTGCCGCGCCCAACGGCGCACAATGCGCAGGGCGCACCCGCCGCGGCCAAACGCCCGGCAGGAAGGTGGTGATCGCGGCATGCTTGCCGGCCAGCATCCGCAACGCCTGCCCATCTCGCGCCGGAACTGGCAGCGGGCAGTTGATCCCAGCCTTGGCGAGATGGGTCATCAGCCCGAGAAACCACGGTAGATCGGCCGGATCGACACGCTTTTCGTACAAGGTCAGGATGTAATCCCCACCGGTGGTGCGCAGCGTGTAGTTGCTGTTCTCCACCCCCTCGGCGATACCGCGAAAAGCGACGGCGGTGCCGATGTCGTAGTCGACGAGAAAGCTCGCCAACGCATCGTCGGTAACTTCAGTGTATACGGCCATGCGGCTTTCTATGGGATCATACGCGCCGCGACAATCGGTCCCGGTCGGAACGTGTCAACGACTTTGATACAGCCGGGTTCGGAATTTAAGCTCGGTTACGAGCGTTGATTGAGCTTCGAGGTGCTGTGCGAGTCCGGCAGCGCTTGGTGTTGGCCAGGGCCATTCGAGGATCGGCGCGTCGTCGTGCGGGGGG
>CALQTN020000062.1 GCA_943333505.2 Asaia bogorensis | reverse complement strand
TGAAGGGTTCGTGGGACGATGTCTAGATTCAGGGTAAGGCAAGGATGTTCTTTTTGTGAACAAAAAGAACCAAAAAAACTTTTTGGCACCTTGTTGCCGTTGGCGTGGGCCTGCGTATGGGCCCGAGCCAACGGCAACAAATTGGGAAGTTTTTTTGGTTCTTTTTGTTCACAAAAAGAAGACCTTAACTGCGCCTTAGCACAACACACAGATTATTAGCCGGCATAACCTCAACCGCCGCAACCGAGTATCCCACCGCCGCCGCCACGACATCTTCCAGCCGCCTTAGACCCCAGCGCGGGTCTCGTGCGCGCAAATCGGTGTCGAATGCGCGGTTAGACGGCGCGGTCAGCACGTCATCCTGAAAATACGGACCATAAAGGATCAGCAGCGCACCCAATCGGGCCGCATTGCGCAGCAGGCCCAGCGTTGCCTCCCACGGCGCGATATGGATCATATTGCAGCATAAAACCGCGTCTACCTGGGCAATTGGCCACTCATGCGTCGCATCAAGCGCCAATGCCGGCATAACATTGGCCAATTCAGCGCACCACGCGTTAATGCTGGCGCGTCGCTCGGCAACCGGGTCGCTCGGCTGAATGCGCCAGTCCGGCAAGTTGGTCGCGAAATGGGCGGCATGCTCCCCGGTGCCGCTGGCGATTTCCAATAAAAGGCCAGTTGACGGCAAATGGGCCCGCAACACGGCAAGGATGGCGTCACGGTTGCGTGCGGCGGCGGGGGCTGTCATGCGGGCATTCATGGGCGGAGTGTGCCGGTGTCGCTGCCCTTTGGATAGGAGCCACCATGTCTGCTGAAGCCGAATTGCGCCGCCTGCTCGACATCATGGCCGCCTTGCGCGCCCCGGTCGGCGGTTGCCCATGGGATATCCAGCAATCCTTCGCCACCATCGCGCCCTACACCATCGAAGAAGCCTACGAGGTCGCCGACGCGATCCAGCGTGAGGATTTTGCCGAACTTCCCGGCGAACTCGGCGATCTGCTGTTCCAAGTGGTGTTCCACGCCCGCATGGCCGAGGAGGCAGGCCGCTTCGACTTCGCCGATATCGCCCGCGCGATTGCCGACAAAATGATCCGCCGGCATCCGCATGTGTTTGGCACCGAACAGCGCGACAGCGCCGCAGCGCAAACCGTCGCCTGGGAGGTCCAGAAACAGGCCGAACGCCGCGATAAGGGGGTTCTGGCCGGCATTGCCGTCGGCCTCCCTGCCCTCACCCGCGCCCACAAGCTTACGGCACGCGCAGCCCGGGTCGGGTTTGACTGGCCCGATGCGGCAGCGATCCTGGACAAGCTCGATGAGGAAACCGCCGAGTTGCGCGCCGAGCTCCCAGGCGCAGACCCAATTCGGCTGATGGATGAGGTCGGCGACATGCTCTTCGTGCTGGCCAACCTCGCGCGCAAACTCGATCTTGACCCCGAGGCCTGCTTGCGCCACGCCAATGCCAAATTCGCCCGGCGCTTCGGGGCGGTGGAAGCGAATTTCGCGGCAATCGGGCGCGGACTGGATGAAACCACGCTCGACGAAATGGAAGCGGCGTGGATCGATGTCAAAACAAGGGAGTAACCCATGGCCAAGACGATGAAACAAATGCTCGAAGCGGCTGAAGCTGCCATCGAGCGCGTCCCCCCAGCCGATGCCATCGCGATGCAGGGCCGCGATGACGTGGTCTTTGTCGACATCCGCGACCCGCGCGAAATCGAACGCGAGGGTACAATTCCCGGCGCGTTTCGCTGCACCCGCGGCATGCTCGAATTCTGGATCGACAAGGACAGCCCCTATCACAAGCCGATCTTCGATCCCGCCAAAACCTTCGTGTTCTTCTGCGCGATGGGCTGGCGGTCGTCGCTGTCCACCCAGACCGCCCGCGAAATGGGGCTGGAAAAAGCGGTGGATATCAAAGGCGGGCTGAACGCCTGGAAGGAAGCCGGCGGGGCGATCGAGGCGGTGGCGAAGAAAGCTTAGATCAACATCCGCCCAATCGGCTTCGATTGGACGGATAAAGATGATCGTGAAAACAAAACTCTAGAGCGTGATGACCGCGCCTATCAGCGGTCATCACGCTCTAAGTCATCGTGATCATCACGTGCTTGCGATAGGCTGGCCGCGTCGCCAGCCGGTCGTACCAGGCGCGCAAATGGGCCAATTCCGGCAGGTCATCGCGCCGGAATGGCAAATTGAGCCAGCGATAGGCCATGCAGCCGACCGGGATATCACCCATGGTGAACGCGGGCCCGGCAACATAGGCGTTGCTGGCCAAATGCCGGTCAAGCCGGGCCCATAGCGCCGAAGTCGCAACCCGTGCCGCCTCGATCGCCGCCAGATCGCGCTTTTCCGCAGGCGTACGGATCAGGCCCCAGAACAAAGTCGTCATGCCGGTCTGGATGGTGCTGATCTGCCAGTCCATCCAGCGTTCGCCAGCCCCCCTGGCTTTCGGATCGGCGGGCCAGAAGCCGGGCGGTCCGTAGGCGGCGGCGAAATAGCGCACGATCGAATTCGATTCCCACAGCACGTAGCCGTCATCATCGATCGTCGGCACCACCCCGTTCGGGTTCATCGCCAGATACCAGGCCTGGTCATTACCGCCGAAAGCGCCGCCAACGTCGCGGCGATCATAGGACAGGCCACATTCATCCGCCGCCCACAGGGCTTTCTGGACATTGATCGAGTTGGCGCGGCCGTGGATGGTGAGCATGCGTCGGTCCTTGTGGATATGCGGGCGTCAATCGGCAGTCTACTTGCCGACGGGTGGCGCGTCGATAGAATCAATTTGTTTTTGCACTGAAAACACCAGTTTGTCCAGCAACCGGAAGAAAATCTCAATGCTGTAGCCAAACAGAAAGGCAACCAGGAACGGCGACAATGTCATGAGATTTTGGCCGGTGCCGACCGGCGCCGTCCACATCGACGCGACCAGGACGCCGGCGAGCCCCCCGAGCACCACCCTGGTGGCAACCCGCGCAAAGGGCGGATTGGGCAGCGAGGTGCGCAACAGCCGCCGCAGATAATAGATCGCCGCCCCTAATGCGCCATAAAGCGCCGGCAGCAGCCAGGCGCCCAACGCGCGCGACGGAAACCGCAATTTGTCCTCATACGATGGGACCAGATCAAGAACAGCGGGATTGATCGACACATTGACCGACCGCAGAAACTGATCCATCGCGCGGATCGACGGGTTATCAGGCGGTTCAGACCTTGATGGCTCACTATAGCTGCCAGATGTGGGGCAATCGGGGTCGGCAACGAATCTCGGTGTGCAGGTCTGTATCATTTTGGATGTGGGTGTCGTTGCTGGCGCGGCACCGTCGGACAGCCCAACACTCGCGCTCAGAAAGTCAAAACTGAAGAAAACCAATATTCCGTCCAGCCGCTTGTTCATGGTGGCGGCGTCCCGAACCACACCTTCAATGTCCAGGTACTGCTTGGTCAGCGCGGCGATATCATGGATGACAAGCACCAGGGATGCTGATTTGCTGTCACCACCTTCCGTTGCGGGCTTTGCCGCAGAGGGAGAACCGGCGGCTGGCGGCGCGGCAGTCAACCCCGCGACATCACCAGGCACAAAGCCAAAGCGCTGGGCCTGACCATAAAGCCGCGCCTTGCTCTCGGCGAAAGCGATACTGTCGATTTTGGTCAGCTTGGTGGCGATGCCGGTCACCTGATCGAACACCAGCGTGCAATAACCGGTCATGATGGTCCAGACGACGACCACCAGAATGAAGGCAGAACTAACCGCCCGATGCCACGGGCGGAATCGCTGCGCCCCGGTTTGCCAGCTATCGATAAAATCGGTGTACTCGATATCCACCAACCCGGTGGTCGCCTGCGCGACCTGCACCCGCAGCGCCCCAGCGGCGCCGGCCAATGCGGCGCTTGCGTCGTCCCCACAGGCCCGCGCCGCGTCAAACGCGGTCAATGCTTTTTGCAACCCGTCGTCGCGGAGACGTGATGTGTAGGTCAGGCCGTTGAGAATAAGGCTCGCGTAATCACGCAGTTGCGTCAGTTCCGTGCTGGTTTCCGCTGTCATTTCCGCCTCCGTACTTCAGCTGCCGTTCAACCCAGTCGCCCCGTCACCCAGCCTTTGGGCGTTGGGCAGGCGCATGGCAGACCGGGCGGCCCTGGCTGCTGCGCCCAGCACCAGAAGGACGGGGTGTAGCAAATCGCGCCCGGCTGATGCGGCGGCACCTGGGCCTGAGCCAATGTACTGGGCAGCCCCACCAATCCGATCACCAGCAGCAGTGCCAGAAACATTTTGGATCGCATACTTGCCTCCGTTATCCGTCAGCCCTGGCCGCGCAAGGCGGCGGTATCCTGCCCAAGCGATGGCGCGCCATGGCGCACTGGTGGCCGTTCCCCGTCAAACGACAGCGGCAAGCCCATCAACGGCAAATCCAGGCCGGGAGGCGCGGTCAGCATGCCAAGCGCCTGGACCTGCGGATTTCCGAGCAAATCCGACAAATCATTGATCGGCGCACAAGGTATCCCGATCGCATCGAGCCGCTCCTGCCAATGGGAAGAAGGTCGTTTGCACATAATATCGGAAATCAAACCAATAATCACGTCTTTGTTGCCGGCGCGGTCGGCATTGGTTACAAATCTTGGGTCAGCCGCCCATTCTGGATGGCCAAGCTCGGTCGCCAGCTTGGCGAACAGCCGATCATTGGCCGCCGCCACCACCAGTTCCCGATCGGCGGTCGGCAACGCCTGGAATACCACCACCCGCGGATTGCCGCTACGGTCCCGCACTGGATGCTTGCCCGATCCCGCATAGGCGGCCCAGTGCGGTCCCATCCAGCCCATCGCGGTTTCCAGCAACGATCCATCAACAATCGCCCCCTGCCCGGTCGCCTGCCGCCGATGCAGTGCCGCGATCGCACCCAATGCCGCCCAAACCCCGGTGCCGAGGTCCAACACCTGCATCCCCACCCGGGACGGCGCCCCCGCCGGATCGCCGTTCAAGCTAAACATCCCCGACAGCGCCTGCACCATCGGCTCATACCCCGGCGCCAGACGCTGCGGCCCAACCGCGCCCAACGCCCAGAGCGACACATAAATCAACCGCGGATTGGCGGCGCACAGATCAGCCGAGCCCAAGCCGAATTTTTCCAGACTGCCCGGCCGCATATTCTGCACCACGACATCGGATTTGCCGATCCGGGCGCGCAACCACGCCAGATCCTCAGCACTGTTGAAGTCCAGCACCACTGATTGCTTGTTGAGGTTACAGGCATGGAACGTGGTCGACATTTCGCCATGGAATGGCGGCCCCCAGCCGCGCCCGGCATCTCCCTCCGGCCGTTCGATTTTCAACACCTCAGCCCCCAGCAGTGCCAGGATTTGCCCGGCATAAGGCCCGGCGATGTTCTCGGCGATTTCGACGACCTTAACCCCAGCGAGCGGCAGCATGCGGCGAACCTCCTAATTTGTATCAACTCTGGCACGACGCTGGCGGATCAGATAGGCATTGCCGATGATCAAGGCCGCCATCGTTGGAATTTCAGGACCGTCGCTGACCGTGGTTGAGGCCGCGATGCTGCGTGCCGACCCACCAGCCGGGATTATCCTGTTTGCGCGCAACATCGCAGATCCCGCGCAACTCGCAGATTTAATGAGACAATTGCGCGAAATCCTGCCGCCCGAAGCCGTCTTGATGGTCGATCAGGAAGGCGGTCGGGTTGCCCGACTGCGCCCGCCGCATTGGCGCGCCCACCCATCTGCCGGCAGCATCGGGGCGCTGTTCACTGGCTCTCAGTCAGCCGGACTGCGCGCAGCCTGGCTGACCGGGGCGCTGATCGGCCTCGATTGCGCCGCCGCGGGCTTTGATGTCGTCTGCGCCCCGGTACTCGATTTGCGTCTTCCGGCAGGACACGGGGTTATCGGCGACCGCGCCTATGCCGAGGACTCCGACGCGATCGCCCGGCTTGCCCGCGCGGCAGCGGCCGGTTTGCTCGCGGCCGGCGTCCAGCCGGTCGGCAAGCACGCCCCTGGTCACGGCCGCGCCCGCCTCGACAGCCATCTCGCGCTGCCGGAAGTGCGCGACAACGACCTCGATGCCGATCTGGCGCCGTTTGCCGCCAACACCGATCTGCCGTGGATGATGACCGCGCATATTCTGTATCCGCTCTGGGATGCGGTGCGCCCGGCCACTCTGTCCCCCATTGTTATTGGGGACATTATTCGCGGCAGGATCGGCTTTGGCGGCGTGCTGGTATCGGATGACCTGGCGATGCATGCGCTGTCCGGCACCCCGGTTGAACGTGCCGTCGGTGCCCTGGCCGCCGGTTGCGACATCGCGCTCTATTGCCCCGGCGACCTCGCGGGTACATCTGCGGTGCTGGCAGGCGTGCCGACAGTGACCGATGCCGCCCGCCACCGCCTGGCTACCGCCAGCGCCCTCGCCCTCAGCCGGCGTTGCGCGCTAAATGCCGACGACCTCGCCGCCGAACGGAGCGTATTGATCCCTTGACCGAACTTTTCCTGTCCCTGCTGGCCGCAATCCTGGCAATTACCCTGCATGAAGCCGCCCACGGCTATGCCGCTCTGGCGTTGGGCGACGATACCGCCAAACGGATGGGACGGCTGTCGCTTAATCCGATTGCCCATATCGACCGGGTTGGCACGATTATCCTGCCCGGCCTGCTACTGGTCGGGCAGTTGCTGACCCTCGGGCGGGTATCGTTCATGTTTGGCTGGGCCAAGCCGGTGCCAGTTGCCGCCGACCGCTTCGCCAATCCACGCCAGGGCATGGCGCTGGTGGCGCTGGCAGGTCCTGCGATGAATTTCTTTCTCGCCTGGCTCGGTGGCCTCAGCCTGCATGCAGCGCCCCATATCGACCCCAAGCTGGCGGCGCTGCTCAGCGATTTTGCTGGCTATTTTATCCTGGCCAATCTGGTGCTTGGCCTGTTCAACCTGCTGCCGATCCCACCGCTCGACGGCGGCCGCATCATGGTCGGCATCCTACCTTTGCCGCTGGCGCGCTTCTGGGCTGGGTTTGAGCGCGGCGGTATCCTCCTGGTGCTGTTGTTCGTGTTCCTGCTGCCGCAAATGCTCGCCCATTACGGCATCATTTTCGATCCGGTCGGCGAGGCGCTGAGCCAGTTGATGCCGTGGGCGGCGGGCTGGGTCTTGTATCTCTCGGGCCATACTGATGGTCCTGATACGCTCAATGTCTGAAAGCGTGCCGCCATCAGACGGGCTGGTGCTGCATCTCGACGGGTTCGAGGGGCCGCTGGACCTGCTGCTGGAATTGGCGCGCGGCCAGAAGCTCGATCTTGGCAAGATCTCCATCCTCGCTCTGGTCGATCAATACCTCGCGGTGATCGAGGGTGCGCGGAAGATCAAGCTCGAACTCGCAGCAGATTGGCTGGTGATGGCGGCCTGGCTCGCCTGGCTGAAATCACGCCTGCTGCTGCCCACCGGGTCCGAGGCCGCCGAGGAAGGCGAGGCTGCGGCCGAAGTGCTGGCCGCGCGTCTGCGCGACCTGCAGGCGATGCGCGCGGCGTCGCATTGGTTGGGCGGGCAGAGCCAGCTTGGCCAGGATGTGTTTGCCAGGGGGGCGCCAGAGGACCTGATCGATACGGACCGGTCGCGCCTGGCGCTCGACCTTACCGGGCTGTTGCGTGCCTATCTGGCGGCGCTGCGGCGCGGCGGCAGTCGGCAGAGCTACCGGCCGAAACATCTGACGGTCTGGACGGTGAAGGACGCGCTGGGCCGTCTGGCACGCATGTTGGGCAACCTGCCGGACTGGTCGTCCCTGCAGGATTTCCTGCCCGAATCGCTTGGCACGCCCACCGAACGCCGCGCCGCAATTGCCAGCACCTTACTCGCGGGGCTGGAAATGGCGCGCGATGGTGGGGTGCGACTGCGCCAGGAACACGCCTTCGGACCGATCCTGCTGCGCCGCGAATATCCCGCGGGCTTGCCTGGACAGGTGGCCAACGATGTCTGAAATCGATTTCGACGCGCAGATTCGGCTTGCCGAGGCCCTGATCTTCGCGTCATCAACCCCGACCGGGGCGCGGCAACTAACCCATTTGCTGGCTGACGGCGTTGATGTTGAGGCTGTCATTGCGGCATTGCGCGACCGATACACCGGACGTGGCATCGAACTGGCAACGGTTGCCAGCGGCTGGCAGTTCCGCACCGCGCCTGATATCGCGCCGCGCCTGCGCCGTGTCATCCAGGTTCCGCGCCGCCTGCCCCGTGTCGCGATGGAAACCCTGGCGATCATCGCCTACCACCAGCCGGTCACACGGCCCGAAATCGAGGAAATCCGGGGGGCGGCGCTCAGCCAGAATACCCTCGACAGCTTGCTGGACGCGGCCCTGATCGCGCCCAAAGGCCGCAAGGAGTCGCCCGGCAGACCAACGCTATGGGGCACCACCCCGCAATTCCTCGCCCAGTTCGGTCTTGCCGATCTGCGATCCCTGCCACCGCGCGGCGATTTGCTGGTTGATGCCCCACCAATTCACGCTCCATCGGAGCCGCCAAACGACGAATTTCCCCCCTCCCCGGTTTCCTGCTAGCAAGCCGCCGACCGGGGACGCCAACACGTGATGATGATCCAAGACCATGTTTGACTTTAGTATGGGTGAGATCGCGCTGATCGGCGTCGTCGCCCTGGTGCTGATCGGCCCGAAGGATCTGCCGATCGCCATCAAGGCGGTGACCGATGTGATCAAACGCGCCCGTCGTATGGCGTCCGAATTCCAGACCCATGTTGATGAAATGGTGAAGGATGCCGATCTCGGCGATCTCAAAAAGACCTTCGATGAGGTGCGCAATTTCGACATCAAGGGCCTGGTTGAGGACTCCGTCGATAAGGATGGCAGCCTGCGGGCGACCTTCGCCGAAGACCTGATGAACCCGCCAACCCCGGACATCGTAAGCTCAGCGGTGCCGGAACCGGTCGCGGCTGAACCTGTCCCGGAACCGGTGGTCATCGACTATCCCGATTTCATCCCGCCACAAATCGCCCACCCGCCCGAACCGCCGGCCTTCGTGCCGCCGGGCATCACACTGACAACACGCTAGCAAGGGCAGACAACATTGGCCGAGACCGAGAAAGAAGACGTCATCGACGACAAAGCCATGCCGCTGCTCGATCACCTGATCGAATTGCGCCGACGGCTGATGTGGTCGATGGCCGGGTTCATGGTGTTCTTCTTCGTCAGCTACTATTTTTCCGCCAATATCTTTGAGTTCCTCGCCCAGCCTTTGGCCAATATCTATGCCGAAATGGGCGTGCAGCGGCATATGATCTACACCGCTCTGACCGAGGCATTTTTCACCCATCTGAAGGTGGCGATGTTCGGCGGCGCCTTTCTCGGCTTCCCGATGATTGCCACCCAATTATGGCTGTTCATCGCGCCTGGGTTGTACCGCAGCGAAAAGCGCGCCTTTGCGCCGTTCCTGATCGCGTCCCCGGTCCTGTTCCTGCTCGGTGCGGCACTGGCCTATTATTTCATCTTCCCGGTCGCCTGGAAGTTCTTCATCAGCTTCGAAGCCCCAGGCGGCGATGGCACCATGGCTATCGAGTCGCAACCCAAGGTCGCCGAATATCTCGACCTGGTGATGAAGCTGATCTTTGCCTTTGGCCTGGCTTTCCAATTGCCGGTGGCGCTGTCGCTGATGGCCAAGGTCGGCATCATCGGCTCCAAAGGGCTGATGAAATATCGCCGTTATGCCTATGTCGGCATGTTCATCATCGCAGCCATCCTGGCGCCGCCCGATGTGATCACCCAGATCGGCCTCGCGGTGCCGTTGATCGGGTTGTACGAGCTATCGATTATTGCGGCGCGGATTGTTGAGCCCAAGCGATCGGAGGATTAAGGAAGGTCTTCTTTTTGTGAACAAAAAGAAGCAAAAAAACTTCCTGACTCTGTTGCCGTTGGCGTGGGACCTTGGTGGGTTGGCACGCCAACGGCCAGAAATTATTATTTTTTTGCTTCTTTTTGTTCACAAAAAGAAGACCTTCCTGGCTTCCCTCGCGAGACCTTGACCCATGCACGACATCCGCCTCCTTCGCGCCGACCCCACCAGCTTCGACGCCGCCCTGGCGCGCCGCTATCTCCCGGCCCGCGCGTCGGAAATTCTCGCCCTCGACGAAGCCCGTCGCGCCGCGCAAACCGCATTGCAGGATCGCCAGGCCCGTCGCAACGCGCTGTCGAAAACCATTGGCGAGGGCAAGCGCAAGGGGGACGACACTGCGGCGGCCGAAGCCGAGGCAACGGCGCTGCGTGATGAGATGGCCGGGCTGGAACAGGCCGCCGCCGCCCAGGACCGCGAGATCTTCGACATTCTGGCCGCCCTGCCCAACCGGCTTGATGCCGACGTGCCGGACGGCCGGGACGAGGCCGCCAACATCGTGGTCAAGCAGGTTGGCGAACCCGCCATGCCGGATTTCACCCCCAAGCAGCATTTCGAGCTCGGCGAGGCGCTCGGGATGATGGATTTCGAGTTGGCTGGCAAAATCTCCGGCGCCCGTTTCACCATCCTGCGCGGTGGGCTCGCCCGGATGGAACGCGCGCTCGGCCAGTTCATGCTCGATCTCCACACTGGCGAGCATGGCTACGAGGAACACGCGGTGCCGGTGCTGGTCAATGACGCCAGCATGTTCGGCACCAATCAGCTGCCAAAGTTCGCCGAAGACAGTTTCCGCACCACCGATGGCCGCTGGCTGATCGCGACCTCGGAAATCCCCTTAACCAACACAGTCCGCGACGTGATCGTGCCCGAGGCGCGGTTGCCAATGCGGCTCACCGCATTGACCGATTGTTTCCGCTCGGAAGCCGGGTCCGCCGGGCGCGACACCCGCGGCATGCTGCGCCAGCACCAGTTCAAGAAGGTCGAGATGGTGTCGATTGTGCATCCCGATCACTCAGTCGCCGAACAGGAACGCATGACGGGATGCGCCGAACGGGTGCTGGAACTGCTCGGCCTGCCCTATCGCCGCATGCTGTTATCCTCGGGCGATACCGGCTTTGGCGCGGTGCGCACGTTTGATCTCGAAGTCTGGTTGCCCGGTCAGGGCATGTGGCGGGAAATCAGTTCCTGTTCCAACACCCGCGATTTCCAGGCGCGGCGGATGAATGCGCGCTTCCGGTCGGGCGATGGCAAGACGATGGGGTTCGTCCACACGCTGAACGGATCGGGCGTCGCGGTTGGGCGTTGCCTGATCGCGGTGATGGAGAACTATCAGAACGCCGATGGCTCAATCCGGGTGCCGCAAATGTTGCAGCCCTATCTCGGTGGTTTGGCGATCATCGCGAAATCGTGACTATGGCCATTCCATGTTCAAAATGCCCAGGCCTGACCCTGGATTGATCCCGGTGCCGACCGCCCGAAATCCTTCGCGGCCGTAAAACCGAACCGCGCGCGGATTGTCGCTGTTGACCGACAACCAGACCCGGCCGGGCGCGCGGCACTTGACCTCGGCCAGCAACGCCGCCGCCACCCCAGCGCCGAACGCATCCGGCGCGACGGCCAGTTGGTCCATTTCTCCGGTCACGAGATCAATCGTGGCAAACCCGATCGCCTGATCATCGGCATCCACCGCGCATAAAATCACCGCCCCCGCAGCCCGCAACCCGGCCAGATGGGGGGTGAACCAGCCCAATCGCGCCGCAAAATCAATCGCCGGCAGCGTTATTTGCCACGCCGCGCACCATAGGCGGGCCAATGCGGGCTGATCGGCGGCGCGCCATTCTCGGATCATCAGCCCCAACCGATGACATAGAACACGATCCCGGCGATCAGGTACAGCACCATCCCCACACCGCCGATCCAGCGCCCATAGGGCCGCAGCGGCGGCATGACATTGGTCGCGACGATGCTTGCAACCAGCAGCAATCCGGCGATCCGCATCGCCTGGAATGGATCGAAGACCGGGTCCGGCATATGGTGCTCTTTCCAAACGACACTGTTACGTTCTAGGCTCTACTCCGCGCGCCAATGTGCGCAGGGGAGCCTCAGATATGGTCGCGCCAGACACGTTCGTCGAGCCTGCCGCTGCAATCCGCTTCACCGGCGAAGACGGCGTCTTCCGCCGCCTGATTACGCGCGGCGCCCTGCTCGAATTGGTGACGTTTGGATTTTACCGATTCTGGCTTGTGACCGATATCCGCCGGCATTTATGGTCGAACACCGAGGTCGACGGCGATGCGCTGGAATATACCGGGCGCGGCAAGGAATTGTTGCTCGGGGCCCTGTTCGCGCTGGCGGTGTTGCTGCCGGTGTTTCTGCTCTATTTCCTCGCTGGGCTCTGGCTGGAGCGGTTCAAGGCGTTTGCGTCCGTGCCGCTCTATCTGGTGCTGTATGTCTTTGGCCAATATGCGACCTTTCGCGCCCGGCGCTATCGCTTGACGCGCACGATCTGGCACGGGGTGCGGTTCTGGATGACCGGCTCGGGCTGGGCCTATGCGTGGCGATCGGTGTTGTGGGGCTTGCTCGCGCTGGTGACGCTGGGGTTCGCCTATCCGTGGCGCGCGGCGGCGTTGGAACGGTATAAGATGGGCAACACGCGGTTCGGTAGTTTATCGGGCAGATTTGCGGGCAAAGGATGGGTCTTGTTCAAATCCATTTGGGGCATTTGGCTTGCTGGCACTATTCCCTGGGTTTTGTTCGGCGTGGCCGGGCTAATCTCACTGGCCAACAGCCCGCAATTTGGGTCGTTCGCCTATCAGCTTGGCTATTTGGGTGGCATTGGACCCAAGGGAATGATGAACCTGGCTTTCATCCTCGGCTGCTTTGCTCTGCTGGCACTACCTTTTCTGCACGCGGTGCGGATTGGCAATCAATGGCGCTGGTGGGTGCGTGGGCTGCGGATCGGCCAGGCTGAGGTTACCTCCGTGCTCGATTGGGGGCAGTTTGTCGGCATTTACTGGACAGTCATCGGCTTGTTTATCCTGATTTATGCCGGGATGATCTTGGGTGGCGTCTTGATCGGTTGGGGACTTGTTGCCGTCCTTGGCGGGGCCAGCGCAACGATGGTCATTCAGTCACCCTGGACAATCGTGCCGGCGGCCCTGACTTATGTCGGGTTGGTCCAATTATTCAATGCGATCCTCCGCATCTACACCCAGCAACGGATCTGGAAGATCGTGGTAGGCACCTCCCGGATACGCAACCCCGAACTTCTCACTACGGCCGCCGCCGGCATGCCCGCGAGCGCGCTCGGCGAAGGCCTCGCCGACGGCCTTGACGTCACCGGATTTTAAAACATGAGCGTCGCCTATTTCGACGGCCAGACCAGTCGTCGTCGTCTGGTGGAACTACGGTTCGGCGAAGGGCTAATCATTCTTGAGGCGGGCGAAACCGTCGCCATCTGGCCATTTGCCAATATCCGACGCTTTGATGCGCCAGACGGCGTGCTGCGCCTCGGTGCCATCCAGGCCGCCGATCTGGCGCGGCTCGATATCCGCGCGCCCGATCTCGCGGGCCTCGTGCTGCGCCATTGCCCTGACATCGCCGGTGCCGGTGGTCTGGTTCAGGTGCGGGTCGCCCGGATCGTCGCATGGTCACTGGCCGCCGCCGCAGCGATCATCGGTATGATCTGGTTCGGGGTCCCTGTGCTTGCCGATCAGGTCACCGAGATTTTGCCGCTTGCGTGGGAAAAGCCGCTAGGTCAGGCGGTCGATGGGCAAGTGCGGGTGCTGTTCGGCGGTACCGAATGCACCGCCCCGGCCGGTGTCGCCGCCCTCGGTAAGCTCGTCGGGCAATTGCAATCAGCGGCAAAATTACCGATCGTCCCCGATCCGGTGGTACTGAAATCGAGCACCCCGAACGCGTTTGCGCTGCCCGGCGGGCGGATTTTCATCCTGTCCGCTCTGATCGTGCAAGCGGCCTCACCCGACGAGCTCGCCGGCGTGCTTGCACATGAATTCGGCCACGTCGCCCATCGCGACGGGCTACGCCGGCTGCTGCGCGACGGCGGTACCGGCTACCTGCTTGGTCTGCTGTTCGGCGATGTCACCGGCGCTGGCGCGGCCCTCGTCGCCGTACGGACGCTGCTCAACAGCGAGTACTCGCGTGAGGCGGAGAACGCCGCCGATAATTTTTCAGTGATGGTGATGGCAACGCTGGGTCGCCCGACCACCGCGCTCGGCGATCTGTTGCACCGGGTCGCCCCAGAAACCGATGCGGGCCTGACCCTGTTCCGCGACCACCCACTGACCCCTGATCGTATCAAACGGCTGGCGATCGCGCGGTCTGAGGCCGGAAGCCCGCCCGTGCTCGACGCTGACGAATGGCGCGCGCTGAAGGTGATCTGCCGCTGAACCGGCGCATGGCGGCCTTGCACCCATACCGCGTTTCTGGTTTTGCCGGCGCGGTCTTGCGTGGTAGAGGCGGGCATGGACCAATATATGATAGCTATCGGCGCCGACCATGGCGGCTTCCGATTGAAAACCGCCCTCGTGACCTTCCTGCGCGACGCTGGGCATGATGTGCGCGATCTCGGGTGCCCAAACACTGAGCGGGTCGATTACCCCGATTACGCGCACAAGGTCTGCGCCGAAGTCAGCGCCGGACGCGCCCGCTTTGGCGTGCTGGTCTGCGGCACCGGCGTCGGCATGGCAATCGCTGCCAACCGCCACCCCGAAATTCGCTGCGCCCAGGCGTCCGAGGCCACCACCGCACGCATGACCCGCGCCCATAACGATGCCAACGTGATCGCGCTCGGCGGACGTTTGATCGGCGAGGAAGCTGCCTTCGATATCCTGACCGCCTTCCTGTCCACCAATTTCGACGGCGGCCGTCACACTGCCCGCCTCGCCAAACTGATGCCGAAGGAATTCGCATGAACGACCAGCCATTGCCGCGCGTGATGCAGGGATTTTTCTCGGCAAGCCTCGCGCAGTCGGACCCCGAACTGGCCGCATCGCTCGCCCGCGAACTGGTGCGCCAGCAGGATGGCATCGAACTGATCGCCAGCGAGAACATCGTATCGCGCGCGGTGATGGAAGCCCAAGGCAGCGTCTTCACCAACAAGTATGCTGAAGGCTATCCCGGCCGGCGCTATTACGGCGGCTGCGTCGAAATGGACGTGGTCGAAACGCTCGCCATCGAACGCGCCAAGAAACTGTTTTCCTGCGGCTTCGCCAATGTCCAGCCGCATTCGGGGGCGCAGGCCAATCAGGCGGTGTTTCTGGCAACGGTGAAGCCCGGCGATACCATCCTCGGCATGTCGCTCGATGCCGGCGGGCATCTGACCCACGGGGCATCTGCCAGCCTGTCCGGCAAGTGGTTCCGCGCCATCCAGTACGGGGTGCGCGCCGAAGACGGGTTGCTCGACTACGAGCAGCTCGAAGCGCTGGCCCGCGCCGAAAAGCCCAAGCTGATCATCGCCGGTGGCTCGGCCTATCCACGGGTGATCGACTTCGCCCGCATCCGCGCCGTGGCCGATGAAGTCGGTGCGATCTTCATGGTCGACATGGCGCATTTCGCCGGGCTGGTGGCCGCCGGCGCCTTCCCCTCGCCCTTGCCGCATGCCCATGTGGTAACAACAACCACCCACAAAACCCTGCGCGGCCCGCGTGGCGGCATGATCCTGACCAATGACGAAGCGCTTGCGAAGAAAATCAACTCGGCGGTGTTCCCCGGCTTGCAAGGCGGCCCGCTGATGCATGTCATCGCCGGCAAGGCGGCAGCCTTTGGCGAGGCGTTGCGCCCCGAATTCGCCACCTACCAGCACCAGGTCGTCGCCAATGCCCGCGCGCTGGCCGCAACGCTGGTCGAGCAGGGTTTGGCGATCGTTTCGGGCGGCACGGACAGCCACCTGATGCTGGTCGATCTGCGGCCGAAGCGGGTCACCGGGAAAGCCACCGAGGCAAGCCTCGAACGCGCCCACATGACCGCCAACAAGAACGCCATCCCGTCCGATCCGGAAAAAGCCGCGATCACCTCGGGCGTTCGGCTCGGCACGCCGGCCGGCACCACCCGCGGCTTCGGCGTCGCAGAATTCGTTGAAATCGGCAAGATGATCGGCGAAGTCGTTGACGGCCTCTCAGCCTCCAATGACGGCACCAATAGCGTGATCGAGGCCCGTGTCGCCGCCCGGGTCAAGGAAATGTGCCGCGCCTTCCCGATCTATACCGGGCCTTAGACGACCATGCGCTGCCCGTTCTGCGGCAATGAGGACACCCAGGTAAAGGATAGCCGCCCGTCCGAAGATGGCTCGGCAATCCGCCGCCGACGGTCCTGTGGCGGCTGCTCGCAGCGCTTTACCACCGTCGAGCGGGTACAACTGCGCGAATTGGTGGTGGTCAAGACCGACCACCGCCGGGTGTCGTTCGATCGCGACAAGCTCGCCCGCTCTATCCGCGTGGCGCTGCGCAAGCGGCCGGTCAACGATGAACGGATCGAACGCATCGTCAACGGGCTGGTGCGCCAGCTCGAAGCGTCGGGCGAGGCCGAAATTCCCAGCAAGCAGATCGGCGAGATGGTGATGGAGACCTTGAAGGAGGTCGATGCGGTCGCCTATGTACGCTTTGCGTCGGTTTACCGGAATTTCCGCGAAGCCAAGGATTTTGAGGCGTTTTTAGGGGCTTTGGGCACGCCGGAATAACCGGCGGTCGCGTTAGGAAACTGGATGATCGATTCCTCTCACATGGGCGCGGCGCTCGCCATCGCCCGGCGCGGTGTTGGCAATACCTGGCCAAACCCGTCGGTTGGCTGTGTTATTGTGCGCGCGGGCCAGGTGGTCGGGCGTGGCACCACCGCGCCGGGTGGCCGCCCGCATGCCGAACCGCAGGCGCTGGCGATGGCGGGCGACGCCGCACGCGGGGCCACCGCCTATGTCAGCCTCGAACCATGCTGCTTTCAGGGCCACACCCCGGCATGCACCGATGCGCTGATCGCCGCCGGCATCGCCCGCGTGGTGGTCGGCCTGCGCGATCCGGATGCACGGGTGAACGGCGCCGGCATCGCCCGCCTGCGCGACGCAGGGATCGAGGTGATCGAAGGCGTCATGACGGCTGATGCGCGCGAAGTCGCCGAAGGGCTGGTCAGCCGCATCACCCGCAACCGCCCCTTCATCACCCTCAAGCTCGCCAGCACCCTCGATGGCCGCATCGCCACCCGCACCGGTGCAAGCCAGTGGATCACCGGCCCCGCCGCGCGCCGCGCCGCCCATGCGTTGCGTGGCCGCCACGATGCGGTTCTGGTCGGAATCGGCACCGTGCTCGCCGATGATCCCGACCTCACCTGCCGGATTGACGGCTATAAATCCGTGCCCATGGTTCGGGTCGTTGCCGACAGCCATTTGCGCATTCCCCTCACCTCCCACCTGGTGCGCACCGCCTTGGATCATCCCGTCTGGGTGCTGGCCCGACCGGACGCCGACCGGACGCGCCACGCGGCGTTGGTCGATCTTGGTTGTGTGATCGCGGACGTCCCGGCGTCCGATCCAGGCGTCGATCTTGCCGCCGGTTTGCAGTTGCTTGCCGGGCGCGGCATTACCCGTGTGCTGGCCGAAGGCGGCGCGGGCCTTGCAGCGGCGCTGCTGCGTGCCAATCTCGTGGACAGGATTGCCTGGTTCCACGCACCATCTATCATCGGCGGCGACGGGCTGGCCGCGGTTGCCGGCTGGGGCGTTGAAACCCTTGCAGCGATGCGACGCTTCCACCGGGTGCGTACGATTGAGACCGGAGACGACATGCTAACCGAATTGGAGCCCGCCTGAATGTTCACTGGAATTGTCACCGGCCTTGGCACTATCCGCGCGATTTCGCCAATTGGCGGTGGCGCCGACATGCGGCTCGAAATCACCACGCCGTGGACCGATCACGCCACCATCGCCATCGGCGCCTCGATCGCCTGTTCCGGCTGCTGCCTGACCGCGATTGAACTGGGCCCGGACTGGTTTGCGGTGACCGCCAGCCAGGAAACCCTGTCGCTGACCACGCTGGGGCACTGGAAAGTGGGCAGCCGCATCAACCTCGAACGGGCGCTGAAACTCGGCGATGAACTTGGTGGCCATATCGTATCCGGCCATGTTGATGGCCTCGGCGATGTGGTGTCGGCAACCCCGGAACACGGCTCGACCCGTTGGGTATTCCGCGTTCCGAGCGCGCTCGCCCGTTTCATCGCCCCCAAGGGCAGCGTCACCATCGACGGCGTATCGCTGACTGTGAACGAAGCCGGTCCCGACAGCTTCGGCGTCAACATCATCCCGCACACGGCTGAGGTCACCACCTTCGGCTTGCTGAAACCGGGCGACCAAACCAATATCGAAATTGACACGCTGGCGCGCTACGTGGCCCGCCTCCAGGAGTTCCGATGAACGAAATGCTCACCCGCAGCCTCTCCGACTACCTCGCTTCCGCCGAGGAGTTGATTGAGGAGGCCCGCGAAGGCCGGATGTTCATCCTGGTTGACGACGAAGACCGCGAAAACGAAGGCGATCTGGTGATCCCCGCGCAATTCGCCACGCCGGAACGGGTGAACTTCATGGCCCGCCATGCGCGCGGCCTGATCTGCCTCGCAATGACCCGCCAGCGGGTTGAACAACTCGGTCTGCCGCTGATGAGCCAGTCCAACGGTACACGGCATGAAACCGCGTTCACCGTTTCCATCGAAGCCGCCGAGGGCGTCACCACCGGGATTTCCGCGCATGACCGCGCCCACACGATCGCCGTCGCCATCGATCCCTCCAAGGGTCGTTCGGAGATCGTCACGCCCGGCCATGTCTTCCCGCTGATGGCGCGCGAGGGCGGCATGCTGGTCCGCGCCGGCCATACCGAGGCCGCCGTCGATATCGCCCGCCTCGCCGGCTTGCAGCCCGCAGGCGTGATCTGCGAAATCATGAACGATGATGGCACCATGGCCCGGTTGCCGGATCTGGTGACCTTCGCCCAGCACCACAACCTCAAGCTCGGCACCATCGCCGACCTGATCAAGCATCGCCGTCGCACCGAAAAACTGGTCAAGCGTATCCAGGAAACCACCCTTCGTCACGAAATCGGCGGGGAATGGCAGGCGGTGCTCTATGTCAACCAGGTCGAGTATGCCGAGCATCTGGTGCTGGTCAAAGGCGACCTCACCGAACCCGGCCCGACCCTGGTGCGCATGCATGGCGTCGATCTGTTCGGCGACCTCCTCGGCGGACGCGCCAAAAGCGCATTGCATGCCGCCATGCAGATGATTTCCGATGAAGGCCGTGGCGCGGTGGTGATCCTGCGCGAAATGCAGAAAACCACGCTGTCCGAACGCCTCGCCAAGCTCGAGGACGGCGCCGCCCCGCCCGCGCAACTGCGCGATTACGGCATTGGCGCGCAAATCCTGCTCGATCTCGGGGTGCGCGACATGGTGTTGCTGTCCAACACGGCGCGAACCCTGATCGGCCTCGATGGGTACGGCCTCAACATTGTCGATACAAAGCCGCTGGGGAAACCTGCATGAGCACCGCTGACGCCCCCCTGCCGACAGCGCCCAAGCTCGATGGCCCGGCGCCCCACATTCTCATCGTGCGCGCGCCATACTACACCCAGATCGTCGATGGCTTGCGCGATGGCGCGATCCGCATCCTGACCGAAGCTGGCGCGAGCTTTGATTTACTCGACGTCGCCGGCGCGCTCGAACTCGCCAGCGCCATCCGCCTCGCCGATAGCGGCAACCGGCCCTATACCGGCTATGTGGCGCTGGGCTGCGTGGTGCGTGGCGAAACCGATCATTACGACCATGTCTGCCGCGAGGCGATGGCCGGGCTCACCTTCGTTGCCCTGAACTATAACCTCTGCGTCGGCAACGGATTGTTGACCGTGCATTCCGACGATCAGGCAATCGAGCGGTCAAACCAGGACGGTCATAACAAGGGCGCCGAGGCCGCTGTCGCCACCTTGGTCCAGATCCGTGCCGCGCGCTGGCTTGGCGCGCATTGATGTCCGGCACTGCCAATAACCGCCGTCCTCGGACTTCGGCCAGGGTTGCTGCCGTGCAGGCATTGTTCCAGTCCGAACAGGCCGGCGGCGGCGCCGAGGCGGTGATCGAGGAGTTCATCCGCCATCGCCTCGGCCAACCCGAGGGCGCCGGCGGCTTCGAGGATGGCCGAACCCCGGATGCCGATGTCGCCTTGTTCGGGCTGATCGTGCGCACTGCCGAGGATCAAGCCGATCTGATCGACACCATGCTCGGCGAAACCCTGTCGGCAGACTGGCCGATCGGCCGCCTTGACCCGGTCCTGCGCGCCGCGATGCGCTGCGGCATTGCCGAGCTTTGGCTGACCAAGGGCCCACCGGTACGGGTGGTGATCAACGAATATATCGACGTCGCGCGCGGGTTCCTTGAAGGTGATGAGCCTGGGATGCTCAACGGTGTGCTGGAAAAGCTCGCCCGCCGGCTGCGCCCTGCCGAGTTCGCCGGTCCGATCCAGGCCTAAATCATTGTGACCGAGGTGCTGCCGACCGAATTCGCCCGCATCGCACAGTATTTCCGTCCGCTTGCCGGCCCTGGCGCGCTGGCACTCGGCGACGATGCCGCGGTGTTCACTCCGCCCCAAGGCCGGGAACTGGTGATCGCCGCGGACGCGATGGTGGCCGGCGTGCATTTTCTGCCCGATGATCCGGCCGATCTGGTCGCCCGCAAGCTGTTGCGCACCAATCTGTCCGACCTCGCCGCGATGGGCGCCGCACCTCTCGGCTATCTGCTCACCGTGTCGGTGCCGCGCGCGACCCCTGAAACCTGGTTCGCCGGCTTCAGTGCCGGCCTCGCCGCCGATCAGGCCGCGTTCGGCCTCCATCTGCTCGGCGGCGACACCACCTCCACCCCCGGCCCGATCAGCCTGTCGCTCACTATTCTCGGCAGCGTCGCGCCCGGAACCGCCTTGCGTCGCAACGGTGCCCAGGCTGGCGATGATATCTGGGCCAGCGGCACCATCGGCGATGGCGCGCTGGGGTTGCTGGCCGCCAGGGGCGAATTGCCCGATCCGGACGGGTTTCTTGCCGATCGCTACCGCCTGCCCCGCCCGCGCCTGGCGCTCGGTCTCGCATTGGTTGGGATCGCCCATGCCGCGATGGACGTTTCTGACGGGCTGGTGCAGGACCTTTCCCATATCTGCCGCGCATCTGGCCTCGCCGCCGAAATCCACGCCGGCAAAATCCCACTTTCCCCGGCCGCGCAAGCCGCCAATTGCCTTGAGCTTTGTCTGACCGGCGGCGACGATTACGAATTGCTGTTCGCCGCTCCGCCCGCAGCCGCCGAGGCGATCCTGGCCGCGTCCCGCGCGACAGGCATCGCGGTTACCCGCATCGGCACCTTCCGCGCCGGCCCCGCGCATGTCACCACTATCGGAACGGATGGAAACACGCTGTCGCTGGGCTCTGGCGGCTGGAGTCACTTATGAACCGCAATGTCTGGATGTTGTTTATGTGCCAGGCGCTCAACGGCGCCGCGGGGATTTCCCAGGCACTGATGTCGGCGCTGATCGGCTACGCCTTGGCGACCGATAAATCCTGGGCAACGGTTCCCTACGCGCTGCAAATGGCCGGCACCATGGCGGCATCGATCCCGGCTGGTATCATCTTTAGCAAGCTCGGCCGCCGCGCCGGTTTCCTCGCCGGCACCTTCAGCACGCTGCTCGGTATCGCCATTCTGTTTTATGCGCTGCTGACTTCGAATTTCGCCCTGTTCTGCGTCGGTTCTCTGCCAATGGGCATTGGCTTCGGCATCGGCCAGCATTACCGTTTTGCAGCCTCTGAGGTCGCTGACCAGACCGCGCGGGCGAAGGCGATTGCGCTGGTGATGGCCGGTGGCGTGATCTCGGCGCTGCTCGGGCCGGAAATGGTCAAGCACACCAAATCCCTGCTCGACCCCGTCCTGTTCCTCGGCACCTACGCAATCACCGCGCTGCTGCCGTTGGTGTCCTCCGTCCTGTTGGTGATCGTTGACCTGCCACCCGCGCCGCCGCCGCAGCGCGTGCCCACCCCGATCGGCACCATCCTTGCCCGTCCCGCGTTCATTACCTCGGCCGTTGCCGGCATGGTCGGCTACGGCGCGATGAACCTCGTCATGACCACCACCCCCTTGCAGATGATGGCCTGCGGCTTCGGTGTCGACGCCAGTGCGGACGTCATCCGCGCCCACGCCTTCTTCATGTTCGCCCCAGGCTTCTTCACCGGCCCGCTGATCCAGCGCTTCGGTGTCCATCGCATCATCGTCGCCGGCGGCGTGCTCAACATCATGTGCGCGCTGCTGGCCTTTGGTGACCCGAGTTTCTGGAATTTCTTCGTCGCATTAAGCCTGCTTGGCCTCGGCTGGAATTTCATGTTCGTTGGCGCCACCACCCTGCTCGCCACCGCCCACGCCCCCGCCGAGCGGGTCAAAGCCCAGGCCGCCAACGATTTGATCGTGTTCGGAACTGTGACGGTGACCGCGCTCACCTCGGGCGCTCTACAAACCCTGGGCGGTTGGGCAGTGGTCAATTCCGCCATCATTCCGCCCGTCATCATCGCCTGCGCGCTGGTGCTTTGGCACCGGATCAAGGTTGCGCGGCTGAATGCGGGCATTCCCTCGCCGCTGACGTCCTAGCCATGCTCGACATCGCGCATCTCCAAAGCTGGATCGGTCGCCAGGAAACCCTCAACGATCGCGCCACGCTGTTCCCGGTCGCAGCCCTGTCCGCGACCCTGGATCGTGACGACAAGGCGCCTGCGGAGGGCGATGTACTGCCGCCTTTGTGGCACTGGCTCTACTTCCTTCCGACAGCGCGTCAATCCGAACTTGGCCCCGACGGCCATCCCAAGCGTGGCGGTTTTCTGCCGCCGGTCCCGTTGCCGCGCCGGATGTGGGCCGGTGGGCGATTGGAATTTCTCGCCCCACTCCATCTCGGCGAGAAAATCCAGCGCATTTCGACCATCAAGGACGTAACCCTTAAATCCGGACGCAGCGGCCAGATGGTGTTCGTCCTGGTGCGCCACGAAATTCACGGTGAAAATGGCCTGGCGCTGACCGAGGAACATGACATCGTCTATCGCGATCCGCCGGCGGTCAGCGAAGCGCCAGCGGTGCCCCGCGCCGCGCCAGGCAACCCTGCCTGGCAGCGCGAGATCGTGCCCGATGATGTGATGCTGTTCCGCTACTCGGCGCTGACCTTCAACGGCCATCGCATCCATTATGACCGCCGCTATGTGACCGGCGAGGAAGGCTACCCCGGCCTGATCGTCCACGGCCCGCTGATCGCCACCTTGTTGTGCGACCTCGCGCGCCGCAATAACGGGCAAACCATGCGCAGCTTTCGCTTCCGTGCGGTCAAGCCGATTTTCGATCTCGCGCCGTTTTCGGTGTGCGGCAGTCCTGGCGCGGACCGCAACAGCGCGCTGTGGGCGCAAGACCGTGACGGCATGCTGTGCATGGACGCCACGGCGAGCTTCTAAAGCGTGATGACCGTAGGTGGAAGCACACGAAGGTCCGGCCACGCGACCAAACAAAGAGTTAGGGCATCGGGACCGCGCCCATCAGCGGTCACAATGCTCTAACTCGACTGCCCCGCCGCAAAGCCGCTCGCCCACGCCCACTGGAAATTATAGCCACCAAGCCAGCCCGTGACATCGACCGCCTCGCCGATCACAAACAGCCCTGGCAGCGTCTTGGCCTCGAGCGTGCGTTGCGACAGATCCGTGGTCGCAACCCCGCCGGCGGTCACCTCGGCCTTGGCATAGCCTTCCGTGCCGGCCGGCAGCAGGCGCCAGGATTTCAGCCTCTGCGCAAGCTCGCCGAGCGTCCGATCGCGCAACCCAGCCATCGTCCGGTCGTCATATTCCGGCGCCCACCCTTGGGCAAGGCGCTGCGGCAGCATTTCGCCCAGAATGGTCCGGAGCGCGGCATTGGGACGTTCGGCCTTGCGCGTGATCAGCAAAGCTGCGGCGTCCTGCCCAGGCAGCAGATCCAGCACGATGTCTTCCCCGGCCTGCCAGTAGGACGAAATCTGCAGGATTGCTGGGCCGGACAGGCCGCGATGGGTGAACAGCATCGCCTCACGGAACGATGCCTTGCCGGTTCGCGCGATGACCTCGAGCGCCACCCCGCTTAACGGTTGCATCAACGCCAGGTCGCCGCCCGCAAATGTCAGCGGCACCAAAGCCGGGCGCGGCGGCACGATGCGCAACCCGAAACGCGCGGCGATGTCATAGGCAAACCCACTCGCCCCCATTTTCGGGATAGACGGCCCGCCGGTTGCCAGCACCAGCGACGGCGCGCTGAAATTGCCATGATCGGTCGCAACCTGAAAACCGTCGCCATGCTCAACCCCGGTTATCCGGTGCGACAGCCGCAGATCAACCCCGACCGCGGCACATTCGCCGAGCAGCATAGCCACGATCTGGCGCGCCGAGCCATCGCAAAACAACTGGCCAAGAGTTTTCTCGTGCCACGCAATGCCATGCCGATCGACCAGAGCGATGAAATCCTGCGCGGTGTAACCGGCCAGCGCCGCGCGCGCGAAATGCGGGTTCTCCGACAGGAAGCGCTGTGCCTGGGTGTCGCGATTGGTGAAATTGCAGCGCCCACCGCCCGAGATCAGAATTTTCTTACCCGCCGCCTCGGCATGGTCGAGCAGCAATACCCGCCGACCGCGCGCACCGGCCGTCATCGCACACATCAGGCCCGCAGCACCTGCCCCAAGAATAATAACATCAAATGCAGTCGACACCGGCGCGCCTGATTGGTTGATCTGTCAATCTAGCACATCGATGCGCGCCGCGCCGCATGGTTCGCATGCCTGCCCTGCCGATCCCTGGGCTGCGAGATCACGGTAAAACTTGGGCATACTGGGTTAAATTCGTTCGTCCAGGGGCCAAAATGCAGAAAGCCGTGATCGATACCGTGCCGCAACGCGCAAGCCAGCCGACTGGAATGCCAACCGCCCCGGTCTTCCCGATCCTGTTTGCGCTGAGCTTCTGCCATCTGCTCAACGACATGATGCAGTCGCTGATCTCGGCGCTGTTTCCGATGATCAAGGCCGATTTCAATCTCGATTATACCCAGATCGGCCTGATCACCCTGGCCTTCCAACTCACCGCGTCGCTGTTGCAACCGCTGGTCGGCACCCTGACCGATAAGCGGCCAATGCCGTATTCAATTTCGATCGGCATGGGCTCCACCCTGATCGGCTTGGTGTTGCTCAGCCAGGCGCATAGTTATGAAGCGTTGATTTTTGCAGCCGCAATGGTGGGCATCGGATCGGCGGTGTTCCATCCGGAATCGTCGCGGGTGGCGCGGGCGGCATCCGGCGGGCGCTTTGGCCTCGCCCAGTCGCTGTTCCAGGTTGGCGGTAATGCCGGAGCCGCAATCGGGCCGTTGATGGCGGCCTGGGTAGTCCTGCCGCGCGGCCAGGGGGCGATCGTCTGGTTTTCCGGCACCGCCTTGCTCGCCATGGCCGTGCTATTCCTGGTTGGTAACTGGTACAGCCGGCGCGGCCTCGCCGTGGTGCCTAAGAAAATGGTTGCCGATGGCGCGTTGGGTCAGACGCTCAGCAACGCTCGGGTCGGCTTTGCGATTTTGATTCTGGTGGCGCTGATCTTCTCGAAGAATGTCTATTCGGCAGCGCTCGGCAGTTACTACACCTTCTATCTGATCGAGAAATTCGGCCTTAGCGTCGCCAACGCCCAGGTCATGCTGTTCGTCTATATGGGCGCGGTCGCCGCTGGCACGCTGATCGGCGGGCCGATTGGCGACAAGATGGGCCGCAAGGCGGTGATGTGGGTGTCAATCCTCGGCGTGCTGCCGTTCACCCTGGCGCTGCCCCATGTCGGCCTGGAAATGACCGCGGTGCTGACGGTGGTCATCGGGCTCATCATGGCGTCGTCCTTCCCCGCCATTCTGGTCTACGCCCAGGAATTGCTGCCCGGCCGGGTTGGCATGGTCGCCGGCATCTTCTTCGGCTTTGCCTTCGGACTGGGCGGATTGGGGGCGGCGGTGCTGGGACGCCTCGCGGA
>CALQTN020000061.1 GCA_943333505.2 Asaia bogorensis | reverse complement strand
TAGCGGCATGTAACCTCCCTCTGGCTTATCTCCGCCCAGGACCGGGTCTGGTCCCGCGCCAGGATGGCGCGTGGGCATAGCTGGGGCGGGCCGACCGCTCCAGCAGGGGAAGCGGCGGGTTATACAGGGATGCTGGGGGGAAGCAAGGGTCTTCTTTTTGTGAACAAAAAGAAGCAAAAAAACTTCACTACTGGTTGCTTTTGCCTAGGGAGCCAGTGACCAGATTTGATTTGTAAACAATGCGAACTCGGCTCGGTTCATCGTTTCCATATGGCCAACGGTATTTGGTTACCATCACAGCGTTCAATTTTCAATTTTGTTCTGATTCAGATTCCGGAGATCCTTGCATAACTCATTGAGTCAGATAGACTCTCTTTCGACGAATATGGAGCTGAAGCTATGGATCCAACATACAACTTGAATGGCGCGTTCAAGCCAACGATGAAGCGATCGGCCGACCTGGGCGGTCCGGACTTTTATCCCACCCCCAAGTGGGCCACGTTTGCGCTTATCGAAAGCGAAAAGTTCATTGGTGACATTTGGGAGCCCGCATGTGGCGACGGCGCGATGTCCGAAGTTCTGTCCGAAACTGGCAACTGCGTTGTAAGTTCCGATCTATTCGATCGGGGCTTTGGTGAAACTGGTCACGATTTCCTACTTTCCAACCGCAAAAGCGCAAACATCATTACAAATCCGCCGTTCAACAGCGCTGAGGGGTTCGTCGTTTCTGGTCTGCGGAACGCAAAGCGCAAGTTCGCACTGTTACTGCGGCTCGCTTTTCTCGAAGGGGCCAACCGCGCAAACACCATTTTCCATGTTAGCCCGCCGAGCCGGGTGTGGGTGTTCAGCGAGCGCATCACGTTCTATCCAAAAGGCGCCATAGTAAACGGCAGTGGGACCACTGCCTATGCGTGGTTCGTCTGGGACAAATCCCATGCTGGCCCAACGGAACTTGCTTGGTTAAAGCCGGGGTTCAAGGCGCGCTTTTCTGGCCCGACTGCACGTGGAGCAGATATTGTTGCCCAGCGGACGTAATTCGAAGGCCACGCTTTGCCTTTTCGTATTCAACGTACCCAAGTTCGATTAAGTTTCCGGGTGTATCGCGGTGCGACACGATGTTGCGAACGATCTGGGAAAATCGAGTATCGGATCGACCAGCAAGAATGGCCTGATCCTCTGGACTCAGGTGAAACCGGGTCTCGAGGTGCGATATTAAGTCCGATGTTGTAAGAAATCCGTCAGGCATCTTATCCAGGTATTCCAACACCGGGATATATGTATCTTTTTCCTTGATCCGGTAATCCATCCGAATACCGTCCGGTTCACCGTTCTTGTTCGTAAGTACGATCCCGACAGATTGAAACACCGCCTCGATCGACTCGACATTGTTTTCGATCGGGACGCGACGTCCGTTCTCGAAATCACGAATGGTGCTAAGCGCGACCTTCGCCTTGGCGGCGAGGTCGTCTTGGCTCCAATTCAGCCATGCGCGTGCCGACCGGCACTGTTCGGGAGTAATCATTTAATCGTTTTATCCGTCAAAAAACTTCATGTCAACGATTTTCGTTGACATCATCGGAAATCACTATCATAGTTGACCTCAATGAAATTAAGTGAGGTATTTTTGACACACGACATCCTTCTCCACAGTATCTTGTCTATCGCCAAGCTCTTATTCAGCGGGGCAAATTTCGCTCTCGATCTCCGCGAGGGACTTGCGGCGGTGCGATATGGACAACCATGTCGAAAGCCATTTTTCAAAGCGACGTTACACGCAGCTCTTGTCGTGCTTGAATGGTATTTTTAACGTAACTGCGTCCCGCGTATTCGCGGCTTCTAATGGTGACTGGTGCCCCGATTACCCACCCGACGAGGGTTCCGGAGTCAGGAAAGGTAACGCCGCACCAAATGGATGAAGTTTTTTTGCTTCTTTTTGTTCACAAAAAGAAGGTTCTTGCCTACTCAAATCCTTCCAAAAAGCCCTTCACCGCCTGCCAATTCTCAGCAATCCCGGCAGGATTGCTATCCGCCCGCAGGGTAGAAGACCCATGCACCCCGTGCCGAGGCACGAACTGGGTTTTCCGGGTGGACGGCGCAGCGGCGAGGATGGTTCGGGCGGCGCTGATTTCGCCTGGGTCGGCGGCGGAGGTGACGAAGATTGGGCAGGTTAGTTTGGCGGCGGCGGTGCGGATGGAGTGGCCGGCGATGAATTCGCCGGGGGAGAAGGCGAGCAGGCCTGCGATTTGGGCGGGGTGGGCGGCGGCAAGGAGGAAGACTAACGCTGCCGAGTAGGAGCTGCCCCAGATCAGGGTTTTGCCGGGGCCGGCGTTGGTGAGGGCGGCTTCGAGGTCGGGGATGGCGGCGGCGAAATCGGTGCTGGGGCCGCGGTGCTGCACGGTTTCGTTGGGTTTGCCCCAGAGTGTGCCGCCGGAGCGTTGGTCGATGGCGATGCTGTCCCAGCCGAGGCGCGCGAGTTCGGGGGCGATGGGGGCGTATTCGGCGCGGTTGGAGCCGGCCATGTGGAACAGCAGGATGGTGCCGCGTTTGGGGGTGGTGGCGGCGGTTTTAGTGGCGAAGATGGTGACATTGTCGGCGGTGCGGAAGGTGAGCGCCTCGGACGCCTCGGATGCGGTGGCGGTGGTGGGCCAGGCGAGGGCGGCGGCGAGGATGCTGCGGCGGTGGATCATGGTGGCCTCCCGGGGTTGTGCTGGGAGGACACCGGCCAGCCGCGCGCGTTACGTCAGCTGGGGCGGCGGCGGGAGGCGAGCGCGAAAATCCCACCAAGCAGCAGCATTGCGCTGGCGGGTTCCGGAACTGCGGTGACTGCCGGGCCGGTGACCAGCACGTTGTCGAGCAGGCCGTCGCCGCCAAATGTTGACGGCGCGGTGTCGGTGAAGGTCAGGGTTTCGGACGTGCCGCTCGCGGTGAAGGAGAAGCTGTAGGTATGCAGGGTTGAGGTTGTGGCAGTGATTGACTGGCTGAAATCGGTGCCGGTCCCAACCACGGTGACGTTGATGCCTTGGGTGCCGGAGCCGAGTTCGCCGTAGCCGAAGCTCAACTGGTATTGTGTGCCGATATTGGTGGCGAAGCTTTGCGACAGGCTGCCGCCGGGGGCGCTGTCGCCGGTGTTGAACATCAGCAATTTGCCGGAAACGCCGCTGAAAATCAGGTTGGCGGTTTGTTCCGAGAGGTTCGGGTAGAGCGTGCCGCTGGCAGAGCTGGAGTGGATGTTGGCGGGGGTCCAGTTGGTGATCGCATTGGCGTTGGCGATCGTCCCAAGCTCGAAATCGCCATTCAGCAGCAGATTTGCGCGCGCCTGGCTGGTGGTGAGCAGGCCGAGCACGGCCAGCGTTATCAGATGTTTGAATTGAAAATTCATCATAAATGTCTCGCCATAAAAACTCATATAGCGAAATGTGTCACTGTTCGACACAAAAATGCAAGGGCGTAGTGCGATCTGTTTCCGAGGCGTCGGACTGCCGGGTGGTCACTCCCAGAGTGACGGTGGCAGATTTTCTTGCAATTTCTGAGCGACTATGTTAATTAAAATACTATGAACGCCATTTCAACCACCCCCTCCCCTTCTGATCTGGAGACCGCCGCGCCCGCGTTGGTGCGGCGGCTTTCGGTGATTCTGGCGGGGTTGGCGGCATTGGTGGCGGCGCGGTTTTTGCGGAACCCACGGCTGGTGGGGTTGATCGGGCCGCTTTGGCGGCGGTTGACCAGGATTGCCGGGCGGGTTTCGCGGGCGATGTCGCGGCCGCAGGTTCGGGTTCGGGCGTCTCAGGCTGGAATGCGCGGAGTTGTGCCGTCGGCGGTTCGGTTGCCGCAGGGGCGGCTATGGCTGGTGCGGGAATTGGGCTGGGAGGCGGCGGGGTTTGGCTGCCAGTTGGAGGCGCTGCTGGCCGAGCCTGGGATGCGGGCGGTGCTGGACGCCGTACCGGGGGTCCGGCGGATTTTGCAGCCGATCTGCCGGATGCTTGGGGTGGTTGTGGTGTCGTCGGCCCCGTTGGCGGCGGCTGCGATAGTGGCGGTGCCGCGCAGCGAGGCCATGCCTGGCGCGGCGGTGGTCTCGGCGGATTTGCCCTGGGAGGCCGGGCTGCGACCCATTGCAAAAATTGGCGTGTGACGGTTACGGGATTGGTTTGCTTATATTGTTACGATTTCGTAATTTATATCGCAAATGCTCGGTTGAGCTCAGTCTTTCATCACCACATAAATCGCCGGAATAACCAGCACGGTCAACAGGGTGGACGATGCGAGGCCGAACAGCAGGGAAATCGCGAGGCCCTGGAAGATCGGGTCCGACAGGATGGTCGCGGCACCGATCATGGCAGCGAGCGCGGTCAGCAGGATCGGCTTGAAGCGGATCGCCCCGGCATCGAGCACGATGTCCCGCACGCTCGCCCCAGCTGCCGCGTTGTGGCGGATGAAATCGACCAGCAGGATCGAATTGCGCACGATGATGCCGGCCAGCGCGATGAAGCCGATCATCGAGGTTGCGGTGAAGGGCGCGCCGAGCAGCCAGTGGCCGAGCACGATGCCGAGCAAGGTCAGCGGGATCGGGGTCAGGATGACCAGCGGCAGTTTGAAGCTGCCGAACTGGGCGACGACCAGGATATAGATGCCGAGGATCGCCACCCCGAAGGCCGCACCCATGTCGCGGAACGTCACGAAGGTGATTTCCCACTCGCCATCCCAGAGCAGCGCCGGCTTGGTTTCGTCCATCGGTTGGCCGCGCAGGCGGATTTCGGGTTTCGGCAGGTTTTTCCAATCATGCGCGGCGATGCGGCGGTTGACCTCGAGCATGCCGTAGATCGGTGATTCGTAGGCGCCGGCGAGTTCGCCGAGCACCATGTCGGCGGCGACCCCGTCGCGGCGGAACAGGAGTTGGGAGCCGAGTTCGGTGCTGGCGTGGACCAACTGGCCGAGTTCGACCACCGCCTGGCTGCCCGGGCGGGTATTGGCCGGCACCGGGGTGGCGGCGAGGCGTTCGTTCCAGTTCAGGTCACGCTTCGGCAGACCCACGACAATATCGATCGGGGCGCGTTCGGGGCCACGATACGAGGTGCCGACGCGGAGGCGGCCGAACAGGGATTGGATGGTATCGGCGACATCGCCTTGCTCGACGCCGAAATGATCGAGCTGTTCCTGGTCGATCACCAGGCGCAGGCGTGGGCGGGGCAGGCCGTAACTGTCCCCGACATCGACAATGAAGGGCACGCTGGTGAAGATCTGCTTGACCTCGGCGGCGACAGCGCGGCGGGTGGCGGCGTCGGGGCCATAGATTTCGGCGAGCAAGGTCGCCAGCACGGGCGGGCCGGGGGGAACTTCGACGACTTGTAAGGTGCTGCCTTCGGGGAGTTTCAGGACGGCGAGGCGCTTGCGCAGGTCAAGTGCGATGGCGTGGCTGGCGCGTTTGCGGGCGTCTTTCGGGGCGAGATTGATTTGCAGATCGCCGAGTTCAGGGGACCGGCGCATGAAGGAGTGGCGGACCAGGCCGTTGAAGTTGAACGGGGCGGCGGTGCCAGCATAGGCCTGGATTGATTGCAGCTCCGGCAAGGTTCCGGCGATGGCGGCGGCGGCGAACAGGGTGTTTTCGGTGTCCTCTAGCGTTGCGCCGACCGGCAGGTTCAAGACCACCTGCAATTCGGATTTATTATCGAACGGCAGCAGCTTCACGGTGACGTGGCCGGTGTAGAAGGTGAGGCAGACGGCGATGGTGGCGCCGGCGACGACCAGCAGGAACAGCCGGGCGCGGCGTTTGGTTTGCACCACCGGGGCGGCGATGCGGCGATAGGCACGGCCGAGCCAGCCTTCGTCATGGGCGCGATGACCGGGGGCCGACGCGGGCGCCAGCTTCAGCATCAGCCAGGGCGCGATCACCATGGCGACGAAGAACGAAAACAGCATGGCGGCCGAGGCGTTCACCGGGATCGGCGCCATGTACGGCCCCATCAAGCCTGATACGAACAGCATCGGCAGCAGGGCGGCGATGACCGTGAGCGTCGCGACGATGGTGGGGTTGCCGACTTCAGCCACTGCGTCGATCGCGCCGGCCAAGCGGCTGCGGTCATCCGCCATGCCCCAGTGGCGGGCGATATTTTCCACCACCACAATCGCGTCATCGACCAGGATGCCGATGGAGAAAATCAGGGCGAACAGGCTGACACGGTTGATGGTGTAGCCCATCAGATGGGCGGCCAGCATGGTCAGCAAGATGGTGGTCGGGATGACCACCAGGGTTACCAAAGCCTCACGCCAGCCGATCGCGAAGGCGATCAGCACGACGATGGAAAGTGTTGCGAGGCCGAGGTGGAACAGCAGTTCGTCGGCTTTGTCGCTGGCGCTGTGGCCGTAGTCGCGGGTGACCTCCACTGCCACGTCATCGGGGATCAGGCGGCCGCGCAGGGATGCCACCCGGTCAAGGATCGCCTGGGATACGACCACCGCGTTGGCGCCGGCGCGTTTGGCGAGCGCGAGGCTGGCCGCGGGTGTGCGTTGCAGGCCAGCGGGCGATGGGGTGAAGGTCCAGGCGCGGGCTTCGGTGGTAGACGGCCCGATCACCACTTTGGCGACATCGCGGACATAGACCGGGCGGCCATCGCGGCTGCCGACCAGCAGCAGCCCGATATCCGATACGCCTTGTAGGGTCTGCCCGGCGGCAACGACCCGGTTGACCCCGCCATCGCGCACGCTGCCGGCGACGAAGGCGCGGTTGGCGTCGCGCAGCTTGCCGATCAGTTGCTGTAGCGTGATTCCGTAGCGGGCCAGGCGTTCGGGGTCCGGTTCAACTCGGATTTCCTCGGCGCTGCTGCCGGCGATGTAGGAGGTGCCGATGTTTTCGACTTTTGAGAGTTCGGTTTGCAGCTTGCCGGCGAGGTCGAACATGTCCTTGTCGGTCCAGCGCGCGCTCGCCGCAGGCTTGGGCGACAGGGTCAGCACCACCACGGCGACATCGTTGATGCCACGGCGGACAATCAGCGGTTCGGGGATGCCGGCCGGGATGCGGTCGAGGTTGGCGCGCACCCGTTCATGCACCCGCAGCACCGCATCGTCCTCGCTGGTGCCCACCAGGAAACGCGCGGTGACGACGACATTGTCATCCTGGGTCTGGCTGTAGACGTGCTCGACGCCGGTGAGCGCCTTGATGATGGTTTCGAGCGGTTTGGTGACCAATTCGGTGGCGTCCGGCGCGCGCAACCCATTGGCGGACACGATGATATCGACCATCGGCACGCTGATCTGGGGCTCTTCCTCGCGCGGGATCACCATCAGGGCGATCAGGCCGGCGATGATGGCGGTGATCAGGAAAAGCGGGGTTAGCGGGGACCGGATGGTGGCCGCCGTCAGTCCGCCGGACAGGCCTTTTTCGGGCTTCATGGTTGCACCAGAACGTCGCCGGCGGTGAGGCCGGACAGGATTTCAACCGCGTCTGGCATGTCGGCGGTTGGCATGGCGCGGCCGCGCTGCACCGGGGTTTCCAGGATCGCGCCGCCCACACGCCGACGGACGTAGTCGAGCCCGAAGCGGGTGACGATGGCCTTGTCGGGGATCACAAAGCTGGTGCGCGGGGCGACCGCGATCCACACCGGTACCCGTTCGCCGACGAAATATTTGGCGAGGTCCGGCATGGTGGCGTCGGCGACGACGCGGCCATCTTCGATGCGGGGATAGACCAGGGTGATGGTGCCGAAAGCCGGCTTGCCGTCGCCGCGCCCGGCGGTATCGAGCCGGACCGGATCGCCTGATTTGATGAAGCCTGCATGGCTTTCCGGCACCCGCAGGCGCAGCACGTAGGATTGCTGGGCGACGATGGCGATGCTGTCGCCGGGCAGCGCGACGCTGCCATCGGTCACCGGCACCTGCAGCACGCGGCCATCGGCGGGGGCGAGAACATCGCCCTCGGCCGCCTGCTGGCGGATCACCGATCGTTCGGCCAGACGGGTCCGCAAGGTTGCGTTGGCGATATCGAGCGCGGTGCGCGCCTGATCCATCGCCACCCTGGTGCCCGAGCCTTGCCGGGCGAGGGTTTCGGCACGGGTGAGATCGGCTTGCACCTGGGCGAGGGTGGCCTGAAGTCCGCCAATCTGGGCGTCGATGGCAGCGATTTGCAGCAGGAGTTTGGCATCCGCAACGACCGCGATCACCTGTCCAGCATGGACCTGATCGCCCGCTCTGACCGCAAGCTGCCCAACCGTCCCGCCAGTCCTGGCGCGTGCCGGCACGACATTGAGGCTTTCGACGGTCGCCAGCACCGCTTTCTGGTCCGCGATCTGGGTGGCGGTGACGGCGATATCAGGCGCGGCAACACTCGGCGTTGCGATCGCCATGGCCAAGAGAAAAAATGGACTGCGCATCGGCTTCATGCCTCCGTGGGTGCGGGCTTGGGTGTGCAGAACACCCGGTACAATGTTTCCAGCACTTCGCGCGCCTGATGGCTGGCGAGCGAGTACCAGATCGTCTGGCCATCGCGGCGCGGCTGTACCAGACCTTCACGCCGCAACAGCGCCAGATGCTGGGACAGGGTCGAATCGCGGATGCCGATCATGCCGGCCAATTGCCCGACCGATCGTTCCTGTTCGACCAGTTGGCACAAGATCATCAGGCGATGCGGATTGCCGAGGGTCTTGAGCAGGTCGCTTGCCTGACAAGCTGCCGCGGCCATGGTTTCGGTCTGTATTTTCATACTTGCGTATCTACGCAATTACGAATATATAGTCAAGCAACATTCTCACAAAATGGAGAGTCGCAGCCTGCCATGACCAATTCGCACAAAATTGTCTGCCCGCATTGCCAGGCACTGAACCGGGTGCCGGCCGCGCGTCCGGCCGCTGAGGCCAAATGTGGCGCCTGCCATCAGGCGCTGTTCGCCGGCACGCCCACCGATGTCGATGAAGCCGGGTTCGCCCGCCATGTGGCGGCTAACGAAATCCCGGTTCTGGTCGATGTCTGGGCACCGTGGTGTGGGCCGTGCCGCAGCATGGCGCCGCAATTTGCCCGCGCGGCGGCAACACTCGAACCCGAGATGCGTTTGCTGAAACTGAATGCTGACACCGCCCAGGCAACCGTCGGCAAATTCGGGGTGCAAGGCATCCCGGCATTGCTGCTGCTGCGCGACGGCCAACTGGTCGCCCGCACCGCGGGCGCCATGGATGCCGGCCGCATCACCGCCTGGGCGCGGGACGCGGCGAAGAACCAGGTTTGAAACCAAGGAGAATTCCCATGACCATCGACAATGCCGTTCTGTCTTTCGCTGGCGCCGTGGTGCTGATCGGCCTCGCGCTGGGCTTTTACGTGAACCCCTACTGGTTCCTGCTGGTGGCTTTCGCCGGCGCCAACATGCTGCAAGCCGGCTTCACCGGGTTTTGTCCGGCGGCGATGATCTTCAAGGCGTTGGGGCTAAAGGCGGGCTCCGCGTTTAACTGAAATGCCGACGCCCCTCGCCAGACTTTGCCCAAGCGATCGCGTGTTCCAGCCAGTCACCACCCCCAGAACAGTTCGTCACCGACCACGAAGCTCGGCCCAGCTTCATGCGGTCTTGAAGTCCTGGAACGCGCTCGGGATGCCCTTCAACCCATCCAGCACCCAGCGGCGGGTTTTGGCATCATCGCCGGGCTGGAATTCGATGCCGACCGTGTCGGCTATTCCGCCAAAACGCTGGGCCACCGCGTCGGGCAGTTTGTCGTAGGTGGCGCGGACGGCGAACAGGTCCAACACCTCGTCCGGCACCATCGCCGCCAGTTCGCTCCACGCGCCGCGCCGTGTTGCCTGGTTGAGCTTCACGCCGAGCTCGGTCACGCCATGGACGTCGAACACGCCGCGATAGGCGGGGGTCGAGCCGTAGAACGCCACCCGGTAGCGCAGTTTTTCAGCCGCCGCGTCAACTGTTGCCTGGTCCGGACCGGTGGCGATGAAGCCGCCGCCGGTGACCTCGAAATTGGCGAAGGTCTTGCCGGCCTTGGTCAGTTCGGTTTCGAGCAGCGGGCGGACCACGTCGGTGACGTATTTGCGCGTCGCGAAACCGTGCAGGCGCACCCCGTCGCAATGCCGTGCGGCGGCTTTCTGCATTTCCGGGCCGACGGCTGCAATCATGATCGGCAGCATCGGCAGACCGCAGGGCTTGGGGGAAAACTCCGGCGTCATCAGGGTGAAGTTGTAGAACTTGCCCTGGAAATCGAGCTTCTCGCCATATTCCCAGCACCGGTGAATGGCGCGGATTGCCTGGACATACTCGACCATGCGCGGCGCCGGATGCACCCAGGGCACGCTGAACCGGCGTTCGTTATGGGCGCGCACCTGGGTGCCAAGGCCGAGCACGAAACGGCCGCGTGAATGCAGATTGATGTCCCACGCCTGCTGGGCGGTGATCATCGGGCTGCGCGGGAAGGAAATCGCGACGGATGTGGCGAGTTGGACTTTCTCGGTGGCGAGCGCGGCAATTGCCAGCGGGGCAAACGGATCGTTGGCGAGTTCGGGGCAGGTCAGGCCCTCGAAACCCTCGGCTTCGGCAGCCGCGGCGGCAGGCGCAATTGCGCGCCAATCCTTGTAGGGGACGGATGTGGTGACTTTCATTGCGCGGCCTCCGGTTCGTGATTGCGGCTATCGCATCACGGACGGCGGTAAATCACAAGCGGGGCAGGGCCAGGGCAAGCCGCGCGATTGCTGTCCGCCATGCCATTTCTGGGTCCGGACGCGGCGGCAGGGGCACGAAACGGCGGTGTTCGAGCAGGTCGCGCAGCGCGCTGGCGAACGCGACCGGGTTGGGCGCGCATAGCTCGGCCGCCGGATCATGGGCCAATTGCTCGGTCAGCCCACCCACCAACGTGCCGAGCACGCGCCGGCCAGCGCTGAGCGCGGCGGCAGCAACACCGCTTTGGCTGGCCTCCCGATAGGGGAGGAGCACCGCGTCGGCCCAGCCCAGCAGATCGTCGAATTCGGCTTCCGGAACCCAGCGATTTTCGACTGTCACGCCGGGCAGCGCGGTCAGGCGATCCAGGGCCGCCGATGGCGGGCCGTGGCCGACGACGCGCAATTCCATATCCGGGCGCGGGCCGAGCCATGCGAGCCCGTCGGCCAGCAGGTCGAGCCCCTTGTATGGCAACAGCCGACCGACAAACAGCAACCGATATGGCCCGCCATGGGCATCCTGTGGTGGCAAGCGACGCGGCGCAAAGGGGGGGTGGACCAAGGTGATCATCGGCGGGCGCACCCGCAATTGGTGGCCGACATGGCGGCTCAACACGGTCACCATCGCGGCCTGACGGATCAGCAGCGTGTGTAGCCAGAACTGGAGCGGAAAGCGGTCGCCGGGATGCGGGTTGGCATCATGCACCACAACGGCAAAACGGATGCCGCACAGGCGCAACGCCACCGCCATCACCAGATCGAGCAGCCCCGGCATGGCGCAGATCGCGATGTCGGGCCTGATCTGTCGCAGCCGCCAGATCAAGCCCAGCAGCATCGGCCCCAGCGTCGCCACCCGCCACATGAAGCCAGCACGGCCGGCATAGGTTTTCACCGGCCAATCGCATGGGCTGGTTGCGCAGATTTCGGCGCCTCGCGCCAGGGACAAAACCACCGCAAATCCCGGTTGGGCGCGCAGCGCGGCGGCAAGTTCGACGGCCATGCGAGGCCCACCGCCGAAGCGGCCCCATTGCCAGACCAGTATTTTCATAAGCCGACAGCCTGGATAGCCGCCACCAACGGCGCCGAGCCCAGTCTGGCGCGGGCCATCATGGCGCCGCGCGCCCCGAGGGCACGCCGTGCGTCGGCATCATCGGCCAGTCGGCGCAACTGCGCAGCCGCGCTCGCGACATCGGGTTCGGCCCACTGCGCGCCCGGCACCTGCATCACGCCGCGCGGATCGCGCGCCCCAACCAGGGTGAAATCGACCAGCGCCGCGCTATCGGCATCCATGAAATCCATATTCCCCGACCAGCCGGTTGCCACCACCGGAACCCCTAGCAACATCGCCTCGGCTAATACCAGACCGAAACCTTCGCTGCGATGCAACGACAGCAGAATATCGGCACAGGCGGTCAGGGCGTGGCGATCCGCATGGGGCAGAATGCGGGTTTCGATGCGGATATTCGCCGCCCCCGCCACCGCCGCCCGCACGGCGGTAAGATCCTCGGGGAAATGGTCGGCATGGTTGAGCTTGAGCACCAGCAGCCTGTCAGACCGATCGCCGAATGCGGCACGAAACGCGGCGATCGCTGCCAGCGGGTTCTTGCGGGTGAAGCTCGAGGCGAGCGACGCGGAAACCAGAACAATCAATGCGTCGGCCGGCAAGCCGAAGGCCGTGCGGTCCATGGCCGACGGCACGGGCGGGGCAACCGCCACCGGATGCGGCACCACATGCAGCCCTATCCGCCCATCGGCCGGCAGCATCGGGCGCAGGGCATCGGCAGTGAAGTGGCTCGGGACCCAGACCGAATGCACAAAGCGCCGCCCGATGCGCCAGGATGGCGGTGCGATCGGGAGTTCCCACGCCCAATAGCCAACGACATGGCGCCCACGGATGAGGTCGCGCGGCAGGCGCAGCAAGGCCCAGGGCAAGGAGGGCGGGTTTTCATGCAGCACAATCGGCGCGCCCGGCGGCGGCATTTCCAAAGCCTGCCGCGTGTCCTGTCCACCCGGCAGGCGGTCCCCGACATCCTGGCCCCAATTGGCGATGCCGAGTTGGTCGAGTGCCGCCCGCATCAGCCGCGCCCCTTCGCCCAATCCGGTCGGGCGGCTAAGCTCGCCGGCCACGGCAATCCCGTGCAGGGCTTTGGCGGGATGGCGATCCGGCTTCGGTGCCATCGCCACGGTGCCCCGGGCGAAAAGCCAGCGCCGCGGCTGGGCCGGCAACATCCGCCACATGTGATGGAGCGGATGCAGCGCCAAGCTATTTCGCGCCCGGCGGCAGTTTGGGGATCGGCAGCTTGGCGGCGGCAGCGGTTTCGGCGATGCGTTGGGCGAGCACCCCGCGCGCCTCGGCGTCTTCCGGCAACTCGGCGGCCAACGCCAGCCAACCGGCAATCGCTGACGTGGCGTCGCCGGCCTGGGCATCGGCGAGCGCCAGATAATAGCGTGCGATCGGGAAGCCGGGTTCGGTGGCGAGTGCGGTGACAAAAGCCTGCTTGGCGGCAGGCGTCACCACGCCTTGCGCCTGCATCGCCAGGGCCTCGCCATAAGCCGCGATTGGTTCAGCCCCAGGTGCCCCGCGCAGCATCGCCTGGAGATAGCCGTTGGCCGCGCGCGGCCATTGGCCCAGACCCGCCGCGGTGCGGCCCAGCAACATCCAGCCTTCGACATTGCCAGTTGTGCCTTGCAGCCGGGCTTCGAGCGCTTCGGCAAGCTCGGCCAACTTTTGCGGGTCATCGCCACCCGGTGCCTGGCGGTTCGCATAGGGCATGTCGGGCAGGCCGGGGGCGCCGATGGTCAGATAGACCCCCGCCGCGCTGGCGGTGACCAGAACGGCCAGCGCCATCGCGAGGGGCCGGCTGTCCCGTTGCAGCGGCAAAGGGGCGGGGTCGTTTTCCACTGCGAGCAGCCGGCGTTGCAGTTCGAGCCTGGTCGCCGCGACCTCGGACGGGGCCAGCAGGCCGCGTGCGATATCGCGGTCGAGTTCCCCCAACTGGTCCCGATAGACCGCCTGATCATAGGCGCCGCGCGGCGGGCCTGCCTGGCCGCGCCGTCGCAGCGGCAACAGCAGGCCGACCAGCACGAGCACGGTCAGCAGCACGGGAGCGATCCAGATCATTCGGATTTGTCCAGCAGGGCCGCAAGCCGGGCCTGTTCCTGTGCCGTCAGCGGTGCGGGCGGCGCGACGGGGCGGCGGCGAACAACCCATACGCCGGCGAGCGCGACCAGCAATGCGATCGGTGCGCCGAACCATAGCACCCAGGTGGATGCCATCACCGGCGGGCGCAGCAGCACGAAATGGCCGTAACGGGTGACCATGAACTGGCGTGCGGCGTCGTCGCTGTCCCCGGCGGCGATGCGTTCACGCAGCAGGCGGCGCAGATCGCGGGCAAGGTCAGCGTTCGATTCGTCGATCGACTCGTTCTGGCACACCAGGCAGCGCAGGCCCTGGCTGACGGCGCGGGCGCGGGCTTCGAGTGCCGGATCGGCAAGACGTTCTGACGGCTCGACCGCGCCGGATACGCCGGCCCAGAGCAGCATGATGAAGAATGCAAAGGTTTTCATTTGGCCTGCAACTGGCGCAGCAGTGGCAACACCTCCTGCGTGACCCGCGCCGGCGTCAACGGCCCGACCCAGCGTTGGCGGATGCGCCCGTCGCGGTCGATGAGGTAGGTTTCCGGCACGCCATAAACCCCGAAATCGATTCCAACCCGGCCGTCGCGGTCATAGCCGATGCCGATGAACGGGTTACCAAGCTCGGCCAGGAAGCGGGCATTGTCGGCGTCGCGGTCCTTGTAGGCGATGCCGTAGAGCGGGGCTTTTTCATCCTTGGCTAGCCGCATCAGCAGCGGATGTTCCACCCGGCACGGCGCGCACCACGACGCGAAGATGTTCACCAGCACAACCTGCCCCTTAAGGTTTGCGGCGCTGAGTCCCGGCAAAGTGAAGCCCGGCATTTCCCGATCCAGCAGCGCCGATGGCAGTTCATGCGGATCGTGCCCCGGGCGCAACGCGTAGCCGAAATAGCCAGCGAGCAGAATGAACGCTGTAACCGGCAGCAAGGCGAGCCAGCGTCGCATCACGCGCGCGCTTGCGGTTGGGCCTTGGCCGCCCGCAGCCGTGTGGCCACGCCGACCCGCCACCGCCGGTCGCTCAGGCTGACCATCCCCCCCGCCGCCATAATCAGCCCGCCGAGCCAGATCCACGACACCATCGGCTTCCAATAGGCACGCACCGTCCAGGCACCCGACGGGTCCGCATCGCCGAGGGCGACGTACAGATCGGATAGCAGCCCGCTGCGGATCGCGGTTTCCCCGGTGGTCTGTTTTTGCAGCGCGAAGAACCGCCGCTGCGGATGCAGCGCGCCTTCCGGCACGCCATTGTGCAAGACGGTGATGGTGGCATCGTCGGCGATGTAGTTCGGGCCTTGCACCCGGGTGATCTTGTCGAGCCGCAGCGTGTAGGCGGCAACGACCAGGCTGTCGCCGGGCTTCAAGGTCTCAATCCGCTCAACCTCCCAGGCCTGGGCGGCGATGCCGGCCGCGCTGATGGCGATGCCGAGATGGGCCAGCGACATGCCATGCGCCGCACGGGGGAGTTGGAGAGCGCGGCGGACACTATCGGCAAGCGGCAGGCGGAACAGGCGGATCCGGTCGGCCCATTCGACCAGCACCCCCATCGCCGTCCATGCCGCAAGCCCGAGGCCAAGTACCGCCAGAATCGGCCCACCCTGGGTCACGTAAAGCCCGACCAGCACAACGGCGCCGGCGACCGCAAACGCCAGCCAAAGGCGTTGCAACGCCGCCAACAGATCGCCGCGCTTCCAGGCCAGCATCGGCCCGATCGCCATTGCCAACAGGACCGGCACCATCACCGGGGTGAAGGTCGCGTTGTAGAACGGAAATCCGACCGACAATTTCGGCCCGTCGACCGCATCGAGGAACAGCGGGTAGAGCGTGCCGAGGAACACCGTCGCCACCGCCGTCGTCAGCAGCAGGTTGTTCAGGACCAGCGCACCCTCCCGCGAAATCGGCGCGAACAGCCCGCCACCACGCAAGGACGGCGCGCGGATCGCATACAGCACCAGCGAGCCGCCGATGGTGAGCACCAACAGCCCGAGGATGAACGATCCGCGTGCCGGATCGACCGCAAAGGCGTGGACCGAGGACAGCACGCCTGACCGGACCAGAAACGTGCCGGTCAAGGACAGTGCGAAGGTGATGATGGCGAGCAGCACCGTCCAGCTTTTCAGCGTGTCGCGCTTTTCGACGACAATGGCCGAATGGATCAGCGCGGTGCCGGAAATCCAAGGCATCAGGCTCGCGTTTTCTACCGGGTCCCAGAACCACCAGCCGCCCCAGCCGAGCGTGTAATAGGCCCACCAACTGCCCATCGCGATGCCCACGGTCAGCGCGCACCACGATGCGAGCGCCCAGGGCCGCACCCAGCGCGCCCAGGCGGCATCGACGCGGCCTTCGATCAAGGCGGCGACGGCGAAGGCGAAGCTCACTGAAAACCCGACATAGCCGAGGTATAAAAACGGCGGGTGGAAGGCGAGGCCAGGGTCCTGCAACACCGGATTCAGCCCGCGCCCGTTGGCCGCCGCCGGCAAAATCCGCAGAAACGGGTTGGAGGTGAACAGGATGAACGCGAGAAACCCGACCCCGATCATCCCCTGCACCGCCAGCACCCGCGCCTTCAACGTCGGCGGCAAGTTTCGCCCGAACCCCGCCACCGCCGCCCCGCACAGCGCCAGCATGAACACCCAGAGCAGCATCGAGCCTTCGTGATTGCCCCATACGCCAGTGATTTTGTAGAGCATCGGCTTGTCGGTATGGCTGTTCTCGATGACGTTGATGACCGAGAAATCCGACGTCACATAGGCATTCATCAGCGCCAGCATCGCGAGGCCGACGAGCGCGAACTGGGTCAGCGCTGCTGAGGTCCCGGCGCCCATCAGCCCGGCATCGCGCCGCGCGGCGCCGACCAACGGCAGAATGGCCTGGGCCGCGGCAACCATCAGCGCCAGGATCAGGGCAAAATGGCCAGTTTCGATGAACATGGTTTGTCCTAGCTGATTGGCGCTGGAGCGGCTAGAGGCTGCGGATGCTGACCGTTATTGCCTATATGGTGTTGATCCCGCCAACCGCACTGCTGTTGCCGCTGGCGTTGGGTATTGCGCTGCGCTGGCGGTGGCTGGCTTGGGTGGCGCTGGCCGGGTTGGTGGTGCTCGCATTGCCGATCACCGCGCCGCTGCTGAACGGATTGCTGGCTGATACCAACCCAACGCGGGCTGGCTTGCGGCCGCAGGCGATTGTGATCCTGTCCGCTGAACGCCGTGATGGGCCGCCGGGGGGCGTGCTGGAAGGCGAGGATATCGGACCGTTCACCACCGAACGGGTGCGTGCCGGGGTGATCCTGGCCAAGCGCACCGGCCTGCCGGTGCTGGTGACAGGCGGGATGTTAAAGCCAGGCACCCCGCCAATTGCGGCCACTATGGCGCGGATCATGGCCGATGAATTCCGGGTTGCACCGCGCTGGGTGGAAGGCAAGTCACTCGACACTTGGCAAAATGCTCAGTTTTCGGCGGAAATTCTGCGGGCGGATGGGATCGACACGGTCTATCTGGTGACGACATCGTGGCACATGGCCCGGTCGCTGCTGGCGTTCGAACGCGCCGGGCTTGCGGTGGTGCCGATGCCGGCGCGGGCGATGGAAGCACCCGCTTGGGCGGCGTGGGAGTTTGTGCCGGCGGCTGGGGCTTGGCAGCGGTCGTATTACGCGCTGCATGAGGTGATTGGGTATTGGTGGTATCAGGTGCGGGGTTAGATCATCATTCGTTCAGTCGGCTTCGATTGGACGGATAAAGATGATCGTGAAAACAAAACCCCAGAGCGTGTCTGCTGATTGAATTTCAACGGATCACGCTCTAACCCGCCAGCGCCGCCACCCCCGGCAAAGTCTTACCCTCCAGCCACTCCAGGAACGCCCCACCGGCCGACGACACGTAGCTTAACGCGTCGATCACCCCGGCATGACGGAGCGCCGACACCGTGTCGCCGCCGCCGCCAACACTGCGCAACCTGCCAGCAACCGTCGCAGCCGCGACCGCCTTTGCCAACGTCGTGGTCGCCGCATCAAACGGCGGCATTTCGAAAGCACCGAGAGGCCCGTTCCACACGACTGTCTTGACCGAACCCAGCCGCGCCACCAGCGCCGCCACGGTTTGCGGCCCGACATCAAGGATCATCGCATCAGCTGGAACCGCGTCGATCCCCACGATTTTCGTCGCGGCGTGCGCCTTGAACTCGGTGGCTGTTACCGCATCGACTGGCAGCACGATCTCGCAGCCTGCCGCCTTCGCCTTGGCGACGATTTCACGCGCCGTTGCGTGCATCTCGGCTTCCTGCAGCGACTTGCCGACCGAAACACCCGCGGCCGCGACGAACGTGTTGGCCATCGCGCCGCCGATCACCAGCAGATCGACCTTGGTCACCAGATTGCCAAGCAATTCGAGCTTGGACGAAACCTTCGCCCCCCCGACAATCGCCATCACCGGGCGTTCGGGATGTTCCAGCGCAAGGGTCAGCGCCTCCAGCTCGGCCTGCATCAGCCGGCCGGCATAAGATGGTAGCAGATGCGCCACGCCTTCCGTGCTCGCGTGCGCCCTATGGGCGGCGGAAAACGCGTCGTTGACGAAAATATCGGCAAGCGCCGCCAACGCCTTGGCGAAGGCCGGATCATTGGCTTCCTCACCGGCATGAAAGCGGGTGTTTTCCAGCACCGCGATGTCACCGTTGCCGAGCGCGTCAATCGCCTGCTGGGCTGGGATGCCGATGCAATCCTCGGCGAACCGCACCTTCCGGCCGAGCACCTTGCCGAGGGCCACCGCCATCGGGGCCAGCGACATTTCCGGCACGCGTTTGCCCTTGGGGCGGTCGAAATGGCTGCACACGATCACCCGCGCGCCTTTCTCGGACAATTCCCGGATCGTCGGGCATAGCCGTTCGATCCGGGTCAGGTCGGTAATCTGGCCGTCCCGCACCGGGACATTGAGGTCGGCGCGCACAAGCACGCGCTTGCCCGCGACATCCACGCCATCCAAAGTGCGGAACGCCATGGCCTTACAGGCTCCCGAACAGGGCGGCGGTGTCCGACATGCGGTTCGAGAAACCCCATTCATTGTCGTACCACGTCATCACCCGCGCCATCTGGCCATCGACCACGGCGGTTTGCGTCGCATCGAAGGTCGACGACGCCGGGTTATGGTTGAAGTCGATGCTGACCAGCGGTTCGGTGTTGTAGCCGAGGATGCCCTTCAGCGGTCCGGCTTCGCTCGCCGCCTTCATCACCGCGTTGATCTCTTCCTTGGTGGCGTGCTTGGCGAGGTTCACGTCAAGCGAAACCAGCGACACGTTCGGCGTCGGGATGCGGATCGAGGTGCCGTCGAGCTTGCCCTTCAGTTCCGGCATCACCAGGCCCATCGCGCGGGCCGCGCCGGTGCTGGTCGGGATCGCGGACACAGCCGCGGCGCGGGCGCGGTGCAGGTCCTTGTGCAGCGTGTCGACGGTGTTCTGGTCACCGGTATAGGCATGAATGGTCAGCATGTAGCCGCGCAAAATGCCGAAATTGTCGTGCAGCACCTTGGCCACCGGGGCCAGGCAGTTGGTGGTGCAGGACGCGTTGGAAATGATGGTCATGTCGCGGGTCAGCACGCCATGGTTCACGCCGTAGACAATCGTCGCGTCGACATCGTCGGCCGGGGCCGAGATCAGCACCTTGCGGGCGCCCGAAGCGAGCAGCGCGGATGCGGCTTTTTTCGAGGTGAAGATGCCGGTGCATTCCAGCGCCACATCGACGCCCTGATACGGCACTTTCGACGGGTCGCGCTCGGCTGACACCGTGATCGGGCCATAGACGCGGCCGTTGTGGCGGATGGTGATGGTCTGGCCCGACACCTCGACTTCGCCGGGGAAACGGCCATGCACGCTGTCATAGCGGAACAGATGGGCGTTTGCTTCCACGCTGCCGAGATCGTTGATCGCGACCGGCACGACATCGGTGCGACCGCTTTCGATGATCGCGCGCAGTACGAGGCGACCAATGCGCCCGAACCCGTTGATGGCTACTTTGACGGCCATGAGGCTGTTCCCTTCCTGTGGATGATTAACCAAGCCGCTTTTTAACGGCGGCGACAATAGCGTCCGGCGTGATGCCGAAATGCTTATACAAATCCTGGAACGGCGCCGACGCGCCGAAGCTGCTCATCCCGATGAAGATCCCATCCGGCCCGAGCCAGCGATCCCAGCCCATCGATACGCCCGCTTCCACCCCAACCCGCAGCACGGTGCCGAGCACGGATGCGCGGTAGCTTTCGTCCTGCTGGGCAAACAGCTCCCAGCACGGCATGGAGACAACGGTCGCGTTGATGCCTTCCGAGGCCAGCGCCATGCGGGCATCCATGGCAATTGCCACTTCGCTGCCGGTCGCAATTAGGGTCACCTGGCGTGGGCCATCGGCTTCGGCGAGCACGTAGCCGCCGCGCGCGGTGCGGTTTTCCGCCATGTCGCCACGCAGGCTCGGCAGGGTCTGGCGCGACAAGGCGAGAATGCTCGGGCCATCGGCACGGCGCAGGGCAAGCTCCCAGCTTTCGGCGGTTTCCATCGCATCGCCGGGGCGGAAGGTGAACAGGCCGGGCATGGCGCGCAGGCTCGCAAGATGTTCGACCGGTTGATGGGTCGGGCCGTCTTCGCCGAGGCCAATCGAGTCATGGGTCAGCACATGGATCACCCGCTGACGCATCAGGGCGGCGAGGCGGATGGCCGGACGCATATAGTCGCTGAACACGAAGAACGTGCCACCATACGGGATCAGGCCGCCATGCAGCGCAATGCCGTTCATCGCTGCCGCCATGCCGAATTCGCGGATGCCGTAGTGGATGTAGCGGCCAGCGAAATTGCCGGGGGCGACGATGCCCATGCCTTTGACCAGGGTCAGGTTCGACCCGGTGAGGTCGGCGGACCCCCCGATCATTTCCGGGATCGCGGGCACCAGTGCATCGAGCGATTTCTGGCTCGCCTGACGCGACGCGAGCTTGGGCCGTGTGTCGGCGATGTCAGTTTTCAGGGCTGCCACGGTTTCGTGGAAATTATCCGGCAAGCGACCGGCCATCACCCGCTCGAACTCGGCGCGCATCGGGTGCCGGGCGAGACGCTTGAGCCATGCGCGGCGCGGGGTGGCGCCACGGGCGCCGGCGCGCAGCCAGTCGGCGGCAATCGGTTCGGGAATTTCGAACGGGGCCGCAGTCCAGCCGAGCGCGGCCTTGGCGCCTTGCGCTTCGGCGGGGCCAAGGGCCGCGCCATGGACGCCGGCCGTGCCAGCCTTGGTCGGCGCGGAGAAGCCGATGATTGTCTTGCAGGCGATCAAGGTCGGCTTTTTCGAGCGCATCGCCATCGACAAGGCCGCCGCGACTGCTGCCGCATCATGGCCATCGACCGCCTTGGTCGCCCAGCCGGCGGCTGCAAAGCGCTTCAGCTGGTCTTCCGAGGTCGAAAGCCCGGTGCCGCCATCGATGGAAATGGAATTATCGTCCCACAGCACTGTCAGCCGATCGAGCTTGAGATGGCCCGCAAGGCTGATCGCTTCCTGGCTGACGCCTTCCATCAGGCAGCCATCGCCAGCGATCACCCAGGTGCGATGATCGACCAGGCTTTTGCCGAAGCGCGCTGCCAGCAGCCGTTCAGCGATCGCCATGCCAACCCCGGTCGCCAGGCCCTGGCCGAGCGGGCCGGTGGTGGTTTCAATCCCCGGCGCCTCGCCAAATTCCGGATGGCCGGCGGCGGGGGAATGCAGCTGGCGGAAATTCCTGATGTCGTCGATGGTCATGCCGGACTGGCCGGTCAAATGCAGCAAAGCATAGAGCAGCATGGAACCATGGCCGGCCGACAGCACGAAACGGTCGCGATCGGGCCAGCGCGGATCGGCGGCATCGTATTTCAGGGCGCGTGACCAGAGCGCGGTTGCGGCGTCCGCCATGCCCATCGGCATTCCGGGATGCCCGGAATTGGCGGCCTGGACCCCATCGATCGCCAGCGCGCGGATCGCATCGGCCATCAGGCGCGCAGGCGTTATCGGACGGGCCAGGATGGCGGCCTGTTCGGCGAGCGCCGAGTTTTCTGAAGAGGTTTCGGCGATCGATGCCATCATGTGCTCCTGCGCCGCAAATACGGCCTGGGTGTGGCCGCGCTATTAAGGTCAGGGGCGCGGCGGGGCAAGTGTGCGACAGTTTGCATCGGAAATCCGATCCGCGTATCATGCAACCCAGCCGCCACAACTATGCGCGGTGGACAACAGATCGAGGATAGCAGCCATGCTTAAACGGACCATGCTCGCAGGCGTCGCGACGCTTGCCGCGGCGCTCGCCCTGGCGGCCGCCCCTGCCCAGGCGCAGATCAAAATCGGTGCCGCCGGCCCGATGACCGGCAATTACGCAAGCTTCGGCAAGCAGTTGAAGGACGGCGCCGAAATGGCGGTTGCCGACATCAATGCCGCCGGCGGCATTCTCGGCCAGAAAGTGGTGCTCGAAATTGGCGATGACGCTTGCGATCCGAAGCAGGCCAATTCGGTCGCGCAGTCGATGGCGTCGAAGAAAATTGTCATGATGGCCGGGCATTTCTGCTCGTCATCGTCAATCCCGGCCAGCAAGGTTTATGCCGAAGAAGGCATCCTGCAGATCACCCCGGCATCCACCAATCCGAAATTCACCGAAGAAGGCAGCTGGAACACCTTCCGCACCTGCGGCCGTGACGATCAGCAGGGCCTTGTCGCGGGCAATTTCCTCGCCAAGGAATACAAAGGCCGTAAGGTTGCCATGCTTCACGACAACACCGCCTACGGCAAGGGCCTCGCCGACGAGACCAAAAAGGCGATGAACAAGGCTGGCCTGAAGGAGACGATGTATGCCGCCTACGTCCCAGGCGAAAAAGACTACTCGGCGCTGGTCAGCAAGATGAAGCAGGCCAATATCGATGTGATCTATATCGGCGGCTACCACACTGAAACCGGGCTGATCATGCGCCAGGCCAAGCAGCAGGGCATGAGCCCGGCTGTCATCGGTGGTGACGCGTTGGTGACCAGCGAATACTGGCAGATCACCGGCGACCTGGGCGAAGGCACCATCATGACCTTCCCGTCCGATCCGCGCCGCCGTGCGTCCGCCGCCAAGGTTGTCGCCCAGTTCAAGGCCAAGGGCATCGATCCGGAAGGCTATGTGCTCTACACCTATGCCGCCATCCAGGAATGGGCGCAGGCCGCGACCAAGGCTGGCACGACCGATCCGAAAAAAGTCGCTGCCACCCTGAAGGCCGGCAGCTGGGATACCGTGCTGGGCAAGATCAGCTACGACAAGAAGGGCGATGTCACCGAAAGCGACTACGTCTTTTACATCTGGCACAAGGGCAACTACGCCGAAATGTAATCAGGCGTATTGACTGAAAATCGGGCGTCCCCGGCTGTTGCTTGACACGCGGGGGGCGCCCGACCTATGTCCAGCGTCCGCCTGGAATGGGCGCGTAGCTCAGCGGTAGAGCATTCGCTTCACACGCGAATGGTCACAGGTTCAATCCCTGTCGCGCCCACCATTCCATGACCTCCCCAGCCAGACAATCATACGGAGCGCCGGACATGGCCAATAGCGTCGAAATGGCGACCGAGAGCATTGAGCATACCGAACACGCCGCCCACGCCGATACCGGTGCGCGCAAGGTTGCGCTGCTGATCGCGGCCCTGGCTGCCGCACTCGCGCTATGCGAAATGGGGGAGAAGGCGGCGCAGAATTCCTATCTTACCCACCACATCCAGGCCAGCGACGACTGGGCGCAGTTCCAGGCCAAGACCATTCGCATGAACATGTATGCGATCCAGGCCGATATGCTGGGTAGCCTCCCCAATGCTGCCGAGCCTGCACAGGCCAAGAAGATCACTGATGCGCGTGCAACCGCTGCCCGCATGAATGACGATCCTGAGGGCGGCAACGGGCGCAAGCAAATGACCGTGAAAGCCCAGGCATCAGAACGGCAGCGCGACAACGCTTTTCATATCTATCATCTGTTCGAACGCGTGGTCAGCGCCTTGCAGCTGTCGATCGTGCTAGCATCGGTTTCGGTGGTTACGCGGGTAAAGCAGCTCGCTTGGGCTGGCGGCATTCTTGGCGGCGGTGCAGCGATTTATGGGGCATTGGTGGCGCTGAATATCGTCCATTAGAGCCTGATGACCGCGCCTATCAGCGGTCATCAGGCTCTAATGGCACCAGCAGCTGCAGCCGGACTAGGCTTTCGGGACGTTGGCTTCACCCAAATCCCACCAGATGCCGGTATAGGCTGCCAGGCCCTCGCGCGCCGGCGCGATCAGGAAATGCTCATTCGGGCCGTGCTGTTTGCAGCCATTATAGCTGTGCGGGATCCATACCAGCGGCACATGCAGATGATCGACGAACACGTCCCCCGGTAGCCCACCGCCGCCATTGGGGATGACCTGGACATGCTTGCCGAGCGATTTTTCCATGCTCGACACCGCCCATTTCACCCATGGGTGGTCCAGGTCGGTGCGGCTTGCCGGCATGCGGATGCCGGGGTTTTCGATCTGGACTTCGGGGAAGCCGCTTGCGTCGAGATGGTGCCGCAGTGCTTCGCCGAAACCATTGACGTCGCTATCGACGGTATAGCGGATCTGGCAATGCGCGCGGGCTGACGGCGGCACCGCGTTCACCGGGTTTTCCGGTTTGCCGGCGACCATGGCGAGCACGATGAAGCTGGTCCAGCCGAAGACTTTCTCGGCGGCCGTGAAACCCGGTTCGCCCCAATTCGGGTCAATGGTTGCCGATGCCTCACTCGGCAGTTCAAGCCCCGCGAGAGCGCCACGCACCTGGGCGGGCAGGCCGTTTCTTGGCAGCCAGTCGCGCACCAGAATTTTGCCGTGGCGGTCGCAGATCGCGCCAATGGCATGGGCCAGCACGATGGCCGGATCGACGATCATCCCGCCCCAATTGCCTGAATGCACACCACCCGGCCGCAATGACAGCGCCAGGTCGCAATGCCAGGTGCCGCGGGTGCCTGCCGTCACCGTCGGGATCGCGGCATCAACCCGCGGGCCGTCGGACGCAATCAGCACGTCGGCTGCCAGCATCGTGGCGTTTGCTGCGACGAATTCACGCAGGCCCGGTGACCCGAGTTCCTCGCTGGTTTCCAGCACCATCTTGATGTTGAACCCGAGCTTGCCGTGGCGTGCCGCGATCACCTGTTCCAGCGCGGTCAGGTTCAGCACGTGCTGGCCCTTATTGTCGGCGGTGCCGCGCCCATACCAGCGATCGCCAACTTCGATCAGCTTCCAAGGTTCCAGCCCCGCATCCCACTGATCGTCCAAGCCGCGTACCGTGTCGCCATGGCCATAGGTCAGCACCGTTGGGCGGGACGCATCCTCGATGCGTTCAGCGGTCAGGATCGGGCCGCAACCGGGCTTGGGATTGGCATGCACCTGAACCGTGAACCCCATGGTTTCGAGCCACGGGCGGATGGCGCCGTCCAGGTAGTGCCAGACGTCTTTTTCGTGCGCCGGCTCCTGCATCGTGCTGGGGATTGCCACCAGTTCAGCGAGCCGGTCGCGGAAATTACCGGCATCGAAAAATGCCAAAGCCTCGGATATAACTGTCTCACGCGCGTCCATGGAGCCCTCCTTGCGGGGCACCAAGCTGCCATCCAAGCGCCCCAAGGTCCAGCCTGCCGGCAATAGATGGTTAACAAGGCGGTAAACCGCGTGAAGTCGCGCTTTGACAGTTGCCGCGAAAAACCCCGCGTGATTGCGTCAACTCACGCCTTTGACGGCGGGAGACGGATCATGTGTTATTCTAAGTTGCCGGGGTTGCGGATTTTTTATGCCGTTATCATACTTGTTGCTATTTTGATCGTTGCAGCGCCCGCGCATGCAGTGCTGCAGACGTTCTCCGGGCCCTGGAACCCGACCGCGACGAATAGCGGATTTTCATTGCGCGCCACTTCCCCCGGGAGCTCGGCGACGATGGAGGTATCGCAAGATCAATCCACCTTCACAGCACAATTGACCCTAGCGAACTGCTATCAGGGCTGTGGCGCGTTCTACTTGGACAACACCACGGGAAATCTGCCATATGGAAATATTAAATTCATGTGGTCGGTAGAAATGAACGACAGAACGTAACTGCTCACCCCCCGCCCTGGCGCCTCGCCTCAAGTTAGCTATTTACACGGTCACGGCTCTTTCGATTCAACGTTCGGATGTCCCTCGCGCCCAACCTCAGCAGCCTGACCGATCCGCAGAAGGATGCGTTGATCCTTTCGC
>CALQTN020000060.1 GCA_943333505.2 Asaia bogorensis | reverse complement strand
TCCTGGGTCCGTGGGCTTGCCCAGGCAGTGCGGTTCCATCTTCGCCCACTGGGCATCAGTCAATATAAAGCGTTCCATACAAAGCTTGAATCACACTCCAAGCCGCGCCGGAACCCTCAATCTCAACAGACCCTAGAGCGTGATGACCGCGCCTATCAGCGGTCATCACGCTCTAGATCAGCACGCTCTATGAGAACGCCACCGGCAGCATCGACAGCACCAGCAGGATCGCCATCGCCACATTGAACACCCGTAACCGCAGCGGGCTTTGCAGCAAGCGCGCAGCGGCAGCCCCGAGCATGGCCCAGGGCAGAATGCAGGGCAAGGCGACGGCGAGGAACACAAGACCAATGGTCAGCCCCTGCGCCAGCACACTTCCATCCGGCACCATAAACGCGCCGGCAGCACCAAGGCAGATCATCCAGGCTTTTGGGTTGACCCATTGAAATGCCATCGCACCAAAAAAACCGAGCGCCGGTCGCGCGCCCAGGCTGCCTGGTGGCGCGGCGGAGGCAATTTTCCAGGCCAGCCACAGCAACCAGATCAGCGACGCCCACCGCAAAAATGTGGCGACCAGAGGGACTTGCAGCACCACACCAGCAAGCCCGACACACACCAACACCAGCATCACCGCGAACCCGACGGCAATCCCCACCATGTGCGGCACCGTCGCACGCACCCCATGATTGACCGCGGCCGTCGTCACCATAACGTTGTTCGGCCCCGGCGTGATGGTTGCCGCAATGGCAAAGCCGATCAGTGGCAGCAGGGGAATTTCCATGTCCAAAACCGACCACATTCTCGCGACGGACGCCAGTTTACGGCAGCACTCCTGCCATGCATGACACATCCCGCTTGCGAACCATCCCCCTGGAGCCAGGCAAGCCCGCCGAAACTGCGGACTGGCGCACGAGTTTGGGCATGGATCGGTTCGTTACCGAGAAGACTTAGAGCGGGATCTGCTCAAGCGGCACGCCGCTTATAAAATCGCAATCGCCTCGATTTCCACCAGCGCATTTTCTTCAACCAGTGCCGAAACCCCGATCACTGACATGGTGGGGAAATTGCGCCCCATGACCTCGCGCCAGACCGGCCCGAGCGCACGCGCCTCGCGGCGATAGGCGGCAATATCGGTTACATACCAGGTGAGCCGCGCGATATGTTCCGGGCCGCCGCCAGCTTCGGCCAGCACGGTCAGAATGTTGCGCAATGCCTGTTCGGTTTGCGCCACCAGCCCATCTGGGAAGGCACCATCGGCATCCCAGCCGATCTGCCCGGCCAACACCGCAAGCCGGCCAGTGCCAACCACGCCGTTGGCATACCCCTTGGGGCGCGGCCAGTCGGGAGGCTGCAAAACGGTCATTGGCTCAGACATTGTCGCGGTCCCTTTGCATCACCGAGCGTTTCAGCCGCCCCAGTCCTTCCATCAATCGCGCCAGTGCCTCTGCGTCAAGCTCGGCGAACATCGCCGCGATCCAACCGGCATGGGCGGCGGCCATTTCGGCGAAGTTGGCCCGCCCCGCGGCCGTCAGCCGCACATAGGTCGCACGACGATCGGACGGCGCGGTGAAGGTCACCACCAGCCCGTGACCGCCGAGCAATCGCACCAGCCCGGTGATATTGCCGTTCGACACCATCATCCGCTGCGACAATTCGCCGAGCGTCATGCCGTCCGGGCTGCGTTCCAGCTGCGCCATCAGATCGAAACGCGGCAAGGTGACGTTGAATTGCTGGCGCAACCGGCGCCGCACTTCGCGCTCAACCATTGTCGAGCATGTCAGCAGCCGCAGCCATAGGCGTAACTCGGCCTGGTGCGCCCCGGCATCGGCGCGCGCTTCGAGGTCGAGCACATCGGTCAATGCAGCACTTCCCCACCGGCAATCGCGATCGCCTGGCCGGTGACCGCACCACTGCCGGGGCGGCACAGATAGAGTACCGCCGCCGCGACCTCGTCCGGCTGCACCAGCCGACCTTGCGGGTTGGCTTTAGTGAAGTCACGCCGCACCTCGGCCTCGGTCTTCCCGGTCTTGGCAATGATCGCGGCAAAACTATCGGTCAGCAACGCGGTTTCGGTGTAGCCGGGGCAGACCGCATTCACTGTCACCTGCGATTTCGCGGTTTCCAGCGCCAGCGCCCGGGTGAGGCCGACCACGCCATGCTTGGCCGCGACATAGGCGGCGACATAGGGATAGCCGGTGAGCCCGGCGGTGGAGGCGACATTGATCACCCGCCCCCAGCCGCGCGCCACCATCGCCGGCAGCAGCGCCTGGGTGGTCTCGAACGTGCCGGTCAGGTTGACAGCCAGCATGCGGTCCCAGATCGCGCGGCTGGTGCGGGCAAATGGCGCTGACTCGGCCGCACCCGCATTATTGACCAGGATCGAAATTGGGCCGTGCGCTGCCTCGGCACGCGCCACCGCAGCTTGGATCGAGGCGCCATCGGTGACATCGGCACGCTGATACCCTGGCGCGTCCGACGCCCGCCTGCCAACCACGCTGACCACCGCACCCGCATCCCGCAACACCGCCGCAATTGCTGCCCCGATGCCGCTGGCGCCCCCGGTGACCAGGGCATGCCGTTTCGCCGGATCCATTTGCCGCCTCCCGTTCTGCGCGATCATGTCACCATTGCGCGGGAGATATTTCAAGCTTAAAATACTTTCCTGAGCAGATGTGGAGGCGGCAATGCGGGTAGCGATCCTGGGTGGCGGGCCGGCGGGGCTCTATTTTTCTGTTCTGCTCAAACAGGCCCGTCCCGATACCGACATTGCCATCTACGAACGCAATCGCCCCGATGACACGTTCGGCTTCGGGGTGGTGTTCTCCGACGCCACGCTGGATATATTCGAACGCTACGACCAGCCCAGCTACCAGGCGATCACCGAGAATTTCGCCTACTGGGACGACATCGAAATCCGCTTCAAGGATACCGTCCGCCGGGTTGGCGGCAACGGCTTCTGCGGATGTTCGCGCCGGACTTTACTGCTGCTTCTGCAACAGCGCGCGCGCGATCTCGGTGTCGAAATCCACTTCCAGACCGACATCTCAGATCTTGAGCAGTTCGCCGATGCCGATTTGATCGTGGCATCTGACGGGATCAATTCCTTCGTGCGCGAGGGCAACAAGGCCCATTTCGGCACCGAGGTCGATTTGCGGCCGAACCGGTTCACCTGGATGGGCAGTACTCGCCCGCTCGATGCCTTCACCTTCAGTTTCCGCGAAACCGAATTCGGCGTGTTCATCGCCCATGCCTATCAGTATCAGCCCGGCGCCTCGACCTGGATTCTGGAAACCGACGACGCAACTTTCCATCACGCCGGGCTTGATAAGATGGACGAGGCGCAGTCGGCGGCCTTTCTGGAAGGCGTCTTTGCCGAGGACCTCAACGGCCACGCGCTGATCACCAACCGCTCGCTGTGGCGGCAATTCCCGATGATCCGCAACGCGCGTTCCACCTGGCTCAGCCGTGAGGGCGCGCCAGGCAATATCGTTCTGTTGGGTGATGCCAAATCAACCGCCCATTTTTCCATCGGCTCCGGCACCAAGCTCGCGATGGAAGATGCCATCGCATTGTTCGAATGCGTGCGTGGCAATCCAGACGTTCCAACCGCGTTGGGCGCGTTTGAGCGTGACCGGCGCGAGGATGTCGAGCGCATCCAGCACGCCGCGGATGTGTCGCTGGTGTGGTTCGAGCATGTCCGCCGCTTCTGGCACATGGCGCCGACCCAGTTCGCCTTCGGGCTGATGACGCGATCGAAATCGATCACCTACGACAATCTCAAGCTGCGGGCGCCTGATTTCGTGGGCGAGATCGATGCGGTGTTCGCGGGCCAGACCCAGGCGGCCGGCTTATCGCCAGTGGCCGCGCCGCCGATGTTCCAGCCCTTCAAGCTGCGCGGTATGACGGTCGCCAATCGCGTCGTGATGTCGCCGATGTGTATGTACTCGGCGACCGATGGCGTGCCGGGCGACTGGCACATGGTGCATTATGCATCGCGGGCGATGGGCGGCGCCGGGCTGATCTACACCGAAATGACCGATATTTCCGCCGAGGCGCGCATCACGCCGGGCTGCGCGGGCCTTTATAACGACACCCAGCAGGCTGCCTGGGTGCGAATTGTCGATTTTGTCCACGCCAGCAGCCAGGCGAAATTCTGTCTGCAACTCGGTCATGCCGGGCGCAAGGCAGCAACCAAGCTGATGTGGAACGGCATGGATCGCCCGCTCGATGCCGGCGCCTGGCCGATCATGGCGCCATCCCCATTGCCCTATTACCCGGAAAGCCAGACCCCGCGCGAAATGACCCGCGCCGACATGGACCAGGTGCGCGATGATTTCGTCGCCGCGACCCGGCGCGCCGCCGCCGCGGGCTTTGATATGCTGGAACTCCATTGCGCCCACGGCTATCTGATCGGGACCTTCATTTCGCCGCTGACCAACCACCGGCAGGACGAGTACGGTGGCGACCTCGACTCCCGCCTGCGCTTCCCGCTTGAAGTGTTTGACGCCATGCGCGCGGTGTGGCCGGCTGACCGGCCGATGTCAGTGCGGATTTCGGCGACCGACTGGGCGGAGGGAGGTATCACCGCCGATGCCAGCGTCGAAGTCGCCCGCGCCTTCACCCGGCATGGTTGCGACCTGATCGATGTCTCGACCGGCCAGACGGTTGCCGATGCCGAACCGGTCTATGGCCGGATGTTCCAGACCCCGTTCAGCGACCAAATCCGCAACGACGGCGGCATCGCGACGATGTGCGTCGGCAACATCACCAGCGCCGATCAGGTCAATACCATCCTCGCCGCCGGACGCGCCGATCTGGTGGCGCTGGGCCGGCCGCATCTCAGCGATCCCTATTTCACCTTGCACGCGGCCGCCCAGTACGGTGCGCCGGTGCCTGTGGCCGCGCCGCAATATGGACCGGGGGTGGCGCAGCTCTACCGGACCAGCGCCCAGGCGCAGGCGGAGTTGATGGATTTGAAGCGGCGCACCAGGCCGAAAACCCACAATCCGCATAACCTTGACATGATCACCCCAGCGTAGGAATTCCTCAACGCCGAAACGCGATCTGGGATGCTGTTCGGCGCCAGATTGCCCAGCCTACTGCGCAGAGCTGCGTTTTTGAGCGTTAGGAGAAATCCAGTATGTCAGACATCATTGGTCCACACCCATCGATGGACGTAGGCGGCTTCAGATGTTTTGGCGCCGCGCTGACGCGCAGCACATGCTACCTCGAATACGGTTCTGGTGGCAGCACGGTCTATGCCTGCACTGTCGCACAGGTCAAAACCATCATCTCCGTCGAGACTGACAGGGCATGGACCGATAAAGTGCGAGCGACCCTTGACGGGAGGAGCTCCACCCTGCTCATGGAGCATTGCGATATCGGCGCTGTTCGAGAGTGGGGAATGCCGATCAACAACGATCGATTTGCAAATTTCTGGAAATATATGGTTCTGCCCTGGGAAATCGCGAAACGGCACAATTTGGTTCCAGATACGGTCTTAATCGATGGCCGCTTCCGGGTTGCCTCATTTCTGTACAGCCTGATCTCAGCCCGGGCTGGCACCGTGATATTGTTCGACGATTATTTCGACAGACCAGAGTATTTCGTTGCAGAACAATTTTGCCGCGTTAGCGAACGGCACGAACGAATGGCATTGTTTGTCGCCGCCCAGAATTACTCCCATCAAGATATAGCGGCCAGGATTGCAGAGTATTCGGTCATCTGGCGATAAATTCTGTATTTGCAACCAATGCAGGAATGGATCTGCTGCTCCCGTTCGGGTTTGGCCTAGGTTTGTCTTAACAGGAATCTCTGCAGCTTCCCCGTTGGAGTCTTGGGCAATTCCGCCCGGTACTCAATAGCGCGCGGATATTTGTACGGCGCAATCGTCGCCTTGACGAAATCCTGCAACGCGACGGTCATCTCACCATAGCCCGGCCGCAGCACCACGAACGCCTTCACCACCATTCCCCGCTGGGTGTCGGGCCACCCGATCACCGCGCATTCGGCGACCGCCTCGTGCAACAGCAAGGCTGCTTCGACCTCGGGGCCGGCGATGTTGTAGCCCGCCGACACGATCATATCGTCCGACCGCGCCTGGAACCAGAAATACCCGTCCGCATCACGGACATATGTATCCCCGGTCAGGTTCCAGCCGCCCTGAACATAGGTTTTCTGCCGGGGATCGGACAGATATTTGCAACCGGTTGGCCCCCGCACCGCCAAACGCCCCGGCGTGCCATCCGGGACTGTTTGGCCGGCTTCATCGACCGCCCGCGCCTCGTAGCCCGGCACCACTTCGCCGGTGGCGCCAGCGCGGGCGCGATCCGCGGGCGAGGCAATAAAGATGTGGAACATCTCGGTCGAGCCGATGCCATCGAGCAGGCGAATGCCGGTCGCCGCAAGCCAGGCATCGAAGGTCGCTTTCGGCAGGGTCTCGCCAGCGGACACGCATGTCCGCAACGATGACAGATCATGCGTGGCACGCTTGGCCAGCATCGCCCGGTAGGCGGTCGGCGCGGACACACAGATCGTTGCCTGATACTGCGGAATGCCGGCCAGCAGATCATCCGGCCCGGCGCGCTCGAGTAAAACCGTGCTGGCGCCTGCATGCAACGCAAACAGCAACATCCCGCCAAGGCCGAACGTGAAGCCTAACGGTGGCGACCCGATGAAGCGGTCAGACGCCACCGGGCGCAACACATTTGCGGAATAGGCATCGCACGCCGCCAGCAGATCGCGATGGAAATGCATCGCCCCTTTGGGCTGGCCGGTGGTGCCGGAGGTGAAGCCGATCAGACAGACATCGTCGATCGCGGTGTCGGCGGCAGCGAACTGGTCGGACGCATCCGCGAGCAGCGCGGCAAATTCCCCGGTGCCGAAATACAGCACCGGCCCCGGCACCATCGCGCGGGCCGCAATCATATCGTCGGACAGGCGATGATCGCAGATGACCAACGCGATCTCAGCCTTTTCCATCGGATAGACCAGTTCCCGCGCGCGCAGCATCGGCATGGTCGGCACCGCGACGGCACCGGCCTTGATGACCGCCAAAATACATGCGGCGAGCATGGGGGAATTGGCCGCGCGCAGCAGCACCCTGGCGCCGGCGGTAATGGCGAACCGATCGACCAGAATATTGGCAATCCGGTTCACCCGCGCCTGGGTTTCGCGGTAGGTGAGTTGCTCGGTCGCACCGATAAGGCACGGGGCATCGCCATGGCCCTGCGCCACACGGTCATCGAGCAATCGTGCCACGCAATTTAACCGGGCCGGATACTGCAATTCCGGCAGGGTGAAAATGAAATCGGGCAGCTCAGCCAGCGCAGGCAGATGGTCGCGGGCAAAGGAAGCGGTCATAGATCCCCCTCGGCGCGCCGTCGTCCCGGTCTCGCCTTCGATCCGAGTGTATCATCGGTCAGAAAGCGCGCCACTGCTGGTTCCGTGATGGGCAGATACGCCGCGATCAACACATGATGCTACCAATGATTGACGTGGCGATTTTATAAAATCACTCTCGTCCACCCACAAGTCCGAGGAACCCACATCATGGCCACTGCAGCCTGGTCGCTTGCCACCATTGCCACCCCAACCGGGGCCGTCGCCTGCATTGAGGCGGGTGACAAGCTCTATGCATTGGCCCCGAGTCTCGCGCGGGTTGGTGTGCCGGGGGTTTCAGAGATCATCGATCTTTTCGCCGATTGGGACGCGTCCCTGGCTGCCCTCGATCGTGCAGTGGGGCAGCTATCGTCTGGCGATATCGTCGCCGGCGGGCGGCTGTCGCCTTTGCTCTATCCGGGCAAGGTGCTCTGCGCGGGGGCGAATTACTTCGATCATCTCGCTGAAATGGGCATGCCGGGCGCGAAAAAGGCCGATCAGCGCCTGTTCTTTTTCATGAAACCGGCGCGCAATGCGGTGGTCGGCGAAGGCGATACCGTGTGCATGCCGATTGCTACCCAGGCGTTTGACTGGGAAATCGAACTCGCCGCCGTCATCGGCAAGCGGGCGCGCAATGTTTCGGTCGAAGACGCCATGTCGTATGTCGCCGGTTATACTGTTGCCATCGATTTTTCCGCGCGCGACCATAATCGGGCGGCAGAGACGTTTTACAAACTTGACTGGGTGGCGGGCAAGGCCAACGACACGTGCTGCCCGCTCGGGCCACGCCTGGTGCCGGCGCGCGCCATCGCCAATCCGCAAGACATCGGGCTGAAATTATCGGTGAACGGCGCGACGAAGCAGGATGGCCGTTCAACCGACATGATCTTCTCGATCGCCGAGCAGATTTCGATCGCCTCACGGATCATGACCCTCGATCCTGGCGACGTGCTGCTGACCGGAACGCCGGCCGGCGTTGGCGCGCCGAAACAGACATTTCTGTCGGTCGGTGACCGGGTTGAGGCCAGCATTGAAGGCATCGGCACCCTGGCGGTGCGCATTCAACCGGCCAATGGGTGAGGCATTGGGTAGGACGGGATAAAACAAGGGGGCGCTGCGCGCCCCCCTGCCCCAACAATCCCTGCCCGATATCCTCGCCCGGCGATGCCCCCGGCGAATGTGGCTCAGCGGATCAGAAACCGGCTGAAATTGCCGCGAGCGGTGCGCGAAACACCGGAGCGGCGGATCCTAGCGGGCGCCTTAGGGAAACCTGGGGCATAGAGTGTGATGACCGATGATAGGCACGGTCATCACACTCTAGTTCCATTGCAAATTAGCACCAATAACGAATAGGAGGAGCGATTGTTAAATTCGCGCCCCGCCCTGCCAGACATCGAGCAATTGCAAATTCGCATCCAATGCCACAAGATCGGCCCGCATCCCCGGTGCAATCCGGCCGCGATCGGTAAAGCCGGCCGCATCGGCCGGGGTGGCGGTTGCCATCCGCAACGCCTCGCGCTGGTCGCAGCCGATTAGCCGCACCAGATTGGCCACCGCCTCCACCATGGTCAGATGCGCACCGGCCAGCCCACCATCCGGCACTGTCAGGCGACCGTTACGCAAGGTGATGTCGATATCATAGAGCTTGAAGTGATCGATGTCGGACCCGGCGGTTGCCATGGCATCGGACACCAGAAACAGCCGTGTCGGCCCCATGGCGTGGAACGCTATCCGGATCGAGGCGGTATGGGCATGAATGCCATCCACGATGATGCCGGCATACGGGCGCGGATCGGTCAGTGCGGCACCCACTGCGCCGGGTGCCCGCACATTCAGTTGCGACATCGCGCTGTAGAGATGGGTAAAGCCGGTGACCCCGGCGTCGAGGGCGGCAATGATGGTTTCGTAATCGCCATCGGTATGCCCGGCGAATACAATGCGCCCGGCTTGGGCCAGCGTGCCGAGCATGGCCGGTGGGACGATATCGGGCGCCATGGTGATCATGAAAGGTGCCGGAAACGCTGCCGCCAGAAGCGCGATGTCGTCGGCATCTGGCACGATCATGTTGGCCGCCGGATGGCAGCCGCGCCGAACCGGGGCGAGGAACGGGCCTTCAAGATGCAGACCGCCAACCCCCGGTACGCCCTGGGCGACTGCCGCGCACGCGGCATCGATTGCCGCGCGCAATTCAGGCCGTGTGCCGCTGATCAGGGTTGGCAGAATGGTGGTGGTGCCGCAACGCGCATGGGCGGCCGCAATGATCGCCATGCCGGCTACATCGATCTGGTTGTTGAGCAGCACCCCGCCGCCACCATTGACCTGCAGATCGATGAAACCAGGCGCCAGAATGGCGCCGTCTGGCAGCACCACGACCTCAATTCCCGAAGGTGGCTCGGCCACCATCCCAACGATGCGATCGCCTTCGATCAGCAGCACCGCGCCGACATGGTCCTGTTCGCCGTCGAATATCGTTTCTGCTGCAATCGCCTTCATTGTCCGATCTCCCCGAGCGCGCGCCGCAGCCGCCCCGAATGTTTCGCCAGCGCCGCATCGGCCGCCCCGGCATCCAGCCCATGCACCACCAGCACCGCCGGCTTGATCCGCCCGTCAGTCGCCGCCAGCGCCGCCGTCGCTGCCGTTTCATCGCAGCCGGTCAAAGTCCGCAGCATCCGAATGGCCCGCAACTTCAGTTTGGCATTCTTGGCCTGCATATCAACCATCAGGCCGCGATGGACGTGGCCCAGCAGCACCATGACCGTCGAAGACAGCAAATTAAGCACGACTTTCTGGGCCGTGCCGGCCTTCATCCGCGTCGATCCGGCGATCACCTCCCCGCCGGTTTCGACCAGGATCGGGTGCTCGGCAGCGGTCAGCAGTGCGCCCCCTGCGGCGTTGGACATGCCGATGGTCAGCGCGCCGGCCGCCCGGGCCGCGATAATCGCCGCGGTGGTAAACGGGGTGCTGCCGCTGGCGGCCAGGCCGATCACCACATCGTCTGGTCCCACGCCATGCGTCGCAATGGCGGCGATTGCGGCGTCGCGGTCATCCTCGGCGTTTTCCACCGATTTCGTAAAAGCGATGTCACCGCCTGCCATCAATAACAGCAAACGCGTCTGTGGCCAGTTGAAGGTCGGCGATAGTTCGGCGCCGTCCTGCGCACCGATCCGCCCCGATGTCCCGGCGCCGACCATCACCAGACGTCCCGTTATCGCAAGGCGGGCGCTGGCGGCCACGCAGGCGGCCTCGATCGCGGGTAATGCCGGGCGCACCGCGGCGACGGCTGCCAGTTGTGCCTCCCACATTGCCGCAAGCATGTCGCCGGGCGGCCAGGCATCAAGATCAGCGTAGCGCGCCAGAATTGTTTCGGTTGCGGGAAGCTCAGGTTTCATTCAATCCTCCGCTGCATCGCAGCAAAATTTGTAGTCAGGCTAAATAAGTCTTTACAGCTACGAAAAACGCTTGTTACGAGCAATTGTCTTTGTGACATTCCCAAGGCAGCCGTCGAGTCGCAGTATGGCACTGCGGCGGTTGCCGACACCAAAGGAAAGACCAGTCTATGTCGAAAGCATTCATCGCCAAGGCCATCCAGGAATCCACCGGCCTCACCGGGACCGCATCGAACCGTTGCGCCGGGGAGCTTATGGCCGCCATCGTCAAGGAAATTAAGAAAGCCGGCAAGTTCACCTTGCCGAGCTTCGGAACCTTCACGGTGCGCAAAACCAAGGCGCGCAAGGGCCTCAACCCGCGCACCGGCGAAGCAATCAAGGTGAAGGCTGGCAAGACCGTGCGCTTCAAGGCGTCACCGACCCTCAAGAAGTCGGTCTGATCACGCGCGTGGGATCGGGGCATCCGCCCCGATCCCGTTATGCTGTCGGCCGGATCATTTCGAACTTGTTGACCACTTCAGTATAGTCGCCACGATAGCCCATGCGGGCAATCGGATGGGCGGCGAGCGTATCGAAAATGCCATCCACCAGGAAGGTATCATCGATGTGAACCCCCACGACTTCGCCCAACACCACCCAGGTATCGAGCAATCCGCCACCGATCCGCTGTAGCTGGATAATCTGGGTCACCTTGCATTCCAGCGCCGAAATTGCCCGGGCAATGCGTGGCGGACGCACCATTGTTGAGGGCGCGGCGGCCAAACCGGCGAGCTTCATTTCATCCACCCCGTGCGCCACTGGCGCGGCGGTGATGTTCATCTCTTTCGCCAAATTCGCACTCACCATATTGGCGACGAATTCCCCGGTGGTTTCCGCATTTTTCAGGCTGTCCTTGCGACCCTCGTTCGAGAAGCCGATCACAGGTGGATTGGATGCGAAGCCGTTGAAGAAGCTGTACGGCGCGAGATTGACCCGCCCTTCGGCGTCGACCGTGGAAATCCAGCCGATTGGCCGGGGCGCGATGATCGCCTTGATCGGGTCGTGCGGCAGGCCGTGGCCAAGGCGCGGTTCGTAGAAGTAATCGCTCAACGGATAATCCTCCGGGATAATTCCACCCCAGGTTAGCCCGACGCAGGCGGAACGCCAATCATCGACGCCCAGGGATATTTTAGAGCGTGACCCGTTGAAGCTGAATCAGCAGACACGTTCTAATACCAAGCGCCCGAATGGCTGACTCTTCCAGCCATTCGGGCGCTTGGTATTGCGCACCGGGTTGGCTGGCGGCGGTGCGCCGAGCAAAGACTTATACCGAGCGCCGTTGACCCATTCTTCATGGGTCAACATCAAGGGTGCTTGGTATAAAGTCTTGTCTTCACGATCATCTTTATCCGTCCAGTCGAAGCCGATTGAACGAATGATGATCTAGCGCTGGTGTTGGTGGAGCGCCCGATCAGTGCGCGGCCCCGAGATAGGCCGCCCGCACCGCTGGATCGGTCTTCAAGGCCGCCGCCGGGCCATGCGCGGTGATCCTGCCGTTTTCGAGCACATAGCCGATATCGGCTACCTCGAGCGCGGCGGCAGCGAATTGTTCGACCAGCAGCATGGTGACCTGGTTTTGCCGCAGCAGCGCGATGGTGGCGAAGACTTCCTCCACCAGTTTGGGCGCAAGGCCCATCGATGGCTCATCCAGCAGCAGCACCTCCGGCCCCAGCATCAGCGCGCGCGCCATGGCCAGCATTTGCTGCTCGCCGCCCGACAAGGTGCCGGCAAACTGGGCGCGGCGCTCGGCAAGCCTGGGGAACAGCGTGTACATGCGATCGAGGTCGCGCGCGACATCCCCGCGCGGGCGGGACCCGGTCAGCCGGGTGAAACTGCCGAGCAGCAGATTATCGGCAACCGACAAGGTGGCGAACACCCGCCGACCTTCCGGGGAATGGGCCAGACCACGACGGGCGATTTCATGCGACGCCATTCCGGCAATGTCGGTCCCGTCCAGCGCAATCCGCCCGCCGGTCGGCACGATCATCCCCGACAATGCCCGCAAGGTGGTGGTCTTGCCGGCGCCGTTCGAGCCGATCAGGGTCACCAGACTGCCCTTGGCGACATCAAGCGATATGCCGTGCAGCACCCGCACCTTGCCATAGCCGGCCGACAGGTTCTCGATTTTCAGCATCAGGCGGCCTGCTCATGGGCGGTGCCGAGATAGGCAGCAATAACGGCGGGATCGGCCTGCATTTCGGCCGGTTTGCCCTCGGCGATCTTCTGGCCGAAATCTAGCACCGTCACGATGTCGGATAGCGCCATCACCACATCCATGTGATGCTCGATCAGCACCTGGGTAATCCCGTGGTCGCGGATCTTGCGAATGATGTCGAGCAACTCGACGATATCGGGCGCGGTGAGGCCGGCCGCCGGCTCGTCCAGCAGCAGCAATTTCGGGTCGAGCGCCAAGGCGCGGGCGATTTCGAGCAGGCGCTGCTTGCCATAGGGCAGATTGCGGGCTTCCTCGTCAGCCAGTTCGGCGAGCCCGACAAATTCCAACAGGCTGATGGCGCGCGCGCGGGCGGCACCCTCCTCGCGCCCGGCGCGCGGCAGACCGAGCGCGATATCGGCAACGCCGCCCTGATAGGTGTGGTTCAGGCCGACCAGGATGTTTTCCAGCAACGATAGCTCCCCGAACAACTGCACGTTCTGGAAGGTGCGCGCGATGCCGGCGGCGGCAATCGCGGGGGATTTCCAGCCCGCGATAGGATGCCCTTCAAATCGGATCTCGCCGGCAGTTGGGGTGTAGATGCCGGTGAGCACGTTCATCATCGTCGACTTGCCTGACCCATTGGGCCCGATCAGGCCATGGATGGTGCCGGGCATGACCGTCATATCCACCGTGTCCAGCGCGCGCAGACCACCAAACTGCATCACCACGCCGCGCAGTTCGAGCAGCGGCCCCGACGCAATCGTCGGTGGGGTCGCCGACCAGGCGCCCGACCCGGCGATCTGCACCGCGCCTGACCGTTTCCAGCGCAGCAGCGCCTGGCGGACCAGGCCGTAGATCCCGTCCGGCAGATAATAGACCACGAACAGGATCATCAACCCGTAGACGGTCAGCTTGTAGTCAGTGATTTTCGGCAGCCATAGCGCGAAAACGAAAAACCCCGCGCACAACACCACCGGGATCGCCACGAACAGGCGGCGCTCAGGCGCGCGCACCGCGATGATGCCACCCACCACGACCGCAACCGCAGCAATCACGCCTGCGACGATGCGGAATAATTCGATATCGGCGAGCAGATTGGGCAGGAACACCACCACGACTGTGCCGATGATCGGCCCGATCCGCGACTTGCGCCCCCCCATTGTGACGGCGAGCAGGAAACCGATCGACAGATCAAAACTAAAATTATTTGGCGCGATATATTGCTCGGAATAGGTGAACAGCACCCCGGCCAGCCCCGCAAAGCCGGCGCTGAGCACAAAGGCCAGCACCTTGTGGGAATAGACACTGACCCCCATGCAGTCGGACGCTACCGGGCTGTCGCGCAAAGCCTCGAACGCACGCCCGTAGCGCGATGCCAGCAGCCGGTTGATCACCACCAAGGTCGCCAGCAGGCAGGCCACCACCACATAATAATATTCGACATCGCGCATCCGCGGCTTGGACATGCCGAGCCACGGCAGTTCCTCGCGCAGATCGGCGAAGAAGGGCTTGGTGAGCGAAATGCCGAGCGGACCGTTGGTGAGAAACGTCATCTCATTGATCAAGATGGCGATAATGGTGCCGAACGCGAGCGTCACCATCGCCAGATACGGGCCGGTCACCCGCAAGGCCGGCAAGGCGAGCAGCGCGCCGAAGCAGGCTGTCACGACCACGCCGCAGGGCAAGGCGACCCAGAAGCCGATGCCGAACTGGAACTCCAGCACGCCGGCGGTATAGGCGCCGACCCCGAACAAGGCGGCATGGCCAAGCGACACTTCACCGGTATAGCCAAAGACAATGTCGAGGCCGAGTGCGACAATCGAGAAGATCGCCACCACCACAAGCAAATGGAGATAGTAAGGACTGGTCATCACGAACGGGAACAGCACCAGGGCGGCCACCAGCCCGAGTCTCAGCGCAGCGCGCATGATCGTCAGACCTTCTTGATGGCGGCGCGGCCGAACAGACCGGCAGGCTTCAACGACAGCACCAGCAGCAGCAGCACCAGCCCAGGAACGTCCTTGTAGCCGGTCGAAATATAGTAGCCGGTCAGGGTCTCCGTAATGCCCAGGATTAACCCACCAACCACCACGCCCATGCCCGAGGACAGCCCGCCGATGATGGCAACCGAGAATGCTTTCAGCCCAAGCACCCCGCCCATTGAGGCGCCGGTCAACGTCACCGGCGCCACCAGCACGCCGGCGAAAGCGGCCGTCATCGAGGACAGCGCGTAGGAAAACGTGATCACCAGGGAGGTGTTGATCCCCATCAGCCCGGCCGCATCGCGGTCGGCCGAGGTCGCCACCACCGCCTTGCCGTAGATCGAGCGGCGATTGAACGCTTCCACCGCCAGCATCATCGCCAGCGCGCCGATGACGATCGCCACCTCCATCGGCAGCACATTCACCCCCATGAATGACAGCGGCGCTTCCGGCAGCGGCGACGGGAATTTCAGGGCATCGCGGCCCCAGATATTCTCAGCAAGGTTCTTGAAGATGATGCCGAGGGCGATGGTCGCCATGATCCAGCCGGCCTCGGATTTGGTCTTGATCGCCTGACGCACCCCCAGCCGCTCGACAAGCGCGCCTTGCAGCAGCCCGAAGGCGAGCACGATCGGCAGCATGATGAGGTAACCGGTGACCGCGACGACCGTCCAGCCCACCAGCGAGCCGAGCATCAGCGCCTCGCCCTGACCGAAATTGAGGGTTTTGGAGGTGGCGAAGGTCAGCTGGTAGCCGAAGGCGATGACCCCGTAGATCATGCCGACTGCGATGCCGCTGGCGATGAGTTGGGCTAGGATTTGCAAAGCTGCGTCCTCAAGGAAGGAGTCTTCTTTTGCGAACAAAACGACGCAAAAAAACTTTTGATTTATTGTCGCCGTTGGCGTGCCACCTCACCGAGGTCCCACGCCAACGGCAACAAAGTGAGAGAAAGTTTTTTTGGTTCTTTTTGTTCACAAAAAGAACGACTCCCCCTTATTTCGTTTTAAGCCGAACCGCCTTATCCCCGGTCACATCTTCCTCATGTGCCGCCACCACGCGGCCACCCTTCACAACACCAAATACCGGCATGTTATAGGTCACCGCCTCGTGATCGGTCGCCGAGAAGGGATGATCGTAATTGGTCATCACGCCTTCAACCTTGGTTTGCAGGTTTTCCAGCGCGGCGCGGATCTTCGGGCCATCGGTGGATTTAGCCTGCGCGATCGCGGCCGCCAGCACGTAGACGCTGTCATAGCCTTGCGCGGCCGAGACCGGGGACGGGAAGCGATCAACCTTGTAGGCGGCCTGATAGGCTTCGATGAAGGCTTTGCGCTTGGGGGTGTTGGGGGTCTGAATGAAGGTCTGCGGCATTGATGCGCCATCGGCATTGGCGCCGGCATTGTCGATGAAGGTCGCCATCGACAAGGTCCAGCTGCCGATCAGCGGCAGTTTCCAGCCGAGCTTGGCCATGCCGTTGGCAATCTGCGCCAGTTCCGGGCCGATGCCGTAAGTCAGGATGACATCCGCGTTGGCCGACTTTGCGCGCAGCAGCTGCGAGGTCATGTCGGTGTCGCCGATGTTGAATTTCTCCACCGCCACCGCCTTCACGCCCGCCTTTGCCAGCGCGGCTTCGAGATCGGAGCGGCCAAGCTGGCCGTAATTGGTGCTGTCGGCCAGAATCGCCGGCGCCTTGAAGCCGCGGCGCTTGATGGCTTCCTCGACGATCATCGCGCTCTGGATGGTGTCATTGGCCGACATGCGGAAGATGTAGTTGGCCTTCTCCTTGGGCGGCAGGAATTGGCCAGTGATCAACGTGCCAGTGGCGACATTGTTCAGCACCGGAATTTCAGCTTCCTGGTAGAAACGCTGCGACGCCAGCGCCACGCCGGTGTTGATGAAACCAAGGGTCGCGACCACTTGTTCCTTATTGATCAGTTCCTGGGCGATCTGGACCCCGACCTCGTTCTTGGCTTCGTCGTCGCGTTCGATGATCAGCAATTGCCGGCCCATCACGCCGCCGGCCTTGTTGATTTCGGCGACCGCGAGCTTGGCGCCGTCGCGCATCGACACGCCCATCGACGCCGATCCACCGGTATAGGGGCCAGTCAGGCCGATCTTGATCGATTGGGCGCTTGCTACGCCCGTCAGCATGGTTGTTGCGACGAGGGTAAGCAGCAGATTTGACATGCGCATGTGTGGCGCCTTCCGGACAAATGATAGACGGGGTACCGGTTGCTCCGGAATTAGCGGCCAAATAGCATGCTATCCTGGCAGGTCAAAGGCAGCGAGTGACGAGGGTATGACTGAAAAACCGATTTCCCATTTAAGCCCACACGCCGAAGCGGCACTTGCGGCGCGCCGCGATCGCGAGGCGGCGGCGTTGCGGGAGAACTTGCGTCGGCGGAAGGCGCAAACGCGGGCACGCAGCGAGGAAACCGCCAAGCTGCCGGCTGCAACCATCATCGGCAGCGCAGTCTCGCCGTATGTGCGCAAAATCATGGCAATTTGCGACTTGAAGCGCATCCCCTGGCGCTGCGATCCGATTGTCGCGTTTCAGGGCAACGCCGCGTTTTCCCACCTCAGCCCGCTGCGCCGCATTCCGGTTTTCATCGACGATCAAGTGACTTTAGCCGACAGCACCGTGATCGCCGAGTACCTCGATGAACGCTATCCGTCGCCGGCGTTGCTTCCAGCCGGGGTCGCCGCGCGGGCTCGGGCGCGCTGGATTGAGGAATTTGCCGATACACGGATCGGTGATGTGTTCATCTGGAAGATATTCAACAGCGCTGTCATCAGGCCCAGCGTCTGGAAACAACCGCGTGACGAGGCTGTTATCGCCGCCGCGATCGCCAATGACCTGCCTGATGTGATGAACTATCTCGAATCCATCGCGCCCGAGGACGGCTTTGTGTGCGGCGCACTCGCCATCGCCGATATCGCGGTGGCGGTGCATTTTACCAATCTGCAATGGTCACGCGCCAATGCCGACCTCAGCAACTGGCCACGGACCATGGCCTGGATCGCGCGGGTGGACGCCGTCCCGGAGATCACCAGATTGACCGAACTCGGCACCAGGGCGATCTCCACCCGCAGTGCGGATCGGGCGGCGATGTATCAGGCGATGGGGGTGGCGCTGACCGAAACCAGCTATGGCACAGCGGAATTCCGCAAGGGGCCGATGAGCGTGTGATCATCGGACGACTTGGTTCGCTCCCGCAACGCCCCTAGTCCCCTGTCGCAATCGGTAGCGCGGTATCCTTCGCCCATTCGCCCATCGAGGCATCGTAGAGGGTGATGTCGTCATACCCAAGCTGGTGCAGCAGGAACAGATCGACCGTCGCCGAAATTCCACCGCCGCAATAGGCGATCACGTGTTTGTCCTTGGTGACGCCGGCGGCCACGAATTTCGCCTCGGCGTCGGCAAGGTCGGTGAAGGTTTTATCGGCGGGCTTGAGCAATGTGGCGGCTGACACATTAACGCTGCTCGGGATGCGGCCGGGCCGGCCATAGCGGCTCGGGCCGACGCCCTTGTGGAGATCATTGTTGAGCGCGTTGACGATGACATTGCCGGGCTTGTCGATCGCGGCAAGGATGTCGTCGCGGCCGACGAACATACCTGGGCGGGGATGGGCGACAAACTGGGCTGGGGCGTAGGGCTTGCCGGGGCCAGTTTCGGTCGGGCGGCCCTCGGCCTTCCATTTGTCAAAGCCGCCATCGAGCACGGCGGCATCGAACCCGAGCGAGCGCAGCATCCACCAGGCGCGGGTTGCCCACATCACCATTGGCCCGAGATTATAGAGCACCACCTTGGTGCCCGGCCCAACGCCGTGGCGGCCGAACGCCCCGCCGACCTGGGCGATATCGGCCATCATGAAACGCAGTTTTGTGGTCTGGTCGGAGAATTCGCCTTGCAGGTCGAGGAAATTCGCCCCTGGCACATGGGCGGCCGCGAAAGTCTCGAACCCCGGCAGCGCGGTGTAGGGGCCGTCGCTGCCCGGCGGCGGGGGATTGAGATGGGTGGTGCAGTCAAACAGGCGTAAATTCGGATCGCCGAGCATGGCGGCAAGCTGGTCGGTGCTGACGAGGGCATTTGGATCGCGCATGGTCGTTTTCCCCTGGCGGTTTTATTAAACGGATGGTCGCATGTTCATCCACCGAATGCCACCGTGGCGGATGACGGCCTGCGCCGGCAAGCCGCGGGCAATAGATGCGAAATTTTGAATGCATTGATCTGTGTCAAAGCAAATCGCGCAAACATCCTGCCTTATACACGTATTGTCATTGGTGGCCGCCAGTCGTTCGGGGTTTATCAGCCAATCAAACGACTGTCCTGCCGCGATGCGCGCGCCGCCCGAGTACAGGCGGCAAATGCGGTCACGACCCACCAGACGCCTATAGCGGGTTGAACGTTCACATGAGTGAAGGAGGATGGTCGTGCCTATCTTGGGTGATTCATCATTTCTGTCTAACAAAATTAGGTCTAACATACGTATTCTAGCACTATTCGGCCTGGGGTTAGCTGGATTTATCAGCCCGCCGGTCAACGCCGCAGTCTATACCAGTACAATCACCACAACGGTCGGGTTGCACGATGACTACTGGAGGCGAAACTATTTTACGTGGCTTCCAAGTAATACGTCGTCAGTTTGGATCAGCAACCTGGACTGCTATGGCGGATGTTACTGGAGCGGCGAGAAGACATTTAATGAACTGCTGCTGCCAACCATCGCCGGCAATATCACCCATGCCACATTCTACCTGCAGGTAACCGGCGGCAGCGGTGACGCGTGGGTCAATACCCCGACCTGGACCGGCCTTACCGGGAATGCTGTTGCCGATGAAGGCCGGGTCAACGCGTCCTTCGTCAATTCCGGAGTCCGGGTTCCTCATGGAGCAAGCGGTTGGGTCGGGCTGGATGTCACCGCGGGCGTACAAGCCGATTATACGGCACACCTGACCTGGGCGGAGTTCATGATCGACCCGGTGATTTGGTCCACCTCGATGAGCTACTCACCGGTCGGCACGGGCTCTGCGCCCTATCTGTTGATCACGACCGATGCCCCCAACATCGTGGCCGAACCTGCGTCGCTGGCGCTGGTGACGATCGGTTTGATGGGGCTGACGGGGCTGCGTCGCAGCACGCGTCGCCGTGGCCCGCGATGCGCGGCGAGCGCACCGAAGCCGGCACCGCAAGCGTCGCCGCCGCCGCGATAGACTGCGCCGGATCGCCAGGAGGTGCAGCATCATCCTGGCGCGCCAGAAGCATGCGGGGCGGTGTCGTGTGGTGCGAGGGTGGCACGGGCGGATATGGACGATGTCTGGCGGTCGACGGGCGTATGGGCGCGTTTTATCGGCTCATCGCTAAGACGCCCCCGCCACCGCCATCACCCGTACTACTTTCTTGCGATCCAACCACCAGGCCAACCCCAGCAGCACCAAGACCCCGGCGACCGTCATGGCCGGGTCGAGCAGCCAGAACCAGGCGGGAAATTGATGCAACGCGGTTGAGGCGAGATAGGACAGGAACAGCCCGAGGCAGAAGACTTCCAGGCTGTGCCGCCCGAGCAGTGCCATTGCGGTGCCGAAGCGCCCCTGCATCCAACCCGGATTGCGCGGCACAAACGACGCCACCAGCCAGGCCAGCGATAACGCGTGCAGCAGCCGTGGCCAGGCGAATTCCTGTTTGTCGTAAACCCAGGCCGCAAACGGCGCTGGCGCCGGCCAGGACAGTTCCAGGCGCCAACACAGCGCGATATAGGCGGACACCAGCAGCACCAGGATTGCGCCGGCGGTTACCAGCGGCGCCCAGGCGGCGCGATAGGGCAATGCCACGCCATCGCGCAGCGCCCGTTTGCCGAGATAAGCCGCCAGCAGATAGATAAACTGCCACGCGAACGGGTCGAACCCCATGCCGATCTCGGCGGTCAGGCTCGGTGCGCGTACCCAGCCGATCTGGGTCGCACCATAGAGCAATGCGGGCGGGATGAGGGCTTTCCAGCCCCAACGTGCCTCAGCCATCATGAACAGCGGCAGCAGCAGCATGCCCCAGACGAACATCGGCAGGATGTCCATCCAGTCGGGCTGGTAGATCAATCCGATGACCGCCGGCACCGCCAGCAGCGGGCTTTCCAGCAACCAGCCCCAGCCGAGCCGCACGAGCTCACCCGGCAGGATTGTCGCGCTGATCATCGCCAGGATCGCGAAAAACAGGATATTTTGCTGGAGGTGGATGCGGTACAGGCGTCCGGCGCGGCGCCAGATATCCGGCAAGGCCACACGCCAGCCATCGCGGAACGATTTCAGGGTGTAGACACTGCCGAGCATGAAGCCGGACAGGAACAGAAACTGCTCCGAACTATCCGACAACCCGTACGCGCGATGGATAAACCACTCGCCGACAAAACTATTGGCGATATGGCTGACAAAGATGCTGACCTGCAACCAGCCGCGGATCACGTCGAGGCGGAGATCGCGCCCCGGCCGGACGGGCACCCAGTTGGTCAAATTTGCCCCCACACGCGGGCTCGGCTACCACCGGGCCCCGCCAGCAGGAGACACGCCATGCCCGTAATGTCCGACATTTGGATTCGCCGCATGGCGACCGAGCACGGCATGATTGACCCCTTCGTCGAAAGCCAGAAGCGCGATGGCGTGATCAGCTACGGGCTGTCGAGCTATGGTTACGACGCCCGTGCGGCCGACCAGTTCAAGATCTTCACCAATGTCGACAGCGCCGTGGTTGACCCGAAAAAGTTCAACCCTGAAAGCTTTGTCGACCGGCAAACCCCGGTCTGCGTCATCCCGCCCAATTCGTTCGCGTTGACACACACAATAGAATATTTCCGCATCCCGCGCGACGTTTTAGTGGTTTGCCTCGGGAAATCCACCTATGCGCGCTGTGGCATCATTGTGAATGTAACGCCCTTGGAACCCGAGTGGGAGGGACAGGTTACCATCGAGATCAGCAACACCACCCCGCTGCCCGCCAAGATTTATGCGAATGAGGGGATTTGCCAGTTTCTGTTCTTGCAGGGCAATGAACCCTGTGAGGTGAGCTACGCCGACAAGGCGGGAAAATACATGCACCAGCGCGGGGTGGCGCTGCCGCGGTTGGGGTGACAGGGCGTCGGTCAGGCATGATCAGGGAATGAGGGAGGGGACAGTGGATGCCATCCCTCATTCATGATGATCTCTGGCCAGTTTTTCACGGCATATAGTAACCGCCGGTCAGATCCATGATTGCACCATTCATGTAGCCCGACTGATCGGAGGCAAGATACGCGGCCGCCGCCGCGACATCGTCAGGCACTCCGATGCGGCCGACCGGCGTGCGTGCCACATAAATCCGGCTCAATTCCTGGGCATTCGACGACGCCATCGACAGCGCGGTTTCAATGCGGGCCGGGGCGATGCAATTCGCGGTCATGCCATAACGCCCGACCTCACCGGCCAGCACGCGTGAAAAGGCGATCACTCCGCCTTTGGACGCGGCGTAGTAGGAACTCGTGGCCTCACCACGGGTGCGGCCAGCCATCGAGGCGATGTTGATGAAGCGGCCGAAGCCGTTGGACTTCATGCGCGGGATCGCCGCCCGGCACATCAGGAAAATGCCTGTCAGGTTCACATCCATCGTGCTCTGCCAGATCGCGAGCGGGGTGGTTTCGATGCTGGCGAGCCCGCCCTGAATTTTCGGCGAAATGCCAGCGCAGTTAACCAGGATGTGCAATCCGGGCTGGCTGGCATCGAAGGCGGCGAAAAGGGCGGCCACCGATGCTTCATCGGCGACATCTCCGGTCAGGCCTGCGACCTGATGCGTGTCAGTCGAAAGCGCCCGTGCGGCGGCCCCAACCGCGTCGGCATCACGATCGACCAGAACCGGAATAATGCCGTCGGCGAGGAAGCGGGCCGCGATGGCCTTGCCCAGCCCACCAGCGCCGCCAGTGATCATGGCGATCTTTTGGGTGCTCATGAGGTTGCCGTCCGCCCGCCGTCGACGGCCAGGATATGCCCGGTGATCCAGCTTGATGATTTCGACGCCAGAAATACAATCGGTCCGACGAGATCAGCAGGCTCTCCGATCCGGCCGAGCGGAATGCGGGACAATAAGGCGGCGGCCTGGGTCGGGTCTGACAGGCGCGGTTCCATCATCGGTGTGCGAATGGCGCTGGGGGCAAGCGCGTTGACCCTGATGCCACGCGCCGCCCATTCAATGGCGCAAACCTGGGTGAAGGAAATCATCGCCGCTTTCGACGCGCTATAGGCCGCCGCCCCGGCGATGCCGTAAGAGCCCGCGAGCGAGGCGATATTGACGATCGAGCGGCCTTCACCGCCTTCGATGGCGGCGAACGCCTTTGACAGCAACACGGCAGTATAGAGATTGACGTTCATCACGTCTTGCAGATCTTCCATCCGCATGTCGGCGACCGAGGCACGAATGTTGATGCCGGCGGCGTTGACCAGGGTGTGCACCATGCCGAAGCGCGCCGCCGCTGAAGCCATCGCGTGCGCAACATCGGCGTCAACCGTGGCATCGCCGACCAGGCGCAGCAGGCGGGGATTATCCGGCGCCGGCTTGTGTTCGGCGCGGTCGAACGAAACCACCTTGGCACCCAGCGCCAGCAAGGATGCCACCAGCCCCGATCCAATGGCGCCGGCGCCCCCTGAAACAAAAAAACAACGATCAGTGATATCGAACAAGTCATACGGCGCGGGATTGGTCATCATAGATTGCCTTTGGTCGTAATATGATCAGGGTTGGGCCGGACGCGCGCTCATCGCCAGGGTATCGGCGTCCATGCGTGGCTCGAAACGGATCCCCTTGCGCAGGCCCCAGATGTTGAACTCCTGGTGCAGCGGAATGGTGGCGAAATCCTGCGCCACCGCAAGCCGCATCGCTTCGCGCAGGCTGGCGCCGCGGGTTTCGGTGCCCATGTCGGTGGCGGCCGAACTGATCAGCGCATCGATCGCCGGATTGCCGTATTTAGAGAAATTGATCCGCCCCATGCCAGTGGCCTCGTTGCGGGTGCCCACCATGGCCTGAAGGGCGAACAGCGACTCCCCGGTGTTGGTACCGAAGCCGCCGAGGAACAACGCAAGTTCGGATTTGTTGCGTCGCGCAAACAGGGTCGAAACCGGCATCGCCTCGACCGTCGCCTTGATCCCGACCCGGGTGAGCATTTGCGCCACCGCCTGGGCGACGCGATCGTCGTTCATGTAGCGTCCTTTGGGTGAGCTCAACAGCAGCTCGAACCCTTGCTCGTACCCGGCCTCGGCCAGCAACGCCCGTGCCCTTACGAGGTCCGGTCGCACCGTAGGAATTTTGTCGTTGAAGCCGAAGAAGCCGGGGACCACGAGTTGGGACGCGGGAGCGCCGAGCCCTTCGATTACGCGCGCGACAATCGCCTCGCGGTCGATCGCCAGCGACAAAGCCTCCCGGACGCGGCGATCGGCGAGCGGATTTTCTGTACCCTTGCCGCGCACGCCCGGGATGGCGTCCGGGCCCTGGAATGGCTGCAGAAACAGCACGAAAATCGACGGACCCTTGGCAATGGTGGTGTTGGGGGCATCCTGCAGGCGCGCGATATCGGCGACGTTGGCCTGGTCGATGATATCCAGATCGCCAGCCAGCAAGGCAGCGGTTCGGGTGGGCGTGCTGGGGAACTGGCGGAAAGTAACCCGCGACCAAGGCTCACGCCCGCCGCGATAGGCCTCGTTGCGCGTGATGACGAACCGATCGCTGGGGACGAATTCAGCAAAGCGATAGGGGCCAGTGCCGATCGCGTTGGCTGGATCGTCGAAACGAACATCATTGCCGCGCTCGGCGACCGATTTTGGGATGATGCCGATAGCGGCGAAATATTGCGGCAGGTTGGGGTAAGGGCCTTTTGTCGTGACGACCACCGTGTGCTCGTCACGGGCGGCCACGCTGGACACAAACGTGATGTAAGGCGCATACGAACTCGGACTGCCCTTGATCAGCGGCAGCCGGGTAAGGGTGGCGATGACATCGGCCGCGGTCAGCGCACTGCCATCTGTGAAGCGCACGTCACGGCGTAGCTTTATTACCCAGGTGGTATCGTTCTCGGGCGCGGCGGACTCGGCCAAAAGCGGCTCGAACCGCAAATCCGCGGTGCGACGGAACAACGCCTCGTAGATGTGCTGACGCGCGGCGGAATTCGGGCCGATATCGTAAAAATGCGGGTCCGGTGACGAGGTGATGGTGGCGAGGCCGACGCGCAGTTCCTGCGCCGCCACGCGTCCGCCGATCAGCAGCAAGGCCGCGATCAAAATCAGCGGCACCCGAGCAAAACAACGCTTTGCCGGCGTGGCCGTGCAAGCGGGTTTATTGTTGTTTTTTGATAATATAAGCATCTTCCACCCTGACATTGCCTGGACGCTAGGTACCCCAGCTTCCCCAGTAGTTTTTAGACGTGTCGAGCGGCCATGCCTTGGGCCGTTGCGGCCGATCTGCGTGCCACGGCCGCGGTTCGAAATACCCCAGCGCTTCGCTCTTCATCTGATCCATCTCGCAATAAAGCTCGACCCGGTTGCCATCGGCATCGGCGTGATAGCTGGAAATGTTATGGCCGATATTGTGCCGGCTTGGGCCCCAATCCAGCTTGCAGCCCCGTGCAGCCAGGATGTCGCTTGCCCGGTGCAATTCAGCGCCGTCTTTGACCTCAAACGCGACATGCGCGAGCCCGGGACGGGCGCCATAGAACAGGTTGATAGTATGGTGATCGGGCCCGCAGCGCAGGAAATAGGCGACATCATTGCGCCAGTCGGAAATGCGAAATCCCAGGATTTCAGTGTAGAATGCCGCGCATTTCGACGCTTCGGCGACCAGGCGGGCGACATGCCCCAGTTTCAATGGCATGATCCCGATGCTGGCCCGGGGCACATCGGCGAACCGGGTGTCGGCAAATAAATCGATGGTCGTGCCAGCCGGGTCCAGCAGGCGGATCGCCTGGGAAACACAAGGGGTCGGGTCACTGACCTGGTCACACGCCACGCCAGCAACACGCAATTGCTGAGCCAGCGCCGCCAGATTGGCATCAGGCGCGATCTGAAACGACAGGCCGAGCAAGGCGGAGGTCGGGTGTGCACGTTCCAACACGAGGGTTTCGCCGCCCTCACGAGTTGCAAGCACTGCGCGACGCTCGCTGCGTTCGGTTACCGCCAAGCCAATGATATTGGTATAATGATCGACTTGGCGATCAAGCTCGCCGGTTGCAAGGGTCGTATGGCCAAGTCGGCAAATGTCGATCATCACGGTGCCTCGCCCATTGGAATCAGGTCTTGCGAAGCAAGCTAGGCTGCATGCCACAGAGCGGCAAGAGCGCCCCAGGGCAATCGGGTGAATAAGCGAGTGACAAACTGCTGAATTGCTGAATCTGTGTCTGTCCTCTGATGCGCTTTGTGGAGGCCGACGATGGAAAATCTGGAGACAGACGACGGTTCGTTTTTGGAAGCAACCGTCTTTCTAAGCCAT
>CALQTN020000059.1 GCA_943333505.2 Asaia bogorensis | reverse complement strand
TACCGTCGGCCTACGGCCTCCGTTCGTGCCGTCACCGGCCGCCGCATCGATCTGTCTCGGGAGCATGGGCATGACTCAGATGATCCTTCCGCGCCCTCAAGTCTAAATTCCCGGGGGGTAAATGTCTCATCTTCATTGGCACGGAGGGGAAAATGCAAACGCCGTTAGGGCGCACTCCGTTCAAAACCGAGTCTAGAAATTCTGCTGGGTCAAGCAGGTGGTGCAGCATGGACGAACCGACCAGAAGGTCGAAGGAATTATGCTTGAATTCAAGCTTGGACGAGTCTGCCACAAAGGAGGTAACCCGGTCCTGATGTCCAAGCTGCGTGGTGCGCCCAGCCAACAATTGCACCATTTCGGGGCTCAGGTCGGTCGCATAAATATGCATATCCGGAAAAATCTGCAATAAGGCGAAAGTTGCATTGCCGCTGCCGCAGCCTACATCCAGCGCAACCTTGAAATCCTTGGTCTTCGCCCCGATACGCGCGAACGCTTCATTTATCACCAGAATTTTCGAGTCAACTTGCAAATATCGTTCGTCGTAGGTCTCGGCACCGCCACGGAACTGATCGCCGATGCCTTCAACGCCATTCTTGAGTATTTCGACGGTAGCGAAAACTGGCGGATTCGAGCACGGTAGGTGCACGATTTCGTTCGCAACCGGTGCAGCTTCACCGTCCCACAACGCAACAGCCTCAGTCGACGACATATTCACCGTTCCTTTAACAACTTGAGAAAAATTGACTTGGTCGGGGTTCTCCCGATGTGCGGCCATCTTGGCCGCCACCCGTCGTTCGCAGCGCCAGGACTTGGTGCCGCAGGTTATCTCGGCGTAGCGCCGCAGAACCGGTGCCTGGGACCCGGCACGACGCACCCGGACATCGTCGGCGGCGACCTCGACCAGGCGGGTCAGCACCGTGTGCCGGCAGGCCGAAGATGTAGTGCACGACGTTGGCCTCGCACCACGCCATCAGCTCAAGCCGGCCGTAGTGTCCGTTACTGCGGATAGTTAGCCGCGTTTTCGGCCAGTGCGTGCGGGTGTGGTGCACCAAGCGGAGGACGTGGCCGCGCACCTCCGGCCCCGATGGCGTCTTGCCGGGGCGCAGCAGCATTGCGACTGGGCGCGACGTCGCCGTGTCATCGACGTGGATCGGCAGGAAGCAGCGCTCATCGTAATGGGCGTTGAACAGCACGAGCTGCTGATGCCCGTGAACAACGTCGACGGTGTCGTCGATATCCAGCGTAACGGCCTCGGGCGGGCGGGCGTAGCGGGCGCAATACCGGTCAATCATGGCGTAAGACAGCTGATCCCAAGCTGCCAGGCAGCGCCTGCGTCACAGCCACCCCAGCGCTTCGGCGGCCGGCGGCCGGCGGCCAGTTGCCTGACTCTGCGGCTGGTTGCGGCAGGCGGAACACATCGACGCCGGGGAGGGACATGAAGCACCAAAAGTTGAATTGTAAAAACCTACTTTACCATAAATTCGGAAACTGATGCCGGCTAAACCGCATCATGTCGGCCGCCACGCAAGCCGCGCCCCATGCCCCCATGTGCCGGCAAATCTCTCGCTATGCCGCGTGGTTCCGGCGCGGCGGCCACTGGTCAAACCCGCGGCCCTGGACTAAGCAACCCTAGCTGGCCCGGTGCTATCCTGCGCTGCGACGGGCACGGCGCAGGCAGAGGAAGAGCCACGGTGGCACAGCAGGACGAACCGGCTCCCCCCTCGCGCCACGCGCTGATCGTCCTCGGCATGCATCGCAGCGGCACATCGGTACTGACCCGTTTCGTGGGCGCGCTCGGCGCCGCGCTGCCGGCCGACCCCAATCCCGCCGCCGCAGACAATCCGGAGGGCTACCATGAGCCGGCTGGCTTGGTGATGGTGCACGATGCCCTGCTGCGCGCCGCCGACAGCGCCTGGTTCGATACCCGCCCCTTCGATCTCTTTGCCCTGCCGCCGGCGGTGCTGAAGGCGATTGCTGCGCGGATGCAGGCGGCGCTGCAGGTCAGCTTCGCCGAGGCGCCCTGCTTCGTGGTTAAGGATCCGCGGAGTTGTCGCTTCGTGCCGTTGCTGCGGGATGTGCTGGCTGGTCTCGGCGCCCGGGCCAGCGCGGTGCTGGCGCTGCGCGAGCCGGCGGAGGTCGCCGCCTCGCTCGGCCACCGGGACGGCATCTCGCCCCGCTATGCAGGGTTGCTCTGGGCGCGCCACATGATCGATGCCGAGCTGGCGACACGGGACCTGCCGCGCACCATGGTGAGCTATGACGAATTGCTGGTGGGCTGGCGCGGCGTCGCCGCCAGGGTCGTGGCGCTGGCGCCGCTGGCGGCTCCGCCAGCGGACGAGGCGGAGATCCTCGGCATCCTGCGCCCGGACCTGCGCCACCATGCCGGCCTGGCCGCCGAGAGCCTGTTCGGCCCAGGACTGGCGACGGCTCTGGGCAGGCTGCACGCGGCTTTGCTGGGCCTGGCGACACGCGACGAGGCGGCCGAACGCGCTGCGGTCGATGCCGCGGCGGCACCGCTGCTGGCCGCGGCGAACCGGGTGCAGGATGCCGTCGAGGCCGAGTTCATGATCCAGCGCCTGACCAGCCCACATCCGCATATCGCCTCGACGCAGCCGGAAGAAGATCGGCGGCGCTTCGCCGCGGCCATGCAGCGCCTCCACGCGGTGGCCGACGGCGCATGATGGCGGGCCGCGTTGGCATCTACCTGGCGGGTGTGCAGAAGGCCGGCACCACCAGCCTACATGGCTACCTGGCCGCGCATCCCGCGCTCGCCGCGCCGCGGGTGAAGGAGACCCATTTCTTCGACGATGAAGGCCAGGACTGGACGGCGCCGGATTATGATACCTTCCACGCCTACTTTCCCGAGGAGGCTGGGCGGGGTTTCGATGCGACGCCCATCACCAGCTTCTGGCCGCCGTCGCTCGGCCGCATCCAGCGCTACAACCCTGCCGCCAGGCTCATCATCGTGCTGCGCGACCCGATCGAGCGGGCCTATTCGCACTGGGCGATGGAGCAGCGCCGTGGTGCCGAGACGCTGGCCTTCGCCGACGCCATCCGCGCTGGCCGCGCCCGGCTGCCCACGAGTGATCCGCTGCGGCCGGAATGGCGGGTCTTCAGCTATGTCGAACGGGGCTTCTATGCCGGCCAGGTGCGGCGCGCGCTGGATCTCTTTCCGCGCCGCCAACTGCTGTTCCTCGATGCGCATGAGCTGCGTCTGGCGCATGCGGCTGTCCTGACCCGGATCGCCGGCTTCCTCGGGCTGCCGCCGTTCCCGGCGCTGCCGCGGCGGCTGGACCACGCGGCGCCACCCGGCCTAGGGCCCACGGCAGCGGATCGGGAGTACCTGCGCGCGCTCTTCGCCGCCGACGCCGCTGCCCTGGCGGGGCTCACCGGCCTCGACCTGCAGCATTGGCCCACCCACGGCGGTGGCTAGAGCAGGTTCTTTTCATCCAGAGTCGAATGGGGAAGACGCTCTCGGTTGATCTTCGGTCGCGGGATACTTCACCGCAGCCGGATATGAGCCGGATTGATCGGAATCTGCTCTATCTTGACGATGACCGTCTGATCTTCCGGCGCAGTTGGACTGGTTTCAAGATTTATGAGGTCGGTGCCCAATGGCGCGGCGCCTCCCTCTATCTCGCCCAGGTCAAAATCAATCGCGATCCCCGCCAACACCCCGGGACCAACGACGACTATGACCAGCGTTTGCTCATTTATCTGATCGAAACCCTATTGTTCCGCAAGGCGTCCGACTTCCCGATCCCTGACCAAGCGCCGATGGATCCTGAGGCGGCGAGAGAGTGGCAGCCCGGCCCCGGCCGATAGCGCACCCGTGTTCCCCGCCTGCGCGGGGATGAACCGTGACCCGGCCAAAAAACGGCACGCGGATAACCGTGTTCCCCGCCTAGCCGGGCGGGCTGTCAAAAGGCCAGATAGCGCATACTGGTGGATTGTCGGCACCGTCAGGGGTCAGCGCATACGCGAAAGCACTGGCACTGACAGCGCCGCGCAGGCCGAAGAAGCCCGAGCTGTACGGGAAGCGGCGGCTTTCCGCGAAGCAATCCACGGCGCGCCCCGAGGATCAACTACCTTCGCCGCCGCCTGCCTAAGCTACCTATCCGCATCCGGCCCGCATTCCGACGCCACTAAGGCTCGGGTCCACCGCCTTCTAAAATTCTTTGGCCCAGCCGCTGCTTGCGCCGCCGTCGATCAAGCTGCGCTAGATCGAGCCGCCGCTAAGTTCCTCCGCCCCAATCCCGCCTCAGCAACCCGGCTGCGCGAGATAACCACGCCGGCCAGGTCGATCCTATCGCACGCATCCCGGCGCGGCTGGTGCGACACCCCGGCTTTCGAGGTCGGTGCCGCCTCGCCTTCCCGCACAGAGTGGCTCACGCCCGCCGAGGTCGATCGTCTGATAGACGCCGCCACCCCTCATATCCGCCCACTGCTGACCTTCTTAACCGCCACAGGCGCTCGCATGGGAGAGGCGCTGTCGCTGGATTGGGCCGACGTCGATCTTGCCCATCGCCGCGCCCTGTTGCGTGATACCAAATCCGGCGCTGATCGTGCGGTTGATCTGTGCCCGCGCGCCGTGTCAGTTTTGTGCCAATCCACGGGGCGGGTATTCCGCACCAATGCCGGCGAGCCGTATGCCGAGCGGGTTGCCAGTGGTGGCCAAATCAAAACCGCCTGGGCTGCGGCTGTCCGTCGCGCCGGCATCACCAAGCCGATCACGCCCCACGGCTTACGCCACACCTGGGCAAGCTGGCATTATGCCGAGCATCGGGATTTGCTGCTTTTAAGGTATGTTGGGTGCTGGGCGTCGGTCACGCTGGTTGAGCGTTACGCACATCTGGTGCCGTCGAGTCTGGCCGCAGAGATTGTTGATTGGCGGGCTGCCTCTGACACTTTTCTGACACGCCCCGATGCGGCCGGCTCGGGAATGGGTGGTAAGCCCTTGATATAATGGTGCTGCTGGACGGGATTGAACTGTCGACCTCTCCCTTACCAATAAACCGGAATATGGAAAATTTCACAATATATTCAATGCTATAACAATTGTAGTAAAGTTTGTAGTAGTAAAGCTTTAATGTCCGCATTATATCGTTTTATATCAAGGTCTTGGATAAAAAATCGCCATTCTCGGGCAAAGCTGCAGGGACTTGTCAGGTGGCAATAGGCCACTTGCGCCGTACTGTCACGAATTGGGTAAGATGAGCAAGCCGATGGTTCAAATATCTTGTTCATTTTCTGTGCTTTAGGATTTTTCGCCCGATACGAAAAGGGCGCTGCCAGCTTGCTAGCAACGCCCCCTATCACCTCGATCCTGCTGCCTGCTATCGCTGGTGCACGTTCATAACGCGACCCTTGCCGTATTGCATCTCCAGAAGCTGACGGGCATGGCTGGTGCTGCTGGCCAAAATCAGTACCTTCGCCGCACCTCCCTCCGGCAGTTTCACGGTGGCCTCATAGGCATTCATTGCCATCGCCCCTACCCCGCCTTCTTCTTTAGCTTCGGCGTGCGCGTGCCGACCACAGCCTCAATGGCCGCATCTAGCTCGCCCGCCTTTACGGCCGCCAAGACGGTGCCGATCACCGTGGGCACATCTTTTAGTGTGGTAACGCTAATAGCCTTCTTGCCCTTGCTCAGTTCCAACACCTTCGCGCCGTAGCGCACCACCATTTGCAGCGCATCGCCATCGCGCCAGTACCAGGGACGAACAACGCGCTCGCTCGCAACGCGCTGCTTTTTGCCATCCGCGTCTGCCTTCCAAACATGCTTGGTGACGTTGAACGTGTTGCCTGCCAGTTCCGCATTTGCCACTGCAAGCTGCTCTTCGAGTTTGGCGATTAGTTTTGCCCGGCGCTGTTCCTGCGGTGTCATCGCAGCCGGTCGCTTGAGTTGGGTGACATTCAATTTTGCAATGTAGCTCATCGCAGCATCCTCCTGTTTGTGTCTGCTGCGACAAATTTGTTGTCTCTATGATATTTTTCCTACCGAATTAACGCCGGATTTTACGCAGGTCTGGTATTTTCCTCATCAACATCAGATAGATAGCGCGAGTGCAAATACGCGGTGTTAGGCATGGATTTTGCGGCCCCACGCTAGGCGTGGAAATTTTGGGCTACAGCGCTGGGCGTGCTGGGCCGCTATCGCAAGTGCAGCTGAGCTTGCTCGCCGCGCTGTAGCAGCAGCAGAAGCAGGGCGCACGCCGGAGGGCCGCCACAGGACACAGGGAAGCGGCCGGGCGCCGCAGATGTCGCGCGGTACCGCCAAGGCAACGCATGGTGGCGCCAAGCACACACGACTTAAAATTAGTCCAAAGGGATCCGCGTGGCTGAACGTGCCCTGCTCTCGCAGCGCGCAGACATAGCTTGGATTACCTGTGCCTTAAGCGCGCCTAGTGTCTGGCACTGGTCTTCATCACCAGTTTCGCGGGCGACTCGCGCGAGGTTCGCAGCAAGGACGCCAAGCGCCGTGATGCTCATGCCCAGGCCACGCGCCGTCAACACCGCGAACCAGCCAGAACTGCGGCCACACAAGCGCGAAAATTCCTTTTGTGATGCGATGATGCCCGCGTCTCGCACAGCGAAATAGATTGATCGGTCGGAAAGGTTTTTCATCATATATTTAGTCGAAAATGCGCCCGCGAAGCTAAATAAAGCAGTACCGGACTTGCTCCGGCGACACTGTCGATAACCTGGCTCGGGTGTTTGTAAGAGCCGCTCACCATCGGACGGGATGGGACGCGCACTGGACGGCAGCAGAAGCGATGCGCACTACCCCATTATGTGGGATGCGAAAGGTCAGCCTTTGCTGTTCCGAAAATAAAACCTTCTGCGCATTGGTCGAAGCTCATCGAGAGCAGAGATGGATACACGGTAAAAGCTAGATATAGCACTTGGGGTATGGAGGCGATAACCCCACAGATATCGCATGTTGGTGTGTTCGAGAGGCGTGCGACGGACTGAGCAGAGAAGCCGCGTAAAAGGGAGGCAATCATGACAGCCCCTTTCCTGTACAAGCAGGTTGCGGTTTGACGAACAAGGACGGGAAACTCAGCGAAGGCAAGGAGTTCGTTTTTACACGGCGGCAGCTACTGTCGTCGTGTAGGCAAAAAATCTAGCGAATGGCTGTCAGGCTAGCGCCTTTGAAGTCAGTCCTTGCATCCCACATGGACGTAGATGGAGTGAGCTTTCTTCGTGTGATGAAAGAAGCCGCTGGTGAAGCAAACGAGCGCTCGATAGAGCGCGAAGGATGCTGAAACCAGCAGCACGCGCGCCAAGCGCGGGCTCATCAAACTGGGTGGACGTGCTGCTGGATGACCTCCAGAGAACTCACCCAGGGATCCCAGCAAGGCAAGGTGGCTGAGCTTGCGCTTATCCAGCGATTGGGCGCAGCGTCACGCTGTCGCGCTCGCCTGCAACCCATCGCGTTCTTCTTCGGAAAACCGCAGGGGGATTGGCGATCGATGGTGCGTTAGGCCGAATTCACACCAATAAAATCCAACGCCGATGGCCGAAACGGCCTTCCCGGCATCCACGATGGCCATGCCACTCATTCCAATATCGGCTCGACCTCACTTCATCGCAACCCGTGCTTTAAGCACGCTCGAGCGCAAACGGGGCGGCCATTTTACGCACGACAGTCGGTTGCAACGATGCTTTTCGGCTTCCGGGCCATCGCTGACGATCCGCGACAAAGACCAGCATCGAGCGATCAACCGATCAAGTTCCCGGGCACCCCAAAGGCAAATCTTAAGCACGACATCCGCAGTTCTTCCGCCCCGTTCTACCACTTATAGCATTTTCATTTCGGATGCGGAAAACGCTTGCCAAATAGAACTTCTGTTATAGCTTCATCATCACAGACAGCGCAGCCCGCTGCTGTAAGCCAGTGCAACGTCAACGCTACCTAGTTCGTAGCAATTTAACGTCAGTTCACTCTAACCGCAGCTCAACAAGCTACAGCCACCTGTCTGCTGTCGCGCTTCTTCGCGCCTGCTTCAAAATCGCGCCTAAAAAACTGCATGCCCAACATGCAGCGCCTGCCTGCGCCTGCCCAGCACGCAGCCTATCCGCGTGCGCGCTCTTTATCACCGTAAATATGCCACCCACAGCAGCGCACGCGCACTCGTGTCGTCAGCTGCTGTTCTAAGCTTACTGCATACGCACGTCGTATCGCAGCGTTTATTTGTGCCTAAAAATCAACCACCGCGCCAAAGTGCGCTTTTAAAAGGAAAATACACATGACGAACGTAAATGAAACTATGACCGCCACCACCAATGCCACTCCTATTGCAGATACCAGTGCACCTGCCAAGACCAACTTCGACCCGCTGGGCTTCATCGAAGCTCTCCATCTGCGTCAGGTTGACTGGAATACGGCACACTACAAGTCGACCACGCAGAAGTTGCACGCGCTGCTGGCCGACTGCCTCGAAGCCAACCACCAGCTAAGCGGCGCCACCAAGTCCGTTCGCCAGGCGTTCTTTGCCAAGCTTGCCGACGCGAAGTTCACCTTCAAGGCAGGGACCTCGCTGATCCGTAAGATTGTCGCCTATGTCTTCCGCCTCGATGGTAACCGCGCTGCTGCCTACACGCGGGTGCTGCTGATCGCAAAGCAGGAGAACATCGGACCAGAAAAGCTGGCAGGCTGGTTGACCGCGAACAAGGGCATTGAGGAGGTCCGTCGCAACTACCGTGAAGGCACCAGTCCCGCTGTGAAGAAGAAGACGGCTCGCGACACTGCGATGGCCGAGCTTGAGAAGGCAAAGTGCATCGCTGAGGTCGCGAACCTGCCAGTGGATACGCATGGCTCACACAGCGGCGTTCATGATTTCTGCCTGCTCCTTGTGCGTAAGAACAAGGCTACGGGCAAGAACGAGATCGTGCACGCCAGCATTCATGACCCGCTGATCAACCACTACATTGATGCTGTTTCCAAGAATGTCATTGCAGCTGCTGAGAACGACAACATGCAAGCAGCCGGCACTGACAAGCTCGCCGAACGCGAGGCGTTGCTCGAGGCAGCCATCGCCGACGTTGCGAACGTCGCTTCTAGCGACGCACTCGCAGCCTAACCCGAGACTAAAATGACATGCGGTGTTGCACAGCAATGTGCACACCGCCTGCGCTTTTCATTCACAAAACATAGGAGATTATAAATGTCTGGTACGCCCGACAACGCCGCCGCTTTGCCTTTCGAAGTTCGCCACGCACCGCTAACCTTCGCCGACTTGGTGTTTGTTAATCCACTCGTACAACAGGCACTTGCGGGTTATGCGCAGCGTCAAAAGCACCGCTGTCTGATCCTGCACGGACCTTACGGCTGTGCCAAAAGCACCACTGCTGAGGTCATTATCCGTGATCGGCAGAAGTTGATCGGCGCTGACCTGTTGCCGATTGCACGCTTTGTTGGCGCTGAACTAAACGGCCACATGACCAAGATCGACAACGCCTTCAACTATGCGCTGACCCTGGGCGGCGAAACTGAGCCTTACGTAATAATCGACGAAGGCGATCAGATGCGTGCTGCCGACCAGTATACTATGCGTCACAATATCAGCACGGTCGCTTATTACCGCGTGATCATTACAACCAATGATCTTGGCAAGATTGATGGGGGTTTGCGCAGCCGCTGCGAAATGCTGCCGCTTCTTGCGCCGCAAGCCAATGACTGGCTACCTGTTGCGCAGCGCATCTTGGCTATCGAGGGTGTGCAGGTTGGTCTTCCGCGTCTTACAGCGATGCTGCGGCAGGTCCAGGACTTCCGTGACCTGCTACGCATGCTGGAGGACTTTGTTATGCGCTGTCGCACCACGAATAATGCCTCCACATACACGCCACCGAAGCTTTCGGTGTTGCCTAGCATCATTCAACTGCCAACCACTCCCGACAAACCTACGCCGTAAACACCAAGCCAAAAAAAGCCGCTCAACAGCAATGTCGAGCGGTTTTTTTGTGTCTATCACCGGCCGGCCGCGTCCTGCGCTTCAACCAAAAAGCCGCCCAGCAGCGATGTTGGGCGGCTTTTTGTATCTATAATACAACGATCAGCAAGGGTTCGCGGTATGACAGCTCCTGGATCAACCCGGATGCTGCCGGATGATTGGCGTGCTTTAAGCACGCTGGATGCGGAAAACCGGCGGATTTCCGACAATTCCGCGTGCGGCCACTCTCGGAAAAATCGCCAAAAGCACCGCCTGCGAAGCCACGACCAACGGTTCCACACCACGCGTGTGCTTTAAGCATCTCTGCCGATGCTCGCGACAGCAGCCTTGATCAGCTTTTCGTCGTCAACTGGCTTTTGGATCAATCGCAGCGTGCCATCGGCATCACGCACGCCCACCACCACGAAGTAGCCATCTTCCAGAGCTGCCACGGACAACTCCTTGGGTGCCGTGACGCTCGCGATTTCCGCAACGCGGGAAACAGCCTGGCTATAGGCTGAAGGACGACCAGCACCTACTCGTCCAGCACCGTCACGCGGTCGTTCACGATAAGCACGCAAGCAGGCTTCGATGCCACCTTCAGCCGCGATAAAAGCAGCCACGGCATCAGCCTCACTAGCGATGCCTTTCAGCAGGGCATATTGGAGCACGGTGGCGTATTTGTTCGCCTTCTTGGGGTCTTTGGTAACCACCAGCTTGGTGACGGCTGTTGCGGTCGATGTTGCCTTGGTGACTTTGACGCCTTTTTCCCGCGCAAAGATGATCAGGCTATCAACGTCATTGCCCACGGCTGCCACGAACTCAGCTAGGCGTCCGATGGCTGTATACAACGCCTTGTCGCTGCGCTCCTGGGTGGCGTCGAAGCTCGCGAAGGCTGACGTGGCTGCGCGTAGTTCGCGGTCGAGTGCTACGAGGCGCTCATTATCGATATCATCTATGGCAGAGGCGTGTTTGGCGACAAATTTACAAGTGGGCGCTTGTGACATGGCGCAGGTTGCCTTGCTGTATCTAGTTCGCGATCATGGTATGTCGCTTTAAGCGACGGGGCAATGGGCTGCTTACACGCACAAAATAGTAGTTCGGCTAGCACTATCTTTCCCTCTTCATTTGGGCCACATACGAGACTATCTCGATGAGATCGGCATGAGGAAGCGGAGCATTCAACTCAATCAAGACTTTAGCATTCTGAAGAAACCGACCGATACTGCAGTGACGTGATTTCGTCAGCTCGCCAACGAATGCTGGAAATCACTTATATGAGCTTCTTTTTTAGGGTCGAAAATTCCTCATCAGTGATCGCTCCGCTATTGTGCAGCGCCGACAGCTTTCCGAGTTCGTCTGCCAGGGTAGTTGTACTACCGATTGGTGTCGTGGAACTGCTTGATCATCATCGCGGTGCTCACCGCAGGGATACCATCGAGCCTATCCCAACGCCAAACAATGACGCGTTCCCTCACACCAATCTGTCAGAACGCCGCCGACCGGCGAGCCTCATGCATTATCGCGGCTAGGTGGCGCTCTAATGGAAGTCGCGCCACTGCCACACAGAGAGCGAGCAATTCAAGGGGGCATCAAAAACCGGGAAATTCTACAATATTATTATTGAATATCACAAGTGTTGTGTTTCCCCATTTTCACGCCTCGTCTTGTCTTCTTTGATAAATTTTATATCTCCACACGCAACACAGTCAATGCGATGCGTTTCTGTATAAGAAACCTCCGTCCATGTTGCTCTAATGTTATTTTCTATCTTTGATTTTGGAACCGCATAGCGAATTTCTTCATTTACTACTCTCGAAAATAGCGCAAAATCTGAATTACATTGACCGCATCGAACAGCTTCAACCGCGCTTTTAAGGTAATATTTTTTAATCCTCAACTTAAGAAAATACCACAGAGAAAATGCAACTGCTAAGCCGACCCCCGGGCCTACAACAGGTACGAGGCAGCCGAGGAGAAAACCAAAGAAGCAAATAACCAAAGTCATGACGGTTGCTGACGAACTGGCTGTATCTAAAACTGCACTTCGAATGTTCTGCCTCATCTCTTCACGTCGGGAATTGGCCTCATCAACGGGATCAGTAGTGTCATTAGCAGTGCGACCAACGTCAGATTGTACCGATTCGGAAGAATTCGCTGCGATCACCACCTCCCCCAACGATCGATCGCTGGAGATCTTACCGGAAGCGCCAGTACGACCCGCGAGAGACGAAAACTTACGACCCAAGCTCTCAAGAAAGTCTTGTATATTCCAAAAAAGATAATAGTATACCAAAAAAATTCCGGATGATAGAGTGATGAAATTATATATACCGCTTTTCTGAAGCGACCCCAAATCCACAAATATAGAAAATACCCCACCCGCAACTATAGCCCCTAAAATAAAACCAATCAAAACAACGAAAACATGGGTTGAATAATATCTTTTATGCAGCTTGACGTCGGCAGAAAAAGCCGAAATTATAATTTTATCCAGCATAAATCTGATTGAAACCCAAATTCCGACTCCGATAAATGGGACTGTCAGTATCCTAGTTTTGTGGGCGACTCCGCTCCAGTATTCACGATCGTCCCAAGATTGTCCGTCGCCAAGCCAAATGATGAGCGATTCTAAATCGGTAATTACAGCCATAGTCGCAATAATTGCAATCAAAGCCAATACAACGTGGGACTTATTTTGTGGCGACAAAGTCAGGCGATGCCCCCGCTTGTCGCCCCTTAAAGCCCCAAGGGGTTCTAGTCCGTCAATTTTCTGAAGTGGCTCTACGCCTTGTCCCTTGTCAAGCGGACCGTCAACGGGTGACATTTTATTGCCCTTATTTTTAGTAAATTTCATAGATCGTTTATTTATAGCTGTCGAATGACGATGGCGCAAGGGGGAAGCGAAAACCGCATCAGGCAGCGACGCGACTGGCCGCCTGATTATCATCGCGGTGCACACCGCAGGGATACCCAGCAGCGCCAAATTATCTTCAGGATATGAAGATGTCTTTGAACACATACGAAGCGTACCGTGCGGCTGCCTGAAGGCGGCGTGGTCAAGGTGATGGTGCAGGCCAGCAATTCCAGCCACGCCCGGCAGATTTTGGAACTGCAATGCGGGCGAGGCCGGGTGATGAATTTGCACCAGCGGTAGCCACCGACAAATCGGCATAGAAAGCGTTGCAGGGAAACCGGCGACGCTTTTTTTGTGACGATCAGCTGCTGGGACGATGGGCCAGCAGGAAACCTTGTCATCGGCTAAATAGCTGCATGAAGACCATCACCATTCCCGCCGCCGCCACCCGAGATCAGCGCGATGTCCTGATTGCCCGCGTAATCCGTCACCTTGCCCGCATCCAGCGCAAGGTCGAACGCATGCAAGCCGCTGACGAACCAAGCAAGGGCCCAAAGGCGAAACCCGCATGCTAATCAGCGAGATCACCGACCCGCAAACGCAGCAGATCAATCAGCAGCTGGCTTCACTTCGCGCTCAGAAGAAGCAGCTGACAGCGCGCAAAGCACGCGAGCGGGCGGCAAAAGCGCAGCAGCGTGCCCAAGCAGCGCAACAGCGTGCAACACAGGCAGCGCAACGCGCCCAAAACTAGCTCCGAAACCGAAACATAAGGTAATTCGTATTTTCATATGTTCTGCGGTTTTTGACTGCTCCGCTAACCGCTTGAGATCGCTTGTTTCAGCTCGTCAAAATTCCGGTTGTCCGACCTAAACATCAGAAACTACGCTGTTTTTGTAGGAAAAGTGATGTTTGGAGAATTGCAAATGGCCCAAGCCAAAGTGCTCACAACCAAGGAACTGAGACGGGTACTGGACCATATTTCCACCCGCCCGCATGCTGCTCGCAATCGTGCGATCCTGCTGCTCACTCACTGGGCGGCGATGCGCATAGGAGAAGTGGCAGCGCTGCGCATTGAGGACATCCTGGGCAAGGATGGCACGGTGAAATCGGAGATACGGCTGGACGCTGCGCAGACCAAGGGCAAGCACGCGCGCACGGTCTACGTCAGCGAGCGGCTAAGCAAGGAACTGGCCAGCTACGCCAAGGACCGCTTCCAGCATGCAGCGGCCACGGCACCAGTTTTTCCAACGCAGAAGCGCACCGCATTTTCGGCCAACAGCCTCTGCCAAACCGTAAACGCGATCTACGACAGCGCTGGGCTTGAAGGTGCCACGTCACATTCAGGCCGACGCAGCCTAATCACGTCACTTGCCAGCAAAGGCGTCGGGGTGCGCGTCCTTGCTGCTATCGCAGGCCACCGGGATATCCGCGTGACCCAAGCGTATATCGACGTGAACGACACCATGATGCGCGCGGCGGTGGAGTTGGCTGGCTAAGGAAAAGCGCGCCAGCTCCCCCTCAGTGCCGATCCCGGGTACGAGCCTTGTTGAACTTTGCCAGGGCGATGTACCTTGACAATCTTGTGGTTGGTCTGCCGGGCCAGGGCGGTGATTGTGGTAATCCCAGCTGGGCCGGTGTACACCTCGGTCATCATAATCCATGCCCTGGCGACCTGTCATACGACTCAACCCTTCGGTGACCGCGCGCGAGGGGTGGGCTTGCGCAGTGCCGGCGCTGCCGCTGCCTCTACGGCATTGGCGTGATGCGCAGCGATCGCTGATTGCAACTTGGCAGTCTCAGCGCTCTCTTCCAAGCCTTCCGCTGTTTCATCTGCCTCTTCGGCGAGGATTTTGATTATTTCAGCCTCTATCCCGCCGAACTTCGCGTTAAATGCCTCGCGCTGCTCCCGCTCCTTGTCCACATAGATCGTGCCGGTCTCCAGGATGCTGTCTATGTGACTACCGTAGAAGCGTCGGATCATGTCTGGGCTAGTGCGGCTGTTGGATGCTACTAACTCTATTGGGATGCCTTTGCGCAGCGAACGCACGATAGCAGTGTGGCGCAAGCTGTAGAGCGTCCGTGGCTTGCCGTGCCGATCATGGGTCATACCAGTTATGTGCAGGGCAGCATTAAACTGAGCAGATAGCTTTTGCAGTGCGGTGTCACGGTTTAACATACCGGGGAGAAACACATAGCTGTCCGGTGACACCTCGATGCCTTCACGTTCTCGAAGATTCAAGACGCGCTGATAAGCAGAGAGGCCAAGCTCGGTGCTGACCATGTTTTTCGTGTGCCGCTTGGTCTTCTCATGCTCCAGCACCAAGAACGTGAGGCCGCCCTTGTCAGCGAGCCGAATGTCCTGGTGCTTGATAACCTTAATGTCTGTGGGACGGATGTAGGTATGCACCATAAAAAACGCCAAGTGGCGCAGTTCCTCGGTGATGTGTGTCTTGCGGTATGTGCGTCCGCTGCCGTCCTTGGCGTCATAAACCATGTCTTCGTTCGCAGCCAAGAAGCTCCACAATTTGCTAAATTCGCTGTCGTCGAAGTAGCCACGCACGCCGTCATCGATGCGCACGCGTGGCTTCGGGGGTAGATTGGTAATCAGTTTTTTAAGCTGGGCTTCTTTGAGCAGCGAAATCACCAAATTGAGATAGCTGAGCTGCGAGCCAGCGCTGAGTTCTCGGTCAGCCAGATAGCTTTTGAACAGCTCCAACTGGTCGGTGTCGATGGTCTTAATGTCCATTTGGCCAAAGAACGGCTTGATATGGCGCTCGTAGACATATTGGTCCTTGTTGACCTTGTCCTTGTGCAGCTCACCATTTTTGATGCGTGTCAGGTTTTTGGCCCAGAGACTTTTAGCTACGATGTCCAATGAGCGTCGGGAGCTTGGCTCTGCTTTGGTCTCGCCGCTGTTTACGCTGATCACCATATCCGCGTAGATCAGCTTGGCTTTGCGCTGCGCTTTGTCTAGCTCGATCTCTTGAGTGGTGCGCTTGCGCAGCTTGCCTTCCAGATAGACGCGAAACTGCCAGTAGCTGCTGGCCTCGCACTTATAAATCACAGCTGAGTGATGCAGCCCACGCACCTTGGTTAGGGTGTCGCGGATCGGATTCGCGCGAGTTTTTTTTGCGATCTCGCCTTCACCAGCCGCCAAATTAGCTTTTTTATGCCGTCCCACGCACGCCTCCGCTACAAGCGCACGCTGTGCTCAAAAGTAGTAAACGTCAACCGTTTACTACTTTTTCAGCGGCCGTAGCCGATAATGCATTGTTTTAAAACGAGGAAATGGTGCTGCTGGAGGGGATTGAACTCTCGACCTCTCCCTTACCAAGGGAGTGCTCTACCACTGAGCTACAGCAGCAACGGCGCTCCTCCTACAAGCAGCACCGGTGTCGCGCAAGGGGTTTCGGTTGGGTCTGCCATGCCAGAAAAAAACCTGCCCGCGCACGCCGCGACCCATGGATCACGCTCGTCGCGATTTATGCATGAACCGCACCGCCAGCAGCACGGCCGCCACTGACAGGCCCGCCACCATGCCCATCCACATGCCCGCCGCGCCAAACCCGCGTGTGAACGCGAGATACCATCCCAGCGGCATCCCGGCCCCCCAATACGCGATCGCCGTCACCAGCATCGGCACCATGGTGTCCTTCAGCCCACGCAACGCCCCCGATGCCGCGACCTGAATGCCATCCGATAGCTGGAAGATCGCCGCAATCACCAACAGCGCCAGCCCGCCCTGGATCACCGCCGCGTCATCCGAATAGAAGCCGAGGATGGTGGTCGGAAACAGCAGCATCAGGCCCGAGGAAAAGAATTGCGTGACCAGTGCCAAAGCGAGTCCCGCCAATCCAGCACGCCGCACCCCTGCGGGGTCCTTGCGGCCGACCGCATTGCCAACCCGGACGGTAATCGCCACAGACAGGCCAAGTGGCACCATGAAACTGACAGCGGCGACATTGAGCACGATTTGATGGCTCGCCACCGCGATCGCGCCAAGCCCGCCGATCATCACGCCGACAGTGCTGAACATGCCAACTTCCAGGAGCACCGAAACCGACATCGGCACGCCGACCCGCAGGAGGCTGGCGATCACCTCGAAATCCGGGGTAATTCGTCCACGATCCCAACCCAAATCAGCGAAACCAGGTGCAAATCGGACATAAATCAGCATCGCAAACGCTTGAATCCACAAAACAATCGTATTGGCCAAGCCTGACCCGAACGCGCCCATCGCCGGCAGTCCAAGCCGACCATACATGAGCGCCCAAGCGACCGGGATCAGCAAGAGCACCGCGGCGAGGTTGGCGATCATGGTGACACGCGGCCGCGATGCGCCATTGGCCAAACCGTTGCAGGCAACCGACACCCCAAGAGCCGGCCCACCGGCCGCAATTGCACGTAAAAATGCCGTAATATCAGCATGTAATGCCGGATCTATGCCGAATACCGGCCCGACCCAGGCACTGACCGCAAACACCAGCGCACCGACCAGGAAGCCCAGTGCGATCGCCAGAAACAGCCCCTGACGGAACATCGCCGCGACTTCGCCGCGCCGTCCCGCGCCATCCAACTGGGCAATCGACGGCGGCATCGCCATCATCGTGCCGACCACCCCCATCAGCGGGATCATCCAGACATTATTGCCGACCGCGACTGCGCCAAGCACTTCCGGCCCGAGATGGCCGGCGAGCACGACTTCGACGATATTGGTGCTGAAGCCGGCAATCTGGCTGGCGATAAGCGGCAACGCCAAACGCAAAGTCGCGCCAAGATCGGGCCAAAGCGACCCATTATCGGGTCGCAGTGACCCGTCAGGCGATGACATAGCAATTCCCCAAGCAACATTAACGTGCCAAATTCTCGTCTTGACCCGACGGGAGCACGAAATTTGGCCGGCTTCATCGCACGCGGTGGCAAGGCGGTCTATGGCGCGCCGCTCGGGATATTAGAGCATAATGACCGCTGATTGGCGCGGTCCCCATGCTCTAACGCCTTGTTTGATCACGTGGTCAGACCTTGGTGTGGTTCCACCGAGAGCGTGGTCGGTTGAAGTTGAATCAGCAGACGCGCTCGAGAGTCTTGTTTTTAAGATCATCTTTATCCGTCCAATCGAAGCCGATTGAACGGATGCTGATCTAGGGTCATCACGCTCTCATGCTCGGCGCGCGGCGATCACCGGATAGGTCAGAACCGTTCCACCCATGGCCGGACCTCAACCTCCCAACTCCACGCGCTGCGGTGCTGGTGTATCACGTGCCAATAGGTCTCCGCGATCGCATCGGGGTCGAGCAGGCTGTCCGGGTTATCATTGGGCATGGGTCGCGCCGCACTCCTTATCCCGCCATCGATGACGAAATGGGCGACATGGATGCCCTGGGGCGATAATTCGCGGGCAAGTGATTGCGCCAGCCCGCGCATGGCGAACTTACCCATCGCAAAAACTGATGACTGCGCGAAGCCCTTCACCCCGGCGGTTGCCCCGGTAAACAGAATCGCGCCACGCCCGGTCGGCAGCATCCGCCGCGCCGCCTGCTGGGCGGCCAGGAACGCGCCGAAGGCGCTGATCTCGACCGCGCGGCGCACCGCTTCCGGATCGAGATCGATAATCGGCCCGCGCACCCGGGCGGATGGGTTGTAGACCACGACATCGGGCGCGCCCTGGGCGGTATCGACGGTCGTGAACAGGGCGGCAACCGACGCAGGATCGGCAGCATCGCAGGCGTAGGCGGTGGCCCCGGTTTCGGCGCAAAGCGGGCCCAATTTGTCGATGTTGCGGGCAGCGACCGCGACAGCGATGCGGTTAGCGGCGAAGCGGCGGGCGAGCGAGGCGCTCAACCCCGGCCCGGTGCCGATAATCAAGGCGGAGCGATACGGCGTGCCGTCCATTGCGGGCCTCCCCAAAGTGCCAAAGCGGTGTAAGATCGCACCCAAAGCAGCACCGGACAAGGAGCCGATTATGGACCGCCCGCTCAACCGCATCGACATCATTTCGGACGTGATCTGCCCGTGGTGCTATATCGGCAAGCGCCAGCTCGAATTGGCCTTGCCCGAATTGGCGGCGGGCGGGCTGGAATTCTCAGTGCACTGGAACCCGTTCCAGCTCAATCCCGACATGCCCGCCGAAGGACGCGACCGGATGACCTACCGGATGGCGAAGTTCGGCAGCGCGGAACGGTGCGCCGAGATCGATGCGAACATCACCGGCGTTGCCGCCAAACTCGGGCTGGAATTCCATCTCGATCGGCAATCGCACACCCCGAACACAGTTGCAGCCCATCGGGTGATCTGGCTCGCAGGGCAGCATGACGTTCAGGACGCGGTGGTCGAGGCGCTGTTCAAGGGCTTTTTCTGCGAGGGCCGCGATATCGGCAATGCGGCAACGCTTGCCGATATCGCCGATGGCGCCGGGCTGAAAGCGGAATTGGTGCAGGCCATGCTCGCAGGTACAGACGGCTTGGACATCGTGGTCAATGGCGATGCGATGGCGCGCAATGCCGGAATATCGGGGGTGCCGAGCTTTGCCCTGTCGGGCCATGTGCTGTTCTCCGGCGCCCAGCCTGCGACCGAAATGGTGGCGAATTTCCGCCATGCCCATGATGTTCTGAGCCGCCGCGCGGCGTGATGTACTGGCGCCTGATTGCGGGCGTGCTGGTGTGGCTCGGTGGTGCGGGGCTAGCCGCCGCAGCCGACGACGCGACGGCGTTTTACGAAACCAGCCAGGCGGAATTGCGCGCCGGACGGCCTGAGCCGGCCCTCGCCGCCCTGCGCAGGGCGGCGGCGCTGGGCCACGCGCCGGCGCAAAACGCGCTCGGGTTTGCGCTCCAGCATGGCAATGGCCTGCCGCGCGACCCGGCCACCGCTTTGGCCTGGTTCCGCCGCGCCGCCGAGCAGGGCCTCGCCGACGCAGAATTCAACCTCGGGTTCATGCTGCAACAGGGCGAAGCCGGACCAATCGATATCCCCCAGGCGGCAGATTGGTTCCATCGCGCGGCCGATCACGGATCGGCCGCGGCGATTGCCGCCCTGGGCGCCCTCTATGCCGATGGTCCTGACGCGCAGGGCAAGGGGCTTGCCCGCGATACTGTGCTGGCGCTGCTCTATCTGACCCGGGCCGCCGAAGCCGGCGAACCGAACGCCGCCAACCGGCTTGGGGTGATGTATTCCCAGGGCCTGATGGTGCCGCGGAACCCGGCACTGGCGGCCAAGTGGCTGCGTCTGGCGGTGGAGAAGAATAGTCCGATCGCCGCGTTCAACCTCGCCATGCTGGTCGAAACCGGTGACGGCGTGCGCCAGGACCCGGCCGAAGCCATCAGGCTCTATCGTCGCGCCGCCGATCAAGGGCTGGCGCTCGCTCAGAACGCGCTGGGGATGCTGCTGGCCAACGGCACTGGCATCGCCCGTGACGATGCCCAGGCCGCGATCTGGATCGGTCGCGCCGCCGAGCAAGGGCTGGCGCTGGCGCAGGCCAATTTCGCATCTCTACTCGAACACGGGCGCGGCATGGCCCGCAGCGAGGGGCTCGCCCGGGTGTGGTTGCAACGCGCCGCGCTCCAGAACCATCCGCAGGCGATGGCCGCGTTGGGGTTTTATCTGCTCAACGGTCGGGGCGGGCCAGCTGATCTGCCGGCGGCGTTGGCCTGGACCCAACGCGCCGCCGAGGCTGGACTGCCAGACGCCCAGCGCCGCCTTGGCCAGATGTACGAACGCGGGATCGGCACCCCGGCCGATGATGCGGCCGGGCGGGTTTGGTATCGCCGTGCCGCCGAGCGCGGCGATGCCGAGGCGCAGGTGCGGCTTGCGGCCTTGCTGGAAGCGGGTTGGCGGGGCGCGGATCGGGATAGTCGCGAGGCGACAAAATGGTTCCTCTATGCCGCCGGACAAGGGGTTGGGATTGCCCAGTATCGGCTCGCGCTGCTGTTCCTGCGCGGCGACGGGGTCAAGCAGGATGACGAAGTGGCGGTGCCACTGCTGATGCGCGCGGCCGAACAGCGTGTGCCGGGGGCAGCCTGGCAGCTCGGCGCGCTGGTGCATGACGGGCGCGGCGCCGATCCTGACCAGGAGGCGGCTTTGCACTGGTTCCAACTCGGCGCCCAGCAGGATGGTGATTTTTTTATCCAGCGCACCATAACCTATTATGATTTTCTGAAGGCGGCGCGCCAGAAGCCAGGCACTGGCAACCCGACCGCGGACGCCGTGGCACTGCGCCACTTGCGGGTGGCCGCAGACCATGGTCTGCCGAGCGCGCAGAACAACCTCGCCGTCATGCTGTATCGTGGCTGGGGTGCTAAGCAGGACATTCCCGCGGCGAAGAAGCTGTTTCAAACGGCCGCAGCGAACGGCAACAAAGCGGCAGAGGCATGGCTCGCCTGGCTGGAAAAATAGGAGAAATTTTATGATCAACCCACCGCCCCGCCGCCTTGGCACACTTGCCCGCCCGGATTGCAGCATCTCCTATGAAATCACCGGCAGCGGCCCGGCGATCATTTTCGCCCATGGTCTCGGCGGCAATCATATGTCGTGGTATCAGCAGGTTGCGCATTTTGCGCCACACTATACCTGCATAATTTTCGCCCATCGCGGTTTCGCGCCGTCGAGCATGCCGCCCGACGGCCCTGATCCTGGCAAATATGCCGCTGACCTCGCCGCCCTGATCGCCCATCTCGGCCTTACCGATTACCGCTTGGTCGCGCAGTCAATGGGCGGCTGGACCAGCGTCGAACACGCGCTGAGCAAGCCTGCCGGATTGCGCGCGATGGTGCTGGCGGCAACCACCGGCAGCATCGATCCCAAGCAGATCCGCACCGATTTCCTGCCCCGCCTCGCCGCATGGGAAATCGCCAGCAATGCCGCAATGGCAGATTACATGGCAGCTGGCATCCACCCCGCCGGGGGTCGCCGCATGGCCACCGAACAACCTGCTACGCACCTGCTATACAAACACATCGACGATCAGAATGCCGGTCTCGACAAGAACGCCTTGCGGATGAAGCTGATGGCCGGCCGCGTCCGCGCGCCTTCCGATCTGGCCCAGGTCACCTGTCCGGTCCTGTTCATCGCCAACGCCGAAGACATGGTGATCCCGCCAGTCGCCCTCGAAGCCGTGGCGGCGATGAACCCGGGCGTGCGGTTCGCGCAAATTCCGCAGGCGGGGCATTCCGGGTATTTCGAGCGGCCGGCAGTGTTTAATGCGCTGGTCGAGGGGTTTCTGGCGGAGGTTGGAGCATGATGACCGCTGATCGGCGCGGTCATCATGATCTAAGTTAGGACGGTCTTCGCCCGCTCAATCAAAGCGAAACTCCCATCGGCCAGAGCCGGTTTCGACCTGCACTTCATGTGCAGGACAGGAAACGCCAAAGACCTCGACCTTCACCCAGCGATTTAACCCGAGTTGAAAGGGCATTTTGGTGGACAGCACCCCTTCATTGCCCATCAGCGCCGCACTGACCGCACGGCAGCGACCACGATCGACGGTGATCACGCGAACATCAACCGAGCCGACCTTGGGTGTGATCCGAAGAATTTGGCCGTAAGCCGGAGCGCGCACCTTGACGACGGTAATCGGTGCGAATGATTGCGCCACCGTCGGACTGGCAAGTGCCAGCAGAACAAACAGGCCTGGCAGCCCTGCCCTCATCGGATCGCCACGATCGCCTCAACCTCCACCGATATCCGCCCGGGCAGGCTGCCCATGCCGACGGCACTGCGGGCCGGGCGACCATTTTCGCCAAACACCTCAACGAACAGATCGGTGCAGCCATTGATCACTGCCGGATGCTGGGCAAAATCCGGCACAGCGTTGACCATGCCCAGCACTTTGAGAATGGCATCGACCCGATCCAGGCTGCCCAGGGCCATTTTGATGTTGCTGAGCAAGTTAAGTCCGCACAGCCTTGCCGCCTGATACGCGGTTTCGACCGATACATCCGCCCCGACCACGCCGACCATGCTGGTGCCATCGGGATGGCGCGGCCCAACGCCCGACAGGAACAACAACCCGCCGCCGATGCGGAACGGCACGTAATTACCACCAGGCTTCGGCGGTGGCGGAAGGATCAGGCCGAGTTCGGCGAGGCGGGCATCGATGGTCATGTGGGTTAATCCTTGCGATAAAAATGGCGAAGCTGCGCAACTTCACCAGCAGGCTGTGGAACAGATTGGTCCGCAGCGATCTGGCGGTAAAGACCCGCAGCGCCTTGATAGATCGGGGCGGCCGGACTTTTGTCCAGAAATGCCGAGATCTCCTCCATTTCGGCGACCCAGCGATAGGCCTTGGGGAACATATCTGGGACGGATCGTTGCAGATAGCGCAAAATCTCGGGCTGGCTCGCCGCAAGTTCTGCGCGCAATGCGTCGGCCGCCCCAGCCCGGGTTGCCCCAAGCGCCATGGCGGTGCCGAGCGCGGTGATGCCCTTGGTGATGCCCGCATAGCCCATCTTCAATGCCGAGGCCGCACCGATGCCGCCCGGGATGATGCGGAGATCGATGCCACGCTGGCAGAGTTCGTCAAGGCGAGCTGCCGCTTCCCCCGAGGCATAGAGCCGGGGGCCTGCATCATCGCCACGCGGTGGGCCGCCGATAATACCGATATCGACGAAGCCGACCCCAGGTAAGGCGGCAGCGACTTCGGCCGCGGTCGCTGGGCTGACCGCATTGCAGTCCGCGAATGTCACCGCGGTACCGCGCGGCACCAGGACAGGTGCCAGCCGCCGCGCCAGCGCCAGGGCATCGCCCGGCGGCAGGATCGACAGAACCACATCGGCCCATGACGCGAGCGCGGCCTCGGTTGGGAACTGCATCAACCCGATGGCACGGGCGGCACTTTCCGCACTCCGGCCTTCGAGGGTCACAGCCACCGTCGCCCGACACGCGTGCAGCCGCTGGGCCACCGCTGCCCCCATCATCCCCGGCGCAATAACCGCAATTTTCATTAAAACCGAACCCCTAACGCGAGTGAGCCGACCTGGTGCAGCCCGCCTTTCTGGCGGCGAAACTGCTGGGTCTGCAGCACATGGCTATAAGTCAGTCGCATGCCATAGGCCATCAGCGCGAAACCGGCCGTGGCTTCACCCACCAGCGGGGTGCGCTGCACTGAGGGGCCGGCAACGAACAGATTGCCATCGAGCGCGGCGTCCCGCGCCACCGCGTGGCCATGCAGGCCGGCGAACACATACCAGGCGAAATCATCTGCGGCGAAGGCGTCCCCGCCGGAGAGCCCGGACCGGATCCGCACCGGGCCGAAATCGCTCTCCAGCCCCTGCCCGATCCTGAGGGTGAAGCCCGCCTGGGCGGAGACCCGCAAATTGCCGGCTTCGGCCGCCAAAGCCGGCAGGATATCGTTCTGCAAGCCGACGTTGTCGCCCAAACCGACCCGCCAAACCCGACGGGCCGCGATTTGCACCACGGGCTCATTCGCCAATTGGCGCCCCCAGCCAAGATTACTGGCCTGACCGATCAGGGAGTGAAATCCGTTCTGCACCTGTTGTCCCAGGGCCGCCGGCCCGAGCACACCAACGCCTGCGCCCAATTGGGTCCGGCTGGTGGCGGTGTCCTGCACCAGGGCCACCTGCGCCATCAGCACACCCGCATAGGGCCGATCGCCAACCGGCGGCACGGCGACCTTGGTGGCGAGCGGGGTATAGATCATTTGGCTGACGTCAACGCTGACACGCTGACTTCCCTCGCCAAGCAAGGCACGCGCGGCTTGTGCCAAACTGGCTGGCACCGCCCCGATGGGCGATGTCCAACCGATCCGCAAACCATTTGTATAGTAGCGGTCAGTGATCCGGCCGAGACCGACCGAGGCGTTCTCGGCCTGAAAGTTCCAGATCGCGGTCGGGTTTTCAGCAACCTGCGCGGGCGCAACGGATTGCGCCAAGCCCACACCACATGCGACCGCACCTGTGATTCCCATCGCAAAAACGGTTGAAAACCGCATCATTTCTCTCATGCCACAAAGCTGTTGCACGCTAGCGGCCCGAATCGCCTCGTGTCATCAGCTTTGGTAAGGAACGGCAATCCAGCGCCGCGCGAGCCTGCTGCATGCTGAGCGTATGGAGATGCCCTTTCCTGTCTGGCGGCGTGGATGTATTGTCGGGCTGCGCGATGCTTGCACCGCCGCAGGATGGGTGGCCGAGTGGTTTAAGGCAGCGGTCTTGAAAACCGCCGTACGTGTGAGCGTACCGTGGGTTCGAATCCCACCCCATCCGCCAATGAAAATCATTTAATATCAATGAATTGTACGTATCAAAAAAGATTTTCGGCCCACTCTTCGGCCCATTGAAGCATTGTTCTTCGTGCCACGACGGTGCGACAGTAAAGCAAGTTTGGACCAAGCGCGCTGTCGCGCCCTGAATCCTGCGTCATGATCTCATGAAAAATTGCACACTTTGCGCATGTGGATAGCCGCCTATAACTTCTGGCGTATCAACGTGCCTCATTCAGTAAAGTCCTATCTGCGTCTCTCCTCGTGCCCTTTGCGATCTTAGGTGAGGGGCCAAGCCTCGCCATACCGGTTGATGGCGCAGGGACGTGATATTGCGAAGCGATGAATTTTCCACCAACCTGATTGTTCATACGCGGCTGGTTGTCCTCTGCCGCGCGGATTTGGTGCAACAGACTCGCGTAAACGCTGCGATAAGACGAACCGCGTTCAACCGCCTCACAGGCGCAGCAGCGGCTGGTTTGATGGCTGCACGTAGTTGTAAACATTGCCTTCAGGAACCAGCAAGTGGATGCCTACCTAGATATCGCTGCAACCATTTTGCGGGCTGAAATGCGCCCGCTAAGTTCGCGCGCGATCCTGGCGGAAGCACATCGGGCGGGTCTGGTTCCGGCAAATCTCTATGGCAAAGAACAGCACAAGACGCTCGGTGCTCGTATCAGCGAGGATATCGTAAAATACCGCGACCGAAGCAGATTTTTCCGGACCGCACCGGGGCGCTATTTCCTTAGCGAGTTTCTGCATGACCTTTCGCTGCCAGAAGAACACCGGCAGACGTTCCCCGCCCGCAGACGCATACGGGAATTGACGCGTGGCCCGGCGCTGGCAATCAAGTGTGGTGTGTTGCAGCATGTCCGACATGGTCACCAATTGATCGCCACGGACAAAATTCTTAAACTGCTGCGGAACCATCGCTATACCTATCTTGACCCCAGGAAGGCCGGCGACGCGATTTTGGTCCGATCGTTTGTTTGCGTCTGCCGGGGGTCAAAAATTCTTAGCTATAGGCTCGGGCGTTACCGCGAGGGGATGTCCCGATCTCTGTTGAAATTGGCCGATCGAGCGCCGCTGGTTTGGACGTTATGCTGCGGCGCTCTGCCTTGCAAGAACTGGTTTGATGGTGTGCCTGGCGCCATGAGCGGCCAGTGCGACCTTGAGGATCGGCAGTTGGCGATGGGCCTTGAGACGACGAAAGCCTTTGGCGGCTTCCAGCATGGCGGCTCCCGTCCAGCGCAGGGCCATCGCAGCATCTCGCCAGTGCTTCACGTTGCGGCAGACGCGCCTGACCGTGCCGTTCATGTTCTCGATGATGTTGGTGCAAGCCAGCGAGCGACGCAGTTCGGCAGGCAGGCCGAGGCGGTTGACGGTGAGGATTTCGTCCAGGCCCTCCAGAATGCTGTCCCGCACGCCGGGGGCGTCGTGTTCCAGCCGTCGGGCCAGATTTCGGATGAGCTTCTCCGCTTTGTCCGCGTCGTCCAGTTCCCAGGCCTGACGCAGCGTCCGGCGGACGGACGCCTGCATGGCCTTGGGCAAGCGCTCGGTGATGTTGCGCGCCTTGTGCACCTGGCAGCGCTGGATCGGCGTATGGCTGCCGAACGTCCGCCGGATCGCCTTGGTCAGCGCCTTGGCGCCGTCGACGATGAACAGGCGGCAGATCGACGGGTCCAGGCCGCGCCCAACCAGATTGTCGAGCAGCGCCTGCACGGTGGCAGCACTTTCGGTGGCGCCCTCGATCGCGCCAAGCGGATGCTTACTCCCCTGCGCGTCGATCCCGACCGCCGCCACCAGCAGCAACTCCTCCTTTATATGGATGCCGTCGATCTGGATCGCTAGCAGGTCTAGCGACGAGAGGTCCGAGGCCATCCATTCCGCCATGTGCTCAGCGGACAACGCCACGAAGCGGCGCGACACCGCCGACTTCGAGCGGCCATCGCCCTTCGCGGCCGGAACATCGCCGCCCGGCAGCCGCACCGCGCGGCCGAATTTGCGGGTCGAGACGTTGATCAGC